>NZ_CP033019.1:2543094-3178867 GCF_003667705.1 Janthinobacterium agaricidamnosum | reverse complement strand
TGCAGGTGGTGGCGCGCGCGGCAGGCGACGTGCGGCTGGACCCGGCGCGCATCGCCGACCTGACCCTGGCCGGCGCGAATGGCGAACGCATCGCGCTGTCGCAGGTGGGCAGCGTCGAGGTGCGCTCGGAAGAACCCGTGATGCGCCGGCGCGACCGCCAGCCGACGATTACCGTGCGCGGCGACATCGCCGACGGCATGCAGCCGCCCGACGTCTCGGGCGCCATCACGGCGCAGCTGCAAGCCGTCATCGACAAGCTGCCGGCCGGCTATCGCATCGAGCAGGCCGGCTCCATCGAGGAATCGGCGAAGGCAACGCAAGCGATGCTGCCGCTGTTCCCCATTATGCTGGCGCTGACCCTGCTGATGATCATCCTGCAGGTGCGCTCGATCTCGGCGATGGTGATGGTGTTCCTGACCAGCCCGTTGGGCCTGATCGGCGTCGTGCCCACCTTGCTGCTGTTCCAGCAGCCGTTCGGCATCAATGCGCTGGTCGGCCTGATCGCGCTGTCGGGCATCCTGATGCGCAATACCCTGATCCTGATCGGCCAGATCCACCAGAACGAGGCGGCCGGCCTGGCGCCGTTTGACGCCGTGGTCGAAGCGACCGTGCAGCGCGCGCGTCCCGTGATCCTCACGGCGCTGGCGGCCATCCTGGCCTTTATTCCGCTGACCCATTCGGTATTCTGGGGCACCTTGGCCTATACCCTGATCGGCGGCACGTTTGCCGGCACGGTGCTGACCTTGGTTTTCCTGCCGGCCATGTACGCGATCTGGTTCAGGATACGGCCGCAGGCTGTATAGCTTGAATAGCGGGCCGGAGACGCGAGCCTGAGAAAATGCCGATGGCGGCGTTGCGGCTTCCTTGCCGTACTTGTGTACTGTCTGCGTCGCCGCGCCTTGCCCCCGACATTTTTCAGGTCCGCTTGGCCCGGGGAGCCTGTCTTTCTGACTTGGGCCGTTTCGTGGTTTGGCGGTTTGCTTGTTTGCTTGTTTCTTGTTTCTTGTTGCTTGTCTCTTTCTCTAGGCTCCGGCGGCATCCTGCCGGTAGCGCGCCGGCGGCAGTTCGAACTGGTTCTTGAAGAAGCGGGTAAATGCGCTTTGCGAGGAAAAACCCAGGCGGTCGCCGATTTCCGCCACGCTCAGGCTCGTTTCGCACAGCAAACGGCGCGATTCGCGGCTTTTCGCGCGCAATTCCAGCGCGCGGAACGAGGTCTGTTCCTGCTGCAGCTGGCGCTGCAAGGTCCAGCGGTTCATCGCCAGACCGTCGCACAGGGCCGGCAGCAGCGCGGCGCCGTCGGCGTCCCCGGCGCCTTGCCGGCCCAGCAAATCGATGATCGCCTGCTCCACGCGGGCGGAAAACAGCTGCGCCCCCTGCAGCTGCTGCAACTGTCCCTGCGCGTGCCGCAGCGCGTGCGGCGCCAGCATGGCGTTGAACTGGGCGAAGGGCCGGTCCAGCGCCGGCGCGTCGAACGTCAGGGTATTGCGCGCCTGGCCGAAGGTGACGGCGGCGCCGAAGCATTCGGCAATGGCCGGCGCGAACCACGGCGCCTTGCCCTGGAAGCCGGCATGGAAGGCGGTGGGTGTGCCGTCGTCGTAGGCGCGCGCCACCAGCGACAGCATGCGGAAATTGGCCAGCGCCTGCATGGCGCCCCCCAGCTGGCAGAATTCGGACAGGTATTCGATCTCGATGCGCGTGCCGTTCTCGCTCATCAGCATGAAGTCGAATTCGCCGATCAGGCCCCGCAAGTGCAGCAGCTCGTGCAGCGCGCTGCGCAGGGTGGGGCGGTTGAAGCAGACGTGGGCGATGCCCGAGTAATGCGCGAACCAGTGCGTCACGTCGAGGTCGAGCAGGCCGCGGTGCTGCGGCAGCTGCTGGGCGTAGGCCGTCATGCGCCGGTGCCGCTCGGCGTTGATGCGGCCGCCCGGCTCGTCCAGCTGCGCCGGCGTGATGCCCGTCTGGCGAAAAAAGTCGGCGGGGTCGTGGCCATCGGCCTGCATGGCGCGCGCGCATTGCTGAGCGATGCGGTTCGAAACCGTGCGCGTGTCGGGTTTGTGCAAGGCTGCCTCCTGCTTATTCTGCTTGTTGTAGTAATTTTTCACAAATATTAGCACTTTGTAGGAGATTGTTGGTTGTTGTGCCATCTAACCAAAAATTGTTCTCGCGGGTATAAAACGCGTGCTGCGCGGTCAAGAAACTCACGCATTCTCACGCTATATTGTTTTCGGCCGGCCTTGCTGCCGTGCCTTGATACCTACAAAAACAGTCTTGGAGATAATGATGAATTGCACTTTGAAACCGATGGCCCGCGTGGTCGCCGGCTGCGTCGCCACGCTTGCCCTGGCCGCTTGCGGCAACAACCACACCGGCAGCGAGGGATACACGCAGCCCGTGTTCGGCACCACCACCTACACCCAGTTGAAAGTCGACGGCTATACCTTCAAGGACATGAACCGCAACGGCAAGATCGACCCGTACGAAGACTGGCGCCTGCCGGCCGAGGCGCGCGCGGACGACCTGTTGTCGCGCATGAGCCTCGATGAAAAAACGGGCCTGATGATGCACGGCACGGCGCCCACCGTGGCCGACCCCACCGGCATCGGCCAGGGCGGCGCCTACGATTTGACGGCGCTGCAAGACCTGATCGTCAAGCAATACGTCAACACCTTCATCACCCGCATGGCGGGCGACACGGCCAATATGGCGGCCCAGTACAACAAGGTGCAGGCGCTGAGCGAAACCTCGCGCCATGGCATTCCCGTGTCGATCAGCACGGACCCGCGCCACCATTTCCAGTACACGGTGGGCGCCAGCGCCGGTACCAAGGGTTTCTCGCAGTGGCCGGAAACCCTGGGCCTGGCCGCCATCGGCGACGATGCGCTGGTGCGCCGCTTCGGCGACATCGCGCGCCAGGAATACCTGGCCGTCGGCATCACGCAGGCGCTGTCGCCGCAGGCGGACCTGGCCACCGAGCCGCGCTGGTCGCGCATCAACGGCACCTTCGGCGAAGACGCGGACCTGGCCAAGCGCATGGTGCAGCACTATATCGAAGGTTTCCAGGACGGCAATACGGGCTTGCATGACGGCAGCGTGGTGGCCGTCGTCAAGCACTGGGTCGGCTATGGCGCCACGAAAGAGGGCTTCGACGGCCACAATTACTATGGCCGCTACATGACCTACCCTGGCAATAACTTCGCCTATCACGTCAAGCCGTTCGAAGGGGCGTTCACGGCCAAGGCGGCCTCCGTCATGCCGACCTACGCCCTGCCGGACGGCAATATCACCATCGACGGCATCACCCTGGAGCAAGTGGCGGCCGGCTTCAGCAAGACCATGCTGACGGATCTGCTGCGCGGCAAATACGGTTTCGAGGGCGTGATCCTGTCCGATTGGGGCATCACCTCCGACTGCGACGCCAACTGCCGCAACGGCACGGCGCCTGGCGTCGCGCCTTCCTTCATCGGCTTCGGCACGCCGTGGGGCATGGAAGACGCCACCAAGGCCGAGCGCTACGTGAAGGCCGTGACGGCGGGGATGGACCAGTTCGGCGGCGTGACGGAAGCGCCATATCTGACGCAAGCCGTGCAGCGGGGCCAGCTGACGGAAGCGCGCATCGACGCGTCGGCGCGGCGCATCCTGATCCAGAAATTCAAGCAGGGCCTGTTCGAGCATCCGTTCGTCGATGCGGCCAAGGCGGCCGCCACCGTGGGCAAGGCGGAATTTGTCGAGGCGGGCCTGGAAGCCCAGCGCCGCTCGCTGGTCTTGCTGGAAAACAAGGACAAGGTCTTGCCGCTGGCCGCCACCGTCAAGAAGGTCTACCTGTACGGCATCGATGCGGCCGTGGCGCAGCAGTATGGCTACACGGTGGTCGCCACGCCGCAGGAAGCGGACGTGGCCCTGCTGCGCGTGGCCGCGCCCTATGAAACCCTGCACCCGAACTACATCTTCGGCAGCATGCAGCACGAGGGCCGCCTCGATTACGTCGACGGCAACGCCGACTACGAGGCGATCAAGAACGCGGCGAAATTCGCGCCGAAGACGGTGGTCACCGTGTACCTGGACCGTCCGGCCATCCTCGGCAATGTGCAGGACAAGGCCAGCGCCATCGTCGCCAACTTCGGCGTGAGCGACGGCGCGCTGTTCGATGTCCTGACGGGCAAGGCCAAGCCGCAGGGCAAGCTGCCGTTCGAGCTACCGTCGTCGATGGCCGAAGTGCAGGTGCAGAAATCGGACGTGCCGTATGACACGGCCCATCCGCTGTACAAGTTCGGCTACGGGCTGGCTTACTAAACCGTCTCTGTTGTCAACGCACGGAAATCCAGCTGCGCTCCCGTGCGGAGCGCAGCGCGGCGTCGATCAGCCGGTCCACCTCGTAGCCGTCGCGGAAGGTGGGCCAGACGGGCGCGCCGCTGGCGATGGCCTGCAGAAAATCGCGCGCTTCGATGACGATCTGCTCGTTGTACCCGGTGCCGTGCCCCGCGCCCTGGCTGAACGCCAGGTAGTCGGGGTGGCAGGCCCCATCAGCAGGCGCTGGAAACCCTGGCGCTGCGCGGGACGGCCGGCGTCGTACAGCCATAGTGCATTCTGGTCTTCCTGGTCGAAGGCGATCGCGCCTTTGGTCCCCGTGATGCGGTAGGTGTAGCCCATTTTGCGGCCGGCCGCCACGCGGCTGAAGGTGAGGGCGCCGAGCGCGCCGCTGGCAAAGCGCAGCATCACATTGCCCTGGTCGTCGTTTTCCACTGCTTCCATGCCGTGCCGGCCTTGCCGCTGCGCGTGCACGGTATTCATGTCGGCCACCAGCGCGTCGACGGGGCCGCCCAGGCGCAGGGCCAGGTTGAGCAGGTGCGAGCCCACGTCGGCCAGCGCGCCGGCGCGCGTTGCCGTCGCCTCGCGCGTGCGCCACGAAGCGGGCGCGCGCGGATCGTGCAGGTAGTCTTCCACGTGTTCGGCGGCGACGTGGATGATCTCGCCGATCTCTCCCGATTCGATGATCTGCCGCGCCAGCTGGCTGGCGGGCGTGCGGATGTAGTTATAGCCGACCATATTGGCCACGCCCGCGCTTTCCGCCGCCTGCGCCAGTTGCAGGGATTCGGTGGCCGTCATGCCCAGCGGTTTTTCGCAGAATACGGGCTTGCTCAGGGCCAGCGCCGCCAGCACGATGTCCTTGTGTGTGGCCGGCGGCGTGGCGACGATGACGGCGTCGATGGCGGGATCGCCCACCAGCGCGCGCCAGTCGCCCGTGGAGCGGTTCCAGCCCAGTTCCTGCGCGCTGCGGGCGGCGCCTTCTGCGCTGCTGGTGCCGATGCATTCGCACACGGGGTTCAGGGCCGTGTGAAAAATGCTGCGCACAGTTTTATAGGCGATGGTGTGGGCTTTGCCCATGTAGCCGGCGCCGATCAGGCCGATGTTGATGTCTTGCATATGCGGGTACTCCGTTCGTGTCGCGGTGAGGGATTCAGGCTTGCTGGCGCCAGGCATGGCTGTCCAGCGCGTCGAGGAAGCGCGCAGCGGGCCAGTCCTGCGCCAGCGCTTCGTGCATCAGCTGCTGCTGCGTGGGCGGCGCCATGCCGGCGATGGGCTGGTCGCGGTCGAGGTTGCTGGGGAATGCATAGCCTTCGGCGCAGGCGGCCACCGCGTGGCGCACGCCGTCGTCATCGAGGGTGCCCCGGGAGCGCAGCGCCTGCAGGGCCGGATACAGGGCGGCGCTCATGGCGCGGCGGTCCAGCGCTTCCATGGCGCGCCCGAACGGCGACGACACCTGCAGCAGGTTGGCCATGCGGCGGATGTCGGACGAGCGGTTATGCCCGGCCGCGTGGAAGAGGGCGGGGTTGAAGAACACGGCGTCGCCTTTGGACAGGGGCAGCTGCACGCAATGCTGCGCAAAGTAGTCGCGGAACGGCCGCTGCTGCCAGGCGAGAAAACCGGCGCGGTAGCGCTGCGACCCGGGCAGGTACAGGGTGGGGCCCGATGCCAGCGGCATGTCGCAGTGGGCGACGGCGCCCTGCAAGGTCAAGAGGGCCGTCATCTGGTGCACGGGCGCGGGGTAGGCGGCGCAGCTGGCGGCGCTCTGGAAGCCCAGGTGATAGTCGCGGTGCGGCGCCTGGGCCGCTCCGCCCGGGTTGACGACATTCACTTGCGCCGTCATCTGGTAGGCGGGCCCGAGCCAGGCCTCGGCGATCCACGCGAAGACGGGGTTGGCGTAATAGCGCGCGAATGCCTCGGGTGCCCGCAGACACAGTTTTTGCTGGGCGTTCCAGATGCGGTCATTCGCGCCAGCCTTGGCAAAATGGTCGCCGCCCGCCTGGCCGCTCGCATGCTGTTCGGCGATCAGCGCGCGAAACACGCCGCTTACCTGTTCCAGCGTGTCCATGTCGGCGACGGCGCGTTGCAGCACGATGACGCCCGGACCATCCATCAGCGCCCGGCCCCATTCGGCCTGCAGCGCGCGCAGCGACACCGCACTGGCGGCCAGCGCGCGCACCCGGTCGCAGTCGTAGACGAGAATGTTTTCTTTCACCGCAGCGGCGTGGGGATAGTCGGCCAGCGCCGTGCATAGGCTGACGGTGGCGATGAAATCCTGCAGGTCGCAGTTTTCTGATGCCAGCCAGAAGGGGCTGGGCGGCGCTGCGGCGGCGTCTGTGGTGGGCATGCGGTGTCTCCGTTGTTTAAGTTGTAGAATCAGTATAGGGATGAAAATCCGCATTTTTTATCAAAAAATCCATCAAAAAACCATCAATCTGAATTGGATATGGCATGACGCATCCGTTCCCCGTCAAGGTCGTGGCGCTGCAGGCCGGCGTCAGCGTGGCCACCGTCGACCGCGTGATCAAGCAGCGCGGCGGCGTGCACGCCAATACGGTGCGCCGCGTGATGCAGGCGCTCGATGAACTGGCGCGCCAAAGCACGCAGGTGGGCCTGTCTGGCAGAAAATTCATGCTCGATGTGCTGATGGTGGCGCCGCGCCGCTTCACGGACGCCGTGCGGGCCGCGCTGGAGGCCGAATTGCCGTCGCTGCATCCGGCCGTGCTGCGTTCGCGCTTTCACCTGCATGAAACCCTGGAGGTGGACGGCATCGTCGACCTGCTGGAGCGCATCCGCAAGAACGGCAGCCACGGCGTGCTGCTGAAAGCACCGGACTTGCCAGCGGTGGCGGAAGCGGTGAACCGGCTGGCGGCGGCCGGCATCCCCGTCGTGACCCTGGTGACGGACTTGCCAGGCTCCGCGCGCCGCAGCTACGTGGGCATGGATAACCGCGCGGCGGGCGAGACGGCCGCCTGCCTGGTCGGCCACTGGCTGGGTAGCCGGAAAAAACAGCAGGTGCTGGTGACCCTGAGCAGCAACCGCTTTCATGGCGAGGAAGAGCGCGAGATCGGCTTTCGCCGCGCGCTGCGCGAACGTCACCGCCATTTATCCATCGTCGAAGTGAGCGAGGGCCACGGCATCGACGGGGCCACGGGGGCGCTGGTGCGTCTAGCCCTGGCAGATCATCCGGGCATCGCCGCCGTCTATTCGATCGGCGGCGGCAATGCCGCCATCGTGCAGGCCTTTGCGCGAGCGGGCCGGCCCTGCCAGGTCTTCATCGGCCACGACCTCGATGCGGACAACGTGGCGCTGCTCAAGTCGGGCGCCATCCAGGCCGTGCTGCACCACGACCTGGGCCAGGACATGCGCCGCGCCTGCCAGGAAATCCTGCGGGCACAGGGTGCGCTGCCGGCCCTGGCGCAATCGCCGTCACTGTCCGCCATCCAGATCGTCACGCCGTGGAACCTGCCCGTCCTGAACGGGGTGAATTGACAGGCCTGCGAGGCTGGCCGATACTCGCCGCTTCGCTCATCGCTCACCTTTGAAGGAATCCCCCGATGTCCGTCACTCCGCAATTGTGCAAGACCGTGCTCGCCGCCGCGCTTGCAGCCGCGCTGGCCATGCCCGCCATGGCGGCCGACCCCGCCGTTTCCGCAGCGGCTTCCGCGTCGTCCGCCTGGGTCGAGGCCAGCAACCGCAACGCGGCCATCGTGCTGGCGGCGCAGGCGCAGTTCTCGCCCGAAGACGCGTCCGACAGGGGCCTGGCCCAGTACGACGGCCTGGCCGCCGACCTGGGGCCGGACATCACCGGGCGCCAGGTGGCGGCCATGCGGAAGGCGCGCGCGCAGTTGCAGCAGAAGCTGGAACTGGAACGCGACGAACGCATACGCCAGGACCTGGAAATTCTGATCGGCGCCGTCGACCAGGAAATCGCCGGCACCGAGCTGGAAGCCAGATACACCTTGCCATGGGTCGATGTGCCGCAGATGGTCTTTGGCAGCATGCAAAGCCTGCTGCAGGAGCAGCGCCCGGCCGCGCGCCGCGCCAAGGCGCTTGAGCGCCTGCAGCGCTATGTGGGCCAGTTCCCGGGCAGCACGCCGATCACGCAGCAGGCGAAGGCGCGCTTCACGGAGAAAATCGGCACGCCTGGCCTGGCCGGTCCCGTGCGCCTGCAGGTGGCGCAGTCGCTGGAAAACGTGCCCGCGTATATCGCCGGCATCCGCAAGCTGTTCGCCGACATGAAGATCGCAGGTGCCGAACCCGCGCTGGCCGCCATGGAGCAGCAGCTGAACGACTATGCGGCATGGGAAAAGCAGGTGGTGCTGCCCTTGTCGCGCGCGGATTTCCGCATGGCGCCCGAGCTGTACGCGTTTCGCCTGAAGCAGGTGGGCATCGACATCGAGCCGCGCGCGCTGGTGGAACGGGCGCAGGTGGCTTACCTGGAAACGCGCGCCGCCATGCAGGCGCTGGCGCCCGTGGTGGCGGCCAGGCTGGCCTTGAAGGGCGTCGACGGTAGCGACTACCGCCAGGTGCTGCGCGCGCTGAAGAGCGATTCGATCCCGAACGCGCAGCTCGAAGCGCACTACAAGGGCGTCAATACCCAGCTCGAGGAACGCATCGCCCGGCAGCGCGTGGTCGATATCCCTGCGCGCGCCATGACCATGCGCCTGGCGTCAAGCGCCGAATCGGCGGCCCAGCCGGCGCCGCATATGCGTCCGCCTCCGCTGATCGGCAATACGGGAGAACACGGCCAGTTCGTCCTGCCCGTCAGCAATCCGGCCGCCAGCGGCAAGGGCGAGGCGTATGACGATTTCAACTTCGCGGGCGCGGCCTGGACCCTGAGCGCGCACGAGGGCCGTCCCGGCCACGAACTGCAGTTCAGCGCCATGGTGGAGCGGGGCGTGTCGCAGGCGCGCAGCCTGTATGCGTTCAACAGCGTCAACGTGGAAGGCTGGGCGCTGTACGCGGAAGCGGAGATGATCCCGTACGAGCCGGCCGAGGGCCAGTTCATCGCGCTGCAGTTCCGCATGCTGCGCGCGGCGCGCGCCATGCTCGACCCGATGCTGAACCTGGGACAAGTCACGCGTGAAGAGGCGGGGCGCATCCTGACCGACGAAGTGATGCTGTCGAAACCGATGGCGCGCCAGGAGCTGGACCGCTACACCTTCAACATGCCGGGCCAGGCGGGCAGCTATTTCTACGGCTATACGCGCATCCTGCAGCTGCGCGCGGAAACGGAGCTGGCGCTGGGAGACCGATTCGACCGCCTGGCCTTCAACAACTTCCTGCTGGGACAGGGCTTGCTGCCGCCGGACTTGCTGGCCAAGGCCGTGCGCGAACACTTCATCCCCGAGCAGAGAAAAGCGAAGGGCTGACGGCGGGCGACTCGCGCCGCATACCCTATACTGGCGTCCTTGAATAATGACGTGAGCGTGGTTGCATGTGGCGTGGGATCGTATCTGGTTTGCTGGCCGGCGCCTTCTGGGGCGCCGTTTTCATTGTGCCCGTCTTGCTGCCGGATTTTTCTCCGGCCGAGCTGATGGTGGGCCGCTACATCTGTTACGGCGCGCTGGCGGCCGGCCTGATGCTGCCGCGCCTCCTGCCCCTGCTGCGGCGGCTGCGGCGCGGCGACTGGCTGGCCATGCTGCGCCAGGCGCTGGCGGGCAATGTCGTGTATTACCTGCTGCTGGCGTATGGCGTCAAGCTGGCCGGCGTGGCGCCCACGTCGCTGATCATCGGTTTGCTGCCCCTGAGCGTGACGCTGTTCGGCCACAAGGACCACGGCGCGCCGCCCTTGCGCCGCCTGGCCTTGCCGCTGCTGGTGGTGGCCGCAGGCATCGCCTGCATCAATGTCGATATCTTCAGCCAGGCAGGCGGCGCGGGCGCGGATGTCGCCAGCCTGGCGCACAAGCTGGCCGGCGTGTTGTGCGCCATCGGCGCGCTCGCGTGCTGGACCTGGTATGCGCTCGACAATGCCCGTTTCCTCAAGCGCCATGCGCATGTCAGCGCCGCGGAGTGGGCCATGCTGTATGGCCTGGCCAGCGGCGTCATCGCGCTGGTCGTGGGCGCCGTGATGCTGGCGCTGCAGCCGGCGGGCGGCGCCGATGGCGCTCCGGCGCGCGACTGGCCTCGCTTCTGGCTCGTGTGCCTGCTGCTGGCGCTGGGCGCTTCCGTGATCGGCAACTACCTGTGGAATCTGGCGTCGCGCCGGGTGCCCGTCACCCTGTCGGGCCAGCTGATCCTGTCGGAGACCCTGTTCGCGCTGCTGTACGGCTTCGCCTACGCGCAGCGCATGCCGCGGGCGCTGGAGTGGGTGGCCGTGCTCCTGCTGACGGCGGGCGTGCTGTGGTCCGTGCAGCGGCATGCGCACGAGGAGGCAGAGGGGCGGGCAGACGGGCGGGGAGAAGGGCGTGGGGCAGGGCGGACGTAGCGAAAAATACATCGTTGTCAGTCCGCCGTTTGCCCTGGGCCGGCCGTATAATGACGCTCATTTGCCGGTCACCCAAGGAGTTCCGCTTGCAGCTACCGATCCGTTATCCGAACATGCCGCAACTGCTGCTGAAGGCGCGCGACAGCCTGCTCCAGCATTTCCGCCCCATCCTCAATCACTTCGGCGTGACGGAGCAGCAGTGGCGCATCATGCGCGCGCTGAACGAAAGCCCCACCCTGGAACCGCGCGAGCTGTGCGAAATCTGCCAGATTTCCAGTCCCAGCATGAGCGGCATCCTGGCGCGCATGGAAGAGATCGGCCTGATCGGGCGCAGCAAGTTCGAAGGCGACCAGCGCCGCCGCAAGGTGCACCTGTCGGAAGCGGGCGCCAGCCTGCTGCTGCAGATGGGTAAACTGATCGACCTGCAATACGCCCACCTGGAAGAAGCGTACGGCAAGCAGGTATTCGAAGACATGCGCCGCGCGCTGGAAGCCTTCATTGCCCTCGAAACCCTGCCGGTGGCGCCCGCCATCCTGCGCTGAGCCCCGAACTTCTCCTTGCCTGAGCATCATCGGGCGCGTGTTTTTCGACACGCGCCGCCGCTGCTTTTCCCATGCCTGTTCCGTGCATTGCCGCAGCCTGCCGGGCTTGTGCCCGCACCTCTGTCAGTTTTGCTATAAGACTACGCCTTACAGTCAATCACTTACATGTGAGTAAATAAGCGTATAATTTGGCGCACTTGATCTAAATCAAGAAGAACAGCGGATGCCTCATTGTTGATGGGGCGGCAACGCGGCGCCACGCCCGTATTTCGCCAGATAAAACAGGAAAGTCAGGGAAAAATGAACCATACATGCATGCGCGCTGCGGCGCTGGCCGTCTCCACACTCATCGGCGCAAACGTTTGCGCCCAAAGCAATGTCACCATCTATGGCGTGGTCGACGCGGCCACCGCGTACGCGAGCAACCAGGGCGGCAATTCGAACACCTACATGCGCAGCGGTAACTTGTCCGCCAGCAAGATCGGTTTCCAGGGCGTGGAAGACCTGGGCGGCGACCTGAAGGCGCTGTTCCTGCTGGAAAACGGCTTTGAAAGCGATACGGGCGCGCAAAGTTCGGCCAGCGCCCTGTTCAACCGCCAGGCTTACGTGGGCCTGCAATCGCACGCCTACGGCAGCCTGACGGCCGGGCGCCAGTACACGCCGTACTATCTGCTCGTGGGTTCCCTGGCATCGAGCAACGTCTTGACGGGCGCCACCGGCGCCCACCCGGGCGATATCGACGGCCTCGATACGACCGTGCGCATCAGCAATTCCGTCACCTACAGCATGCCCGCCTGGCGCGGCCTGCAAGCGAGCGCGCAATACGGCTTTGGCGAAGCGGCCGACGGCAATGCCGCGGGCAGCAGCTTCAGCGCCGCCGTCAAGTACAGCACCTCGCCGGCCGAATTCGCGCTCGGCTACCTGAAACTGAAAAATGGCGAGAACGGCACCGGCTGGAGCGACAAGGCCTCGGCCAGCTTCGGCATCTCCGCCATCAACCAGGGCTACGCCTCGGCCGACAGCATCGAATTCATCGCCGCCAGCGCCCGCTACACGATGGGCAAGTGGATGGTGGGCGCCAACGCCAGCAACGTGCAATACCAGGCGGGCAGCCATTCCACCTTCCGCGACACGGCCATCTTCAACACGGCCGGCCTGATCGCCAGCTACCAGTGGACGCCGCAGTGGTTCCTGAGCGCTGGCTACAGCGACACCTTCGCCAGCCGCGCCAACGGCGTGTCGGACCGCGCGCGCTACCGCCAGCTGTCGTTCGAACAGAATTATGCGCTGTCCAAGCGCACGGCGATCTACCTGATCGAAGCGCGCCAGCTGGCGCGCGGCCAGACCCTGGGCCAGAACGGCGCCATCGTCGACGCCGTCGCCTCGGTCGGCGATTCGCAAAACGGCACGCCGTCGTCGAACGGCGGCCAGACGGTGGTGATGGTCGGTCTCAAGCATTCTTTCTGAACGGTTGCTGAACTCACGGGAGCTTCAATTGGACGCTACACATAACAAGGAGGGCCGCGGCCCCCTGAATCCCGGCCGCCGCATGGTGCTGGCCGGCTTGCTGTCGGCTTCGGCCGCGGCGCTGATTCCCTGGGCGCTGGCCGAACCGGTCGCCAGTGCGGAGCAGGGCGCCTTCCTGGGCGTGTCGGCCATGCTGGTCGGGCGCCAGGTGCTCGATCCCGTGCTGGCCCGGCGCCTGTATGACGCGTTGGTGGCGCAGGACGCTGCCTTCCCCGCGAATGTGCGTGCCTTGCTGGCCCTGATCAATGCGCAGGGCTTGCAGGCGGCCGGCCTGCAGGAAGCGCTCGATGCGCTCGACCCGGCACTGTCGCCGCTGGCGGCCCTGCCGCGCCAGATCGCCAGCGCCTGGTACCTGGGCATCGTCGGCACGGGCGAGGCGGCCGTCTGCGTCGCCTACGAGCAGGCGCTGAACGCGGCCGTCGTGGCCGACGTGCTCAAGCCCCCCACGTATTCCTACGGCGCCTACGGCAGCTGGGCCAGAAAACCAATTTAAGGAGCCATCATGGCTGAAGAACTCTCCGCCGATTACCTCGTCATCGGCTCCGGCATCATCGGCTCGCTGGCCGCGCGCAAGCTGGCGCTGGCCGGCGCCTCGGTGCTGATCCTGGAAGCGGGCCCGCGCGTGTCGCGCGGCGAAATCGTCGCCCGTTTCCGCAACACGACGCGCCGCAGCGACTGGATGTCGCCGTATCCGTCGGTGGCCACGGCGCCGCACCCGATCTACCAGCCGAAGGATAACGGCTACCTGGTGCAGGCGGGCCCGTACCCGTACCCGGCAGAGTACATCCGCCAGTTCGGCGGCACCTCGTGGCACTGGGCCGCGCAGGCGTGGCGCAACGTGCCGAACGATTTCCGCATCCATACCTTGTATGGCGTGGGCGTCGACTGGCCCATCAGCTACGAAGACCTGGAGCCGTTCTACCAGGAAGCGGAAGAGATCATGGGCGTCTCGGGTGCCGAGAATACGGGTTCGCCGCGCAAGCAGCCATTCCCGATGGATCCCGTGACGGAGCCGTACGCCATGCGCCGCATCCGCGAACGCCTCGACCCGTCGTTCAAGGTGGTCGGCAACACGGTGGCGCGCAACAGCGTCAGCTACGATGGCCGCCCGGCCTGCTGCGGCAACAACAGCTGCCAGCCGATCTGCCCCATCGACGCGCAATACCACGGCGGCATCGCCGCGCAGCAGGCGGAAGACGCGGGCGTGAAGATCGTCTGCAACGCCAACGTCTACAAGCTGGAACACGACGCGCAGGGCCGCATCACGGCGGCCTTGTACTACGACGTGGATAAAAAAAGTCACCGGGTCACGGCCAGGACCTTCATTCTGGCGGCCAACGGCATCGAAAGCCCCCGCTTGCTGCTCGTTTCCGCCACGGACAAGTACCCGAACGGCCTGGCGAACAGCAGCGACATGGTGGGCCGCAACCTGATGGACCACCCGAGCACCTCGATCACCTTCGACGCCGATGAAGACCTGTGGCTGGGCCGGGGCCCGCAAAGTCCCAATTCCATCAACACCATGCGCGACGGCGACTTCCGCAGCCAGCATTCGCCGTACCGTCTGGACTTCACGAACATCTCGCGCGTGGATGGCGCGACCAGGGAGTTGATCGGCAAGGGCGTGTTTGGCGCGGAATTCGAACAGCAGCTGCGTTTCCGCTCGGCGCGCGAAATGAGCCTGAAAAACGTGCTGGAAGTGCTGCCGAACCCGGAAAACCGCATTGCCCTCAGCAGCGAAAAGGATGCCATGGGGATCCCCAAGCCGCAGGCGCATTTTGCGATCGACGAGTACACAAAACGGGGCCACGAGCGCTCGAAGCAGGATTTCGAGCAGATCGCCAAACTGATGGGCGGCACCAATCTGCGCCACAGCAAGGAAGGCGTGTTCGCCAACAACCAGCACATCTGCGGCACCCTGTCGATGGGTTCCGATCCGGCCAAGGCCGTGTGCGACCAGTGGGGCCGCACGTTTGATCACGCCAACCTGTTCCTGTGCAGCACCGGCGTGCTGCCCACGTCGGGCACCTGCAATTCGACGGAAAACGGCCTGGCCGTGGCACTGCGCACCGTCAAGCATATCCTCGACGAACAACAGGGAGGAACAGCATGATGGCGACCTTCAGAATGGCGGCCGGCGCCGCCTTGCTGGCACTGGCCTTGCCCGTGCTGGCGGCGAACGCCCCTGGCGCCGACGTGCAGGCCATCGAGCGCGGCCGCTACCTGGCGACGGCGGGCGACTGCATCGCCTGCCACAGCGTCCCGGGCGGCAAGCCGATGGCGGGCGGCCTGTCCCTGGCCACGCCGTTGGGGGCCATTGTCGCCACCAACATCACGCCGTCGACAACGCACGGCATCGGCAACTACACGCTCAAGCAGTTTTCCGACGCCGTGCGCCATGGCGTGCGGGCCGACGGCGCGCACCTGTACCCGGCCATGCCCTACACGGCCTACGCCAGGGTGACGGATGACGACACGGCCGCCCTGTACGCCTACTTCATGCATGGCGTGGCGGCGGTGGACACGGCGCCGGCAACACAGACGGACTTGCCGTTCCCGTTCAACATCCGCCTGTCGCTGGCGGGCTGGAATTGGCTCTTCCTCGACAAGAAGCCGTTCGTGGCCGATCCAGCCAAGAGCATGGAGTGGAACCGCGGCGCCTACCTGGCGCAAGGGCTGGCCCACTGCAGCACCTGCCACACGCCGCGCAACGCGCTGATGGCCGAGCAGCTGTCGAAGGAGCTGGGGGGCTTTGATCTGGGCACCTGGTTTGCGCCGAACATCACCTCGGACGCCAACAGCGGCATCGGCAGCTGGAGCCAGCAAGACCTGGTCGACTACCTGCGCACGGGCCGCGCCGCGCACCGGGGGCAGGCTGCCGGACCGATGGCCGAAGCCATCGACCATAGCCTGAAGCACCTGAGCGACGCGGACCTGAGCGCCATCGCGCACTACATCAAGAGCGTACCCGCCATCCGCGACAAGGCGGATACGAAACCGGTGACGCAATGGGGCCAGGCGGGCGATGAGCTCAATGCGATCCGCGGCGTGGCGCTGCCGCAAAACCTGAACAGGATGTCGGGTGCGCAGCTGTACGATGCGCAGTGCGCCAGCTGCCACCATGCGAAGGGCGAGGGCAGTTTCGACGGCAGCTTGCCGCCCTTGTTCCACAACTCGGTAACGGGCCGCAGCAACAGCAACAACCTGGTGATGGCGATCCTCGATGGGGTGGAGCGGCAGGATGGCAAGGGTAATCATATTGCGGGACACCTGATGCCAGCCTTCCGCCAGACCCTGTCGGACGAGCAGATCGTCACCCTCGGCAATTACGTGCAAAAGATGTACGGCAATCCTGACGTGAAGGTGACGGCGGAACAGGTGACGACCCTGCGCAATGGCGGTCCTGCCTCGAACCTGATCGGCCTGGCCCGCGCCGCCATCATCGTCGCCGTGCTGGTGCTGCTGGCCTTGCTGCTGTGGTGGCGGGGACGGCGGCGCAAGGAAACATCAGCAGCTTAAAAAATCCCCCTGAAGCAAAGGCTGGGGTCAGACCCGACAGGGTCTGACCCCTTTTTCTTGCGCAGATTTTTTGCAACTCGTTTGCATATGCGGAACTTATGTACTATCATGAGTTACATGAGACGCGACAGCAAACTATCATCGATCCTCCATGTGCTGCTGCACATGGCCCACGCGGGACGCCCGATGACGTCCGAGGAACTCGCCGGCTGCCTGGACACCAACCCCGTGCTGGTGCGGCGTGTGATGGCCGGCTTGCGCGAGCGCGGCTACGTGGCCTCGGGCAAGGGGCATGGCGGCGGCTGGCGCATCGTCTGCGACCTGCACAGGGTGACCCTGCAAGACATCTACGTGGCCGTCGGTTCGCCCACCATCTTCGCCATGGGCAACCGCGTCGACCAGCCGGGCTGCCTGGTGGAGCAGGTGGTCAACCAGTCGCTGGCCGGCGCCTTCGATGAAGCCGAGGCGCTGCTGATCCGGCGCTTCGGCGCCGTCACCCTGGCCGACCTGGCCGAACGTTTCAGCCAAGAATATGCCATCCACCGAGGAGCACCCCATGCACATCTTTGACGCCATCATCGTCGGCGGCAGCTACGCCGGCCTGTCCGCCGCCACGCAACTGGCGCGCGCCCGCCGCCGCGTGCTGGTGATCGACGGCGGCCAGCGCCGCAACCGCTACGCCAGCCATTCCCACGGCTTCCTGACCCAGGACGGCAGCGGGACGGCCGCCATCGCCGCCGAGGGCAAGGCGCAGCTGCTGGCGTATGCCACCGTGTCCTGGCTGGACGGCACGGCCGTGCAGGCGGCAGCCAGCCGCGATGGCGATGGCTTCGACGTGACCCTGGCGGACGGCAATGTCGTTCACGGCCGCCGCCTGGTGCTGGCCACCGGCGTGATCGATGAACTGCCGCCCGTCGATGGCTTGTCCGAGCGCTGGGGCGCCAGCGTCTTTCACTGCCCCTATTGCCACGGTTATGAACTGGAGCATGGCGCCATCGGCGTGCTGGCCACGGGGCCACTGTCGATGCACCATGCGCTGATGCTGCCCGACTGGGGCACGGTCACTTTTTTCCTGAATGGCGCGTTCGAACCCGATGCGGCGCAGCTGGCGCAACTCGAGGCGCGCGGCGTGACGGTGGTGCGCACGCCTGTGGCGCGGATCGACGGCGTGGCCGACGTGGTCATGGCCGACGGCAGCCGCCATGCGATGGCCGGCCTGTTCGTGGCCACCCGCACCCGCCTGGCCAGTGCCCTGGCTGTGACGCTGGGCTGCGCGCTGGAAGAGGGCGCCATGGGTCCGTTCGTGCGCACCGACGAGCAAAAGGCCAGCAGCGTGCCCGGCGTCTTTTGCTGCGGTGACGCGGGCCGCATGGCCGGCAGCGTGGCGTTCGCGGTGGCCGACGGCGCCATGGCGGGCGTGGCGGCACACCGTTCGCTGATGTTCGGGCTGGATCAGGCGGCAAAACCCCCGTCGATCTTCAGCCCGGCGCCCGTGACGAACGCCGCTTCGTCGCTGGCCAGGTAAGCCACCATGCCGGCGATTTCATCGGCCGTGCCGTGGCGGGGCAGGGCCATCAGGCCGTGCATCAGGTCGGCGAAGTCGCCCGTGGGCGGGTTCATGTCGGTGGCGACGGGGCCTGGTTCCACGTTGTTGATGGTGATGCCGCGCGGTCCCAGGTCGCGCGACAGGCCTTGTGTCAGGCCGCTCAGCGCCGATTTGCTCATGGCGTAGGCGGCCGCGCCGCCGAACGGCATGCGGTGCGCATTCGTGCTGCCGATATTGATGATGCGCCCGCCCGTCTGCATGTGCGCCACGGCCGCCTTGATGGCCACGAACACGGCGCGCACGTTGACGGCAATCGTCTTGTCGAAGTCCGCCAGCGAAAAATCATCGATGGCGCCGGGCAGGAATACGCCCGCGTTGTTGACGAGGATATCGACACGGCCAAATTGCGCCGCCACCTGGTCGATGGCGGCCGTCAGGGCTGCGGCGTCGGCCGCATCGGCCTGCACGCCCAGCGCCTTGCCGCCGGCCGCTTCCACCTTGGCCGCCAGCGCCTGCGCTTCGGCGGCCGAGCTTTGATACGTGAAGACGACATTGGCTCCCTGGCTGGCCAGGCGGCGCACGATGGCCGCGCCGATGCCGCGCGAGCCGCCCGTCACAAAGGCGATCTTGTTCAGCAGTGAATGGGTATGGTTGCTTTGGGTTTGCATGACGGGCTTTCTGTGTGAGGAGTCGAGGAATTCAGTATCTAGGTTTCATTCCTGCCGCGCTAGCCATGAATCGCTACAATCACTTTCAACTAAAACGATCAAATGAGCGGGTAGAATAGGCGCATGGATGCCCTCAATCACTTGCAATCGTTTGTGCTGTCCGCCGAGCTGGGCAGCTTTTCGGCGGCCGCGCGCCGTTTGGGGCTGACGCCGGCGGCCGTCAGCAAGAACGTGGCGCGGCTGGAAGCGAGCCTGGGACTGCGCCTGTTCCAGCGCAGCACGCGCCGCCTGACCCTGACGGAAGGGGGCGAGCGTTTCCTGCAGCAGATTGGCGGCGCCTTGTCCACCTTGCGCGAGGCGATCGCCGGCGTGGCCGAAGAGGGCGGCCAGCCGGCCGGCATCCTGAAAATCAGCATGGCGCCGTCGTTCGGGCGCAGCTATGTGGTTCCCTTGCTGGGCGACTTCATCGCGCGCTACCCGGGCGTCATTCCCGACTGCCATTTCGACAACCGGCAAGTGGATTTGATCGGCGAAGGTTTCGATGTCGCCATCGGCGGCGGCATCGAGCTGACGCCCGGCGTGGTGGCGCGCGAACTGGGTCACGCCCACGTCGTCGCCACGGCGTCGCCCGCCTTCATGCGGGGGAAACGCATGCCCGCCCATCCTTCGGACCTGGCGCAATTCGACGGCGTGGCGCGCCGCTCGGCCGGCAGCGGCAGATTGCGCAGCTGGATATTGCGCGATGGTTCTGGCGGCGAAGGCGTGGCCGAATGCCGGCCGCGCGCCATCTTCGACGATCCGGAAGCGATGGCGCAGGCGGCCATCCAGGGTGTCGGCGTGGCGCTGCTGCCCATGCCGCACGCGCTGGCCCATTTGCGCAGCGGCGCGTTGATCCGCCTGCTGCCCGGCTGGCATGCCGATTCCGGCCCCCTGTCCGTGTACTATGCGAGCAAGAAGCTGCTGCCCGCAAAGACGCGCGTCTTCGTCGATTTCTTGCTGGAGCAGTTCCGCCAGCGCGATTTCGCCGCGCAGATGCGGCCCGATTAAACAAAGAAAAATTCTCATGCCTGATAACTACAGTCTGTTTTACACCTTTGACGGCGATCAGCCGGCCCGCTTCCAGGAAGCGCGCGTATTCGGTACGACCGTCTGGACGGCCAGCGGCGCGGCCATGACCTGGGGCGCGGAGACGCGCACGCACTACGCCAGCGATGCCGAGGCGCACGCCGCCTACGTAGCACGTTGCCAGGCGGCGCTGGCCGACGGCTACAGCTTGGCGCGCGCGAGCGTCATCGATCCTGCCGTCTTCGATTTCGCGCTGCTGCAAACCCTGGTGGCGCAGGCCGCGCGCCTGGCTTTCGACTGCGTGCGCCGTGCGCATCCGGACCAGTACATCGACGCTTTCGCCCTGGTCAGCGACGACAGCGCCATGACGATAGGCTGCATGGCGAACAGCCGCGAAGCGCTGGCCGTCTCGGAATACGGCGAAGAGATGCTGTGGAACCCGGCCGAATGGGCGTTTGACGGCGGCGGCGCCTACTTCGACAGCGCCTACCGCTTGCTGCTGCAGGCGCACCGCGCGCTGCCGTTCGACGTCGCATTCGCCACCTTCCGCGCGGGCGTGTTCGACGCCTGCATCGCGGCGCTGGCGCAGCTCGACGCCGAAGGCTGTTTTGGTACGGGCGCGCTGCGCGATCAAGCCGTGCTGCTGTTCGAGGTCAGCGACAGCGAGCCGGTGGAAGGCGCGCTGGCGCGTTTGAATCCGCCGGCCGTGGTGGCGCGTTTCGAGGCATGGATGGCCAGCTGGGCCGACTAGGTTCTACGCCGCCACCAGCCGCAACAACGTGATCTCCGCCGGCGCGCCGATGCGCTTGGGCGGGCCCCAGTAACCCGTGCCGCGGCTGACATAAATCCACAGGCGGCCGCGCCGGTGCAGGCCCGCCACGTACGGCTGCTGCAGCGGCACGAACAGATTCCACGGCCAGAATTGTCCCCCGTGCGTGTGGCCCGACAGTTGCAGGTCGTAGCCGGCCGCTTCCGCCTCGGGCGCGCTGCGCGGCTGGTGCGCCAGCAGGATGCGGGGGATATCGGCCGGTGCGCCGGCGATGGCGCCCTGCGGGTCGCTGCGTTGATCCGGATCGAAGGCGCCGGCATTGAAATCGGTGACGCCGGCCAGCGCCAGGCGCGCGCCGTCGTGCTCGAGCACCGTGTGTTCGTTCATCAGCACGCGCAAGCCCAGGCGGCGAAATTCCGCCACCCATGGCGCGGCGCCCGAATAGTATTCGTGGTTGCCCGTGACGAGAAAGACGCCGTGGCGCGCCCGAAGCTCGCCCAGCGGCGCCGTATGGCTGGCCAGTTGCGCCACCGTGCCGTCGACCACGTCGCCCGTGATGGCGATGACGTCCGCTTGCAGGCCGTTGGCGCGCGCGACGATGGCGTCCACATAGGCGCGCTTGATGGTGGCGCCTACGTGGATGTCGCTCAGCTGCACGATGCTAAAACCTTGCAGGGCGGCCGGCAAGCCGGTAATCGGCACCGAGACTTCGCGCACGCGCGCCACACGGCGGGCGTTGATGAAACCGACGACGGTGGCCAGCAGCGCCAGGGCTAGCGCCGCCACGGCGGACGCCTGGGCATGCGGGCGGGTGGCGGGGATCAGCATCAGCAGTTCGCGCAGCACGGTGAGCACGAACAGCGAGGAAAAAAAGCCCATGCACAGCGAGCCGGCCCAGCTCAAACGGTCGGCCAGGCGCGCATCGTTGGTGACGGCGCGGGCGAAGATGGTCATCGGCATCAGCATGGTCGAGGCCAGCAATACAACGCCGCCCAGCAGCCAGCCGGCCAGGCCGACGGGCAGCGCGGGCAGCAGCAGCCAGCCCAGCAGGGCGTGCAGGGCGCCCAGTATCATGGTGATGCGCAGCAGCGGCGTGCGGGTTTTCATGTGATCGTTCCAATGGTGGGGGTGCCCGGCGCGGCGGATGCGATGCGGCGCCATCGCCGGCCGCCGATTATAGCCGACGCCTCGGCAACCGGCAGCCGCCCCCCCCCGCTCATGCTGCGCTCATGGCGTGATATGCAGCCCCAGCATGGCCAGCTTGCCGAAATCGACTGGCTTGGCGAAGTGCTCGTTGAACCCGGCCTGCAGTGCCGCCTGGCGGTCGTGTTCCTGGCCATAGCCGGTCAGCGCCACGAGCTGGAATTGCTGCGGTATCGGCAGCTGGCGCAGCTTGCCGGCCACGTCGTAGCCGCTCATGTCGGGCAGGCCGATGTCGAGAAAGACGATGTCGGGCTTGAATTCCAGGGTGCGCTCGGTCGCTTGCGCGCCCGTGTAGGCCGTGCGCACCGTGTGGCCGTACATCTCCAGCAGTTCGGCCAGGGTGTCGGCCGCATCGCTGTTGTCGTCGACCACGAGGATGCGCTGGCTGCCGCCGCTGGCCGCCTCGCGCGCCGGCGCGGCGGCGGCCACGGGCACGTTGGCGTCGAGGGGCAGGATGACCTCGAAGGTGCTGCCCAGTCCCACGCCGGGGCTGTGCACGCTGACCTGGCCGCCGTGCAAGGTCACCAGGTTGCGCACCAGCGACAGGCCGATGCCCAGGCCGTCCTGCACCCGGTCGGGTGAATGGCCGCTCTGCTCGAACAGGCCGAAGATGCTGTCGATGCTGGCGGCGGCGATGCCGATGCCGTTGTCGCTCAGGCGGATGCGTACGTTGTCGCCTTCGCGCGCGGCGGAAATGGCGATGCGCCCGCCCGGCGCCGTGAACTTGGCCGCGTTCAGCAGCAAGTTGGCGACGATCTGCGACAGGCGCACGGCGTCGCCGCAGACCCACAGTTCTTCCTTGGGCAGATGCACGTCGAGCGCATGGCCGCGCGCCTCGATGCTGTGCGAACTCGTTTCCAGCGCGCTGCGGATGACGCTGAGCAGGCTCACGCTTTCCCATTGCAGCGAGATCTTACCCTGCGAAATGCGCGACACGTCGAGCAGGTCGTCCACCAGGCGCACCAGGTGGTCCGTATGGCGGCCGATGGTGCGGCGCGCATTGTCCTGCACGGCCGGCACGACGGGGTCGAGCTTGCACAACAGGGCCAGCGCCGTGCGGATGGGGCCCAGCGGATTGCGCAATTCGTGGGCCAGGGTGGCCAGGAATTCATCCTTGCGGCGGTCCACGTCGCGCAGCGCGCGCTCGACCCGGCCCAGGCGCAGCAGCGCCTTGACGTTGGCGATCAGTTCATCGGCCTCGATCGGTTCGACCAGGTAATTGTCGGCGCCGCCATCGAGGGCGCGGATCTTGTCGGCCGTGCCGATGCACGAGGCCGACGTCTGCAGCACCAGAATGGTGTTCGTCTCGGCGCCGCCCTTCAGTTGGCGGCACACTTCCAGGCCGTTGATGTCGGGCAGCTTGACGTCGAGCAGGATCAGGTTAGGGCGGTCCTGGCGGGCGCGCAGCAGTGCGTCGCCGCCGTTCGAGGCTTCGATGACCTTGAAGCCGGCGCGTTTGAGGATGCGCGATTTGGCGTAGCGTGCGCCATCGCTGTCATCGACGTTCAGGATCAGAGCATCGCTGTTGTTATCCGGTAGCATGCGCATTGTCCCAGGTGGTTGTGCCTTGCGGCGGAACCGGCTCTTGCCGGTGGTGTTGGTTGCCGATCAGCGCGCGCAGGGTCGCCAGCAATTGCTGGCGCGACAGCGGCTTGACGTAATAGGCGTCGGCGCCCAGGGCCAGGCCCTTGCGCACGTCATCGATCTCGGTGGCGACGATGACGGGCACCTGGCGCCGCAGCGGGTCGTTTTTCAGCTCGGCCAGCCAGTGCCAGGCCGTTTCGCCGTGCAGCAGGATGTCGAGGATGACGGCGGCGGGGCGCTGCTGTTCCCAGCGTTCCTGCGCCTCGCGCACGCTGCGCGCGGGGACGACGCGAAATTCGCTGCCGGCCAAGAATTTTTCATACAGCAGGCGCACGGGCGGATTGTCTTCCACCACCAGCACGCCGATGCGCTGGTCGTTGCCGTTGTCGTTGGCCGGCGCGCTCGGCGGCAGGCTGCCTTCGGGCGCATGGTAGCTGGTGGGCAGGACCACGGAAAACAGCGAACCGTGGCCCGGCGTGCTGTCTACCGACACCGTGCCATTGAGCAGGGTGGCCAGGTTGCGGCACAGGGGCAGGCCCAGGCCCGTGCCCTTGACCTTGCGCTGCATGTGGTTTTCCACCTGGCTGAATTCCTCGAAGATCAGCTGCACGTCTTCGGCATCGATGCCCAGGCCCGTGTCGGAGACGGAAAAGCGGATGGCGTCCTGCTCCGGCAAGGGCGTGGCGCTGACGACGATGGCACCCGCCTCCGTGAACTTGAGGGCGTTGGAGATAAAGTTGCGCAGGATTTGCGACAGCTTGCCTTCATCCGTATGGATCTGCAGCGCCGGGTCGGGGTCGATGAAGGTGAGCGTGAGCGTATCGGACACCAGCAGCGGGCGCAGCATGCCGCGCAGGGCGCTGAACAGGTCGGCCACCTGGAAGCTGTTGGCGTGCACGTCGACCTTGCCCGCCTCGATCTTGGCCAGGTCCAGCAGGTCGTTTACCAGGTCGCTCAGGCTGACGGCGCTTTGCAGGATGAACAGCACCTGCTTTTCCTGTTCCTCCGACAGTTCGCCGTCGATGCGGTCGAGCAGCAGCTTGGACAGGGCGCGGATGGAGCTGAGCGGCGTGCGGAATTCATGGCTCATGTTCGACAGGAAGCGCGACTTCATCTGGTCGGCGCGGCGCAGGTGGTCGGCTTTTTCATCGAGTTCCGCGAACAGCGCCACCACGCCCCGGTTGGTGTCTTCCAGTTCGCGCGTCAGCTGCAGCAAATCGTCCTGGCGCGTCTTCAGTTCGGCCAGGGTGCTCAGCAGTTCGCGGTTCTGCTGCTGCACCTCGGACAGCGTGATATCCGAGGGCAGCGCCTGCAGGCTGCCGGACAGCGCGCCGATGCTTTGCCCGTCGAGCAGGGGCGCGTCGCGCGGGAACAGCTTGTGCAGCGTGATTTGCGTGCCGTCGCCGGGCGCGCTGTGGATATGGCAGCGGTCCATCAGGCGCTGCGCGCCCAGGATGCCCAGGCCCATGCCCGTGGGCGAGCGGTAGGTGCCGGCCAGTATCCGGTCGAGCTGCGCGATGCCGGGACCCTGGTCCTCGATGCGGATGCTGAGCACCTGCGGCGCCGTCTGGCCATCGATGGCGAAATGCACCTTGCCGCTGCCCGCGTAGTTGTAGACGTTGCGCGCCAGTTCCGACACGGCCGTGGCGATGCGCACCTGATCCTGCACGCCGAAGCCGCACAGGGCGGCGATCTGCCGCGCGCGCTGGCGCGCCCCCACCACATCGAGTTCGCTGCCGATATGGGCTGTCAATATGCGTTGCGTCATGCCCCACCTGTCCTTTCTGCCGTTACAGCCTGATGTTCCTCATGTTCGCGCAGCACCACCACCGTGACGTCGTCGCGCCCGCGCGAAAAATCGCGGTACAGCACGGCGGCGATCAGGCTGGGGTGGCATTGCGCCAGGCCCGGATACTGTTCCAGGTCCCAGCGCGTGTGCAAGCCGTCCGAGTGCATGATCAGGGTCGTGCCCAGCTGCCACGGATAGCAGAATTCCTGCACCTTGCGCAGATTGCTGCCGACGATGCCGTTATGCGACAGCAGATGCCGGCGCTGCTGCGCGTCGAAGGCGCAGGCGGCGATGTTGCCCACGCCCGCATAGCGCAATTCGCGGCGCGCGCTGTCGATATGCGCCACCGCCATGGCCGCGCCGCGCGTGGTGCGCAGCGCGCCGTGGGCCAGTTCGATGAAGGGGGCGGGCAGGGGTGGCAAGCCGGGCGTGTCGTGTTCCAGCAGGGCGCTGGCGCGTTCCGACGCGCGCGCCGCCAGCGGGCCGTGGCCCAGGCCATCGGCCACCATCAGGCTCAGTTCATGGCCTTCGCACACAACGTTCCACGCGTCGCCGCACACTTGTTCCGAGGCCAGCGGCAGGCACACGGCGCCGATGCGCCAGTTCGGATGGGCGGGAATG
The DNA here is from genome assembly GCF_003667705.1 of Janthinobacterium agaricidamnosum. NCBI lineage: Bacteria > Pseudomonadati > Pseudomonadota > Betaproteobacteria > Burkholderiales > Oxalobacteraceae > Janthinobacterium > Janthinobacterium agaricidamnosum. The sequence continues at coordinate 3,153,302 of NZ_CP033019.1, read as the reverse complement.
GCGCTGCTGGCGTTGGGTCCCCATACCACCATCATCAGCACCGTGCCCTTGCCGGGCCCCGTGTACAGGTCGAATTCCTGGCTCAGGCGGCGTATCGCGCCCAGCCCCACGCCGTAGGTGCCCGTGGTGGAATGGCCATCCTGCATGTGCTGGCGCACATTGGCCATGCCGGGGCCGTTGTCGATGGCCAGCACTTCGATGCCGCTGGTGCCGCCGCGCAGCACCTTGCGCAGCAGGATCTCGCCGCGCTGCGCGTGCTTGACGATATTGGTGGCCGCTTCGCTGATGATGATGGCCAGCTGGCCCGTGCGCACGTCGTCGAAGCCGATGCGGCGCGCCAGCTCGTTGCCGGCGCGGCGGGCCGCGGCGATCTCGCTCGGTTCGCCGATGGGAAAACTTCTTTGCCTGAGAATGTCAGGCTGTGGTTCCTGGTGGTTCAAAACAGCTTCCATTTCGCGATGGTGACGGTGGTGCCCGCGCCGGGCGCCGTGTCGATGTGAAATGCGTCGGCCAGGCGCTTGGCGCCGCCCAGCCCCAGTCCCAGCCCGCCGCCGCTGGTATAGCCATCGGTCAGCGCCAGGGGAATATCGTCAATGCCCGGTCCCGCGTCGACGAAGCGCAGTTCCAGGCCCTGGCGCGCGCCATCGCTGACGCGCGCGATGCGCGCCTCGCCGCCGCCGCCGTAGCGCAGGGTGTTGCGCGCCAGTTCGCTGGCCGCCGTGATGATCTTGGTCTGTTCGATCAGGCCAAAACCCATGGCGACCATGCTGTCGCGCACCTGCTTGCGCAAGCGCACGACGTCTTCGTCGTTATGCAGGGGCAGGATCTGTTGCGCCCCCGGCTGCGCCCGCTCCTGTGCCTGCGCGCCTAGCATGGCGCCCCCGTCATGCGCATGCGCCGCCCCGTTCCAGCAGCTTGATGCCCAGCTCCACGTTGAGCGCCGTGCTCACGCCTTCCAGGGTCAGCCCCAGTTCCACCAGGGTGATGGCGACGGCCGGCTGCATGCCGACGACGACGGTGCGCGCGTCGAGGATTTTCGCCATCGCCGCCGTGTTGCTGATCATGCGGCCGATAAAGGAGTCGACGATGTCGAGCGCGGAAATGTCGATCAGCACGCCCGTGGCGCGGTCCGTCACGATGCGGGTGGTCAGGTCGTCCTGCAGGGTCATCGCCAGGCGGTCATGCATGTCCACCTGTATCGTCACCAGCAACAGCCGGCCCATGCGTAAAATGGGGATTCTTTCCATAGGCGCCTCAGTGTTGTTGCTGCTGGTAGGTGATGCTGGAACCCGTGCGTTTCAGGGCCACGACGAAGGCGTCGGCCAGGGTGGCCTTGGTCATCACGTCTTCCAGGTTGACGCCCAGGTGCACGATGGTTTGCGCGATCTGCGGGCGGATGCCGCTGATGATGCAGTCGGCGCCCATCAGGCGCGCGGCGGCGATGGTCTTCAGCAGGTGCTGCGCCACCAGGGTGTCGACGGTGGGCACGCCCGTGATGTCGATGATGGCGATCAGGGCGCCCGTATCGACGATCTTTTGCAGCAGGCTTTCCATCACCACCTGCGTGCGGGCGCTGTCGAGGGTGCCGATCAGGGGCAGGGCCAGCACGTTTTGCCACAGCTGCACCACGGGCGTGGATAACTCCAGCAATTCCTGCTGCTGGCGCAATATCACCTGTTCGCGCGCCTTCTGGTAGACGGCGATGGTCAGCAGGCCCAGCTCGTCGAACAATTTGCTGGTGCTGACGATGGCGTCGCCCAGCTGCTCCGGCTGCGCCGTGATTGCCTTGCGCAGGTAGGCGAACAGCGGTTCCTTGAGGGCGAACATGAAGCTGGCCGTGTCGATCGGCGAATAGCCCTGGCGCACGCGCGACTGCGATATTTCGGCCAGCAGCTGGCGCGTGTCGTCCCAGGCGCCGCCCTCGATGTCGAACGAGTCGCCGCTATCCAGCGCGCCCGCCAGCAGCGGCAGGAATTGCGATGCCTGCTGGCGCAGCTCGTTTTCGGCGATCTTGTCGCGCCGCACCAGGCGGGCGATCAGGCCGGCCATCCAGCCGTCCAGCAGTTCCGTGTGGTGTTCGTTGATGATGCCGGCCAGTTGTTGCGCCTGGCCCATGCCCGTCTTGATGTTCATGCTGATCCTTCGCTGAGTGGAGGGTGCGGCACGGCCGCAAACGGGCACGCGCTGTGATGAATAAATTATAGGCAGACATGGCCATGGCTTGTGTTCTGTGCCGCACATAGTGGCGCATGTCGATGTACATTCCTGCCGGAAACATTGACGTCTTCGCCTGGGTCATTAAAGATGTATATGATTTGCATGTTTATGGGGATTCCGCTACACTGGCAACACTCAACAAGAGAATCACGCCATGAATATCGACAAATTCAAACAGCAGCACCTGGCCATCCTGGCCGCCATCGATGACTTGCGCCGGCTGGCGCGCGGCGGCGTTGCCGCGCAGGCGCAGGCCATCGCCGAACAGATCGTCGCCATGAGCGGCTTGATCAAGCTGCACCTGGCCGTCGAGCAGCGCTACCTGTATCCGGCCGCGCAGGCGTCCGGCGTGGCCACGGTGGCCCGGCTGGGGCGCCAGTACGAACACGAGATGCACGGCATCGCCGGCGCCTACCTCGATTTCGCCGGCCGCTGGAATACGCCCGTGCGCCTGGCAGCCGAACCGGACGCCTTCCGCAGCGAAGCCAATACCGTGCTGCATGCGCTGTTCCAGCGCATGCGCCGCGAAGACCACGATCTTTATCCCGCCATCGAATCACTGGCCTGAAAACCGCCTGCTCATCTATCTAAAGGAATTCCACATGCTGACCCAAGAACAACGCGCCATCATCACGGCCACCGTCCCCATCCTCGAGCAGGGCGGCGAAGCGCTGACCCGTCATTTCTACAAGAACCTGTTCCGCGACCATCCCGAAGTGCTGCCGTACTTTAACCAGGCGCACCAGCACAGCGGCGACCAGCAGCGCGCGCTGGCCAATGGCGTGCTGATGTATGCCAAACATATCGATCAGCTTGCCGCGCTGGGCGACCTGGTGGCCACCATCGTCAACAAGCACGTGGCCCTGCAGATCCGCGCCGAGCACTATCCGCTGGTGGGCGCCAGCCTGCTGCAGGCGATCCGTGAAGTGTTGGGCGAAGAGGTGGCCAGCGACGCCGTCATCGACGCCTGGGGTGCGGCCTACGGCCAGCTGGCCGACATCCTGGCCGGCGAGGAAGGGCGCATCTACAAGGCGCAAGCGGCCGCGCCGGGCGGCTGGAGCGGCGCGCGCGACTTTACCGTGCGCAGCAAGACGGTGGAAAGCGGCGAGATTACGTCCTTCCTGCTGGCGCCCGCCAATGGCCAGCCCGTGCTCGACTTTGCGCCGGGTCAATACATCGGCGTGCTGGTCGACGTCGATGGCGTGCCCATGCGCCGCCAGTACTCGTTGTCCGCCGCCAGCAATGGCCAGACCTACCGCATCAGCGTCAAGCGCGAAGAGGGCGGCAAGGTGTCGAATTTCTTCCATGACCACGTGCAGGCGGGCGACACGGTGCAGCTGACGCCGCCCTCGGGCGACTTCGTCCTGACCGAGAGCGACAAGCCGCTGGTGCTGATCAGCGGCGGCGTGGGCATCACGCCGACCTTGGCCATGCTGACGGCGGCCCTGCGCGGCACGCGTCCCGTGCATTTCATCCACGCGGCGCGCCACCACGGCGTGCATGCATTCGGCGCGCAGATCGACGAACTGGCCGCGCAGCACCCGCAGCTGCGGCGCTATTACTGCTACGCGGAACATGCCGGCGAGCAAGATGCGCCCGATGCCGTCGGATTGTTGAATAAAGAGCAGTTGAAAAGCTGGCTGCCGGCCTCGCGCGACGTCGACGCCTACTTCCTGGGGCCGCAGCCGTTCATGCGGGCCGTCAAGCAATACCTGCGCGAACTGGGCGTGCCGGAACGGCAGACGCACCATGAATTCTTCGGACCGGCAGCCGCCTTGAACTGATTTCTCCTGCCTTGTGTTGCCCCTGCGAGAAAAAACCGCCGCCGTAAGGGGCGGGTAAGCCTCGCGCCGTATCGTGAATGCAAGCTCGAAAAGAAAAGAGCAGTTTTTTACATAACGGAGGCAACACCATGCATGACGATCTGGTACAAAAACTCAAGACGGACCCCAATTATCATCAGCTGGTCAAGGTGCGCTCGCGCTTCGGCTGGGCTCTGACGGGCCTGATGATGCTGGTGTACTACGGCTACATCCTGCTCATCGCGTTCGACAAGGAATTTCTTGCTGCTAAAACGGGCACGGGCGTGATGACCTGGGGCATGCCGATCGGCCTGTTCGTCATCGTGTTTACCGTGGTGATCACGGGCATCTACGTGCGCCGCGCCAACAAGCAATTCGACGACCTGACCAGCGCCATCCAGGCACGGGTGCAGGCATGAGCGCCGCCAAGCATGCGCTGCGCGGCGTGGCCGGCCTGAGCGCGCTGGCCTTGCTGGGGGCCAGCAATGCCGCGTTCGCAGCCGGCGCCGACCTGGGCCAGGCAGTCAAGCAGCCCACCAACTGGACGGCCATCATCATGTTCGCCGTCTTCGTCATCTTTACCCTGTTCGTCACAAAGTGGGCGGCCAAGAAGACCAAGTCGGCTTCCGATTTCTACACGGCCGGCGGCGGCATCACGGGCTTCCAGAACGGCCTGGCCATCGCGGGCGACTATATGTCGGCTGCATCGTTCCTCGGCATTTCCGCCGCCGTCTTTTTGAACGGCTATGACGGCCTGATCTACGCCATCGGCTTTCTCGTCGGCTGGCCCGTCATCACCTTTCTGATGGCCGAGCGCCTGCGCAACCTGGGCCGCTACACCTTTGCCGACGTGGCCGCCTACCGCTTCAAGCAGGCGCCGATCCGCATTTTCTCGGCCTCCGGCACCCTCGTCGTCGTGGCCTTTTACCTGATCGCGCAGATGGTGGGCGCGGGCCAGCTGATCAAGCTGCTGTTCGGCCTCGAATACTGGATCGCCGTCGTCCTGGTCGGTACCTTGATGATGATCTACGTGCTGTTCGGCGGCATGACGGCCACCACCTGGGTGCAGATCATCAAGGCCGTGATGCTGCTGGGCGGCGCCACCTTCATGGCCGTGGCCGTGCTGGCGCAATTCAACTTCAGCCCGGAAGCGCTGTTCGCCAAGTCCGTGGACGTGCATGCCACCAAGGAAGCCATCATGGGCCCTGGTTCCTTTATCAAGGACCCGATCTCGGCCATCTCGTTCGGCATGGCGCTGATGTTCGGCACGGCCGGCCTGCCGCACATCCTGATGCGTTTCTTCACGGTGCCAAGCGCCAAGGAAGCGCGCAAATCCGTGTTCTGGGCCACCACCTGGATCGCCTATTTCTACATTCTGACCTTCATCATCGGCTTTGGCGCCATCGTGCTGGTCAGCACCAATCCCGAGTTCAAGGATGCGGCCGGCAAATTGCTGGGCGGTAACAACATGGCGGCCGTGCACCTGGCCAAGGCCGTGGGCGGCAACGTCTTCCTCGGTTTCATGTCGGCGGTCGCGTTCGCCACCATCCTGGCCGTGGTGGCGGGCTTGACCCTGTCGGGAGCGTCGGCCGTGTCGCACGATCTGTATGCCACCGTCATCAAGAAGGGCAAGGCCACGGGCGCCAACGAATTGAAAGTGTCGCGCGTGACGACGATCGTGCTGGGCATCATCGCCGTGGTGCTGGGCATCGCCTTTGAAAAGCAGAACATCGCCTTCATGGTCTCGCTGGCCTTCGCCATTGCCGCTTCGGCCAACTTCCCCGTGCTGTTCATGTCGGTGCTGTGGAAAGACTGCACCACGCGGGGCGCCACCATCGGCGGTTTCCTGGGCTTGATCACGGCCGTCGCCCTGACGGTGGTGTCGAAGTCCGTGTGGGTCGACGTGCTCGGTCATGGCGAAGCGTTGTTCCCGTACGCTTCGCCGGCGCTGTTCTCGATGACGGCCGGCTTCGTCGGCATCTGGCTGTTCTCGGTGCTCGACAAGAGCCCCCGCGCGCGCATCGACCGCGCCGGCTACGAAGCGCAGCAAATGCGCTCGGAAACGGGTATCGGCGCGGCAGGCGCCAGCGCGCATTGATGTAAATAAGTGTTGTTGAAGAAAACAATCACGCCCGGTTCGCCGGGCGTGATTGTTTTGCGCGCCTGCAATTCATTTCTGTGCATCTTGCAGTCGGGCGCTTTGCTCATGAATTGAGAAAGGTCAGTAAGGATTGAGGCTGTTTGACCTATAAAGAGAGTACTTCCGGTGAGCGGTGCCCGCGAAGTAAGAGGCTGTGACCATGAGCGGCTATCTATGTCTTTGGCGCAAAGTGTGGACGTACGTCTGGAAGGGGATGTCATGAATGCATCAGGGACTCATTCTTCTCACTGGTTGCCTTCCATAATGATTGCATTGATCGGCTTGGCTTCATCATTAGGCAGCAGTTACATCCAAACGCAAAGGGTGGCTACGGAAACAGCGCAAAAAGTTATCGGTAATAATCTCATTCCGATAGGCGCGGTCATCGGCTCGATGCTGCCGCCTGCCGAGTTTTACCGTCAGGCAGGGCTTGATTCCACCTATGTTCCTGAAAAATACACGTGGGTTCTCGCGGATGGGCGGGATGTGACGCGTTCGGTGTACGAAAAAATTTCCAGCGGAAAGCGCACGGTCCCCGATCTGCGTGGTTTGTTCTTGCGCGGAATAAATGAAGGTGCAAGGAATGATCCAGACGGCGAACGCATGGCCGGTAGCGTGCAGCCGGATTCCTTTGCCGCGCATAATCATGTTGCCGCTCTTCCCAGGATAGCCGAAAGGATCGAAGCTGCCGCTTATGGGGGGATCGCTGCCAGGGTAGTGGCAGCGTCTGAGAACGGATCGACAGCGGTTTCCGTTGAAAACAAGGGTGGCCCGGAAACCCGGCCTCGCAATGCCGCTGTGTATTGGTATATCCGCATCAATTAGCCGGCAGTCAGGGCAGTGTTTTCTGCCATTTCTTCAGCCCACGTTTCGCATGCTACTTCCCGGCGCGGCAGTTGCGCAACATTGGTATGGCCTTACTTTGCCACGTGCAGGGGAATCACGCCCGCCGCCAGCGCCGGCGCGCCCGGCGTCGCTTCGAGTATCGATGCCAGGGTTACCGTGTCGAGCACGGCCAGGAAGGCGGCCGTGGCCTGGCCCAGCTTGGCTTTCAGCAGGCAATCGGGCGTCAGCGGGCAGGTATTGTTTTCCTTGTTAAAACATTCCGCCATAAAAAAGTCATTTTCCGTTTCGCGTACCACGGTGCCGATATTGATCTCGGCCGGGTCGCGCGCCAGGCGCAGGCCGCCATTCCTCCCACGCACGGTTTCCACGATGCCCGACAGGCCCAGCTGGTGCACCACCTTCATCAGGTGATTCTTGGAAATCGCATGCAGGTCGGCGATGTCCTGGATGGTGACAAGGTGGTCGCGGTGCACGCCCAGGTACATCAGGGTGCGCAGGGTGTAGTCAGTGTAGGCAGTCAGTCGCATGGGCATCGTTCATAAGATGTGGATTACATCCTTGTTTCATCCGCAGCATACAGGAGAGCGCCGGCCCTGTGTGTTGCGCCGTCACTTTTGATCCTCGAAAGACAAAAGTTGATTGCCTTTCGCTTAAATGCGTAGTAAATTTTCATATTGTTGCCCTGGTAAATAGCTTGCAGGCCCTTGTCGGCCCTTTGAGCATGGATTTTATTGATGAAAATCAAGAGGATGGTGAAGCAATAAGGTAAATTTACTACAAAAATCGGATGATGGGCGTTTCCCGGCCGGGGAGCGCGTACTACGCAATCTGTGCGGTGCCGCCGTGGCCGCCCCAGGAAATACATACCATGCAAATGAATGAAGTGAAAGACGAGCTGCTGAGCAGCGATATCCGCCAGCTGGGCCGTCTGCTGGGCGACGCCATCCGCAACCACCTGGGCGACCCCGCCTTCGAGCGCATCGAACATGTGCGCCAGCTGGCCATCCGTTTCCGCCGCGATAATGATGAAGCGGCGCGCGCGCAGCTGTCCGATGCGCTGCAAGCGCTGTCGCAGGAAGAAACCACGCAATTGACGCGCGCTTTCAGCTATTTCTCGCTGTTGGCCAACATTGCGGAAGACCAGCATCACATCCGCCGCACGCGCGCCCATTTGATCGCCGGGTCGCCGCCGCGCCAGGGTAGCCTCAGCCATGCCGTCGGCAACGTGTTTGACGCGGGCAAGGCCGATGCGTTGGAAACGTTCTTTGAAGATGCGTTCGTCAGCCCCGTGTTCACGGCGCATCCGACGGAAGTGCAACGCAAGAGCATCCAGAATTGCCAGATGGCCATCGCGCGCCTGTTGAGCGAGCGCGACCGCGTGCAAATGACGCCGGAAGAAGCGGAACAGAACGAGGAAGCGCTGGGCCGCGGCATTGTGACCCTGTGGCAAACGCGTCTGTTGCGCACGAGCAAGCTGTCCGTCATGGATGAAGTAGCCAACGGCCTGTCGTTCTACGACCACACGATTTTGCGTGAATTGCCGAAATTGTATTCCTCGCTGGAAACCATGCTGGCCCAGCGCGATGCCCGCTGGGAAGATGCGGAATTGCCCAATTTCATGAAAGTGGGCAGCTGGATAGGCGGCGACCGCGACGGCAACCCCTTCGTCACGGCCGACATCCTGCGCAGCACCCTGCAGACGCAGGCCGACAAGGTGCTCGATTTTTACCTCGGCGAATTGCGCAAGCTCGCTTCGCAACTGTCGCTGGCGCAAATCCTGAACGCCTGCAGCGAGCCGCTGCGCGCGCTGGCCGAGCGCTCGGCCGATGCCTCGCCGCACCGGGTCGACGAACCGTACCGCCGCGCCCTGCATGGCATTCACGCGCGCCTGGACGCCACGCGCGTGGTGCTGTCTGGCAAGGGCAAGCAAGCGGACGGGGTGCAGCCCTACGCTGCGGCCGCCGAGTTGCTGGCCGACCTGGACGTGGTCCAGCATTCGCTCGTCAGCAATGGCTTGCGCGCGCTGGCACGGGGTCGCTTGCGCCAGCTGCGCCGTGCCGTCAAGGTGTTCGGCTTTTCGCTGGCGCCGCTCGACTTGCGCCAGAATTCCGACGTGCATGAGCGCGTCGTGGGCGAACTGTTCGCCGGCGCCCAGCCGGGCCTGGTCTACCTGGACCTCGATGAGGAGCAGCGCATCAGCTTGCTGCTGGCCGAGCTGGAGTCGCCACGCCTGCTGACGTCGCCGTATGCGCAGTACTCGGAAGAAACGACGTCCGAACTCGACATCTTCCGCGCCGTGCGCGAAGCGCATGTGAAATACGGCAAGGAATCGGTGCCGAACTGCATCATCTCCAAGGCGGCCAGCGTGTCGGACTTGCTGGAAGTGGCCTTGCTGCTGAAGGAAGTGGGCTTGCTGCGCCAGGACAGCCGCGAAGTGGACGTCAACATCATTCCCCTGTTCGAAACCATCGACGACTTGCGCGCCGGCCCCGCCATCATGGCGCGCGCGTTCGGCTTGCCGTTCTACCGGGGTTTGCTGGCGTCGCGCGCGGACCAGCAGGAAGTCATGCTTGGTTATTCCGACAGCAACAAGGACGGAGGCTTCTTGACCTCCGGCTGGGAACTCTACAAGGCCGAGATCGAGCTGGTGACGGTGTTCAAGCAATACCAGATCAAGCTGCGCCTGTTCCACGGCCGCGGCGGTTCCGTGGGCCGCGGCGGCGGACCCAGCTACGAAGCCATCCTGGCCCAGCCGGCCGGCGCCGTGCAGGGACAGATCCGCCTGACGGAGCAGGGCGAAGTCATCACGGCCAAGTATGCGAATCCGGAAGTAGGGCGCCGCAACCTGGAAGTGCTGGTGGCCGCCACCATCCAGTCGACCCTGCTGCCGCAGGCGCAGCTGCAGCCGAAGGCTTCGGCCGGCGCGGGCCATTTGGCCGCGATGGAAGAGCTGTCCGGCACGGCCCTGAACGCTTACCGCGACCTCGTCTACGGCACCGAGGGCTTCGAACAGTACTTCTGGGAATCGACGGTGATCGCGGAAATTGCCGCGCTGAACATCGGCAGCCGTCCCGCTTCGCGCAAGAAGTCGACCTCGATCGAGGATTTGCGCGCCATTCCCTGGGTATTGAGCTGGGCGCAATGCCGCTTGATGCTGCCGGGCTGGTTCGGTTTCGGTTCCGCCGTGCAAGCCTACCTGGCCGCCCATCCCGCCGATGGGGCGGACGTGCTGCGCGGCATGTACACGGATTGGCCCTTCTTCACGTCCCTGCTGTCGAACATGGATATGGTGCTGGCCAAGAGCGACATCGCCATCGCCGGCAAGTATGCGGAGCTCGTCAAGGACAAGGCCCTGCGCGACGCCATCTTTACACGCATCCGCACCGAATACGCGGCCACCCTGGATGCCTTGAAGCTGATCACGGGCCAGGAAGAGTTGCAGCAAGCCAACCCGCTGATGCAGCGCTCGATACGCAACCGTTTCCCCTACATCGACCCGCTCAACCACGTGCAGGTGGAGCTGCTGAAACGCTTCCGCGAGGGTAAACAGGATGCGGCGGCCCGCACGGGGATTCATTTGTCGATCAATGGCATTGCGGCGGGGTTGCGCAACAGCGGTTAATTTTTGGGGTCAGTCACTGCGTGATCGGAATGCGCCCCACTGGGGCGTATTCCCCCGCCGGGTCTGACCCCAGCTTTGCACTTGGGTTGGCTTTACGAACTCAGTAGAAAACAACAAGGAGACAGCATGACCATCAAAGTTGCCATCAATGGCTATGGCCGCATCGGCCGCAACGTCTTGCGCGCGTTTTATGAAGGCGGCAAGCAGCAGGATATCGAAATCGTCGCCATCAACGACCTGGGCGACGCCAAGTCGAATGCGCATCTGACGCGCTACGACACGGTGCACGGCAAGTTTCCCGGCGTCGTCACCATCGACGGCGAGAACATGCTCGTCAACGGCGACCGCATCCGCGTCTTCGCGCAGCGCGACCCGGCCCTGATTCCATGGGGAGAACTCGGTGTCGACGTCGTGCTCGAATGCACGGGTTTCTTCACGACCAAGGAAAAAGCCTCGGCCCACCTGAAGGGCGGGGCAAAGAAAGTCATCATTTCCGCGCCGGGCGGCAAGGACGTGGACGCTACCATCGTGTTCGGCGTCAACCAGCATGTCTTGAAGGCATCGGACACAGTGATTTCGAATGCTTCGTGCACGACGAATTGCCTCGCGCCATTGGTCAAACCCCTCAACGACGCCATCGGCATCGAATCGGGCCTGATGACCACCGTGCATGCCTACACGAACGACCAGGTACTCTCCGACGTGATGCATGAAGACTTGCGCCGCGCCCGTTCGGCCACGCATTCGATGATCCCCACCAAGACGGGTGCGGCGGCCGCCGTGGGCCTCGTCTTGCCGGAACTCAATGGCAAGCTCGATGGTTTCGCCGTGCGCGTGCCGACCATCAACGTCTCCTTGGTCGACCTGTCCTTTATCGCCAAGCGCGATACCACGGTGGAAGAGGTGAATGCCTTGCTGAAAACGGCGTCGGAAGGCGCGCTGAAAGGCATCCTCACCTACCAGACGGAACCGCTCGTTTCCATCGACTTCAACCACAACCCGGCCTCGTCGAACTTCGATTCAACCTTGACCAAGGTGTCGGGCCGCCTCGTGAAAGTGTCGTCGTGGTACGACAACGAGTGGGGTTTCTCGAACCGCATGCTCGACACCACGGTCGCCCTGATGGCGGCCAAGTAAGAAGAACCAGCGCTGATCCAGCGCACCAGGACGGCCGGCCCACAAGGCCGGCCCTTGCAGCAGCACGAACTTTATAGAAAGCAGCACACCATGACCATGCAAGTACAGCAACGCGCCACCAAGATCGTTTCCACCATTGGCCCCGCTTCGAACGATATCGATACCCTGGTCCGCATGTTCAAGGCCGGCGTCGACGTCGTGCGCCTGAACTTCTCGCATGGCAAGGCGCAAGACCATATCGACCGCGCCCGCATGGTGCGCGAAGCGGCAGCGCTGTGCGGCCGCGAAGTGGCCATCATGGCCGACTTGCAAGGCCCGAAAATTCGCGTCGGCAAGTTTGAAGAAGGCAAGATTTTCCTGGAAAACGGCGCCAAGTTCATCCTCGACGCGAAATGGGGCGAAAACGGCGAACTGGGCAACATCGAGCGCTGCGGCCTCGACTACAAGGAATTGCCGCGCGACTTGCGCGCTGCCGACGTGCTGCTGCTCAACGATGGCCTCATCGTCCTGACGGTGGACAAGGTCGTCGGCAGCGAAATCCACACGACCGTGAAAATCGGCGGCGAATTGTCGAACAACAAGGGCATCAACCGCCAGGGCGGCGGCTTGTCGGCCCCGGCCCTGACGGCCAAGGACATGGAAGACGTGAAAACGGCGATGAGCTTCCAGGCCGATTACGTAGCCGTCTCCTTCCCGAAAAACGCCACGGACATGGTCATGGCGCGCCAGCTGGCCAATATCGCCGGCGAAGCGTGGGACCACAAGCCGATGATGATCGCCAAGATCGAACGGGCGGAAGCCATTCCCGCGCTGCAGGAAATTCTCGATGCTTCCGACGGCATCATGGTGGCCCGTGGCGATTTGGCCGTGGAAGTGGGCAACGCGGCCGTGCCGGCCCTGCAAAAGCGCATGATCAAGATGGCGCGCGCGTCGAATAAGCTTGCCATTACGGCAACGCAGATGATGGAATCGATGATCGTCAACGCCGTGCCGACGCGCGCGGAAGTGTCCGACGTGGCCAATGCAGTGCTCGACGGCACGGATGCCGTCATGACGTCGGCGGAAACGGCGTCGGGCCGCTATCCGATCGAAACGGTGGAAGCGATGGCCGCCATCTGCCTGGACGCGGAAAAGTGGGATACCTGCAAGCTCGATGCCGATTTCCTCAACGCCACGTTTTCGCGCATCGACCAGTCGATCGCCTACGGCGCGCTGTTTACGGCCCACCACCTGCGCGTGAAAGCGATCGCTACCCTGACGGAATCGGGCTCCACAGCCCTGTGGATGAGCCGTTGCAACATCGATATTCCCATCGTCGCGCTGACCCCGAGCGTGGGCACGCGCCGCAAGCTGGCCCTGTACCGCAACGTCAGCACCCTGGAACTGACGTCCGGCACGGACCGCGACAAGGTTTTGCAGCAGGCGGAAGATTTGCTGGTGGAACATAAAGTCGTGACCAAGGGCGACACCGTCGTGCTGACCTGGGGCGAGCCGATGGGCAAGGTCGGCGGCACGAATGCGTTGAAGATCATGAAGATCGGTCAGCACTGACCGTCTCGCCCGCCGCCAGTTGCCTGCAGCCTTAAGAACGGCTGAAAAAGAGGCCGCTGGCCGCAAGGCGCAATGGCAGATGCCCAATCTGCCATTGCGATGCCCGCGTTTCCGTGTCAGCATGGTTCTCCTGCCTTGCAAGGCGCATCTGGAGTGCATGATGACTGCATACTTGCCTGCTTTGATCTGGTCGCTGTCGGCTTTCGTTTGCCTCTTCATTGCCAAACGCCGCTCCTTGAAAACTACGGCTGTCAGGGCCATCCTGGTGGTGCTCCTGGGGCCGTTTGCCATTCCCTTCGTATTGGCCGCCAGGCCCGGGATGCACGGCTAAGCGTGCGGCCTGCGCGCGTTCCTCTTTGCTATATTTAAACTTTTAGCGAATGGAATGCCCATGAAACGCAGCGCGACCCTGTTCCTGATGATGATCCTTCCCCTGTGCGCAGCCGCGTCCGCCTCGGCGGCGGAGCCGGCGCAGCGCTTGCAGCGTGCCACGGGGCTGTGGAAGGTGACGCCCGCGACCTCGCCGTTTTCCTGGGAAATTTGCGTTGATCAGCAACGCGACCGCCTGATCGACGACGACTTGTGGAGCGATTTCGAGCAGGAATGCCAGATCGCGTCGCAAAGCCGCCAGGGCGACAGCTATACTTTCCAGTCCAGCTGTCCTGGCGCCAAGCTGGCGGGCAGTTTCAAGGGCGACCTGGCCAAGGCGTATACCCTGACCGCCGATACCACTATCGAACTGAACGGCAAGACCGAGGTGCAACGCACGGAACTGGCGGGCGTATTCCTCGGTGCCTGTCCCGCAGGGCTGGCGCCGGGTGCGAAGAAAATGCGCGGCGGCATGGTCATGAAGAGCTTGTATCTCAACCGCTATGTAATCCTCGGAAAATTAGTGTGAATTTATGACAAACAGAACCGGATGCTATGCAAGGCGCTCGCTGCGACGCAGTGCGATCACTGCTAGCAGTGAGCAAGCCTCGTCGGCCACCTTGCAGAGCGCCGGTTATGGAAGTCAGAAATCACAATAATTTATTGGGGGTTACTTAGCAGCCGGTAACCGCGCTGAAACAACGGTTTCCAGCGATAGGCAGGCGCCGGCATTGACGCCGGAGGCCAGGATTTGTGATAATGAGAATTATTATCAATTAGTCGCGCCTTGCCTTGCGCGCATTGGAGTCCCGAGTGAACATTGCGCAGTCCAGCGAGTCGATAGCAGGCATCTACAGCAGCCACCACGGCTGGCTGATGCGCTGGCTGCGCGCCAAGCTGCAGTGCGCCGACCATGCGGCCGACCTGGCGCACGATACCTTCGTCCGCCTGCTGACGGCGCCGCCCGAGGGAAGGCACAGCCTGCGCGAACCGCGCGCCTATCTCACCACCGTGGCGCAGCGCCTGCTGATCGACCATTACCGGCGCCTGTCGCTGGAGCAGGCGTGGCTGGAAACCCTGGCGCAGCAGCCTGAATTGCTGATGCAGTCGCCGGAAGAGCGTTTGCTGGTATTGGAAGCCTTGCAGCGCATCGATGCCATGCTCGATGGTTTGCCGCCGCTCGTGCGCGACGCCTTCCTGCTGGCGCATGTCGATGGCCTCGCTTATGGAGAAATCGCCCGGCGCCTGGGCGTGAGCGAGCGCAGCATCAAGCGCTACATGGTGCAGGCGTTCGAGCGCTGCATCCTCTTGATCCTGTGAACGCCAGCACGGCTGCCATCGACCCGCGCGCCGCCCGCGCGGCGGCGCAATGGCTGGTGCGCTTGCATGGGGGGCCTTTGAACGTTGACGAACAGCAAGCCTTCCAGGCCTGGCGCACCAGCGATCCCGCGCACGAAGCGGCCTGGAAAAGGGCCGAGCTCGTGTGCGGCACCCTGGCCAGCGTGCCGCCGGTGCTGCGCCAGGCGGCGGACGGGGCGCCGCAGTCGCCGCAGCGGCGTGCCGTGCTCTACGGCCTGGCCGGGCTGATCGTGGCCGGACCGGCACTGTGGCTGGCCAGCCAGTCGGCGCCGTGGCAAGCGTGGCGCGCGGCCATCCGCACGGCCAGGGGCGAAATCCGCCACATGACATTACCCGATGGCACGCAACTGGTACTCAATACGGACACGGCCATCGACGTGCGCTTTGACGGCGCGGCGCGGCTGGTGGTCTTGCATGCCGGGGAAATACACGTCGCCACGGCGCACGACGGGGCCGTGCCGGCGCGCCCGTTCCTCGTGCGCAGCAGTAATGGCGTCGTGCGCGCGCTCGGTACGCACTTCAGCGTGCGCCACGGCGGCAGCGTGCTGGCGCCGCGCACGCAGGTGAGCGTCAGCGAGGGCGCCGTCGAGATCCGGCCAAGGGAAGCTTCCGACGCCTTGCGCAGGGTCGATGCGGGCCGGCAGGGCAGTTTTGACGACGCGGCCGTTTCCGCCTTGACGCCGCTGGCGCCGCATGCGGACGCCTGGCTGCGGGGCGTGCTGATCGCCGAGCGCATGCCGCTGGGCGAGGTGCTCGAACAGGTAGCCCGCTACCGCTATGGCGTGCTGCGCTGCGATCCGGCGCTCGCCGCCATGCCCGTGGACGGCATCTTCCAGTTGCACGACCCGGAGAACATCCTGCTCTTGCTGCAGCGCGCCTTGCCGATCCGGCTGGCGCGCCGCACGCGCTACTGGATCAGTGTCGAGGCGGCTTGAGCTTGTCGGCTTACGCGTGGCCTTGCCACGCTAAGCCGACCTACGCCTGTCGGGTATGGTAGGTCGGCTTAGCCCGCAGGGCGTAAGCCGACGTGCTCCAATTTACTTCTTGCCTGTCCCTTTTTGCAGATTGCTTCGTCATACAAGGTAGAGAACGAACAATCCGAACCATCGAAAGGGTTTACATGGCTTTGCAGCACCGCACGTTGACAGCAGCACGCATGACGCTCCATCCCACCACCGGCGCCGTGCGCGCCGCGCTGGTCTTGTTTCTCGCCGTGGGCGGCGCCGGCGCCGGCGCCACTTTGCCGCACTTGGCGCTGGCGGCCGAGGCCAGCCAGGCAGCCAGCACACGCGACTACAGCATCCCCGCCGGCAGCCTGCGCGATGCGCTGGCCTCGTTTGCCATCGCCGCCGGCGTGAACCTGTCCACGCAGGGCGTGGCGCTCGACGGCCTGGTGACGCCGGGCTTGCAGGGCCGTTATGGCGTCGCGGCCGGCTTGCAAACGTTGCTGCAAGGCAGCGGCCTGGACGTGGTGGACGGCGGCAGCGGCAATTATATGTTGCGCAAAATGAATGCCAGCACGGCCGATGGCGGCCTGGCCAGCATGCCCGCCGTGGTCGTCAGCGCCGAGGCGGACCGCGCTACGGAAGGCACGGGTTTATATACGGCGCGCGCCATGTCGACGGCCACGGGCTTGAACCTGTCGCAGCGCCACACGCCGCAAACGGTCAGCGTGATTGCGCGCCAGCAAATGGAAGATTTCGATTTGACCACCTTGCAGGACGTCGCGCGCGCCACGCCTGGCATCTATGGCAAGACGCAGGGCGTGTCCGACCAGGAAACCACGTATTTTGCGCGCGGTTTTGCCTTGAGCCACGTCAACGTCGATGGCTTGCCGCTCGATGTCACGGGTTTCAATGAACGCAACGTCTCGGCCGACATGCTGATGTACGACCGGGTGGAAGTGGTGCGCGGCGCCACGGGTTTGATGGAAGGGGCGGGCGCGCCGTCGGGCAGCATCAACATGATACGCAAGCGCCCCACGGCCACGCCTCTGCTGAACGCGTCCGCTCACCTTGGCAGCTGGAAGGACCGGCAATTGACGGTGGACGCCGGCAATGCCTTGAACGCCTCGGGCAGCGTGCGCGGGAGGGTGGCGGCCAGCTGGCGCGACAGCGACAGTTTCGTCGATGTGGTCAACAACACCAATGGCACCGTGTATGCGATCGTCGAAGCGGACCTGACGCCATCGACCACGGCCGGCATCGGCTTTTCGCGCCAGCACAGCCGCACCGACGGCGTCTTCGTCGGCTTGCCGACGTTTGCCGACGGCCGCCACATGGACTTGCCGCGCTCGACCTTCCTGAACAATGCCGACTCGTTCCAGAAACGCGACAACAACGTCGTCTTCGCCGACCTGGAAACCAGGCTGGAGAAGGGCTGGCGCAGCCGCTTTGCCATCACGCGCATCGATGCCTCGTCCAGCACGCGCAACACCACCAACAGCCGCATCGATGGCGAGATCTATCGCTTCGGCCAGTCGGAAACGGGCTGGAAGTACAACACGGAACAGGTGGTGGCTGACTGGCGCCTGAGCGGCCCCGTCACCTGGTTCGGCCGCCAGCACGACGTCATCGTGGGCGCCAGCTACCGCCACGACGATTCGGATGCGGGTCAGAGCTGGGAGGGCGCCGGCACGCGCGTGATCGACATCCGCCAGTGGAATCCCCATGCCTATCGCATGAACGGCGCGCCGTTCGAGCCGTACAACTGGGGCCGCAAGACGGATGAGAAGGGAATTTATGCGGCCGGCAACTTCAGCCTGGCCGATCCGCTGCGCCTGGTGCTGGGCGGGCGCTTCGGCTGGTATGCGCAGGACGTGACGGGCTGGTATGCCAGCAACCCCACGTGGCGGCGCGGCCTGACGGAAAACGCGAAGTTTACGCCGTATGCGGGCCTCGTCTACGACCTGGACCAGCATCACTCCGTGTATGCGAGCGGCACGCAGATCTTCGAGCCGCAAAGCTCGTTGGATATGCGCGGCAATACTTTGCCGCCGTTGAGCGGCACCAACCTGGAAGTGGGCGTCAAGGGCGAGTACTTCGGCGGCCGCCTCAATGCCGGCGGCGCGCTGTTCCGCATCAAGCAGAATAACCGCGCGATGGCCGATGAAGTCAATTGCCCCACGGGCGGCGCCATCTATTGCGCCCGCGCGGCCGGGCAGGTGCAGAGCGAAGGCGTCGACCTGCAAGTGTCCGGCTCGCCTTTGCCGGGCTGGCAGATCGCCGGCGGCTACACCTATGTGCTGGCCAAATACACGAAAGACAGCGTGGCGGCGAACATCGGCCAGCGCATCGCCACGGATGAGCCGAAGCAATTGTTCAAGCTGTACACGACTGTGCAGCTGCGCGGCAGCCTGGCGCGCTGGAATCTGGGCGGCTCCGTGTACGCGCAGGACAAGATATACCGCCGCGACACGGGCTACCTGACGCAACAGGGCGGCTACGCCATCGTCGGCTTGACGGCCGGCTACCGCCTGAGCGAGCAGGTGCAGCTGCGCGTCAGCGTCGACAACGTGCTGGACCGCCGCTACTACCAGGGCCTCGGCTATGCGTGGTCGGGCGGGCTGGAACGCTACGGCGCGCCGCGCAGCGTGCTGCTGTCCCTGAACTACAAGCTGTAGGGGTGACGCCAGCGGAGCGCGCCCGGCTGGGCGCCTCTGCTACACTGCCGCCGTCTTCACTTTTACACGGTTCCCATGTCCGCCACGCCTGTCCTCACGCCCCTGAAAAGCGCTTTCCAGCAATCGCGCGCCGAGAATAACATCGAGCTGATCCTGCCCGAACTGCTGGCCGCGCAATTGCACGTCGTGATCGGCGGGCAAAGCGAGCAGATCGACCTGTTCCTCGTGCCGTCGCCGAATCCCGAGCGCCAGTGCGTGACGGTGGCGGAAGACCCGGCCTTCCTGGCCGGCATCAATTTTCCCAAGATTCCCGTCACGGGCGCGCAACTGATCGCGTCGATTCCTCCCGAGATCGAGATCGTCATCCTGCACGGCGATGGTGCCAACTACCTGACGCGCGAACAGCTGGCGTGGTTCCGCGGCATGCTGGCGCCGACCGCTTGAGCGCAGCGCCGTCTCGCAAGCTCAAAGGGGCACGCGCCGAATGGATACGCTTTGCGCCGGCCGACGATGCAAGTTCCCAGGCAGCGATGATGGCCAATCTGCGTCCCGTGCTGTGGCGCAGCGTGCTGCTGGGCGGCTGCGCCCTGATCCTCGCCTTTGTCCTGCAAGCCGTCTGGCGCGACGTGCCATACGCGGGCGATGCGGTGCTGCTGCTCCTGCCGGCGCTGGCCGCCTGGACCGTCGGCCTGGTCCTGCTGCCGGATCGCAATCTGTCCTTTGATGTCGAAATCAACGACGCCGGCCTGTTGCTGCGCCGGGTGGCGCGGCGTTTGCCCGGCCATGAGAAGGCGCTGCAGCTGGAACTGCGGCAGATACGCGCGCTCGAGGTGGTCGCCTACGCGGGCGCGGTAACCGTCTACCGGGGCGGGCCACCGATGGCGCGCCTGGAGCTGTTGCTGCACTCGACCCTCGACGACTGCCCGCTGATTCGCGTGATTGGCATGGATCTGCCCGTGCCGCAGCGCTGGTCCTTGCGGCAGATCAAGGACGAGTTGAGCCGCCGTTGCAAACTGGCCGGTATTCCTGTCGCCGTGCGGGCCGGTCCCACCTATCAGGAATCTGCCGCGATACGCGCGCAGTGGCCGCCAGGCTGAGCGGCCGGGAATTGTCGCATCAGGGCTGCGGAATATTTTTCTTTTGGCAACTATATTGCTGAAGTCCTATGAATATGTTCGCAAAGCAACTATACTCATCATTCTTTAAGAAATCATCGTCACGCTGGCGGCCAGATATCCGCGCCAGAGTTCGTACGCATTCCGCTTTTTCCCTCTGTAAAAAGCACCTTTCCCCCGCGCGGCAGGCGCGGGCGTGATGACCGAGCCTTGCCCTGGTCGACTGCTGCCGTTGTCATTTTCGCTGTGTTGCCGCTTTACTAAAAAGCCCGGCGCCGGCGCGCGGTGCGCCGTCATGTTTTGCGACGTCACGTTTCACTCTATTCGGTTCACGACAGTATGCTGAGTTCCATCTTTGCCGTATCGAACGATACCTTGCCGTACATCTATGGCACGCACAATGCCTGGCTGGTGTTGTTTTCTATCGGCATCGCCATTTTTGCCTCGCTCATGGCCTTGCAGATCGCCGGCATGGCGCGCAGCAGCGAGCGCGGCTTCCAGCGCCAGACGGCCATCATCACGGGCGCCATCGCGCTCGGCGGCGGCATCTGGTCGATGCACTTCATCGGCATGCTGGCCTTTGATATCTGCACGCGCGTGTCCTTCGCGCCCGGCCTGACCCTGCTGTCGATGCTGCCAGGCATGGGCGCTTCGTGGGTGGCGCTGCACCTGCTGGCGCGTCCGAGCATCAACTGGCGGCAATTGGTGGTCGGCGGCGTGCTCGTCGGAGTTGGGATCGGCTCGATGCATTACAGCGGCATGGCCGCCATGCAGACGTCGCTGGCCCTGCGCTACGAACCCTGGCTGTTTGTGCTCTCGCTGCTGGTGGCCGTCACCATGGCCATGCTGGCGCTGTGGGTGCGCTTCGGCCTGAACGCCATGCGCCAGCGCCTCAGTCCGCTGGCATCCTTGCTGGTCAGCAGCGTGGTGATGGGCCTCGCCATTTCTGGCATGCACTACACGGGCATGCTGGCGGCGCGCTTTTCGGGCACGCCCACGGCAGGCGAGAACACGATCACGGTGCAAGCCTCGTTCGTCGCCCTGGCCGTGGCCCTGATCACCGTCACCCTGACGGTGTTTGTGGCCGCCGCGAATGGCTTGCTGCGCTACCGCCAGCTGCTGCGCCACGCCAGCGCCAGCGAATCGCGCCTGCGCGCCATCGTCGACACGGCGGCCGATGGCCTCATTACCATCGATGGCCAGGGCAAGGTGCGCTCCTTCAATCCCGCCGCGGAAAGCCTGTTCGGCTGGCGTGAAGCGGACATCGTCGGGCGCGACGCCAGCGTGTTGCTGCAACCGGCCGACGCGGCCGAATACGAGGGCTATCTGCGCGACTATCTGGAAACGGGCGCTTCGCGCATCCTCGACAGCGGACGCGAACTCGATGGCTGCCACAAGGACGGCGCGGTGCTGCCCATGCGCGTGGCGATCGGCAAGATCGATACGCCGGGCCAGCCCCTGTTCGTGGCGTTCGTCACGGACATGCGCTCGTCGCGCAGCATGGAGCAGGCGCTCAAGGACAGCGAACGCCAGTACCGTACCCTGATCCGCAATATCCCGGGCGTGTCCTTCCACTGCAGCTTCGCGCCCGAATGGAAGATGATTTTCATCAGCGACGCCGTCTTCAACCTGACGGGCTGGACGCCGCAGGACTTCATCGAAGGGCGGGTCAGGCTGTTCGACCTCGTGCATCCGGACGACCGCCAGCGCGTCAACGACACCTGTGTGCAGGCGGCCGGCGAACAGCGCGACTTCGAGAACGTCTACCGCCTGATCCACCGCGACGGGCGCGAGCGCTGGGTGCGCGAAAGCAGCGGCCCCGTGCTCGACAACGACGGCGTGGTGCGCTGGATCGACGGCGTGATCCTCGACATCACGGAAAGCGAATTGCGCAACGCCGAATACGAAGGCAAGGTGACAGCCATCTCGCGCGCGACGGCCGTGGCGGAATTCGACCTGCAGGGGCGCATCCTGGCGGCCAATCAGAACTTCCTCGACCTGGTCGGCTACCGGCTCGACGACGTGCTGGGTCTGCACCACAGCATCTTCTGCGAACCCGCCCACGTGATCTCGCCCGACTACATCGCGTTCTGGCAGCACCTGGCGGGCGGCGAATTCAATACGGGCGAGTACAAGCGCATCGGCAAGGATGGCCGCGAAGTGTGGATACAGGCGTCGTACAATCCGATCTTCAACACGGACGGCAAGCCGTTCAAGGTGGTCAAGCTGGCCACCGACGTGAGCGAGCGGCGCGCCATGCAGGAAAACCTGCGCGCGGCGAAAGACCGCGCCGAGCTGGCCGCCGAATCGAAGACCAGCTTCCTGGCCAATATGAGCCATGAAATCCGCACGCCGATGAACGCCATCATCGGCTTTACGGAAGTGCTGCTGGGGACGGCCCTGGACAGCCTGCAGCGCCGCCACCTGGGCACCGTGCGCCAGTCGGCCCGTTCGCTGCTCGAACTGCTCAACGACATCCTCGACACGGCCAAGCTGGAAAAGGGCGCCACCGAGCTGGAACTGGTGGACTTCTCGCTGCCCGACCTGGTCGACCACGTGGCCGCCTCCCTGCGCGTCACGGCGCACGCGCGCGACCTGGTGCTGCATGTCGACGTCGATCCCGGCATGGGCCAGTTCTTCCTCGGCGACGCGCGCCGGGTGCAGCAGGTGCTGACGAATCTGATCGGCAACGCCGTCAAGTTCACGGAAGTAGGCCATGTGCGCGTGGCCGTCGGCATGCAGGGCGAGCAAGTGCATATCGCCGTGCACGACACGGGCATCGGCATTCCGGCCGACCGCCTGGACAAGATATTCGCCCCATTCACGCAAGCCGATTCCTCGATGAGCCGCCGCTTTGGCGGCACGGGCCTGGGCACGACGATTTCGCTGCAGCTGGTCGAGCTGATGGGTGGCACCATCACGGTGGAAAGCACCCTGGGCGTGGGCAGCGTGTTCCACGTGCTGCTGCCGCTGGCGCCGGGCAAGGCCGTGGCGCGCCGCAGCGAGCAGCCCGTGGCGGCCTTGCCGCCGCTGCGCATCCTGGCGGCAGACGACGTGCCGCAGAACGTGGAGCTGCTCCTGATCAGCCTGGGCGCGGCGGGCCACCAGGTGATCGCCGCCAGCGATGGCGAGAGCGCCGTGCGCGAGTTCCGCAAGGGCAGCTTCGACATCATCCTGATGGACGTGCAGATGCCGCGCATGGATGGCCTGGAAGCGACGCGCCTGATCCGCGTGCACGAGCGCGAGCAGGGCCTGAAGGCGACGCCCATCATCGCCCTGACGGCCAGCGTGCTGGAACAGGACCGCCGCGCCGCGCAGACGGCGGGCATG
Source organism: Janthinobacterium agaricidamnosum (assembly GCF_003667705.1). Lineage (NCBI taxonomy): Bacteria > Pseudomonadati > Pseudomonadota > Betaproteobacteria > Burkholderiales > Oxalobacteraceae > Janthinobacterium > Janthinobacterium agaricidamnosum. The sequence continues at coordinate 3,130,192 of NZ_CP033019.1, read as the reverse complement.
AACGGCTTTGCCTCGAAGCCGCTGGAAATGCACAAGCTGACGGCGGAAATCGCGCGCCTGCTCGATATCGCCGTGGCCATGCCGCCGCCGGCCGCCGGCGCGGCGGCGCGCGTGGCCGCCGGCCAGGTCGACTGGCAGCGCGGCATCGCCCTGTGGGGCGGCCGCGAAGCCTTGCAGCGGGCGATCGGCCGCTTCGTGCAGGCCAATGGCGACTGCGCCGCCATGCTGGCGGCGGAACTGGAACGCGGCGGCGGCAGCGTGGCCGGCCACCTGCTGCACCGTATCAAGGGCGCGGCGGGCAATCTGTGCCTGGTGCAGGTCGAAAGCCTGCTGGGACGCATCGAACAAGCGATCGCGCGCCAGCTGCCGGCCACCGAATTGCTGGTGCAGCTGGCCGCCGCCTTCATGGCGCTGGCCGGTGAACTGGAAGAGGTAAATATGCCGGCCGTGGCCATGGACGCGACGGCCGCCGGCGCGCCCCTCGATGCGCCAGCTGCCGGCGTCTTGCTGCGGCAAGCTATCGCCAGCCTGGAGGGCGGGCAGCTCGACGACGCCCTGATGGCGCAGATCGCCGCCATGCTGGCGCCGCATGGCCAGCAGCCGCGCCTGCAGGCGCTGGCCAGCGCCATCGACGACTTTGAATTTGCGCGCGCCGTGGGCGTGCTGCGCCAGCTGCTGGCGTGGCTCGAGGCTCCTGCGGCTGCCGACCTTTCCTGATACTGGACTGACGATGACCTTACAAGAAGACAAACCGATCCTGCTGCTCGTCGACGACGAAGCGACGAATCTGCAGGTGCTGCGCCAGATACTGCAGGACGATTACCGCCTGCTGTACGCCAAGGATGGCGAGAAGGCGCTGGAACTGGCGCAGAACAACCCCGTCGAACTGATCCTGCTCGATATCATGATGCCGGCCATGACGGGCTATGAAGTGTGCCGCCAGCTCAAAGCCATGCCGGTTACTGCCGCGATTCCCGTCATTTTCGTCACCGCCCTGTGCGACGTGAAGGACGAGGCGGACGGCTTCGACGCGGGCGCCGTCGACTACATCACCAAGCCCGTCAGCCCGCCCATCGTGCGCGCCCGCGTGCGCACGCACTTGTCGCTGGTGGACGCCGAGGAATTGCGCCGCTCGCGCCTGCAGGTGATCCAGACCCTGGGCCAGGCGGCCGAATACAAGGATAACGAGACGGGCATGCACGTTATCCGCATGAGCTATTACGCGCGCCAGCTGGCACTGGCGGCCGGCTACAGCGCGGCCAGGGCGGAAGATTTATTGAATGCGGCACCGATGCACGACGTGGGCAAGATCGGCATCCCCGACGCCATCCTGCAAAAGCCGGGCAAGCTCGATGCGGACGAATGGAACGTCATGCGCCGCCACGCGGAAATCGGCGCGGCCATCATCGGCGAGCACGCGGGCGGCCTGCTGAAAATGGCGCGCACCATCGCCCTGACGCACCACGAGAAATGGGATGGCAGCGGCTATCCGCAAGGCCTCAAAGGCGAAGAAATCCCGCATGAAGGCCGCATCGTCGCCATCGCCGACGTCTTCGACGCGCTCACCAGCGAGCGCCCCTACAAGCGCGCCTGGGCGATCGAAGAGGCCATCGCCACCATGCAGCGCGACAGCGGCACGCATTTCGATCCCGCGCTGCTGGCGCTGTTCATCGAACAGCTGCCGGCCATGCTGGAGATCAAGGACAAGTGGCGCGAGCCGGCGTAGGGCGTATCAGCTCAGGGCGGGTCCACGCGCAGGCGGTCGGCCAGCAAGCGCGCATATGCTTCAGTGCTGCCGAATTGCACATGGGCGCATGCCATGCTTGTGCCCAAGGCTGCCATGTGGCGAGAGGATATCGCATAGGCAAGTTTGCCGGGTTGTCGCCGCGATGGATACACGAAACCATGAATCGCGCCTGCCTCCTGCGCAATGATCTGATCCAGCTGCCAGCCCAGCCATTGGCACCAGCCGTGGTCGGGACTGCGCAATTGATCGTAGATACCCAGGCGGCTGGCGGCCAGCCCGGTCAGATCAAGCAATTGCAGCGGGGCGCTGAACGACAGCGTGGCGATCAGGGCCAGTTCCGCACCATGCGCGATATAAAAGGTGCCCGGACGCGTCACGTCGTTCTGGCAAAGCTGGGCTTCCCAGGCCGCCGTATAGGCATCGTCCGCAAGATACGCCCAGTGATAGGGGAAGCCGGCCGCATCTGCCAGTTCGGCGGGTGGGCCGAAGCGGTAGGTGCGCTGGACTTTCAATGGCCAGATCGATGCCATGTTCCACGCCGCGCGCACCACGGCCTGGCCTGCTGGATGGGTGATGATATGACTCAATAATTCAGCGCGCAGCAATGCCAGCGCCGGCAGGCGCGTGATCATTTCTGGCGGGACAAGCGTATCTTTCAGTTGTAGCGTCATGCGAGGCTAGCCTACGATATCGGCCATGCCCCTATGCTGCCACTTCGCCGCCGCCAGCACCTTGCGCAACCTCTCGCTGGCGGGCAGATCCAGCAGCGCCTGCTGACTGGGATGCACTTCGGCCCGCGTTTCGAACGATTTGCCTGCAAGCAGCTCTGCCGGCGACAGTTCGTTGAGTTCGTCTGCGCTGCTGACCCAGAAGGCATGAATGTCACTGCCGGGCTGGCCGGCGAGAATGGCGAGCACGGGCGCGATCAATTCCGGCACGGGCTGGACAAATTGCCACGCCGGAAACTCCTTGCCGATACTGCGCCCCTTGGGTGTCACGCAATAAAACCGCTGGCTTTCCACTGCGCGATACAGCGACGCCTGCGACAGTTCCACCCATCCTTGCCCAATGACATCGGATACCTTGAGTTTTGACACGGGAAGTTGCAGCGGTATCGATGGCGGGGTGGCGCGCAGAGAGGCGCGCGCCGCATCGAGCGCGCGCGTGGCCAGGTCGATCAGGCGCTCGCGCTCGGGACCTTGCGCCAATAGGTCGAGCTGTGCGCTCACCAATTGCGAGAATTGTTCCACTACCCGCAGGTCGTTGTCGGTCCATTCCCGGCGCGCGGGCGCCAGAGTGTCGTGATGCAGATGCGCTGTCATGTTCGCTCCTCGGGTATATGCGCCAGGCGTCTTACACACAAGATTATCATGTTTCGCAACTTTATCAAGCGAAAAACGCATCTTTTCTGCATCAGGCAGCGCTGTATGTCAGGGCAAGCTGTCCGGCAACCGCAAGATCCGCCGTATCTCCAGAATCGCCTGCGGACTTTCCTGCACGCTGTGCCAGGAGGGGATGACTTTTTCCGACAGCGCGCCGTCGAGGTGGGCGCTGGCGTAGGGCACCACGCCGTCGCTCGATTCGGCCAGGGGTAGCTCCGGCGTGTCGTTGCCCATGATGGAGTAGTAGCGCACTTTCGGGCTGATGGGCAGGTCCGCCACCAGGCGCACGAACGGGTCCTTGTCGCTGAGGTTATCGATGCTGTTGGGGATGCGCAGCGGCTCGCTGCTGCCCGTGTCGAGCTGCGCCAGGCTGCCGGCCGCGTCGGACAGCTGGTCGAGCATGGTGATGGGCAAGGTGACGAGATTGGCGATCCAGCGCGCCACCTTGTGGTTGGCGAACGAGGTGCCGCGGTGCGGCGCGGCGATGAAGATGGCGCGGTTGACCTGCGGCATGGCCGTGAAATTGAGGTAGGGCGCCAGTCCTGCGCGCACTTTTTCCGCCTTCTTGCCCTTCAAATTGTATTCTTCCGTGATGGCGTCGAGCAGGGTGTTGCTGGCGTCGGACACCATCAGGCGCGCCAGCACGCCGCCCATGCTGTGGCCGATCAAGACCATCTCGTTCGCGGCGTCCGCCTTGCCAGCCGGGTCGAACTGCGCCAGAGTGGCGGCGAGCGCCTTGCGGATGGCGGCGTTATTGGCGGCCAGCGGCGCATTGCTCGGATAGTACACTTGCCAGATCTGGTAGCGGCGGCGCAGCTGTTCGTCGCCCATCAGTTCATTCGCCACGTTGATCCACGCTTCCGGGCTGCTGGCCAGGCCGTGCAGCATGACGATGGTGCGCTTGTTCGGGTCGTAGGGCTGCATCAGGTGCACCTGCGGGCGCGAAATGCCGTCGGCGCGGCCGAACAGGGTGCGCAGCGCCTGCACGCCGAAGCCGGAGCGGGCCAGCCACAGGCCATAGCCGGCCGTGAAGTTGGCTGCCACGGGCAGTTCCTGGCCTGCCATGCGCGTCGATTCGCTGCGCGTCGGGTCGACCAGCATCACCAGCAGCTGCTGCGTGGCCAGGACTTCCTGCAGGCTGTTGCCGTCGAAGCGGATCAGCGCCGTGACGACGGGGAAGCGGGTTTCCTGGTACGGCACATAGTCGCCTGTCGACGCCGGGGGCTTGGGCATGACGGCCACCAGGTCGGCGCCGAAGCCGTCGCGCCGGTACACATTGCGCAGGCCGGAAAACGTCAGCGAGGTGGCCGGCAGCAGTTCTTCCGGCAGGGTGCCGTCTGCGGGCAGCCGCAGGGCAGACAGTTCGCTGTCGATCTGCCAGCCGGCGACGCGGATCACATGGCCGTCCGGGCGGTATTCGCCGCGGTGGCGGAACAGGTTGCCGACGGCCTTTTGCACGGCGTAGTTATAGTAGTCGCGGATCTGCGTCTGGCGTTCCTCGAAGGCGCGCTGGCCCGGCGTGCGCGTCGTGTAGAACAGGTAGGCGTAGGCATAGCGGGCCGATTCCAGCCACGCGGCCAGCAGCTCGGCGCTGGGGTGGCCGCCCTGTTTTTCTTCGGCCAGGGCGCTTTCCAGCCACAATTCGGAGAGGGTTGCCAGGCGCTGTTCGTCGCTGAGCAGCTCGGAGCGGGCCAGGTCGGCGCGGCAGCTGCCCGTATTGGCTTCGCAGGCGGCGATGTCGCTGCCGATGATGCGCAGCACTTCGCTGGCCGATGCGCTGAGTTTGCCCGTGGTGAGGATGTCGCCGCGCCGCTGCTGCAGGTAGTCGGCCGGCGAAATGGCGCTGACGGTGACGGCGGCGCAGCCGCTCAGCAGCGCCGCGGCACAGAGCAGGGCGCCCAGGCGCAAGCGCCGCATCAGCGTGGCCGGCATCTCAGAACGAGTAGACCAGGGTCAGCGAGGTTTGCGTATCCGTGTTCTTCTTGTCGTCCGGTACGCGGGTATCGTTGCGGGCGCTGAAGGCGGCCTTCATCTGCATGGTGCCGTTGATTTTCGTGCTGAGGGCCGTTTCGGCGATCGAGTGGGTGTTCGAGGTGCCCCGTTCCACGCTGACCGTCTGCGTAAACATGGCCGACTGGCTGATCTTCCACTTCATGGCGGCCGCGCCGCGCACCGTCAGGCCGTGTTCCGATTCGCCTGCGTCATTGGTGCCGCTGAAATAGCCAGGACCGAATTCCACGTCGACGCTCTTGTCGCTCGACTGATACCAGCGCGAGCCGTGACCGACGGCCAGGGTCGAGTACTTGGTGTAGGCGCCGAACTTGTCGTTCACGTGCGAGGCCAGCACGAACAGTTTTTCATGGTCGGCCATCAGCTTGTAGGCGGCCTTGGCGGAGGCGGAAAAGCGTTCGGCCGAGCGTTCGCGGATCTTTTGTCCTTCGTCGTTCGTCGTTTCGTCTTCCTTGAAGTAGCCGCTGAAGATGTACTGGTTGCTCCAGTCGTCGAGTTCCTGGCGCGCGTCGATCTTGCCCGTCACCGAGGTACCGACCGTGTTGCCCGAGGTGGTGATGGCGCCCAGTTCGGCGGAAGTGCTCCAGCTGCCGATGGGGATTTCATCAAACAGCATGCTTTGCTTGGTGTCGGCGGCGGCGGCGTTGCCGCAAGTGATGGCCATGGCCAGCGCCAGTGCGAGAGAGTGGGTCGATTTCATGGCTGTAGTGGTCTGTGGCGCGCGCCAGGCGCGCCTGATGTTCGTTAGTGGCAGTGGTGGCGATGCTGGCCGCGGCAAGCCGGGAAGCGCCGATAAAACATGCGCGCGCGGGCGCGGCCAAACATTGTCGAGGCTGTATTGTACCCGACCCCGTCAACGTTCGCCGCACGCCCCGGCGCGCACGAATGCTGCTATATTGATGGAAATATTGCAAACCTGGCATGTGTGGATGATGACGATGAAAATAGCTTGCAAGCTTGTCACCGCGGTCTGGCTGTGCGCGGCGGTGCAGGCCGGGGCCCAGGCGCTGGAGACGACGCCGGGAGCGGGAGCGGCACCGCCACTGACGCAATCGATGATACGCGACGCCGTGCGCGCCGTACTGGCGGAAGAGGCGCAGGCGCGCGACGCACTTCCGCAGCCGGCCATGCAGCAGGTGACGATACGCGCCGACCGGAAATACGAGCAGTTCTCCGCCGCCTTCGCCGAGGCGAAGGTGCCCGACTGCCTGCACGCCGACGGCTTGAAGCGCCAGCCCACCAGCATCGGCCCGATCGGCATCGGTGGCGTGTATGCCTTGCCCTTCGTGGCGATCGCCAAGCTGCGCGGCAAATGTAACTAGCCGGCCGCCGCCTGGCGGCGCACGCCGGGGCTGGCAAGTGGCGCGCGCCTGGCGTATGCTGCGCGTATTTGCTGCCTGATCTTACAAGGAATCCCCCGTGCGCTGCCTGGTCATCGAAGACGAAGCCGAAACTTCCCGTTACATTTGTGCCGGCCTGCGCGAGGCGGGCCACGACGTCACCGCCTGCGACAATGGCATCGACGGCATGCGCCTGGCCTGCGGCGAGGACTGGGATGCGCTGGTGCTCGACCGCCTGCTGCCCGGCGAGATCGACGGCCTGGCCATCGTCGCGCGCCTGCGCGGCATGGGCCGCAACACGCCCGTGCTGGTGCTGTCGGCCCTGTCGAGCGTCGACGAACGCGTGCGCGGCCTGCGCAGCGGCGGCGACGATTACCTGTCGAAACCGTTCGCGATCGCCGAACTGCTGGCGCGCATCGAGGCGCTGCTGCGCCGCGCCGCGCCCGTGCCCGAATCGACGCAGCTGCAGGTGGCCGACCTGGTGCTCGACATGCGTACCATGCGCGTGACCCGCGCCAACCGGCAAATCGCCCTGCAGCCGCGCGAATTTCGCCTGCTCGAATACCTGATGCGCCACCAGGGGCAGTCCGTCACGCGCGCCATGCTGCTCGAAGCCGTGTGGGACTACCATTTCGACCCGCAGACCAACGTCATCGACGTGCAGGTGAGCCGTTTGCGCACCAAGGTGGACAAGGAGTTTTCTCCGCCGCTGATCCACACGGTGCGCGGCGTCGGCTACACCCTGGGCGTGCTCGACAGTGCGTAACTTGCACCGCTCGATCGCGGCCCGGCTGGCGCTCGGCTATGGCGTGCTGGTGGTCGTGTCGATCAGCATCGTCTGCGCCGTGTTCTATTTCGGCACCATCGGCGTGCTCGATCGCAGCGTGGACCGCAAGCTGACCCTGCTCTCGGAGCGCCTCGCCGCGCTGTACGAGCAGGGTGGCAGCAGCCGCACGACGGCGGAAATCGCCCATCTGCTGACCGACCGCACCGACAGCGACACGGAGATCTTTTTGCTGGTCGATGCCGATGGCCGCCGCGTGGCAGGCAATCTGTCGTCCTGGCCCGACCTGGGCAGCCCCGTGGGCCGCCTGCTGCACCGCGACGTCACGCGCGAAGGGCGCCGGGTGCCCGCGCGCATGCTGATCCGCGACCTGACGGGCGGCACGCGCCTGTTCGTCGGACGCGACATGGAGGAGGGCAAGTCGATCCGCACGCTGGTGCTGCGCTCGCTGGCCTATGGCGGCGGGGTGGCTATCCTGCTGGTGGTGGCGGGCGCCTGGCTGTTCCGCCGCCAGCTCGAGGCGCGCATCGGGCAGATCCGCCGCACGGCGGGCGAGATCGAGGCGGGCGACCTGAGCAGGCGCATTCCCGTCTCCAGCGAGGATGAATTCGGCTTGCTGAGCCGCGACATCAATCGCATGCTCGACCGCATCGAACACCTGATGGAAGGCGTGCGCCACGTGTCGAACGCCATCGCGCACGACCTGCGCACGCCGCTGGGACGCATCCGCAACAAGCTCGATGGCGCCTTGCGCCAGCAGCAGGGCGTGGCCGGCTACGAGAGCGCCGCGCAGGCGGCCATCGACGACATCGACGACCTGACGCGCGTGTTCGACAAGCTGCTGCAGATCGCGGCGGCCGAATCGGGCATGCGTCCCGAGAATTTCGACGACATCGACCTGCACCAGATCGGCGCCGATATCGTGGAAATGTATGAAGCGACGGCCGACGAGCAGGGCGTGCTGCTGGTGCAGATGTATGGCGAGGGCGTTCCGGCGCGCGGCGACCGCAACCTGCTGGGCAGCGCCCTGGCCAGCCTGGTCGACAACGCCATCAAGTACGCGGGGCAGGGTGCCACGGTGGAAGTGTCGGCCGGCAGCGATGCGCAGGGCAGCTGGCTGGCCGTGCGCGACAACGGCCCCGGCGTGCCAACGGAAGAACTGCCGAAGCTGACGCAGCGCTTCTACCGCCTCGACAAGAGCCGCCATTTGCCCGGCAATGGCCTGGGCCTGTCCATCGTGGCGGCCATCGCGGCCCTGCATGGGGGCAGTCTGGAAATCGAGGATGCGGCGCCGGGCTTGCGGCTGCGCCTGCACCTGCTGCGCTAGCGTAGGCAGGCAGCACATTACCAACTTGTAACCCCCATTGTTTTAGCTCCCACCTATCATCCGCTCTACCCGGCGTAGAGCGGCTGCATGCGTGCTGCCGCCTGTTTCGGGCTGCCCGCGGCCTGCCGCGGTTTGTCTGTTCCGATCCGTCGCAGAGCCGTTTTCATGCCTACTTTTACCGCCACCGGCGACAACGCCGCGCCGCAACAGGCAGCACCGCGCCAGCATGGCCACCGCCTCAAGGCCGCGCTGGGCGCCGTTGTTTTTCCCCTGCAGCGCGCGCGCTGGCAAGCCTTTGTCGCAGGCACGCCTGGCCTGGCGGCGCTGGCGCACGCCCATCCCAGCCTGCTGTACAAGATTTACCGTCCTTACGCCAGCCGCCAGCTCGGTTGCGCGGCGCGGGTGGAGCTGCTGCGCGGGCATTACCGCTTCCTGTGGCAGGCGGGCGCGCGGCCGCTGGTGGAATACGCGGCGCGCCGCGCGCTGATGCTGGCCGCCATCGAGGGCAAGGATGGCGCCATCTACCGCCTGCAGCTGACGGCCATCCACGACAGCCACCGCGAGGGCGACCTGTGCCTGCGCCTGACGCGCGACGGCGTGTCGCTGTACCTGGCCAGTTTCCTGTTCCGTCCCCAGCCCGGCGGCGCCGTCATCCAGCTGGGCGCCTTGCAGGGACTGCGCTCGCAGGCGGGCGCGCAGGCGGTGAAGGAAGCCACGCGGGCGCTGCACGGCTGCCGGCCGAAGAACCTGATGGTGGCCGCCTTGCGCGACCTGGGCGATTTTTTCGGCTGCGGCCACATGGACCTGGTCAGCAACGCCAACCGCATCGCGCTGAACTGGCGCCGGCGCCGCCACATCTCGTGCGATTACGACCTGGCGTGGCGCGAACTGCATGCGCTGCCTGCCGGCGACGGCAATTACCGCCTGCCATGCGGCCCTTGCCGGATGCCGGACCTGGAACTGGTGCCGTCGAAAAAGCGCGCTGATGCGCGCCGCCGCGGCGCCATGCTGGTGCAGCTGGCGGCGGACATGCGCTGGCAAGTGGCGGCCCTGTTGCAGCCGCAATGACGGGGCAGGGCGGCATTTTTTGACCTGCGCGGCTTTTTTGCCGGGCGGCCCGGCGCAAGCGGCGCGATCGGCGTATACTTGCTGGCGTTGTTAACCTGAAGCCAGTCACCCCATGCCAGCACAATTCCCCACTTCGCGCATGCGCCGCCTGCGCGCGACCCCGCAACTGCGCGAGCTGTTCCGCGAAACCGAGATCAATCCGCGCGACCTGGTCCTGCCGATCTTCGTCGACGAAGGCAGCAGCGATTTCATCGACATCAAGTCCATGCCCGGCGTGCGCCGCATTCCCGAAGCGAAGCTGGCGCAGGAAATCGAGCGTTACGCGCGCGCCGGCCTGCGCTCCGTCATGACCTTCGGCATTTCGCACCACAAGGACAGCCACGGCACGGACACCCTGAACCCGGACGGCCTGGTGGCGCGCATGTCGCGCATCATCAAGGACGCCGTGCCGGAAATGGTCGTCATGTCCGACACCTGCTTCTGCGAATACACGGACCACGGCCATTGCGGCATCCTGCATGGCGACACGGTCGACAATGACAGCACGGTGCTGAACCTGGGCAAGCAGGCCGTCATCGCGGCCCAGGCGGGCGCCGACATCATCGCCCCTTCGGCAGCCATGGATGGCCAGGTGGCGGCGATCCGCAGCGCGCTCGATGCGGCCGGCTTCCACGACACGCCCGTGATGGCGTATTCGACCAAGTTCGCCTCGGGCCTGTACGGCCCGTTCCGCGACGCGGCCGGCAGCACCCTGAAGGGCGACCGCAAGACCTACCAGATGGACCCGATGAACCGCCGCGAAGCGGTGCGCGAGTCCCTGATCGACGAAGCCGAAGGCGCCGACGCGCTGATGGTGAAACCTGCGGGCGCCTACCTCGACATCATCCGCGACCTGCGCGAAGTGACGCGCCTGCCGATTGGCGCCTACCAGGTCAGCGGCGAATACGCGATGATCAAGTTCGCCGCCCAGGCGGGCGCCATCGACGAGCGCCGCGTGGTGCAGGAAACCCTGGGCGCCATCAAGCGCGCGGGCGCGGACATGATCTTTACGTATTTTGCGATGGATGTGCTGAATAATCCGTATTGAGCATTCCCGGCGTTTTTCTCACCCCGAAAGCAAATTCCGGGGTCAGACCCGGCGGGTCTGACCCCAGCATTTACGCTGCAGGGGTTCTCTCTGCATTCCTCACGCCCATGCCCCTGAAAATCTCCCGCATCCTGCACGCCGGCTATGTCTTCGAATGCGAAGGCACGGCCATCGCCTTCGATCCCATCGTTGAAAACCCGTTCAGCCGCAACTGCCACGCGTTTCCGTCCGTGCGCTTCGACCTCGACGCCGTGCGCCGGTTGCGCTGGAATGCCGTCTTCATTTCGCACTTCCATGACGACCACTGCTCGCTCGACAGCATCGACGTGCTCGACCGCGCCACGCCCATCTATCTGTACTGCGTCTTCGACGAACTGTTCGCGATGCTGCGCGCGCTCGGCTTTACGCAAGTGCAGCGCCTGCACGTCGACGTGCCCGTGCGCGTGGGCGCCATCGAGGTGATCCCGCGCCGGGCGCTCGACGACGATGTCGATTCGCTGTTCCAGGTGCGCGCAGCCGGCATGAACGTGCTCAACGTCGTCGACTCGTGGATCGGCCCCGAGACGCTGGCGCAGCTGGCCGCGTTCGCGCCGTGGGACATGGTGCTGTGGCCATTCCAGACCATGCGCGAGATCGCCGTCATCGCGCCGTCGCTGGCAGCGCGAGGCCCGGTCGAACTTCCCGACGACTGGGTGCCGCAGCTGCGCGCGCTGGCGCCCCGTTACCTCGTGCCCAGCTCCTGCCAGTTCGTGCAGGAAGACTGGTCCTGGTACAACCACGCGATGTTCCCCGTTACCTACCGCCGCTTTGCCGATGAAATCGGCGCCGCGCTGCCCGAGGCGCACATCTTCCGCCTCGATCCGTCGACGGCCGTGCTGCTCGACGCGCACGGAGTGAGCAGCGCCGAACCCTTGCCCTGGGTGCTCCCGGTCGGACCGCAGGACGTGGATTTCGACTACCGTCCCGACGCGCCGCCGCCCGCCACGGCGGACATCGCCCGCCGTTTCGCGCCCTTGAGTGCCCATGATGCGGCGCTGGTGCTCGATTTTTGCCAGGGTGGCTTGCTTGAACGCTACCGCGACATGGAACTGCCCGAGGACAGCTACTTCCAGCAACCGCGCCTGTGGCGCTTGGCCCTGTATGGCCATGACGGTGCGGCCACGGTCCTGCATTACCGCACGCACGGCGACTTGATCGACCTCGTGCCCGAGACGAACGAAGCGCCCGGCTGGACCACCGAGGTGCCGCTGGTGAAATGCCATGCGGCGCTGGTGCTCGGTGAATCGCTGACGTCGATGTACATGCGCATCAATGACGGTCCTTTCGATGCCGGGGCGCGGGCCGCACTGGCGGAGGCCGACATCGTCGACGACCCGCTGATCCGCTGCCTGTTCAATGACGCCATCGGTGCCTACCAGGCGGCGCAGCTCAAGCGCTTGCTGGCCCGCTGAAGAAAGTCGCGCGACAGAGTAAGATAGCTGCTTCTGACTAGAACGGGAAAGACACCATGGCACAAGACAACGAAACCGCGATCCTGGCCGGCGGCTGCTTCTGGGGTGTGCAAGACTTGCTGCGCCGCTATCCGGGCGTGCTTGCCACGCGCGTGGGCTACAGCGGCGGCGACGTCGCCAACGCCACCTACCGCAACCACGGCACGCATGCGGAAGCGATCGAGATCATCTTCGACCCGAGCACCATCAGCTACCGCAAGATCCTGGAATTCTTCTTCCAGATCCACGATCCCAGCACGCCGGACCGCCAGGGCAACGACCGCGGCACGAGCTACCGTTCGGCCATCTTCTACACGAACGACGAGCAAAAGCGCGTGGCCGAAGACACCATCCGCGACGTCGACGCCTCCGGCCTGTGGCCCGGCAAGGTGGTGACGGAAGTGGCGCCGGCCGGCCCGTTCTGGGAAGCGGAACCGGAGCACCAGGATTATCTGCAGCGCTTGCCGCACGGCTACACCTGCCACTACATCCGGCCGGACTGGGTCTTGCCGCAGCGTCAACAATAAGCGTCACGGGAGACGGCCATGCGCTATTGGCAGGTGGAGCGGCGGCAGGCCGAGGGGCAGCTGGATCTGGGGCGCGCCCTCGACCTGGTGGCCGCCATCGGCCATGCCGACGTGAATGCCGTCGCCGGGGCCATCCTGAAGACGGTCAGCACGGCCGCGCCCATTTCCCAGTGCACGATCTTTGCCTATGAATTCGGCAACCGGCCCCGCACGGTGGCCGTGGCCGACCGGCGCGGCGGACGTTTCCTGCAGGATATCGCGGACAGCTACGCGCGCCATTACTATGCGCTCGACGGCAACCAGCGCGTGATCGCGCCCGCGCCCGGGCGGAAAATCGATCCCGCCATCGTGCTGCACCAGCAAGCGACCGACGAGATCGACCATCCCGGCTACCGCGCCACCTGCTATCAAAAACCGAATGTCTCGGACCGGCTGTCCCTGCTGGTGCAGCCGGCCGGCGATATCTGGTTGTCCGTCAATTTTTACCGCGACAGCAGCCAGGGCCAGTTCCAGCCTGGCGAAATCGCCGCCATCGAAACCCTGTCACCGCTGTTCGCCCATGCGGCCAGGCACCACTACAGCTTGAACGGCCAGCCCGCGCAGGGTGTCGCGCCCATGATGCTGGCCAGGCTGCGCCAGCATTGTCCCGCCTTGAGCAAGCGCGAACTGGACGTGCTGCGCTGTGTGCTCGAAGGCTTCACGGCCGTGGAAATCGCCGAGACCATGGGCCTGCAGCCATCGAGCGTCATCACCTACCAGAAGCGCGCGTATAAACGCCTGGGCATTTCCAGCCAGCGCCAGTTGTTTGCCCTGTGCATGGCGCCAGCGCCTGTCTAGTCCCTTGGACGTAGGGACGGCTCCGCCTTTTTGACGGTGTTCGCCGCGAAATGTCCCCAAAATGGGGACAGGGTTCGCGGCGCGCGTCTGCATACTGTGTTGCAAGCCGGGATCACCCGGCCGCTCTCACCCAATAAAATCAACAAGGGGAGGGCGACACCTTATGGAGACCTGCATGACCATCGCCCAAGGGGCCACCCCCGCCATCGCCGCCACCCCGGCGCCCGTCCTCGACGCGGCCAGCGTGCAACTGGAACAGCAGGTGATGCGCAAGGTATCGCGCCATCTGCTGGGATTTCTGTTCCTGCTGTTCGTGTTTTCCTTTCTTGACCGCATCAACATCGGCTTTGCCGGCCTGACCATGATGCAAGACCTGGGCCTGTCCGGCACCCAGTTCGGCTTTGCCACCACCCTGTTTTACATCGCCTACATTGCCTGCAGCATTCCCAGCAACATCGTGCTGGCGCGTATCGGCGCCCGTAAATGGATCGGCAGCATGATGATCGCCTGGGGCCTGGCCTCGACGGCGACCCTGTTCGCCAGCGGCCCGGCCAGCTTGTATGCGCTGCGCTTTTTAGTGGGCGTGACGGAGGCGGGCTTTCTGCCCGGCATGCTGCTCTACCTCACGTACTGGTTTCCCAGCGCCTACCGGGCACGGGCCAATGCCCTGTTCATGATCGCCATGCCCGTCACGGCCGCCATCGGTTCGGCCCTGTCAGGCCTGATCCTGGGGCTGGACGGTCACTGGGGCTTGAAAGGCTGGCAATGGCTGTTCTTGCTCGAAGGCATGCCTTCCGTGCTGCTGGGCCTGGCCGTCTACGGCTACCTTGACGACTCGCCCAACAAGGCAAACTGGCTGTGCAAGCTGGAACAGCAGGTGCTGGCGCGCATGCTGGCCGCCGAGCACAAGCCTGATGCGCCCCGGCAAAAAGTCTCCGTGCTGGCGGAAATGCTGTCGCCCACCGTGCTGAAATTCGGCATCGCCTACTTTTGCCTGGTGAATACCCTGGCCATGGTGGCCGTGTGGACGCCGCTGATCGTGAAAAGTTTCAATAGCGGCGCCAGCAACACCCAGATCGGGCTGCTGGCGGCGATACCGCAAGTGTGCACCGTGATCGGCATGATCGTCTGGGGCCGCCGCTCGGACCGCTTGCAGGAGCGCCGCTGGCATATCGTCTGGCCCATGCTGCTGTCGGCCGGCGGTTGGCTCTTGACCGCCTATTCTGGCAAACCCGTGCTGCAGTTGCTGGGCGTGTGCATGGCCTCGACGGGCGCCTACACGGCCATGTCGGTCTTCTGGACCACGCCGGACCGGGCCCTGAGCCTGGGCGCACGCGCCATCGGCATCGCCGTCATCAATGCCACGGGCAATATCGGCTCGGCCCTCAATCCCGTCGTCGTGGGCTGGCTGAAGGATTTCACGCACAGCTTTGCCACGGGCTTGCTGTATGCCAGCGTGCTGCTGGTGGCGGGCTCGGCCATCGTGCTGACCCTGCCCATCGCGCGCGGCGGCAAAACACATTCTTGAGAGGACACCATCATGCGCGACACGTTTCACCCTTATCCCCATGTGCCGAAAGTGTATCCGCCCGGCAAGCCTGCGGGTGCCGGCACGCAGCACGTGCCGGTCCTGATCGTCGGCGGCGGCCCCGTGGGCCTGGCCACGGCCCTGGGCCTGGCGCGCCACGGCGTGCGCTCGGTGCTGATCGAGGCGGACGATGGCGTTTGCACGGGCAGCCGCGCCATCTGCATCTCGCGGCGCAGCCTGGAAATCATCGATCGCCTCGGTGCGCTCGACGGTTTTATCAGCAAAGGCTTGCCATGGGCGGGCGGCCGCAGCTTTTACCGCGACGAGGAAGTGCTGCACTTTACGATGCCGCAAGACGCGAACCAGAAATTGCCGCCGATGGTCAACCTGGCGCAATACCATATCGAGCAATTCCTGCTCGACGCGGCCGAACGCCAGAGCGAGCTGATCGATATCCGCTGGCAAACGCGCGTCACTGGCGTGCAGCAGCGCGCCGATGGCGCCACGGTCACGCTGGCCACGCCCGATGACACCTACACCATCGACACGGACTGGCTGGTGGCGGCCGATGGCGGGCGCAGCGTCGTGCGCGAGGCGTTGGGCTTGAAATTGCAGGGCACCAGCTATGAAGGCCGCTATGTGATCGTCGATATCCATCTGAAAAGCGAGCGCCCCACGGAGCGCCTCGCGTATTTCGACCCGCCGTCGAACCCCGGCTCGACCGTGCTGGTGCACAAGCAGCCAGACGATATCTGGCGCATCGACTACCAGCTGCGCGACGACGAGGATGCGCAGGCGGCCGTGCTGCTGGAAAACGTGGCGCCGCGCGTGGACAGCCTGCTGGCCATGATGGGGGAGACACAGCCATGGCATCCCGTGTGGATCACCATCTACAAGGCCAACGCGCTGACACTGGAAAAATACCGGCACGGCGCCGTGTTGTTCGCGGGCGATGCGGCCCACCTGGTGCCCATCTTCGGCGTGCGTGGGGCCAATTCCGGCATCGACGATGCGGACAATCTGGCCTGGAAGCTCGCCTACGTCGTCAAGGGCCGGGCGCCGGATAGCTTGCTCGACAGCTATTCGAACGAACGCGTGTTCGCCGCCCATGAAAACCTGCGTCACGGCACGAAAAGCACGGAATTCATGGCGCCGCCCACGTTTGCCTTCGAGCTGATGCGCACGGCCGTGCTGGGCCTGGCGGGCAAGCATGCGCACGTGCGCTCGCTGATCAACCCGCGCCAGACCAGCGCCATCGCGTATGCGCAATCGGCCTTGAATGCGCCTGAGCTGGACGTGTTCACGGCCGGTCCCGCGCCGGGCACGGTCTTGCCCGAGTGCCCGCTCGCGCTGCCGCACAACGGCGGTCAAAAAGCGCGGTATATTACCGATTTGCTCAAACGCGCGGATGGCCATTTCACGGGCCTGTATTTCAGCGACGATGGCGCGGTGCCAGCGGAACTGCTGGCGCTGGGCGACAGCTTGCCGTTGACGACCGTGGCGATCGCCCGCAGCGGGGCGCAAGGGGGCGCCTGGGACCATACGGCGCAGGTATGCTCGCTGTTCGACGCGCAGCCCGGCACGTTTTATCTCGTGCGCCCGGATGGGCACGTGCTGGGGCGCTGGCGCGAGGTGAGGGTGGGGCAGGTGGCGGATGCATTGAAACGCGCGTTGTCTTGAACCAAACCCAGTGGCAAATTCCGGGGTCGGACGGGGGCGCCGAGTCCCTGAGGGTCCGACCCCAGCTCTTCCGCTTTTTGGGTTAACGAAGGAAGAGCACAGTAAATCAGGAGATCATATGACCGACATCGAACTCGATAATTTATACACCGAGCTGTGCCACACCATGGGCGGCCTGGGCGAGCAGCGCTCGCCGCTGTTCCTGGCCCGCTTCGCCTTGCTGGCCATGGGCGCCATCGGCCAGGCCGACGTGGTGCAAGGCTTGCTGCGCGACGCGGCCGACGGCCTGGCGGAGCGCGCATGATAGGCGCCGGCTACCAAAGCGGCTTCGGCAACGAGTTTGCCACGGAAGCCATCCCCGGTGCCTTGCCGCAGGGGCAAAATTCGCCGCAGCAAGCGCCGCTGGGCCTGTATGCGGAACAATTGTCGGGCACGGCGTTTACGGCGCCGCGCGCGCAGAACCGGCGTTCCTGGCTGTACCGCATCCGTCCCGCCAGCCAGCATCCGCCGTTTACATTGGCTGAAAACACGCGCATCGTCAGCGATTTCCACGCCATGCCGCCGACGCCGCCGAACCAGCTGCGCTGGGACCCGCTGCCGCTGCCCGACGACGCCACGCCGGTCGATTTCATCGATGGCTGGCAAACGATGGCGGGAAACGGCAGCGCCGAAGCGATGAGCGGCTGCGCCATCCACGTGTACGCGGCCAACCGCTCCATGCAGCGCTTCTTTTATTCGGCCGACGGCGAATTGCTGGTCGTGCCGCAGGAAGGGCGGCTGGCGATTGCCACGGAACTGGGCTTGATCGAACTGGAACCGCAGGAAATCGCCGTGATCCCGCGCGGCGTGCGCTTCCGCGTGACCCTGCCGGACGGCAAGGCGCGCGGCTATGTCTGCGAAAATTTCGGCACGGCTTTCCGCCTACCGGACATGGGGCCCATCGGCTCGAATGGCCTGGCCAACAGCCGCGACTTCCTCACGCCGCACGCGGCCTACGAGGATATCGACGGCGATTGCGAATTGGTGGCCAAGTTCGGCGGCCACCTGTGGCGCACGACGCTCGACCATTCACCGCTCGACGTCGTCGCCTGGCATGGCAATTACGCACCGTACAAATACGATTTGCGCCGCTTCAATGTCATCGGCTCGATCAGCTACGACCATCCGGATCCGTCGATCTTCCTCGTGCTGCAGGCGCCGAGCGAAAATCCGCTGTTCGGCGCCATCGACTTCGCCATCTTCCCGCCCCGCTGGCTGGCCGCCGAGCACACGTTCCGCCCGCCCTGGTTCCACCGCAACGTGGCCAGCGAATTCATGGGCTTGATCCACGGCGTGTACGACGCCAAGGCGGCCGGTTTCGTGCCGGGCGGCGCCAGCCTGCACAACTGCATGTCCGGCCACGGTCCCGATGCGCAGACGTTCGAGAAAGCCTCGCACAGCGACACGTCCGCGCCCGCGAAGGTGGCCGACACCATGGCCTTCATGTTCGAGACGCGCACCATCCTCAAGCCCACGCCGTTCGCGCTGGACGGCGGCCTGCTGCAACACGATTATTTCGAGTGCTGGCAAGGCTTGCGCAAGCATTTCGATCCGGATCCTGATTGATCAGGCGGCCCGCGCCCGCGTATGCGGGTTGGCGGGCCGGTCGAGGTCCAGGTGGCCGCGCAGGGTGCTGCTGGCATACTCGGTGCGGAACAGGCCGCGCCGCTGCAGTTCCGGCACCACCAGCCGCGTAAAGTTATCGAAACCTTGCGGCAGCAGCGGCGGCACGACGTTGAAGCCGTCCGCGCCCCGTTCCACGAACCACTGCTCCATCACGTCGGCCACCGTCTTGACGGAGCCGATCGCTTGCAGGTGGCCGCGCGCCACGCGAAAGCGCAGCACCAGCTGGCGCAAGGTCAGGTGCTCGCGGCGGGCAAGCTCCAGCTGCTGCTGGAAACGTCCCTTGCCGTTGTCGCCGGCCGCGTAGGGCAGGTCGGGCAGGGGGCCGTCGAGCGGGTAGCCGGACAAATCGAAGCCGCCAAATTCCAGCTTGCTGAAGTCGACCAGCGACTGCAGCTCGCCGAACTGGTCCTGCGCCTGCTGGTCCGATTCGGCCACCACGACGGACAGCCCGGGCGTGACTTTCAATTGATCTTCCGTGCGTCCGTATGTCGCCATGCGGTCTTTCACGTCCGCGTAATACGCCTGCGCCACGGGCAGCGAGGTGGCGGAGCAGTACACCATCTCGGCCAGCCGCGCGGCAAATTCGCGGCCCGTCTCGGAATTGCCCGCCTGGACCAGCACGGGGTGGCCCTGCACGGGACGGGGCAAGTCCAGCAAGCCTTGCGAGGCGAAATACTCGCCCTGGAAATCGAGCGCATGGCCCGCTGCCGGCTGGTAGAACCGGCCGCCGGCGCGGTCTGGCCGGTCGAAGGCATCGTCGTCCCAGCTATCCCACAGGGCCTTGGACAGGGCGACGAATTCGTCGGCCCGCGCATAGCGCTGCGCGTGGCTGCGCGGTGCCTCGATGCCGAAATTGCGGGCCGTGTGTTCGCCGAACGAGGACACGACGTTCCAGCCCGCGCGCCCGCCGCTCAGGTGGTCGAGCGAACTGAATTTGCGCGCCACGTGATACGGGTGTTCGTAATTCGTGTTGACGGTGGCGATCAGGCCGATGTGGCGCGTGACGGCGGCGATCGCCGACAGCAGGGTGAAAGGCTCGAACGGCAGGCCGATGGCGGCGCGGCCCGTGTCCGCCGTGACGTCGCCGGCGCGGCCGATGAAGTCGGCGATGAAAAAGCTGTCGAACCTGGCCGCCTCGGCCAGCCGGGCGGCGCGCAGCCACCAGGCCAGGTCGGGCCGTCCGCTGGCGCTGGCGGACGGATGGCGCCAGGCGGCAGGGTGGTGGCCGTGGCGCTGCAAAAAGACGTTCAGGACGAGCTGGCGTGCTGGCATGGGGGAAGCTCCGTGGTGGGGTGGCAACATGATCTGCGTCAATGCCGATGCAAGCTTCGGGCCAGCAAGGGGCCAGCGCCCGCATATGCAAAATCCGGATAAGCTAGCGCGGCACCATTCGTTCACGCCTGCAGATGGCGCGCGGTATAGTCGGCCCATGGAACTCTTAGCCCACAATTTCAGCAGCGATTTCGCGCGCAGCGCCCACCTTGCCCGTGGCGCCAGCGCCGACGATGATGGTGCGCTCGTCGCCTTCCGCGACCCGCAGCAAATGAGCTTGCTGGTGCGCGCCACGGCCTTTGTCTTTGCCGACCCCCGTTCGCGCCAGTTGCACGAACTGATCGAACGCATCGCGCCCAGCGAGGCGACGGTGCTGATCACGGGTGAGACGGGGACGGGAAAAGAACTGATTGCGCGCCACGTGCACGGCTTGAGCGGACGCGCCGAGCAGACTTTCGTGGCGATCAACTGCGGCGCGTTTTCCGAAACCCTGGTCGAGAGCGAACTGTTTGGCTATGAAAAGGGCGCATTTACGGGCGCGCAGCAGGGCAAGCCGGGCTGGTTCGAGACGGCCAGCGGCGGCACCCTGTTCCTCGATGAAATCGGCGACTTGCCGCTGGCGATGCAGGTCAAGCTGCTGCGCGTGCTGCAGGAGCGCGAAGTGGTGCGCCTGGGCGCGCGGCGCGCCATCCCCATCGACGTGCGCCTGATCGCCGCCACGAACGTGGACCTGGCCGAAGCCGTGCGGGCCGGGCGATTCCGCGAAGACCTGTATTACCGGCTGCAGGTGATCGGCCTGCCGCTGCGTCCCCTGCGCGAGCGCCCGGGCGACATCATGCCGCTGACGCGCCACTTCATGGCCATCTATGCGCAGCGCCTGCATCTGGGCGAGGTGGAGCTGGACCTCGATGCGCACGAGGCCTTGCTCGGCTATCCATGGCCGGGCAATATCCGCGAGCTGGAAAACGTCATCCACCGCGCGCTGCTCGTGTGCCGCAGCGGCGTCGTGCGCGCCGAAGACCTGAGCTTGTCGGGCTGGCACCGCGCTCCGGCGCCCGCATCCGCCCCTGTGCCCGTGCCGGACGCGTGGGCCGGCGGCGCCGACATCGCCTACGCGGCCCACGGCGCGGCCGGCCAGGACGATTTATTGGCCGCCGAGCGCTTTGCCCGCGCCTGGCAAGCCTTGCTCGACTCGGGCGAGGCCGTGGAATTCGAAGCGATGCA
Source organism: Janthinobacterium agaricidamnosum (assembly GCF_003667705.1). NCBI lineage: Bacteria > Pseudomonadati > Pseudomonadota > Betaproteobacteria > Burkholderiales > Oxalobacteraceae > Janthinobacterium > Janthinobacterium agaricidamnosum. Next base: position 3,109,224 of record NZ_CP033019.1, on the reverse strand, counting down.
GCAGGAACTGGTGCGCGCCGCGTGGGAGCGCAATGAGCGCAACCAGGTACGTACGGCGAAACACCTGAACCTGAGCCGCAACATCCTGCGCACCTTTTTGAAAAAGGCGGGCGCCATCGACTAGGCGCGTGATGGATCTCCTGGAGCCGGACCCGCAGCGCTGCGGCTCCGGCTTTTTTCATGGCTGCTGCGCGTGCAGCACGCTGCTGCCGTGGATGCAGCTGATTGCTGCCAAATCAACAGAGAATGGCGCTGGCGGACCCACGGGGCATGGCATGCTTTCTGCGAGGAGGGAAGGGCAGGCCGCCGCGCCAATGTGCGGCGGTGTTTTCTTCGACCCACGACAGGAGTCCACGCATGACCATCGAATTCATCTGGCAATTGCCCACCAGCGGCGACGGCCGTTACGCGGCGCCCGGCATCACGCGCCGGGGCGAACGGGCCGCTGGCGCGCCCAGTCCCCTGCAGGCGGGCGTGAGCGACCCGCGCGGCGCGCGTCCGCCCTTCAATTACTTCGACTACCTGCACCAGATCGCCCGCGCGGCCGACCTGTCCGGCTTCGACGGCATCCAGGTGCGCCACGATACGCAGGGCGATGAAAGCTGGATCGTCGCCGGCTACCTGGCCCGCAGCACGCGCCACCTGAAGCTGATCGCCGAATTCGACGCGGCCTGGGGTTCTGCCGTGTATGCGGCAAAGAACGCCGTCAGCTTCCAGCGCTTCACGGGCGGGCGCTTCGCCTGGCAGATCGGCCACGGCGGCAATGCGGCGGCGCGCAGGCGCCAGGGCGATGCGGCGCCGGACGCCGATATTCTGCCCCGCATCGATGAATTCATCACGGTGGCGCGCGGCGTGCAGAATACGTCGCCGTTCAGCTTCAAGGGCAAGTTCTTCGAGGTGCAGGACGGCGGCTTCAAGGGCCCGCTGGCGAACCATCCCGTCAACGGCATCTACCTGACGGGCGAGACGCCCGAAGCGCTGGCCCTGTCGGCGCGCCAGGCCGACGTGCACGTCTTCGATGCGGCACCGCTGGCGGACTTGCAGCCTTCCATCGGCAGCCTGCAAACGCAGGCGCGCCAGCTGGGCCGCATCGTGGCGGCGGGCTTGCGCATCGACGTGCTGGCCCGTGAAACGTTCGACGAAGCCTTGCGCGACGCGCGCCGTTACCGCAGCGGCGCGGGCCTGCCAGATGAACTGCCGTCCGACGGCAGCGCCGCCGCGTTCTGGCCCGGCTTTGCGCAAGCGCAGACGGGCTCCCACGGCGCCCTGGTGGGCAGTTATGCGCAGGTGGCCGCCGCGCTGGAAGCGTACGCGCAGGCGGGCGTGTCGAGCTTCGTGCTGGCGGCCATCCCTCATTTCGAGGAAGCCTATCGCGTCGGCGAACACGTGCTGCCGCTCGTGCGCGCATCGTTGACGGCATCCGCGCTGAAAGCGGCCTGAATCTAACTTACCAAGGAGTACTTCACATGGCAATCGATTTTTTCTGGCGCATCCCCACGCATGGCGAACCAAGTTCGCACCGCGCCCGCACGCCGTTTCGCGGCGACTGGTTTCCCGGCAATGACAACCTGCGCCAGGCCGGCCTCGGTGGTGGTGGCGCCGACGGTTTTACGTATATCGACTACCTGGCGGAGATCGCCCGCGCGGCCGAGCTATCGGGCTTCCAGGGCGGCCTGATCCCGTCGTTTCCCATGACGGATGAACCGTGGGCCATTTCCGCGCTGCTGGCGCGCGAAACGCGCACTTTCCGCTTCATGATCCCGTTCCAGCCCGGCTTTCTGAACCCCGTGGTGGCCGCGCGCATGACGGCCAGCCTGCAGCGGGCCACGGGCGGCCGCGCCCTGTACAACGTCATCACGGGCGGCGGCGGCCCGGCACAGCTGTGGTGGGGCGATGCGGCCGGCCACGACGACCGCTACACGCGCACGACGGAATTCCTTGACGTGGTGCGCGGTGTGTGGCGCGGCGGACCGTTTTCCTACCAGGGCAAGTTCTACCAGGTGGAAGACGCGGGCCTGGCCACGCCGTTGTCCGAACAGGACTTCCCCGAGATCTATTTTTCCGGCTCGTCCGACGCGGCCCTCGGTTCGGCCTCGAAGCACGCCGATTACTACCTGACGTGGCTGGAACCGTTCGAGCAGCTGCGCGAGAAATTCGCCCGCGTGCAGGAAAAGACGGCGCTGCTGGGGCGCAAGATCAAGTGCGCCGTGCGCGTCGACATCGTCGCCCGCGCCACGGAAGAAGAAGCGTGGGACGAGGTGCGCAAGGGCTTTGAGGCCGTCGATGCGGCCACCCTACGCCAGTTCCTCGGCACCGATGGCGGCGATTCCGTGGGCGCGGCGCGCCAGCGGGGCAACCGCCCGACCACCTTGAACAGCTACAAGGACTTGATCACGGCGCCGAATATCTGGTCCGGCTTCAATCTGCTGCGCGGCGGGCAGACGCAGGGCATCGTCGGCAGCTACCAGCAGGTGGCCGAACGCCTGGACGAGCTGGTGCAGCTGGGCGCCGACGCCTTCATCCTGGCCAGCACGCCGCACCTGGAAGAAGCGTACAGGGTGGGCGAGGAAGTGCTGCCGCTCGTGCGCGGCCACACGGCGGCACTGCTGCGTGCCGCCTGATCCTTTCCCCTGTTGCCGCGACAGCAGCGCCACCGACTGCTGTCGCGCAGGCAGCACGCGGCGGCGGCGCTGCTGCCAAATCAACAGCACTACCATGATGATAGTCTCCCTTTGAAATCAAGCACTTAACTTCCATTTTGCTGCGCTGCGGCAGCGGGCACGCCACTTGCAATATAGGTCATCACCATCTCGCGTTTTGACTTTACTCAAGGATAATCACCCATGCGCCGTTCGACTGCCCCTGCCGCCTTCTCCCCATCTCCTCTTCATTTGACGCCAGTGCGCCGCGCGCTGCGCTCGGCCTTCGCCATCGGCGGCCTGATGCTCGCCCCAGGGTTGGCCCATGCGGAAACGCCTGGCGCCGATGTCATCGCTGCGGCTGACGCGAATGGCACCGGCGAGGGCGCCTCGCTGCAATCGGTGACGGTGACGGCGCAAAAGCGCGAAGAATCGGCGCAGAAGGTGCCCAGCGCGATCACGGTCCTGGGTGGCAAGGAGCTGCTCGACACGGGCATCGGCCGCTCGGCCAGCGAAATCCTCAATTACGTACCGAACGCCTCGGCCGGCACGCAGCAGCACGGCCGCCCGCGCTGGTGGATACGCGGCGTGGGTGCGGGCCAGCAGCAGGTGGACTTTCCGAATCCCGTCGGCTTCTACCTCGATGACGTCTACATCAGCAATTCCAGCGCCACGGGCTTTCCCCTGTTCGACCTGGACCGGGTGGAAGTGCTGCGCGGCCCGCAAGGCACCCTGTGGGGCAAGAACACGACGGGTGGCGCCATCAACGTGATCTCGCGCAAACCCTCGTTCAAGTCCAGCGGCTACGCCAAGCTCGACTACGGCAGCTACGACACCACCGTGGCCGAAGGCGCCATCGGCGGCGCGCTTGTCGACGAGGTGCTGGCGGGGCGGCTGTCCTTCCATACGGAGCAGCAGGACAGGGGCCGCTTCCGCAACCAGTTTACGGGCGAACGCGATGGAAAACTCAAGGACAGCGCCATCCGCGGCCAGCTCAAGGCCCTGATCGGGCGCGACCTGACGGCGAATCTGAACCTGCATTACCGCGACTACACGACCAAGGGCGCCACCACCACCGTGGCCAGCTATGGCGCCAATGGCGTGTACCGCAACGGCTACGTCCCCAGCACCAATCCCGACGACGTGAGCACGAATGCGCCGGCCGACAGCGACGTGAAACAGGGCGGCGCCCAGCTGAACCTCGAATATGCGCTGGGCGAACTGACCCTCACTTCCATCACGGGCTATGAAAATTTCAGGAACGAGGCCACGGGCGACAGCGACAATACGCCGCTGGAAGTGGGCCGCAGCCGTTCCAAGGCCAGCAGCCGACAAGTGTCGCAGGAGCTGCGCCTGACGTCGCCGCAGAACGGCGCCGTGAGCTGGGTGGCGGGTCTGTTCTACTTCAATGAAAAGATCGATGCCGATGCGGCCGGCGCGCGCCTGCCCAACGGTACCGTGCCGGCGCTGGCGGGCAGCACCCAGCCCGTTGGCTACAACCGTACCATTTACCAGCACAAGGCGCGCAGCGCGGCCATCTTCGGCAGCACGACCGTCAACTTCAGCGAGCAGCTGCTGTCCACGTTTGGCTTGCGCTGGACCACGGAAACCAAGGACCTGGACTTGCAGCGCGTGCAGGCCGCATCGAACACGGTGACGTTCGGCGACGCGGCCAGCTGGTGGAACACGGTCCGGGGCGGCAATTACACGGCCGCCTCCGTGGCCAACAACAATTTCACGTCGAATCCATCGACCACGTGGAACGCGCTGACGTATGACGTGACGCCCGAATACCGCTTCAGCCGCACCCTGCGCGGCTACCTGAAATACGCGCACGGCATCAAGTCGGGCGGCTACAACACGAGCGCCACGGACGTGCGGGCGCTCAATACGGTGAAGCCGGAAACCCTGAACTCGTTCGAGGCGGGCATCAAGTCCGAATGGCTGGACGGGCGCTTGAATTTCAACGCCAACGTTTTTCACTATGATTACAAGAACGTGCAGGTCAATATCACGGGCGTGTACAACGGCGACCCCACGCAAAGCGTCAATTACCTGCAAAACGTGCGCAAGGCCCACGTGAACGGCGCGGAATTCGAGATCGAGGCGCAGCCGACGGACAACCTGCACATCAACGCCAACCTGGGCCTGCTGCGCACGGAATTCGACGATTTCGCCATCCAGAACAATGGCGGCGACCGCTCCGGCAACGAATTCGTGCGCTCGCCCCACGTGACGGCGCTGCTGGCGGCCGACTACCGCTACCCGCTGGGCAATGGCGCGCAGCTGGTCTTCAGCGGCGACGTGCGCTATACGTCGAAGCAGTACTACTATGTCGACCCGCAAAGCGACGCGCGCGGCTTGCTGAACCAGGGCGGCTTCGCGCTGGCCAATGCCCGCCTGTCGTACGTGCTCCCGGGCGGCAAGCAGCGGATCACGGCATATGCGAACAACCTGGCCGATAAGGTCTACCGCAACCACACCTTGACCAGCTTCGTGCCGGGCGCCGTCAACGGCGACACCGTCATCATCGGCCAGGGCCGCACGGTGGGCGCGTCGTACACGGTGCAGTTCTGAGCGTGACTGCCTGAGGTAAAAAAGGCCGGCAAACTCGCCGGCCATTTTTTCTTCCAGTAGGTCGGCTCAGCGCAGCGGTAGGTCGGCTCAGCGCAGCGGTAGGTCGGCTTAGCGCAGCGTAAGCCGACAACACCACTACGCCGCCACCCGCAGCAGCGCCTCCAGCCGCAGCAGCGCCTCCAGCCGCCGCTGGGCCTCTTCCAATGGCCGGCGGTCGATCCAGCTGTCGATATCGACGTCGCGGTCGAGAAAACCGTGCTGCAATTGAAAATCCTTCTGCTGGCGGAACAGCGCCACCTTGTCGTCGGACAGGTCGGGCGCCAGGGTCAGGTGAAAACCGTCGCGGTAGGCTTCGGCCACGGCGTCGGCGCCGGCCCGCGTCTCGCCCTGCAGGATGGCCAGCACCTCTTCTTTGTGGCTGCGCGCCCAGTGCGCGGCGCGCAAGGTCTGCGTCAAAAAGCGCACGACCAGCTCGAAATGCTGTTCCAGCATGGTTGCATGCACGGTGATCGGGCGCGGCGTGCCGTTGTTGACGCGGAAGCGCCGGTCGGGCAGGGCGTCGATGTCGATGGCCACTTCCAGCCCCGCCGCGCGGGCCTATGCCTTGCCACAGGCCCGCGCCCAGATTGGCCGATGCCTGGGCGTCGGCACCCACTTCCACCAGCCGCACATCGTCGAGCGTGAGGCCGGCCGACGCCAGCACGCCCTTGTAGCCGGCCAGGCTCATGCCGCGCGCGATGCTGCGCCCGCGCCGGTTCTCGCGCAAGTCTTCGGCGCGGAACACGGGCAGCGCCAGCCGCTTGCCCTGCAGCTGCGCGGGCGTGGCGATGCCGGAACCGGGGCGCACGAGGATGGCTTGCCATTCATCGATCCACGTCAGGCCGATCAGGCGCGTGGGTGCTCCTTGCGCGCGCGCGGGCAAGGCCAGCAGGTTGCCCCCTTCGCGCACGAGCGTGGACAGGCCATGGTCGTAATGGTGGCGCGCCAGCTCGCCGCCCACTTCCTGCAGCGTCTTCAAGGCGATGCCGTCGCGGGCGAATTCTTCGTCCAGCCAGCCCAGTTTATAGGCCAGGCCCGTGGCCGTGGGCACGGGGCAGCGGGTGAACCAGACGGTATCGACGGCGGGGGCGGTTGCGGTGGTCATGGGATTCCTTGGTAAGGTGAGGAAGACCGAACGCTGCACGAAACATGCCTGCTGCCGGGGTCTGACCCGCCGGGTCAGACCCCGAACCGCGCTTGCTGGCTGGTAGACAGTGCATATCCGTACCACTGCTGCCATGCCAGCAGCCGCTGTTGCACAGGCAGCAGCGCTCCGTCATTTGTACGGCCCCGGCGCTGGCACGCGTCTTGCGAAAGTAGAGGCATGACTGATTCGTACCTCAACCTCAAGAATGGAGCATGACATGACGGACGTGGCACAAGCACAAGCACCAGAGCAAGTACAAACCCAGGATCTGACGGCGGCCGAACTGGCCTTCGTGGAACAGGTGCGGCGCGATGCGCAGATCGCCTTCGACGGCTTGCGCGAGACGGGCAGCCTGACGGCCAATGGCACGGTGGGCTTTGTCGAACGCACCCCTGGCGGCGACAAGGTCGTGGTGGTCAACGACCCGGGCCCGTTCCGCCGCGGCCAGCCCCTGAAGGCGGCCGTGCTGGCGCTGGACGGCACGGTGCTGCTCGGCGACGCCAACAACGGCGGCGCGCGCTATCTGAAACTGTTCCGCGAGCGGCCCGAGGTCACGTCGATCTCGCACGTGCACTCGCCGTCGCTGGGTGCGTGGGCGCAGACGCACCGCACCCTGCCGATCCGCTATGTGCCCGTGCAGCGCTTCCAGCTGATCCGTGAAATTCCCATCTATATCGACCGCCGCCAGCCCGAAGTCGATTTCATCCTCGGCGAAATCGCGCGCAATACGCATGCGACGGCCATCCTGGAAGCGAATGGCGGCGCCACCGTGTGGGGCAAGCAGGGCTTGCTGAAGCTGGCCGAATTCATCCTGCTGCTGGAAGAGGGCGCGCAGATCCAGATCGCGGCCGAAGCCATCGGCGGTTCGCGCGACTTCGGTCCCGGCGTGCTGCTGCAGCAATGGAAGATGAGCAAGCTGATCGACACGGCGCGCGCCTTGTCATTATTGCCTGCCACCGACCTGGTGTAACCCTTACTAGAACAGGCCCGCAATGTCATTGAAATTCTTAGGTTTGAGCTGGCGCAAGCTGTCTGTCGCCGTAATGGCGGCCAGCCTGCTGGCGCCAGCCATCGCGGCGGCGGCCGAGCCGCTGCCGGCCGCCGTGCGCATCGCCGTCGTGGCGCGCACGGCGCCGTCCGGCAAGACCGTGTTTGCCGGTTCGGCCGCCCAGGTGGCCGCCCAAGGCTGGCTGGCGGCCGAACTGGGCAAGCTGGGCGTGAAGCTGGAATGGGTGCCCGTCACCACCAATTCCGTGGCGACGCAAGTCAACGAGGCGTTTGCCAACCACTCGATCGACCTGGCCCAGTATGGCGACCTGCCATCGATCATCGCCAATGCCTCGGGCCTGCAGACGCGGCTGATTTTGCCGGGCGGCAGCTTCAGCAACACTTACCTGGTGGTGCCGAACGGCTCCACGGCGAAGTCGATCAAGGAGCTGAAGGGCAAGAAGATCGCCCTGCACCGTGGCCGGCCGTGGGAATACCCGTTCGCGCGCCTGCTGGAAGCGAATGGCATGACTTTGCGCGACGTGAAAATCCTCAACCTCAATCCGCAGGCGGGCGCGGCGGCCGTGGCCACGGGCGGCGCCGATGCCTTCTTTACCCTCAGCGACGCCTTTTTGCTGGAAGATAAAAAGGTCGGCAAGATCATCTGGTCCAGCAAGGCGCCGCCGCAGGACTGGAAGATGCGCGCCGAACTGTGGGCCGACAGCGGCTTCCTGCAACGCTGGCCGCAGCTGGCCCAGCTGGTGGTGACGGCCTATGTGCGCGAGCACCACCGGGCCGCCGGCGCCGGTGGCGAAGACGAATACGTGCGCACGGAGGCGGCGGCGGGCCAGGTGGAAAGCGTCGTGCGGCGCGAACTGGCAGGCGACCATACGCCGTGGCAGGCGCGCTGGTCGCCATTGTTCACGGCCAGCCTGCGCCAGCATTACCTGGGCGAGGCGGCATATGCGAAGAGCGCGGGCCTGATCGGGCGGCCCCTGCAAGTCGACAGCCTGTTCGCGCCCCAGTTCGTCAACCAGGCGCTGGCGCAGCTGAAATTGCAAACGTACTGGGCGCCATGACTTCCCTCACTGTCGCCTTGCCGCGCTCTTGTGCGCCTGCGCATGCGGCGTCCATTCCCTGGCTGCGGCGCTTTGTGCGCTCGCCCTGGTCCGTGTGGGCGTCGCCGCTGGCCTTGCTGCTGCTGTGGAGCATCGCCACCACCTTCGAATGGATGCCTGCGCACATCTTGATGTCGCCGTGGCAAGTTCTGCTGACGGCGGCGGACCTGGCCGAAAGCGGAGAACTGGGCCAGCACCTGGGCATCAGCCTGTTCCGCCTGCTGGCCGGTTTCGGCCTGGGCGCCAGCGCGGGCCTGGCCTTCGGCGTCCTGCTGGGCCTGTCGCCAGGCTTGCGCAGCTATGTCGATCCCACGTTCAATATCCTGCGCCAGCTGCCGACCGTCGCCCTGATCCCTTTGTTTATCTTGCTGTTCGGCATAGGCGAGAGTTTCAAGGTGTTTATCGTGGCCAAGGCCAGCTTCTTCATCGTGGCGCTGGCCGTGCATGACGCCATCCGCAACTTGTCGCAGCGTTACTTTGAGGTAGCGCAAGTGTATTGCTTCTCGCGCTGGCAGCGCATCCGTTTGATCGTCCTGCCCGCCATCGTGCCGGCTGCGCTGACGGGCATGCGCATCGCGCTGTCGCGTTCGTGGATGGTGCTGGTGGGCGCGGAATTACTGGCCGCCGACAGCGGCCTGGGCCAGATGATGGAAATGGGCCGGCAAATGTTCCGCCTCGACGTGGTGATGGTGGGCGTGGTGCTGACGGGCGTGATCGGCTTCGGCCTGGACCGGGCCTGCCACGCGCTGGAAGCACGGCTGATGCGCTGGAAGCGCAGTGGAGAGAACGCATGAAGCAACGTTTGAGTGTGATCTTCAAGGGCGCGCTGCTGCCGCTGGCCTTGCTGGGCGCCTGGCAATGGGCCTCCGGGCAGGGTGCTGCCGCCGCCTACATCTTCGTCTCGCTGGGCGATCTGGCGCACAGCCTGCGCGACCTGGTCTGGACGGGCGAACTGTGGGTGCATCTGCGCGCCAGCCTGGGCCGCACGCTGGCCGGCTTGCTGCTGGGCGGCAGCGCCGGCATCGTCACGGGCGCGCTGATGGCGCAGTCGCCGCTGGCGGACCGGCTGATCGGCCCGCTGTTCCACAGCATCCGCCAAGTCCCCTTGCTGGGGCTGATTCCCTTGCTGGGATTGTGGGTGGGCAATGGCGACGGCGCCAAGCTGCTCGTGATCGCCATCGCCGCCTTTTATCCCACCGTGCTCAACACGTATGCGGGCATGCGCCAGGTGGAAGGGAGACTGCGCGAAGTGGGGCAGGTGCTGACCCTGACGCGCTGGCAGACCCTGCGCCAGATTCTGTTGCCGGGCGCCATGCCGGCCATCGTCACCGGCGTCACGCATGCGCTGGCGTTCGCCTGGCTCGCTTGCCTCGGCGGCGAACTGCTGTTTGCGGCCGGTCCCGGCATGGGTTCCCTGTTGCTCAACGGTGAAGTATCGGGCCGTATGGACGTCGTGCTGCTGGCCGTGCTCGTGATCGCCTTGCTGGCGCAAGCGATGAACGTGGCGTTTGCGCGCCTCGCGCGTTTGCTGGTGAAGGGGCGCAGCAGTGAGTAAATCCCTGCCATTCCAGCCAGACGCGGCCGTCAGTGCCCGCGAAGGCGAGTTGCGCGCCTTCCTGCTGCGCTTTATCGGCCTGACCCTGCTGTCGGGCGTAACGATCGGCATGAACAAGGTGCTGGCCACCTTGCTGGGTTTGCATTTGCACGTGAGTAATTTCCAGCTGGCCGCGATCAGCAGCGCGGAAACCCTGGCCATGGCGCTGGGCACGATTCCGGCCGGCTATATTCTTTCGCGCGGCAATCCGAAGCATTTGTATGCGGGCGTCAGCCTGAGCCTGGCGCTGGCCTTTTGCGTGCTGCCGTGGCTGCCCGGCTGGCAATGGGTGGCCCTGCTGATGTTTCTCGTGGGACTGTGCATTTCGCTGCGCATCGTGGCCATGAGCACCGTGTTTCTCGTGCGCCTGCCGGAACTGGGGCAGGGCAAGGCGGGCTGGTACAAGGGCACCTTGATCCTCGGCATGCAGTTCCTGGGTCCCCTCTGCGGCAACTACCTGATCGCGCAGCTGGGCCTGAAGGCGGGCTTTTTGATTTCCGCCCTGATGTTCGCCATCCTGGCCGTGCTGGGCTGGCACGTATTGCCCAACAATACTTTGCCGGATAACACGGCACCGCGCAAGCAGATGGGACAAAGTGCGCTGCCCGGTGCGGCCAGCCTGCGCGAGCTGCTGCGCCTGCCTATCGTGCGCGTGACTTACCTGTTCGAAATCCTCGCCAGCTTCACGGCATCCAGCGTGGGCGTGTTTTCCATCCTGCTGGCGATCCGCGTGCTGCACTGGCCTGCGCACCACTCCGTCTGGCTGATGGCCGTGCAGGGACTCAGCTGCGTGCTCGTGCTGCTGTTCCTGGGGCGCTTCGTGCTGGCCAGCCGTTACCGCGAGCAGCTGTATGGCGGCGCGCACCTGGCCATCATGGCCGCCTTGCTGATCCTGGGCTTGTGGCCGTCCAGCGTCGCCTACCTGGCCGCTTCCGTGCTGCTGGGACTGGGCCTGGGCGTGAATAACCTCGTCAATACGGACAACATCGCCCGCGCCCCCGTCGACAAGGCTCGCGTTTCCGCCCATCTGACCCTGTTCGGCATGGTGGGCGGCACGGTTGGCGCGCTGGCGGCCGGCCATCTGGCCGACGTGACGGGCTTGCGCAATGTGTTTTTGATCTGGCTGGCTCCCTGGCTGGCCGCCTGGCTGGTTTTCCACGGCAGCCGCTGGCTGCGCCGGGCACCGCCCGCCGCCATTCCTTCCCTCGCCCCCACCGCAGAGAGTACGCCATGAATGATTTTGTTTCCCCATCGACCTTGCTGCCCCAGCGGCAGCAGCTGAGCGGCGGCTTGCAAGTGCAGCACGTGAGCAAGTCGTTTTCGCTGAAAGGCGCGCCGCTAACCGTGCTCGACGATATTTCGCTGACCATCGCCCCCGGCGAATTCGTCGCCATCGTGGGCGCCTCCGGTTGCGGCAAATCCACCTTGCTGCGTCTGCTGGCGGGTCTCGATACGGACTACACGGGCTTGCTGCTGCACGACGGCGTGCCGATCCGTGGCACGGACTTGCGCCGGGGCCTCGTGTTCCAGGATCATCGCTTGTTTCCGTGGCTGACGGTGCAGCAGAACGTGGCCGTGGCGTTCAGCAATACCCGTGTGCCGCAGGCCGAGCGCGACGCGCGCGTGGCGGCGGAAATCGCGCGCGTGGGCCTCGACGGCTATGCGGATGCCTATCCGCATCAATTGTCGGGCGGCATGTCGCAACGGGCGGCCATCGCGCGCGCGCTGGTCGGGCGGCCCGACGTGCTGCTGCTGGACGAGCCGCTCGGTGCGCTCGACGCGCTGACCCGCTTGCGTTTGCAGCAGGAATTGCGCCGCCTGTGGCAGGACGAGGGCATCACCATGGTGATGGTCACGCATGACATCGACGAAGCCGTGTATCTGGCCGACCGCATCGTCGTGCTCGATGCGCGGCCGGGCAAGGTGCGCAGGGTGCAGGACGTGCCGCTGGCCCACCCGCGCCAGCGCGGTTCGCCCGGTTTCGTTGCCATCCGCGACGGCTTGCATGCGGATTTCAGCGACCTCGACGATGCGCACGCGCCCGTGGCGCAGGAAGTGGATCCCAGCACCCTGTGGGATGGCAATGAATGGGCGCGCAGGATGGCGCTGTAGTTTTTTTGATATCCATCAACCTGGAGAGACAGCATGAGCAATGAAAGTCAGGCAGCAAACCAAGCACTCGACACCCTGTGGTACACGCGCTGTCCCGTCCCCACGGGCCTGGGCATTTCCCTGCAGCAGGGCTGGCTGGAAGAAGCCTTGCGCGCCGATGGCACCAGCTTGCGCTCCTTGCGTGAATCGGAGCAGGAAGCCGTGCGCGAATCGCATTTCGACCATACCTTGCAAAATTCCGTGCGCCACGGCGGCAATATTCCCGCCCTGTGGGCCAGGGCGGCGGGGCGCGACACGCGCGTCATCGGCCTGTCGTGGTCTGACGAGACGCAGCTGATCCTGACTCTTCCCGGCAGCGGCATCGAGACGGTGCGCGACTTGAAGGGCCGGCGCTTCGGCTTGCCTCTGTGGGCCAGGGCGCAGATCGATTTTGCGCGTGCGCAAGCCTTGCGCGGGCTGGAAAACGCGCTGAGCCTGGAAGGCTTGACGGTTGCCGACGTGGAACTGGTCGATTACGTCATTCAAGCGGGCCAGAGCGAAATGCCGCCGGAACGGGGCGCGGCGACGAATCTGTTCAGCGGTGCGCGGCGCGGCGGGCAAAGCCCGGAACTGCTGGGGCTGCTACGGGGCGAGGTCGACGCCATCTTCCTGAAAGGCGCTTCGGCCGCCCAGCTGGCGCAGCAGTTCGGCTTGCACACAGTGATCGACACGGGCAGCCATCCGGAGCCCTTGATCCGCGCCAACAATGGCACGCCGCGCACTCTGAGCGTCGATGCGCACTTGCTCGACCATCATTTCAGCTCGGCCGTCACCCTGGTCGAGCAAGTGCTGCGGGCCGAAGCATGGGCGCGCGGTCACGCGGACGACACGCGGCGTTTTCTGGCGCGCGAATCGAATGCCAGCGAGCACTGGGTGCAAGTGGCCTACGGCAAGGATGCCCATCTGCGCCTGGACACGGATCTGGCGGAAACGTCGATCGCGGGCTTGCAGGATTTCAGCGACTTTTTGTTCCGCTGGAACTTCCTGCCCAGCAAGGTCGACGTGCGCGCGTGGATCGATCCCCGTCCTTTCGACGCGGCGCTGGCGCAGACGCGCCGCGCGGCCTGAGCGGGAAGCACGTCAACGGTGGCCATGTTCGATGATGAGGAGAATGCGATGCGGCGACGCACGGTGATGGGCGGGCTGGCCTTGCTGCCCCTGGCGGGAAAGGCGGCCTCGGCGGCGAAAGCGGCGGGGGCGCCGCCGGCAGCCCTGCGCATCGCCTCGACGGGCTTTGCGGAAAACGGCAAGGCGGAACTGGGCGGCATCGCTTACCGCGTGCAGCAGGAAGGCTGGCTGGCCCGCGAACTCAAGCTGCGCGGCGTGCGGCTGGAATGGCTGCCCGTCACGGGCGACACGGGCGCGACCATGAACGAGGCGTTCGCCAGCGGGCGCATCGACATGGCCGCGTATGGCGACTTGCCGTCCGTCATACTCAACGCGGGCGGCGTGCGCACGCAGGTGATCGTGCCGGCGGGCCGGGGCACGGACCAGTTCCTCTTGGTGCCCACCGGTTCGCGCGCCACCTCGCTGGCCGACCTGAAGGGCAAGCGCATCAGCGTGCACCGGGGCCGGCCGTGGGAACTGGGCTTGCGCCAACTGATTGCCGACCAGCGCATGTCACCCACGGATTTCCGCCTGATCAATATGGATTTGAAGCCGGGCACGGCCGCGCTGGCCACGGGCGCCGTCGACGCCTTGTTCATGATCAATGGCTATCCGCTGGAAGACAAGGGTATCGGCCGCATCATCTGGTCCAGCAAGGGCTTGCCGGAGAGGAAAATGCGGGCGGAACTGTGGGCGCGGCGCGACTTTACGCAAGCCCATCCCGATATCGCCGAACTGGTGGCCACGGCCTGGCTGCGGGCCCAGCACTGGGCGGCGCTCGATGGCAACCGCGAGGCGATCATCAAGGATGGTACGCGCAACGGCACACCGGACAGCGTGGTGCGGCGCAGCTACGACGATCCGGGCCTGCAGTGGAAGGAGCGCTGGTCGCCCCTGTACGACGACGCCGTGTACCGCCATTACCGCCGGGTGCTGGCGTTTGCGCAGGAGCAAAAGCTGATCCGCCAGCCGTTGACGGCGGAAGAGTTGCTGGAACCGCGTTTCGTGGCGGCCGGCTTGAAAAAGCTGGGCCTGGCCAATTACTGGGAGCCGGCCAAGGTGTAGTCCGGCCGCAGGGCGTGGCTCAGTGCGGCAGACACACGCGTCCCGCCACATTGACCACGTCGTTGCCCGCATGCGCGCGCAATTGCAGCAGCATCAGCGCCACGCCCAGCATCAGCGCCGCAGCGCAGAGTTTCTTGTGCATCGTCGTTCCCGTTTTCACTATCTATGAAGGTGTGCAGCGATATTATTGCCGAAATTCAGCATGCGGGATGAGCAAATTACCAAGTGTGCTCTACAATTATGCATCTTGCGCATCCGCGCCATCTGAATTGTATGCATAGTATGTGAAGGGAATGACAAGCCTGTGACTTCCAAGCCGATCAAGATCGCCGCCACCGTTGTCGTGGCTCTCGCCGCTGGGGCCGGCATTTATAGCTACACCCGACCGGCCGCCACCGCCACGCCCGGTGCCCCGGCTTCGGGCAGCCCTGCCGCCGCGCCGCATTCCGCCGTCGATACGGCCGCCGTGGCCAGCCAGTTCCGCGACTTGCTGGGCAATTTCCGCAAGATCATCGTGCTGCTGGCCGACGAGCAAAGCTTGCCAGAAGGGGCACGCGACGAAGCCCGTAAAGTGGGGCAGGCGCTGTTCCATGAAAACCAGGAACGCATCGCCAAGCTCGATGCAGCGCTCGATCAATTGACGGCGCCCACGAATCCGGGCCGCTTCGAAGCGCTCGACAGTTTATTGACGTATATCGAATCCGACCCGGGCCTGTACGATGCCGACCGCCTGGCTTTCCGCGAGCTGCTGCAAAGCATGCTGGCCGACGTGGCCAAGGATTCGTCCCTGCCTGCCATCAAGCTGCACAAGCGCATTTCCGAAGACCTCGACGCGCTGGGCGAGATCGAGCGCAATTACGAGAAGGAAATCCGGCAAATCTTCGGCAACCTGGGCCAGCGCGCCATCGAACTCAAGCGCGAACGGTGGGACGATTACGTTGCGCAGCTGAAAAAACTGTACAGCCGCGAACAGATTCTGAAGGAAAATGGCATCGTCGTGCCGTATGCTGTTCCTCCCGCCGGCTCCATGCCCGAAGCCAAGCCGGCGCCAAAAAAAGATGAGGCGGAAATCTTCGGTCTGGGCTTGCCGAAGAAAACCATCGTGCTGACCTTCGACGACGGCCCGCACCGCCGTTACACGGAAGAAATCAGCGCCATTTTGAAACAGTATGGCGTGCCGGCCGTGTTCTTCAATGTGGGACGCAACCTGGGGTCGCTGGACGCGGAAGGCCATGCCAAGCTGGGCGCGGGCGCGGAAGTGAGCCGCAAGTTGATGAAGGAAGGCTATGCCGTGGGCAACCACAGTTTCAGTCACGCACAGTTGTCGAAGCAGACGGGCGACAAGCTGAAAGGCGAAATCCTCGGCACCGACACTTTATTAAAAGCCATCAGCCCCGAGCGGGCCGCGCTGTTCCGCTTTCCGTATGGCGCGCGCAATAGCGAAGGCATGGCCGCGCTGGCCGACGCGCATTTGAAATCCGTGATGTGGAATATCGATTCGCTGGACTGGGCCGACCCCGTGCCCAGCTCGATCACGAACCGCGTGCTGGCGTCCGTCGACAAGGCGGGGCGCGGCATCGTCCTGTTCCACGACATCCACGAACGCACGGTGAAAGCCTTGCCGGCCGTGCTCGACAAGCTGATCGCGGAAGGCTATCAATTTGCGGGCTGGGATGGCACGAGCTTCCAGGTGGCGAAAACCACGGCGCCCGCGCCGGAAAAAGTGCCCGTCACCACGGGCTACGCCAATTCCTGGGCCGTCGTGATCGGCATCGACGATTACGCGAAATGGCCGAAGCTGCAGTATGCGGTGCGCGACGCGCAAGGCATCCGCGAAACCCTGATCGAAAAATTCGCGTTTGCGCCCGAGCGCGTCGTGACCCTGAAAAATGGCGAAGCGACGCGCAACAACATCCTGGCCGCCTTCCATGACAAGCTGGCCCATGGCGGCGTGCAAAAGAATGACCGTATCTTCGTCTTCTTCGCCGGTCACGGCGCCACGCGCAAGCTCAGCTCGGGGCGCGACCTCGGCTACATCGTGCCCGTCGATTCCGACCCGGCGCAGTTCGCCACGGATGCGATTCCGATGACGGAAATCCAGAATATCGCGGAGTCCCTGACGGCCAAACATGCGTTCTTCGTCATGGACGCCTGCTACAGCGGCCTGGGCCTGACGCGCGGCGCCGGTTCCAGCTCTTTCTTGCGCGACAATGCCAAACGCATCGGCCGGCAAATGCTGACGGCCGGCGGCGGCGACCAGCTCGTCGCCGATGGCGGACCGAACGGCCACTCCGTGTTTACGTGGACCCTGCTGCAGGGCTTGGCGGGCAAGGGCGATCTGAACGGTGACGGCCTGATCACGGCCACGGAACTGGCGGCGTATGTAGCGCCGGCCGTGTCCAGCGTCTCGAACCAGACGCCTGCGTTTGGCAGCCTGCCCGGATCGGAAGGGGGCGATTTCGTCTTCGAATTGCCGGGCGAGACGGAATTCCTCAGCCCGAACACGACGCAGCTGTCGACGGAAGCCATTGCCCTGAACAGCAAGCTCGACGCCAAACCGGCGGCGGCCAGCGTGACGGTGAAGGATTTGCAGGGCGGCGAACAGAAGATCGTCACGCCGGGCGCCGTACCGACCTCCACACGCCAGCTGGCCCAGCGGGCCAACGACCGCGGCTTGCAGCTGTACAAGGAGAAACAGTACGCGCAGGCGGAAGCGCAATTTACGGAAGCGCTGAAATTGCGTCCCGACTTCGCGCTGGCGGCCAACAACCTGGGTTTTGTCTTCTACAAGCAGGAAAAATACCGCGAAGCGGCACGCTGGTTTGAAAACACGGTCAAGATGGACCCGTCGCGCGCCATCGCCTACCTGAACCTGGGCGACGCGTATGCCAAAGCCGGCGATGCGGCCAAGGCGAAAGCGGCATATAAAACCTATCTGGAACTGGCGCCGACGGTCTCGACGGCGCCGGCCGTGCGGCAAAAGATGGAGAAGCTGTAAGTTGACGTCCAACTTGCCCATGGTCCACGTCTTCACCTGCAGCGGCCGCTTTCCCAGCTGGGAAGCGCTGCAGGCTTACCTGGCGCCCGCGTACACGGAAGATGGCGATGCCGTGCCGTCGCCATTCTTCCTGGAAACGGGCCTCACGTGTTATGAGCCGGCCTGCTTCGAGAGCGCGCTGCTGGCCGCGCCCGCGCCGCTGGCAGAGTTGCTCGATGGCGTGTCGTATGCGGACAACTGGCTGGCGCAGGCGTGCGCGGACGCGCAGGGTGTGCTGGCCGATACGGTCGTCTGCGTGTTTGCGCCGAATCAACTGGCGCATCCGCAGCGCAGCTCGCTGCACCACGTGGGCAGCTACGCCTGCGACGGCGGCTGAGCCTCATTTCCGCGTTGTTCATGTATGAGCTTGTTGACGCTGGCCAGCAGGCTGGTGCCCGAGGTGGTGATGAAACGGGCACCCGCCGCCTGCGCTTCCGTGCCATAGCTTGCCAACGTATCCTTGTTGCAATAGACGATGATCGGTAATGCGGGCTGCGCCTGCCGCACTTCGCGCACCGTGCGCACGCCCGCATCCTTGACCCGGCGGCCGTTTTCCACCCTGGCCATGTCCGTGATGAACAGCGCGTAGTGCTTCTGTTGCAGCATGACCAGCGCCTGCCGCGTCGACACGGCCTGGTCCACCTTGATGTTTTCCCGCTCCAGCTGCTCCATCAGCAAGGTATTGTTGCGCGGGTGGTCGTCCAGCCACAGCACGAGGCTGACCGGCCGTTGCGCCGTCGGCGCGGCGGCCAGGGCCGTGACGGCGGCGGCGCCATCGGGGGGATGGGCCAGCAGCAACTGCGTGACGGCTTCCTGCATGTCGTCGAGCGACTTTTGCTGCAAACGGCTCAGTTCCGTCACTTCGATTTCCTTGCCGCTTTCCAGGCGCACGGATTCGTTTTTGACGAGGCTGTCGGCGCGCTTGATCATGATGGACAGGTAAATGCGCGTGAGCAAATAGCCGATCAAAAAGCCGTGCACGGAAAAGAACAGCATGATGCCGCCCACTACCGCCATGGCCGTGGGCGTGTCCGTGGCCAGGCTGGGCGCGATAAAGGCGGCCATGCTGCGCGCGCTGCCAGGCAGGCTTTTGAGCTCGATCAAACCCACGCCGACGATGATTTTCGTCAGCCAGTCCGACACTTCCACCAGATTCGAATTGATTTCCATGGGCGTGGGCGTGCCCAGAAACAGGGTATTGCTGGGGTTGCCGGTTGCCGCGTCCGCGCTTGCCGGGGGAGGCTCGTCCGTGGAACGGCCCTTGCCATTAGCCTGCTCGTCGGGCGGGGCGGCGTTGACGGTGCCCGAGGGCAGACTGCGCGGTATGCCGAATAAAAACCCTAGCAGCATGCCGCTGACGCAAAAGCCCAGGCTCCACAGCAGGGCCGGCACGGCGTGGTAGTAGGGCGGCAGCAGGGCGCCCGCCAGCACGGCCAGCAGCCCGGCCAGCAAGATGAACAGCAGGATGTACGGCAGCACGTCGCGCTTGCGCACGGCCGCTGTGACGCTTTTGCTCGCCTTGCCGCTGCTGTCGCTCAGGTCCACGGTCGCTCCTTGAAAAATGCTGAATCCAGGCAGCCGGCCTGCCGCGTATATATCCCGTAGGAGCCTGTACTGACATCATAAAAAGGGGAGACGCGATGCGGTTGATAAAACGCAAACAGCTGGCAGCTTGTGCCTTGTTGCTGCTGGCCGGCGCCGGCAAGGCGGCTGCGCCGGAGGCCGCATCGCCCATGGATGCGTCGCGCACCGTGCGCGTGACGGGCCACTACGACAACGCCGTCGGCACCTCGGATGCGGCCAGCCAGGGCGTCATCACCAATGAGCTGATCGTCAACCGTCCCGCTTTGCGCACGGGCGAATTGCTGGAATTCGTGCCGGGCCTGATCGTCACCCAGCACAGCGGCGACGGCAAGGCCAACCAGTATTTCTTGCGCGGTTTTAACCTCGACCATGGCACGGATTTCGCCACGTACGTCGACGGCATGCCCGTCAACATGCGCACGCATGCGCATGGCCAGGGCTATTCCGACCTCAATTTCCTCATTCCCGAGCTGGTGCAGCGCATCGATTACAAGAAGGGGCCGTATTTCGCGGGCGAAGGCGATTTCGGCTCGGCGGGCGCGGCGCGCATCCGCCTGGCCGACAGATTGCCGCAAGGCCAGGCCAGCGTGTCCGTGGGCCAGCATGGTTATGTGCGCGCCGTCGTGGCCGATTCCCTTGATGCGGGACCAGGCACCTTGCTTTACGGCCTGGAGGTGAACCGCAACAATGGCCCCTGGGACGTGCCGGAGCGCGTGCGCAAGGTCAGCGGCGTGCTGCGCTACAGCCAGGGCACGCCGGACGACGGCTTCAGCGTGACGGCCATGGCCTACAAGAACAGCTGGAACGCCACGGACCAGGTGCCGCTGCGCGCCGTGGAGTCCGGCCAGATCGGCCGTTTTGGCTCGCTCGCGCCCAGCGACGGCGGCGACACCTCGCGCGCCAGCCTGTCGTATGCGATGCGCCGGCGCACGGAAAACCGGGTGTTCGAGTTTGACGCGTACCTGATCCGCTCGCAGCTGGAACTCAACAGTGACTTCACCTATTTCCTGGCCGACCCGGCCGCCGGCGACCAGTTCCAGCAAAGCGAGCGGCGCACGGTGGCCGGTGTCAACACGAGCGAAAGCTGGACCACGGAGCTGGCGGGGTTTTCCATGCGCAACAAGCTCGGCGTGCAGGCCCGTTATGACCGGGTGTCGCCGGTGGGCCTGTACAGCACGGTGGACAGAGTGCGGCAAGCCACGGTGCGCGAAGACCGGGTGCGCGAGGCCAGCGTCGGCCTGTACGGCGAAAACACGACCCAGTGGCTGCAGTGGCTGCGTTCCGTGGCGGGCGTGCGCTACGACACCTACCGTTTCAATGTGGCCAGCAGCATCGCCGGCAACAGCGGTACGGCGCAGGACCACGTGGTGTCGCCGAAACTGTCCGTGATCCTGGGGCCGTGGAGCCAGACGGAATTCTTCGTGAACTACGGCAAGGGTTTCCATAGCAACGATGCGCGGGGCACGACGCAGACGCGCTTGCCCGATGGCACGCCTTCGGCTCCCGTGACGCCCCTCGTGCCGACCAGGGGCCTGGAACTGGGCGCGCGCACGGAATGGCTGCCGGGCCTGCAAAGCTCGCTGGCCCTGTGGCGCCTCGATCTGGCGTCGGAACTGCTGTTCGTGGGCGATGCTGGCGAAACGCAGCCGAGCCGTGCCAGCCGCCGCCACGGCATCGAGTGGAACAACCATTATGTTGCCGCGCCGTGGCTGCTGTTCGACCTGGACCTGGCAGTCTCGCGCTCGCGCTACACGCAAAACGATGCGGCCGGCAACCATATTCCGGGCGCGATCGGCAAGGTGGCGTCGTTCGGCGTGACGGTGACGGACCGGGGGCCATGGTCGGGCGCCTTGCAGCTGCGCTATTTCGGCCCCCGTCCCCTGATCGAGGACAACAGCGTGCGCTCGACCTCGACGACCCTGGCGTATGCGCGCCTCGCTTACCAGCTCAACCGCAAGACGCGGCTGTCGCTCGACGTCTTCAATCTGTTCAACAAGCGCGCCAGCGACATCGATTACTACTATGCGTCACGGCTGCCCGGCGAGGGGGCGGACGGCGTGAATGACCGGCACTTTCATCCCGTCGAACCCCGGTCCGCGCGCTTGACCTTGTCGTATGCGTTCTGATAACGATAAACTGGGGCATGACCGATCACCTAGTAAATACCAGTAAATTCCTTGCCCTCATACTGCGCCACTCTCCCGAAAAAATCGGCCTCGCGCTCGATGCCCAGGGCTGGGCCGATATCGGTCAGCTGCTGGCGCACGCTGCCCAGCATGGGCGACATATTTCCCGCGAACAATTGGATGAGGTGGTGGCGCGCGACAGCAAGACGCGCTACGCCATCAGCGATGACGGCTTGCGCATCCGCGCCAACCAGGGGCATTCCTTGGCCGCCGTCGACATCGCACTGCCGCCCGCCACGCCGCCCGCCATGCTGTACCACGGCACGGCCAGCCGTTTCGTGGAAGCGATTCGCGCCGGCGGCCTGCTGCCGGGATCGCGCAATCACGTGCACCTGTCGTCCAGCCGCGAAACGGCCGTGGCCGTGGGTGCGCGCCACGGCAAGCCCGTCGTGCTGACGGTCGATGTGGCCGCCATGCAGGCGCAGGGCCACGTGTTTTATGTGTCGGACAACGGCGTGTGGCTGACGCAGGCCGTGCCGCGGGCGTTCATCGGTTTTCCCTGATTAATGGCTTAGCGCCCTGGCCCTGGCTTGCCCCTGGCGCTTGCGCCGCCAGATCAGCACCCCCGTCACGCTCAGGCCCGCCACCAGCACGCCCATGGCGCAGATGAACAGTTTGAAGGGCCAGCCCCACATCGAGGCCATGTGCAGGGCGCTGATCCAGCTGCGGATGGTGTCGCCGCTGGCCGCGCCCGTGGGCAGCCAGGCGGCCAGCTGCCGGCCGCTGGCCGCATCGAAAAAGACGGTGGTCAGGCCCTTGTGTTCGCGCACGTCGCGGCTGCTGCGCACGCTGTAGCTGTAGACGCCCAGCGCGCGCTCGTAGGCCAGCGCATTTTCCTCGAGGATGGCAAAGTGCCCGCTGCGCGCCAGCTGCGCCATCAGGCTGCGGCCCTGCGCGCGGGCGGCAGGCCAGTCCAGCCGCGGCCCCGGCGACGGCGTGTGCCGCGCCACCACTTCCTCGGCTGGCTGATGGGGAAATAGCGGATGCATCACGGCCGCATACGCGCCGTACAGGTTGAAGGCGACGCCGCTCCAGGCGAAGACCAGCAGCATGGCCCACAGCCACAGGCCGCCCGCGCGGTGCAGGTCGAACACCAGTTTATAAGTGCCGCCATGGCGGCGCAGCAGCCACGACGGGCGCCAGCGCAGCAGCCACGGCTTGCTGCCCGGCGAGCGTTTTTTCAGGCGTGCGGGGAAGGTCAGGGCGGCGCCGATGAAGCAGTCGATGGTCCAGATGATGGCGATCAGGCCGAAAATCAGCAAGCCCGTGTCGCCCAGCGCCAGCGCATAGTGCAGGCGCTCGATGAAGGGCAGCAGGTTGATGGCGCCCTGGCCGATCTCGCCCCATTTTCGCTGGCCCAGTAGCGCCCCCGTGTACGGATCGACAAACACTTCGTCGCTGGCCAGCGGTGATTCGTCGCCCGGGCGCAGGTAGAACTGCATGCTGCGGCCTGTTGGCGCGGACAGCGGCGCGTAGCTGACCTGCGCCTGCGGGAAGCGGGCGGCGACGGACTCGCGCAGCAGCAGGGCGTCGAGCGGCGCGGCGCGCGGCGTTGGCGGCGCCGCGCGGAAGACGGCAGGCAGCAGGGCCGCCTCCAGTTCATCCTTCCACGCGAGCGCGCTGCCCGTGACGCCGGCCACGATGAGGAAGCCGGCCATCAGCAGGCCGGCGTAGCGGTGCAGCGCCGCCAATGCAGGGCGCATTTGCAGCGATGGCATCAAAAGCGGTACATGGCGCTGACGTTGGCCGTGCGTTCGGCATTGCGGTAGCACAGATTGGGCAGGTAGCCGCAGTCATACAGGGTCTGCTTGTTGAGCACATTGTTGACGTTGAGGGCAAACTGCCACGGTCCGCGCGACACGCCCAGCGCCGCGTCCCACTGCGTGATGCCGCCATTGCGGATATTCAGGTTCTCGCCGTCGGAGTTCGAACGCATGGCGCCGAGAAAACGCATGCCCAGCGCCGCATACGCAGGCAGCGCCGTGCCTAGGTTGAACGCTTGGCGGGCCCAGGCCGAGGCGCTGTGGCGCGGCGCGCCCGCTTGCTGCAAGCCCAGGTCGCCGTTATTGCTCTTCCTGACTTCCGTATCGAGGTAGGTGTATTGCGCGATCAGGCTCAGGCGGCTGGCAAACTCCGTGCGCGCTTCCAGTTCCAGGCCGCGCGAGCCCACCTGGCCCGTTTGCTGCAAGCGGCCCGGGTTGCCGATGTCGGAGGTGGTGACGTTGTCGCGCACCAGGTCGAAGACGGCCGCCGTATAGCTGGCGCGCTGGCCCACGGGTTCGTAGCGCACGCCGGCCTCGAACTGCTTGCCGCGCGATGGCTTCAGGGCGCTGCCGTTGGCCGTGATGCCCAGTTCGGGCGAGAACGAGGTGGCGTAGCTGACATACGGCGCCCAGCCGCCATCGAACAGGTAGACGGCGCCCACGCGGCCCGTGGTGGCCGATGGCGACTGGTGGAAGTCGGGTTTGACGGCGCCGCTATGGAGGTCGGTGACGTCGCGCGATTGCGTGGCCTTGTCGCGGCGCAGGCCGGCCGTCACGACCCAGCGGTTCCATTTCATTTGATCCTGCGCATACAGGCCCAGCTGGCGCGACGGCGCTTCAGCGCGCGTGGGCGCCTTGGCGGGAAGCAGCGGCTGCTTGCCGTACACGGGCTGGTACAGGTCGATCGGCGCGATAAAGCCTTTTTGATGGCGGTAGTCGTCCGTGTTGCGGATGTTCGCGTAATCGACGCCCAGCAGCACCTGGTGCGCCAGGCCGCCGGTGGCAAACCGCGCCTGCAGCTGGGTGTCGGCGAACAGGCTTTTCGACGCCGTATCGACGGGCATGAAATAGCGCTCCACCGTGCCATCGTCATTCAGGCCCAAGGGGAACATGTCCGTGCGGTCGTTGTTCAGGCGCGTGTAGCGCAGGTTCTGGCGCAGCGACCAGGTGTCGCTGAATCTGTGCTCGAACTCGTAGCCCAGCATGGTGTTGCGGCGCTTGAAACGGTTATCGTCGCCCATCAGGTTGACGCTGGGGTCGACCTGGCCGCGCGGGCCAGGCTGCAGCAGCTGGTTGGGAAACGCGTACTGCTGGTTGTCCTGCTCGTAGCGGGCCAGCAAGGTCAGGCGCGTGGCCGGTCCTGCCTGCCACGTGAGCGAGGGGGCGAAGTACAGGCGGTTGTCGCGGTCGCGCTCCAGCCGCGTATGGGCTTCGCGGCCCAGCATGACGACCCGGTAGGTCCAGTCGCCGTGTGCGTCGAGCGCGCCGCCCACGTCGGCTTTCAACTGGCGGCGCTGGGAGCTGCCGTACTCAATCCCCACTTCGCGCACGGCATCCGCGCTGGGGCGCTTGCTGACGGCGTTGACCATGCCGCCGGGCGGAATCTGCCCGTACAGCACGGAAGCGGGGCCGCGCAGCACTTCCAGGCGTTCCAGGCCATACGGCTCGATCGAGGCGCCAAAGGTGCGGCCCGAATTGCGCAAGCCATCCTGCAGGATGCCGTTCGTCTCGATGGTGAAGCCGCGCAGCAGCGAGGAATCGTCGCTGCCCAGCGGGCGCTGGTTCGGCGTCACGCCGGCCGTGTAGCGCAGGGTTTCGTCGAGCGACTCGGCATTGCGGTCGCTGATTTCATCGGCCGTGACTACCGAGACGGATTGCGGGTTCTCGTTCAGGGCCGTGTCGGTCTTGGTGGCCGAGGCGGCGCGCCGCGCCACATAGCCGCGCACGGGGCCCGTGGCCGTCTCGCGCTCGCTGCTCGCATTGATGGTGATCGCGGGCAGGGTGGCGCTGGCCTGGGCCGGCGCTGGCGTCTGTGCCGCGGAGGCGTCCGCGCGCAGCGCATACGCGCCATGCGCGCCCGCCACCAGGCGCAGGCCCTGGCCGCGCAGCAGTTCCTCGAAGCCCTGGCGCACCGTGTAGCTGCCCGTCAGGCCGCCGCTGCGCTTGCCCTGCAGGAGCGCTGCATCGGCCGACAGTTCCACCCCGGCCGTGCTGGCGAAACTGGTCAGCGCACGTTCCAGCGGTCCGGCGGGAATGGCGTACTGGCGCTGCGCCTGCGTGTTGCCTGCCGCCTGGGCGTGGGCGGCAGGGACCGTGACGGCCAGGGCGCCCACGGCGGCACCAGCGAGGAACAGGGCCTGAATGGCGGCGGCGAGGGGAAACGGGCGCAGCTTGTGTGCGGGAGCGGTCAGGCGAGCAGGCATGGTGCAAATCCTTGGAAAGTGGCGGGAAAAAATTCGTTCTTCCCGTATTCCGAACGAAAAGCCAAAACCCTCAACGTTTTTTCATTTTTTTTGCAGGTATTTTTCAGGACGCCTGGCGCGGCCCCACGCTGACCCAGTAGCGTGTGCGGTAGCGCAATTGCACGGGCAGGCTCAGGGCCAGGTTGGCCAGCGAGCGGTCCGTGTCGCGCAGCGTATACACGCCCGTCACGCGCAGGCCGGCGATGGATTCGTCGCAGCGCAACACGCCGTGGCGGTAGCGGCCCAGCTCGGCCAGCAAGTCATCGAGGCGCATGCGTTCGGCCACCAGGCTGCCCTGCGCCCAGGCGGCGGCGCTGTCTTCCACGCTCGCCACGTCCTGTACGTCCTGCCGCGTGTAGCCGGCGCGCTGGCCCGCCTGCAGATGCAGGGATTCCGCCCCGGCGCGGGCAGGCTGCAAGGCCACGGCGCCCTGGAAGACGGCGACCTGGCTGACGCCATCGTCGAGGCGCACGGAGAAGCGCGTACCCAGTGCCGTGGCCGTGCCCTGCGGCGTTGCCACCAGCAGAGGGCGGTAGACTGCCGCGTTTTCATGCGCGCTGGTGACGAGGACGGCGCCCGCGCGCAGCACGATGCGCCGTTCGCCGGCGTTGTAGCGCACGTCGATGGCGCTGGCCGTGTCGAGCACCACCTGCGTGCCGTCGGCCAGCACGATGGCGCGCGTCTCGCCCACGGCAGTGCGGTAGTCGCTGCCCATGCCCGTTCGTTGCCACAGGCCGGACTCGTGCGCCAGCAGGGCCGTGCCGCCGCCCGCCGCGATCAGACCCAGCAGCTGCAAGGCGCGCCGGCGCCCGGTGGCACGGCGCTGGACCGGCGCCAGCGCGCCGCGCGCGACCTCGCGCGGCAAAGCGTCGAATTGCCGGGCGAAGCGCTGCAGCCGGGCCCAGGCCCGCTCGTGCTCGGGGTGGGCGGCGCGCCAGGCGGCGCAGGCATCCGCGTCGGCCACGCTGGCGTCTTCCGCCCACAGCCGCGCCATCCACTCGGCGGCGCGCTGCAGCGCGGCGGGGGCGATGGGGGCGCCGTCCGGTTGGGAACTCATGCGAATTGCGCCGCGCAGCAGGCCAGCAGGGCGCGGGCGATGTATTTTTCCACGGACGAGACGGATACGCCCAGGCGCGCGGCGATGTCGGCATACGCCATGCCTTCGAGCTTGCACAGCAAAAAGGCGTCGCGCACCTTGGCTGGCAGGCTGGCGAGGATGGCGTCGATTTCCAGCAGTGTCTCGAGGATCAGCGCGCGCATTTCCGGCGTGGGGACAGTCGCTTCCGGCTGCGCGGCGATGGCGTCCGCATAGGCGGCCTCGATATGCCGTCGGCGGAACAGGTCCACCACCAGGCCGTTGGCGATCTGCGCCAGATGCTGGCGCGATTCTTCCGGCTGGGGCGCGCGGCCCCGCGCGAGGATGCGCAGATACGTGTCGTGCGCCAGGTCGGCCGCATCGAAGGCGTTGCCCAGCTTGCGGCGCAGCCAGCCCTGCAGCCAGCCGTGATGGTCGCTGTACAGGATTTCGATTTGATGGTGCAGTTCCAGTTCCGGGCGTAGCATGCAACCTTTCCATGCCATGGTCCGCGGGACAGCGTGGCCTTGATGCGATTGAGAATTGTTCGTATTGTAGACTGATTGCCGCGACTTGTGGCCCGGCAGTGGCGGGCCAGCAACGCTAGCGAGCCGGCATCAGGCCGGGATCAGCCTGATATCGGCCACCCGCTCGACCAGCCACACGCACGCCACCAGGGCAATCGCCAGCGAGCCCACAGTCAGCACTTGCCGGTACAGCCAGGTTTTGCGCAGCAGCCAGGCGAGGGGCAAGAAGGCGGCGACGATGGCCAGCTGGCCGATTTCCACGCCCACGTTGAAGCCCAGCAGGCTGGCCAGCAGCGAGCCTTGCGGCAAGCCCAGGTCGCGCAGCACGCTGGCAAAGCCGAAGCCGTGGATCAGGCCGAAGGCGAAGGCGGCCACGGGCCGCTTGCTGCGGAACAGCGGCAGCAGGTTGTTCAGCGCGGCCAGAATGACGGAAGCGGCGATGGCCGACTCCACCCAGCGCGAAGGCAGCGATACGAGCGACAGACTGGCCAGGCTCAGGGTGATGGAATGGGCGAGCGTGAACGCCGTGACGACTTTCAGCACGTCAAGGAAGGCCGCCTTCAGACCCTGCTGCTGTTCGCGCAAGCCCGGCAGCAGCACGGCCGGCAGCAGCAGCGACAGCAAAAACAGGATATGGTCGTAGCCGATCCAGATATGCCAGATGCCGTGTCTGACGTAGGCGCCGAACTGCGCCAGGCGGTCGGGCGCGGCCAGGGAGATGGTCTGGCGCGGACTGTCCGGGTCGAAGATGGCCGTTTGCGTGGCGCCGCCGCTGTCGATCTTGAGCAGCCCCTTGTGCTGCGGGTCGAGGTCGGCGAACAGTGTATAGCCAATGGTCAGATTGGCCGGTGCGGCGTCGGGGCAAGTGGCCTGGAAGCGCAGCACGTTGTAGGCGCCGTCCGTGTGGTTGTCGATCAGCTGCCCGGCGGCTTGCAAGGGGCAGACGCCCTGGTCGCTGGCCAGCTGCAGGCGCTGCAGCGCGTAGGCGGCAATGGCCGCGTGGCGCGCGCGGATTTCATCCCAGGTCAGCGCACCGTCGCCATTGCCATCGAGGCCGATGGCGAAATCGAGGTCGCGCAGGGCGATATCCCATTGCCCCTCGACCTGCTGGCCGTGCACGGCCAGGCTCAGATAGCTGTCGCTGGGCTTGTGGGCTTGCGCGGGGGCCAGCCAGGCGCACAGGAACAGGATGAACAGGCAGCGCTTTACAGCACACATCACAGTAGCCCCGCTTTCCCGATAATACTGACTTTTTGCCCATCCTGCGGCCCCAGCTGCCTGACGAGGCGCTGCAGAGCCTCGTCTTCCACGCCGTTGGCCGCCACCCACGCCAGCACGGGCCGGGCCGCCGCGTAGTTGCGCGCGGCCAGGGCCGCTTCGAGCACGATGCGCATGTCGGGCACTTCCTTCTGGATCGCCCAGTTCTGCTGCGCCAGCTGCAGCGCGGACGGTACATCCTGTTGCAAGAACAGCGCGAAACGGGCTTGCTCGCGCTGGTGCACGGTGTCGCCGCGTTGCATGGCCGCATTGAAGCGGGCCGCCAGCTCGGTCTTGGCCGCCAGGAATGCCGCTTGCTGGCCGGGCAGCGATTGCAGGGCCAGCGCATAACGCAGCAGCAGGGCGTCGATGCGCTGCTGGTCTTTGAGTAACTTGACGACGTCCTGCGGACGCTGCTGGTCGAGCAGGAAATCCGCGTAGGCGCCCAGCAGGTAGCTGTCGCGCGGCTGCCGCGCCAGCGCCGACTTGTAGCGCGCTTCGGCCAGCGTTGAATCTCCGCGCCGCGTGGCCATTTCCGCCAGCAGGGTGGCGGCCCAGTTTTCCAGCTCGGGCGCCGCGCCGGCGCTCCTTTGCAGGGTCAGGTCCAGCAGGCGCTCGCTGGCGGCGGCGCGGCCCGTGACGCTGGCGATATTGGCAAGGCAGGTGACGGTGACCAGCTGCGTGGAAAGCGCCGACAGGCGCGCGCAGCTGGCCGTCGCCTGCGCGTAATCGCCCTGCACGGTGAGGACGGTGGCGCGCGTCAGCCATGCCTGGGCGTTGTGCGGCTGCTGCGCGATGACGGCGTCGAGGTCTTGCAGGGCGAGACCGAACTTGTGGGTGCTTTGCAATATGGTGGCGCGCAGCAGGCGCACGGGCAGGGGCGGCGCCGTTTGCCGCCACCAGGGCGCCAGGGCCGCTTGCGCGTAACCGAGGTAGCGCGGGTCCGTTTCGCTGCGCGCCAGGGCGATGTAGCGCTGCGCCAGGCTTGCCGCCAGGGTCAGGTCTTGCGGCGTAGCATTCAATTGCTGGCGCAGGCCGCGCAGTTCGCTCTGCGTGGCGTCGGCGCGGCGCGGCAGCTGTTCGATGACGGCGCCGCCGTCTTTCGGCGTGTAGGGCGCGGCCTGGGCCAGCAGGGGCAGGCAGACGCACAGCAGGGAAATCGGTGTTTTCATCATGGATGCCATCAACAGTCATTGATGCGGGCGCCGGAGAGCGGACTCCCCGGCGCCCGCAAGGGCCTTACAGCGGCACCGGTTCCGTGTCTTCCGGCGACGTCGCCATGATGGCGTCGATGGCCACGCCATCCTTGTCATCGCTGGTGGTCAGGATGACGTTGCCGACGGCCACATAAAACGCATCGAGCAAGACCACGGGCGGCGGCGTGGTGCCGCCGTTGCCGTTATCGCCGTCGTGGCTGCTGCCGCCGCCACCGCAGCCTGCCAGCAGGGCCGTGAGCGCCAGGGCGCTGAGTGCATGGAGCTTTTTCATCGCGTTCTCCTCGTTGGCTTACATCTGCGGCGAACCGGCGATGGGGTTTTTCAGGTAGGGAAAGCCTGCCGTGAAGTAGGTTTCATCGAGGAAGGCGCCGTCCGTGAAGTGCAGGCCGCCGGCCGGCGCGTCGGCCGGAGCGCAGCCGATGTTCAAGGTGCACAGCTTGCCCATGGCCACGCGCAGCACCACGTCGACCACATCGTCGCCGGGACGCCGGCCGTTCGGGAAGCCTGCGTTGTCGCCATCGATCACGCCCAGGCGCTTTTGCGCACCGACGTTGGTGGGCGCGATCGACGTATTCAGGCGCAGCATTTCCGATGCCGTCACGGTGACGGGCTGGTTGACGCCCTTGATGCCCGTCAAGAAGGTGGCCACCAGGTCGTTGCGGGGGAAGTTGGTGGGCGCCTTGGCGCCTGCCGAGCCGAACAGCACTTCCACCAGCGCCGGCGCCGTCGGGTTGGTGACATAGTCGGCAAACTGCGCGTCGCCCGACGGTTTGCTGGCGTTGAAGCGGTCCTTGTCCTTCAGACCGATGACCAGTTCATTTACCAGCGGCATGCCCAGGCGCGACACTTGCACCCACGCGCCGCCTTCCTTCGATGCCGCGGTGCTGCCCGGCGCCGGGTTCAGCAAACGACCCTGGCGCAGGCTGGCCGTGGTCCAGCCGCCGATGACGGGCTCCAGGCCCGCCGTCAGGCACGCGGTCGGCACTTCCATCTCGATGGCCGTGACGTTCTTGCGTGCCAGGTCATCCTTGGCAGCCGACTCCGCATTCGCGGCAAACTCCGAGGCAGGCGCCTTGATGTTAATCAAGTCAAACGTTTCGCCCAGGTTCACCACGAAAGGGTCCTTGCGCTGGCCGACGAACATGCGCGCCGGCGTGGCGCAGCCGGGGATGTTGACCGTGTAGACGTGCTGCGCGGCATACGCGGCATAGTTGGGGATGGACTTGGTGCCGATGTAGTCGACGGGCTTGTCGAAGGTCGTGCCGCCGCCTGTGGCGTTGGTCACGCTGCTGCGCGTGCCCGAGCGGCGGTCGCCCCGCACCACCGTCACGCTGTAGGTTTCGCGCACGTTCAGGCCGGCCGGGTTGACGGAATCGATGGCGCCGCCGTTGATGACGAGCGGAATCGACACTTTCTTGCCGCCCACGGTGAACTGGCCGTCCTTGATGGTATTGCTGAAGCGGAACTGGAAGGTGAGGTCTTCCTTGCCGTCGCCATTGTTGTCGATATGGATTTCGTACAGGGCGTTCGGGTCCATGGCGAAGTAATTCGGGCCGCCGTAGGCGTCCTGCAGGGGAATATAGTCGGCCACCAGGGTGGTGTAGGCGCCGCGGCCCGCTTCATAGCTGCGGAACATATAGAAGTCGGTGGCGTCGACTTTGGGGTTTTGCGTGATGAACGGCGCTTCGCGGTGGCTGGACGCGTAGGCGGCTGGCGCGATGGCCAAAGTGAAGGAAACGGCGAGAAGGTTGCCCAGGAGGGCGGCACCCAGTGCGGTTTTCGAGTGTGACAATGACATTTCGATTCTCCCGATTTTTGTTGGCGTTGACAGACAAGTCCAAGAAACTGCAGGCTGCCTGACTTATACGAACGGCTACAAAAAACGGATTCAACTCTTTGTCAAAGTCTGCAACTGACCTTGTAGGCCCCCTACCAGGCCAGCACTTTGGGACCGAGGGCGGCGCCGATGGCGGTCGGCACCAGCATGCCCAGCACGTACCAGAAGCCGACGAAGATGGCCGCCAGCTCCGGGCAATGCAGGCAATACACGAGCGCGGCCATGGCACCGGCGGCAAATCCGGCGGCCGCGCCGGCCAGGCGCAGGCGCGTGGGCGCCAGCTGGCGCATCAGGCGCAGCACGGCGGCCAGGATGGGCAGCGACAGCATGGCGATCAGCAGGGGGCAGCTGCGCCAGGTGGCGCCCCAGAACAGCTCGGCGCGCTGTTCGGGCGGCGCTTCCTGCACGATGATGGCGCCCAGCGCCCACATCAGCAGCACGGGCATGGCGAGCAGCAGGGGCAGGGCACGGGTAGCGGCGCCCGGCAGGCACAGGCGGCGGCTGACGTGCCAGGCCGCCAGGCACAGGCACACGACAAAGCCCACCTTGATCCAGAAGTCGGGCAGCAGTGCCAGCTGTTCCAGGTTGGGCCGCACGCCCAGCAGCATGGCCATCAGGGCCACGCTGGCCAGCAGGCCGGCGCCCAAAGTGCCTGCCGCGCGCCAGTGCGTGCCGGGCGGCGCTGTGGCGGCCACGTCGGGGCCGCTGGCCAGCATGGCGATCAAGTCATCGGTTTTCATGGTGCGCTTCCTTCTATCCTTAAATGGGCCGCCAGTGCTTTCAAGCCGCGATGCACGGCCACCTTGACGCTGGCTTCCGAAATGTCCATGGCCGCCGCTGTGTCGCGCACGGACCAGCCGTCGAGCTTGGTATGCACGATGGCGTCGCGCTGCTGCGCCGGCAAGGTGGCCAGCAGCTTGCCCAAGTCGCGGCTGGCCTCGGCCGCCTCGGCATCGGCGCTGGAAAATAGTTCCTGCGCGCTATCCTCTTCGTCATACGGCAAGTGCTGCGCCTCGCGTCGCCCATGCCGGCGCAGCCAGTCGATCATCTTGTAGCGCGCGATCGCATGGATCCACGACGTCAGCGGCACCCCCGTGTCATACGTCAAGCGCTGGTTGTGGATGGCCAGCAGACACTCCTGCACCAGGTCTTCCACCTCGTCCGGCCAGCGCTGCAGGCGGCGCCGGAAAAACGCGCGCAAATGGGCGCTGCTTGCCTGCAAGAAACTGCGATACGCCGCCGCATCGCCATCGAGGCCGCGCAGCATCAAGCCGTGCAGCCGCAATTCCGTGCCGTGCAACTGCTCGCTTATTGGTATTCGTTGCATGCAAGCCTTTGGTGACAGGCGTTGAAAAAAATAAATCTTAAATTATTTGAGGGTGGCTGTAACCAATCCGCACGGTGCGGCGAATTGACAGGCAAGCACGCTTCCTATTTTTAATATACCGGTGAAAGACCATGGACATCAAGCAGCGCCTTGCAACATTACTTTTACCCTTGCTGAGCATGGCTGTGGTAGCGCCGGCCATGGCGCAGATGGCTTCCGGCCAGCGCTGCGAAGTCAAAAGCGGTGCGCAGACGGCGGCGCTGGTGGAGCTGTACAGCAGCGAAGGCTGCTCCAGCTGCCCGCCCGCCGACCAGCGCCTGAACGCCTTGCGCAAGGAAGCGGGGGCGGCCAGCCTGATCGTGCCGCTGGCCCTGCACGTCACGTACTGGGACCAGATCGGCTGGACGGACCCGCTGGCGCAGGCGCAATTCGATGCGCGCCAGGCCGAGCTGTTGCGCCACCAGCCGCGCCATGTGGCCTATACGCCCCAGTTCTTCGTGGGCGGCACGGAATTGCGCGGCTGGGATACGCAGCTGCCGGCCGCCATCCGCCGCATCAACGCGACCGCCGCGCCCGTCGCTATCCGCCTGTCCGCCACGCCGGCGCCGGGTGGGAAGCTGCTGCTGGAAGCCGATGCCAGCGCGCCGGATGCGCGGACGGACGGCCAGCTATACGTCGCCATCAGCGAAAACGGCATCGTCTCGACCGTGCTGCGCGGCGAAAACCGCGGCGCCACCCTGCATCACGATGCGGCCGTGCGCCTGTGGCTGGGGCCGGTTGCGCTGGCGCAAGGCCGCGCCCGGCTGCGCCGCGAAGTCAGCCTGCCCGCCAGCTGGCGCCCGGAAAACCTGCAAATCGTCGCCTTCGTGCAGCGGGCCGACAGCAGCGCCATCCTGCAAGCCGTCAGTACGGCATCCTGCGCGAAAGGGGTGATGTGATGAACGGACAAGCAAGCGTGATCCACCCCGCCTGGCTGCGCCTGACGCACTGGCTCAATGCCGTGGCCGTGGTGGTGCTGGCCACCAGCGGCTGGCGCATCTACAACGCGGCGCCATTCTTCCCGTTTGAGCTGCCGCGCGCGCTGACCCTGGGCGGCTGGCTGGGCGGCGCCCTGCAATGGCATTTCGCCGCCATGTGGCTGCTGGTGGGCAATGGCCTGCTGTATCTGGTCATCAATATCGTCTCGGGACGGCTGCGGCGCCAGTTCTTTCCCCTCTCGCCGCGAGCGCTGCTGGCCGATTTCATCGCCGCGCTGAAGGGCAAGCTGGCCCATGCGGACCCGCGCCGCTACAACATGGTGCAGCGCGCCGCCTACCTGTTCGTCATGCTCGATTGCATCGTGCTGGTGCTGTCCGGCCTGGTGCTGTGGAAATCCGTGCAGTTTCCCCTGCTGCGCGAGCTGATGGGCGGCTATGACAGCGCGCGCCGGGTCCACTTCATCGCCATGGCGCTGCTGACGGGCTTTGTGGGCGTGCACCTGCTGATGGTGGCACTGGTGCCGCGCACCCTGGTCGCCATGCTGCGCGGCCGCTAAGGAGATGAGCATGAAAAAATCCATCCTCGTGCAAGAGCAGGGCCAGGCCATGCTGGCCGACGCCTTGCGCCAGATCAAACAACCGTCGCGCCGCCTGTTTTTGCAGCGCAGCCTGACCCTGGGCGGCCTGTCCCTGCTGACGGGTTGCAACGCCAGCGACCCGTCCAGCATCGAGACGGCCCTGACGACGGTCTCGCGCTTCAACGACCGGGTGCAGGGCTGGCTGTTCGACCCCAACAAACTGGCGCCCACGTATCCGGACTCCATGATCACGCGGCCGTTTCCCTTCAACGCCTATTACGGCGAGGATGAGGTGGAACAGGTCGATGGCGACGCCTGGCGCCTGGAGTTGAGCGGCTTGATCGCCGACAAGAAGCCGTGGACCCTGCCGCAGCTGCGCGCCTTGCCGCAGGAAACGCAGGTCACGCGCCACATCTGCGTGGAAGGCTGGAGCGCCATCGGCAAGTGGGGCGGCGTGCCGTTTTCCCATTTCCTCAAGCGCGTGGGCGCCGACACGACGGCCAGATACATCGGCTTCCAGTGCGCCGACGATTATTTCACCAGCATCGACATGGCCACGGCCCTGCATCCGCAAACCATCATGGCCCTCACGTACGACGGCCAGAAATTGCCGCCGAAATACGGCTACCCGATGAAATTGCGCATGCCGACCAAGCTGGGCTACAAGAACCCCAAGCACATCCAGGCCATTTTTGTCACGAATACCTACCCGGGAGGGTATTGGGAGAATCAGGGCTACAACTGGTTCGGCGGTTCCTAGAAAGGCCGGGGAGCCGGCCAGGGCGGCGTTGCATTGCCTTGTCGTACTAGTCGTACTGCCTGCGGCAATGCGCCTGGCCCTGACCACCTCCCGGCCTTCCTTATGTTCAGCAGCAAGCAGCACCCTGTAGCACAGCAATAGTTTTACCACCGGGCAATCTCGCCCATCTAACACTGAGACAAGGACATATCATGAAAACCACCATCACCACCTTCGCCGCCATCATCGCTTCCGCCATCCTCCTGTCGGGCGCCGCGTTTGCCCAGGACGCCATGCAGAAAGACGCGATGGCCAAGCCTGCCTCGGCCGACGCCATGCACAAGGATGCGATGGACAAGGACGGCATGCACAAGCCGATGGCCAAGAAACACATGAAAAAGGATCACATGGCCAAGGATGGCATGGCAAAAGATGCCATGGGGAAAGACGGCATGAAAAAGGATGAAATGAAAAAGGATGGCATGGCCAAGGATGCGATGGCCAAGTAGTGCAGGGGCCTGGCGCCGTCAACGCGATGGCGCCAGGCCGCGCGCGTCTTCCAGCGTTCACCCATGCTGCCGCATGATGCGAAGTTGCTAATTGGTGTAAGCTTGACGCCTCCTGATTTCCCGCATGCACAGTCATGACCGAACCGTCCGTTGCCGCGTTGTCTCCCGAAGCACCTTCCTCCGATAAATCGATCCGGCGCCGCTCGCTGTTCGCCGCCTGCAGCGCGCATGCCGTGCATGACGGTTTGACGGACGTGATCTATGTGCTGCTGCCCATCTGGCAGGCGCAGTTTGCCATCAGCTACGCCATGGTGGGCCTGTTGCGCGGGTCCTACTCGGGCATGATGGCCGGATTTCAGCTGCTGGCCAGCCGCCTGGCCAGGCGCTGGGGGCGCGAGCGCATGCTGGTGGGCGGCACGGCGCTGGCCGGCGTCGCCTACCTGATCGCGGGGCAGGCGGGCGGCCTGGCCGTGCTGCTGATCGCCTTGCTGCTGGGCGGCCTGGGCGCCAGCACCCAGCATCCGCTGGCCTCGTCCATCGTCACCGATACGCACGAGGCGGGCGGCGGCGTGAAGGAAGCGCTGTCGCACTACAACTTTGCGGGCGATATCGGCAAGACCCTGATTCCCGCGCTGGTGGGCTTGCTGTTGCTCGTATGCAGCTGGCAAGCGAGCGTTTCCTTGCTGGGCTTGCTGGGCCTGGCGGCGGCCGGCTTGCTGTGGTGGTTGCTGCCGAAGCCGGAAGAGATCCAGGCCAGTCAGAAGAAAGCGGTCAAGCCCGTCACTGGCAGCGGCTCCAAAGCAAGCTTTCGCGCGCTGCTGGCAACGGGCACCCTGGACAGCGCCGTGCGGATGGGTTTTCTCACCTTCTTGCCGTTCTTGCTGAAAAGCAAGGGCGCGGGCACGGCCGGCATCGGCGTGGCCTTGTCGCTGCTGTTCGTGGGCGGCGCCTTCGGCAAGTTGCTGTGCGGCTACCTGGGCGCGCGCATCGGCATGATGAAGACCGTGTGGCTGACGGAATCGATGACCTCGCTGCTGATCGTCGCGGCCCTGTGGCTGCCGCTGGCCGGCATCATGGCCATGCTGCCACTGCTGGGGCTGGCGCTGAACGGCACCTCGTCCGTGCTGTACGGCGTGGTGCCGGAACTGGCCGAGTCCGGCAGGCGCGAGCACGCGTTTGCCCTGTTCTACACGGGCAGCATCGGCGGCGGCGCGCTGTCGCCCGTGCTGTTCGGCGCGCTGGGCGACCATACGAGCGTGCCCACGGCCTTGCTGGCGCTGGCGGCCGTATTGCTGCTGACCTTGCCGCTGGCGTGGAAGGTGCAGCGGGGCCTGGCGCATGGCGGCGCCGCATGACAGGATGCCTCGCATGAGTCTGCCATTGCCGCGCGACAAACACGATACGGACAATGCGCAAGCCCTGACCGCCTTGCGCTGGGAAGAACTGCGTCCCGCCATGCCGCAGATCCTCGAGTGGGTGCAGGACGCCAACTGGCCCGTGGCCGCCGTCCTCCTGCCTTACCTGGCCGGCATCGGTCCGCGCCTGGCTCCGTATCTCAAGACGGTGCTGGCCAGCGACGATGAACAATGGAAATATGTTGTTCTGCTGGGCATCGTGCGCCATTCCCCCGGGCTCGCTACCGCGGTGGACGGGCAATTGCAGCGCTTCGCCCTGTCGCCAACGGCTGCCGAGCTGGAAGAAGGCGTGGCCGAGGCGGCCCGGGAGATTTTGGCGGGCAGCGGCGCTGGTGCGGCGTGACTTGCCCGCCAGCACTTCCATCGTCTACACTCGCCGCATGAAAAATTTTGAAAAGCGGCGCGACCGCTACGATTTGTTCCGCGCGTTTGACAATCCCCTCGTCAACATCAATTTCCAGCTCGACGTGCCCGATTTCCGGCCCTGGTGCAAGGAACGGAACATTCCCGTGTTTCACTTTTTCCTGTTTTGCCTGCTCAATACGGTCAAGGACATCGATAATTTCATGTACCGCATCTGCCAGGGCGAAGTGATCCGTATCGACGATTTTCCCGCGTCCTACACCGTCATCAACGGCGACGAGAACCTCAACTATACGCGTTTCATCATGACGGACCAGCTCTATCTCTTCATCGAACGCAGCCTGGAAGCCAAGCGCCTCGCGGAAGCGAGCACCGCGCTGATCAACACGGGCGAGGGACAAAGCGAGCGGGAGCAGCGCAACAATATCTTCATCACCTGTTTGCCATGGCTGGAGCTGGCGGCCATCGAGCACCCGGTCTGCCGCCACCGCGACGCGGACATCCCGACCTTTACCTGGGGCAAATTCGGCCCGCCGCAGGACGATGGCCGCATGCGGATACCGTTTTCGGCGCAGGCCCATCACGGCTTTGTCGATGGCTACCATGTGCAGAAACTGGCGCAGGCGCTGGCACAGCGCATCGCCGCCATGATTGCCTAAGCTAAATAGTCGCTGGGCGCCCGGCCCAGCACGCGGCGGAAGGCGGCCGTAAAAGCGCTGGGGCTGGCATAACCGAGATCGAGCGCCACG
The DNA here is from genome assembly GCF_003667705.1 of Janthinobacterium agaricidamnosum. NCBI lineage: Bacteria > Pseudomonadati > Pseudomonadota > Betaproteobacteria > Burkholderiales > Oxalobacteraceae > Janthinobacterium > Janthinobacterium agaricidamnosum. The sequence continues at coordinate 3,071,198 of NZ_CP033019.1, read as the reverse complement.
CGGGTAACGGCTTGTCCTTCGGCCAGCCGCGTGATGGCGGCCAGCAGGCACGCTTGCTGGCGCCATTGGGCAAAGGGCAGCCCCGTCTGGGCGCGGAATTGCCGCGTAAACGTGCGCCGGCTCATGCCTGCCCGCGCCGCCATCGCGTCGAGGCTGCTGTCCAGGCTGGGCTGTTCGAGCAATTCCATGCACAGCCGCGCCAGCCTGGCGTCCTGCGGCAGGGGCGCGCTCAGGGGCAGGGGATTGGCAGCGGCGATCTCGTCGAGCAGCAAGGCCATCAACCGTCCGGCGCGCGACGCTTGCACATACAAGGCTTCCACGGTCACGGCTTCGGCCAGCAACTGGCGCAGCAGCGGCGTGGCATCGAGCACCTGGCAATCGGGCGGCAAATCCATGCCGGCGATGGCGTGCGGATCGACAAACACATTGTGCATGGTGACGGCGCCATGCATGCGCATGCCGTGGACGAGTCCGGCCGGTACCCAGCAAGCGCGTTGCGGAGGCACCAGCCAGTTGCCCTGCGGCGTGTGCACGCTGATGACGCCGCGCGCCGCATACGCGAATTGCCCGCGCGCATGGCTGTGGCTGGGAAATATCTCGCCGGTAGCATAGTCGCGCGCGATGGCGATCAGTGTTCGCGGCACTTCCGTATAAAAATCATCCATGGCCCGTACTCTACAGTATTTGACCTGGCATCGAAGGCGGGCCGTTGCCTGTGCCATTACCATGCAGACTTTTCCTTCAAGGATGCATATATGCACAATACCTATCATCGCGTGGGCCATGGCCCCCACGCCGTCATCGTCCTGCACGGCTGGTTTGGCGACGCGCACGCGTTCGCGCCCATGGAAACGGCCCTCGATGGCGGCGCCTTCAGCTACGTCTTCATGGACAATCGCGGCTATGGCGGCATGCGTGGCGCGGCGGGCGAGTATTCGATGGAAGAGGTCGCCCGTGACGCACTGGCCTTGGCCGATGCGCTGGGCTTTGCCACATTCAGCGTGGTCGGTCACTCCATGGGCGGCATGGCGCTGGAACGGCTGGCCTTGCTGGCGCCCTTGCGTTTGCGCAAGCTGGTGGCCGTGGCGCCCGTGCCCAGCTGCGGCGTGGCGCTGCAGGGGCCGGCCCGGCAACTGTTTCTCGATGCCAGCGCGAACATCGATGCGCGGCGCGCCATCATCGATCGCAGCACGGGCGGGCGCTTGCCTGCAAGCTGGCTGGACTGGAAGGCGCAGTACTCGTGGGAAAGTGCGGATCAGGCCGCGTTTGCCGCCTATTTCCTCGCGTGGAGCGGGACGGATTTCAGCGGCGAAGTGCAGGCAACGGCGTCGAAACTGCCCTTGCTGGCGCTGGTGGGGGAACACGACCCCCGCTTTGATGCGGACTTGATGCGCCGCACGTATCTGGCGTGGTACCCGCAAGCCCGGCTGGAGGTGCTGGGTAATGCGGGACACTATCCGATGAATGAAGCGCCGCTGGCCCTGGCGGCCAGCATCGAGGCGTTTCTATCGGCGCAGTGACCTTATGCTGCCTTGCTGCGCAGGCGCAGCAAGCTCAGGCCCAGCAGCACGAAGGCGCCGCCCGTGATGCGGTTGAACAGCTTGGCGCGGCCCGGCGTTGCCAGCTGGGTTTTCAGCAGGCGCGCCAGGTTGGCATAGAACAGATGGGCCAGCATGGCGCAGGCGACGAACGAGGTCGTCAGCACGGTGAACTGGATGGCCACCGGCTCGCCCGGCGTGATGAATTGAGGGAACAGGGCCGAAAAGAACAGGATGGCTTTCGGATTGGTCAGCGCGACCGTCAAGCCCTGGCGGAAGAGTTTCCAGAATGAATTTGGATTCGCCGCGCCTTGCACCACGGGCGCATCGGCCACGACGCTGGTCTTGCTGCGCCATTGCTTGATGCCCAGGAACACCAGATACAGGGCGCCGGCCAGTTTCAGCAGCATGAAGGCCGTGGCCGAGGTGGCCAGCACGACGCCCATGCCGGCCATGGCCACGCCGGAAATGATGAACAAGCCAAAACCATTGCCCATGCTGCTGATCATCGCGCGGCGGGGGCCGACGGCGATGGCATTCGAGATGGCCAGCAAGACGGCCGGGCCGGGAGAAAACGTGACGAGCAGGGCGACGCTGCAGAAAAGCAGCCAGTTCGAGAGGTGCATGGATGTTCCTGGGTGGGGCCGAAGCCGGATTGGGAAGTCAAAACACGTCTATTGTACGAAGTTTTCGGCTCCCGCGCCGGCGGCCCCGCCTGAATCAGGCTTTGCTTCAGGCGAACAGGCTGGCGACCACATGGTTGATGGCGGCGCCGCCGGCGATCAGCCAGCAGAACAGCAGGCCGGCCAGCAGCAGGGGCTTGATGCCGGCGCGGCGGATGGCCGACATGTGCGTCGTCAAGCCCAGGGCCGCCATGGCCATGGCCAGCAGGGCCGTGTCGATGTCGGTGATGGTGGCCACTGTGCCCGTTGGCAACAGGCCCAGCGAATTGAAGGCCACCACGGCAATAAAAATGAAGGCAAACCAGGGGATGGCCAGCTTGGCCGCCTTGTCGTGGCCGCCATCTTTGGCCTTGCCGCGCGCCAGCAGGGCCGACAGGATGACGAGGAACGGCGCCAGCATCATTACGCGCACCATCTTGGCGATCACAGCCGCATTCGCCGCCTCCTGCCCGATCGACTTGCCGGCCGCCACCACTTGCGCCACTTCATGCACGGTCGAACCGATGTACACGCCGAAGGCCGTGGGCGTGGCGCCCAGCACTTGCCAGCCTTGATTCAGCTGGTACAGCACGGGGTACAAAAAGATGGCGATGGTGCCGAACACCACGACGGTGGAGACGGCGACGGTGACGTCCTCGCTGCGCCCCTTGACGACGGGCTCCGTCGCCATCACGGCTGCCGCGCCGCAGATCGAGCTGCCCGCGCCGATCAGGATGGCGCTGTTGCGTTCCAGCTTGAACACCCTGGTGCCCAGGAACATGGCCAGGCCAAACGTGGACGCCAGCACCAGCGCGTCGATGGCGATGCCGGCCAGGCCCACCTGGCCGATATCCTGGAATGTCAAACGGAAGCCATACAGGATGATGCCAAGACGCAATAACGTCTGCTTGGAAAAGGCCACGCCGGCGCCGCACGTGGGCGCCAGGCTGCCATACACGCTGTTGCCCAGCACAATGCCCAGCATGATGGCCAAGGTCAGGGCGCTCATGCCGTGGCTTTGCATCCATTCCAGCTTGCCCAGCGCAATGGCGCCCCAGGCGATCACGCCGCTCAGCAGCAGGCCGGGCAGGAGGCGGCCATAGCGGTCGCTGAAACTTGTTGTGTTGCTTGTTGAGAGGGAAGACATGCCGTACTCCATGGTTCTTGGTTCGTATGGCATGACTGTACAGTTCGCTGAATAAGTGGTAAAACGGATTGTTTTTGTATGTTTAACCTATTGAGTGAGTATATTGGATGGCGCTTACGTTGCGGCAACTGCAGATCTTCCTGGCCGTGGCGGACACGGGCAGCACCAGCGCGGCCGGCGAACTGATTGCGCTGTCGCAATCGGCCGCCAGCGCGGCCCTGAACGAGCTGGAAACCTTGTTGGGCGCGCAACTGTTCGACCGCGTGGGCAAGCGATTGCTGCTCAACGACAATGGCCGCCTGCTGTTGCCGCAGGCGCGGCAGATGCGCGACGCGGCCGCCAGCATCGAGCGCCAGTTCGCGGGCGCCGACCCGTCCGTGCCCGTCAGCCTGCAGATCGGCGCCAGCACGACGATAGGCATCTATCTGTTGCCGCAGATCCTGGCCCAGGCGGCGCAGCAGTACGGGCGCAGCATCCCGCAGGTGACGATTGCCAACACGGCCGACATCGCCGCCGCCGTGGCGGAGTTCCGTGTCGATATCGGCCTGATCGAAGGGCCGTGCCATGAGGCGGGCCTGCTGGTGGAACCGTGGCTGACGGACCAGATGCTGATCGTGGCCGCGCCCACGCACCCGCTGGCGCAGCTGCGCCATTTGCTCAGCTTTGCGGAGCTGAACCAGGCGGGCTGGCTGCTGCGCGAGGCGGGCTCGGGCACGCGCGAAGCCGTGGAGCAGGCGCTGGTGCCGTATCTGCATTATCTGCGCGCCGCAGGCGAATTCAGCAACTCGGAAGCCATCAAATATGGCGCGGCGGCCGGTCTCGGCATCGCCTGCCTGTCGCGGGTCGTCGTGGCCGATTTGCTGGCCAGCGGCCAACTGGTCGAGCTGGAAACCATGCTGCCGCCCCTGGAGCGCAATTTCTATCTGATCCGCCAAGCCAAAAAGATCCTCTCGCCCCGTTTGACAGGATTTTTGGAACTGTGCCGCCACGCCTCGCGCATGGCTTGACTGTTTTCCATATAAGGGATAAATTCCCACATATGGAAAATTCAACGCTCACAGATAACGAGACGGAACAGCGCCTGGCCGCGCGATTAAAACAGTTGCGCGTGGAGCGGAGCTGGTCGCTGGACCAGCTGGCCAGTGCCAGCCAGGTCAGCCGCGCCACCCTGTCGCGCCTGGAAAATGGCGAAGTCAGTCCGACGACAGCCGTGCTGGGCAAGCTGTGCGCCGCGTATGGCCTGGCCATGTCGCGCCTGCTGCGCATGGTAGAGGACGATTTTCCGCCCCTGCTGCGGCGGGCTGAGCAAAGCGTGTGGACGGACGCGGACACGGGCTTTGTCCGCCGTTCCGTCTCGCCCCCGTCGCGCGCGCTGGCCGGCGAAGCGCTCGAATGCGAGCTCGGCGCGGGCGTGACGATCAGCTATGCCGCCTCGCCCCGGCCCGGCATGGAACACCATCTGTTGCTGCAGGACGGCAAGCTCAACGTGACGGTCGACGGCCGCTCCCACGCTTTGCTGCCCGGCGATTGCCTGCGCTACCAGTTGCATGGCGCCAGCGCGTTTACGACCCCGCCGGACAGCGGTGCCCGCTATTTTTTGTTCATCGTCTGAGGTTGATATGTCCCCATCGCTACGCCATTTTTTGCCCGCCGATATTCTTGTACGCCTGCCGGAACTGGGCGCCTTGCTGCAAGACTGCGTGCACGACGGCGCCAGCATCGGTTTTATCCTGCCGTTCGATACGGCGGCCAGCCAGGCGTTCTGGACGGATAACGTCTTGCCGGCCGTGACGCGCGGCGTGCGCCTGCTGCTGGTGGCCGAAGTGGAAGGGAAGGTGGCGGGCGCCGTGCAGTTGGATTGGGATACCAATCCCAACCAGGCGCACCGGGCCGAAGTGCGCAAGCTGCTGGTCGCGCCCGCTTTCCGCCGGCATGGCATCGCCCGCCAGTTGATGCGGGCGCTGGAAGAACAGGCGCGGCAGCTGCCGTGCAGCCTGCTGACTCTGGACACGCGCAGCGGCGACCATGCGCAAGCGCTGTATTTGTCGCTCGGCTACGTGGTGGCGGGCTGCATCCCCGCCTATGCGCTGGCGCCGGCCGGCGACCGGCTGGACGCCACCACCATCCTGTACAAGCAACTGCAGCATTGATCTGGCAAAGGGAACTCATGAATTGCAAGGACCGCATGTTGCCGCTGCCAGCCAATGTCGGCTGGCTTGTTGCCAGATAAAATCACCCGTCTGATTACAGAACCGTCCTACCTCGATACCCGGCATCGTCCGACTGGCGTGTGCCGGTGCCGCGCCTACACTGTTCTTTGATAGACCCGGCGGCGGGTCCTTTCTTCTTACAGGAGGCTGATATGGCAAATATCCAGGCAGGATCGGACGGTGCGGCAAAACAGGAAATGTCGGCAAAGCGCTTGAACGTGGTGGACTGGATCTCCATGATCCTCTTGATCGTGGGCGGCTTGAACTGGGCGCTGGTGGGCCTGTTCGATATCGACATCGTGGCCCGCATCCTCGGTGCCATGACGGCGGCTTCGCGCGGCGTGTACGTGCTGGTGGGGCTGGCGGCGCTGTATTCCATTTACCTGTGCCTGCGCAAGTTCCCGGCCAAATCCTAGACGGGAGGATACATGCCTGTTGGTGCAAGCCCCAAGCGTGAACGCGAATTCAAGAAGCTGGAACGCGATTTCAAGCAGGAAGGACGTTACCCGGGCCGCGAGGAAGAGGTCGCGGCGCGCATCGTGAACAAGCAAAGGGCGCAGTCGGGTGAAACCAGGCAAGCGCAGGAGCGGAAAAAAGCCGGCGGCGCTGCCCCGGAGGCGTCACCGCCTGACTTGCCCATCGCTGGCTACCAGCAACTGACGGTGGCGCAGATCCGCGACAAGCTGGACAGCCTGTCTGCTGCCCAGCGCAAGCGGCTGCGCGCTTATGAGGCGGCACACAAGAAGCGCAAGGGCGTGCTGCAAGCGCTGGAGGCTTGAGCTGGCGTCATGAGCTGTATGCGGTGTCCGGCTTGTCCATGCATGCGTTATGGGACGGCTTGCTGCGTACGCAGGTAGGCCAGCAAGTCGGCCACTTGCTGCGCATTGCCGATGCCCCAGAAACGCATGTTATTGCCGGGAATGAAATCGCTGGGCGCCTTGAGGAAGGCGGCCAGGTTTTGCTCGGTCCAGACAATATTCGCGTTTTTCATGGCCGCCGAGTATTTGTAGTCGGTGGTGGCGCCGGCCTTGCGGCCGATCACGCCCGTCAGCTTGGGACCGAAGCCGCCGCGCGCCGATGGTCCCACCTGATGGCAGGAAGCGCATTTGCGAAATGCTGCCTTGCCCGCTTCGGCATTGCCGGTGAGGGGGGCGGGAGCGGCAGCCTGCGCTACGGCTGCTGGCGCCAGCAGCAGGGCTGGCGCCAGTAGCAAGGCTGCGGCGGCAAGAGGAGAGGACCAGCGAAAAAGAAATGGGGATGTCATCGGTGAGGCGGAAGTGCGCGATATGGCAAGTAATGACGCATTTTACAGGCGGGCATCAAAACCTGCCCGTCAGCTATGCAACCATGCCAGGCTAGCCATGCCAGGCGGCTAGGCGAGGGCACGGCGCCGCAAGCTGCGGGACAGGCTCCATACCGCTAGCGCTTGCCGCCCTGTGCACCGAGCGCCGCCATGGCCGAGGCAAACACGATGCAGGCGATGGCCAGCCACTGGGTCAGGCTCAACAGTTCTCCCAGCACGGCCATGGCCGCCAGCGCGCTGACGGCCGGCGCCGCGCTGCTGAACATGCCGAACACCCCTTGCGGCAAGCGGCGAAGGGCAAAGATTTCCAGAGAGTACGGCAGGGCGCTCGACAGCATGGCAATGGCCAGGCCCATCAAGGCAATCGACGGCGCCAGCAAGGCTGTTCCCGAGTAGGTGATGCCGATGGGCACCGTCACCATGGCCGCCACCGTCATGCCCCAGGCCACGGCTTGGCCACCTTGCAAGGTCGAGGCCCGCTTGCCGAAGATGATGTACAGCGCCCAGCACAGGGCCGCGCCCAGTGCATACGCCACGCCGACGGGGTCCAGGCTGCCCGGACTGCCTTGCAGCGGCAACAGTAAATACAAGCCAAACACGGCGCACGCGACGGCCAGCAAATCGCGTGGCCGGCGCGACGACAGCATGGCCACGGCCAGCGGCCCCGTTACCTCGATGGCGACGGCGATACCGATCGGTATCAGCGCAAACGCCCGGTAAATCAGCAAGTTCATCAACCCCAGCACGGAACCATACACCAGCAGGTTCAGCACATCCTTGCGCGTCAGCCGGTAGCGCCACGGCCGGAAGATGGCCAGCAGGATCAGCGCCGAGAACCCCACGCGGTACGCCGTAATCCCCTCGACCCCGATGACGGGAAACAGATTCTTCGCAATCGCCGCCCCCAGATTGACGGAAATCTGCCCTCCCAGGACGGCCAGGGAAGGGAGCAGGATGTTGTCGGGGAGGGCGGAGGTCGAGGCGGGGGAGGTCATGGGGCGGTATTTTAATACGGCATCGGATGCACGGCTTTATTTTTAGGAAAGCTCTGATCACTGGAATTCGGGTTTGTGTGCTGAGAAATTAGTGACGCCATAAGCGATCAAGGGGCCCGCCCGCCGATAGTCCTGGCGTCCGGAACGTGTTCCGGTCGGGGATATGGCTGCTCATGCGCGACCCAAACGCGTTGCAAACCGAGGCGGTCGAGCAGTTGGTGTTTCATCTGCTCGTCGCTGAGATTGAATAGCCGTAAAATTAGCAGCACACGCACCATCCGTTTGGTTGAGAACGGTAAACAACCGACGCGTTTGCAGCTGGGGCCTGGAGCAGCGGCATCGACTGCTGCGGCTAACGCGGCGAAGTCAGCACGCTGTTCCAGCAGTCGCAGCGTATCGCCAAACTTGTTGAGCTTTGCTTTGTGCTCCTGGTCGGCAAACAGGCTGTGTTTGATCATCACAGTCGGGGAAATGGTGCCACCGGCTTCATGTTGGAGCTGGAGAGGGTTTTTGAGGCGCGCACGAGGTCAGAGAATGTCCGACTACCTCAAGCGTCACGCATGCAACGAATGCGTGACGCTTCACATAGAATATACCTGTCTAGCTGATCCCGGTTTGTTTATGCAGCTTGTGACGCTAAAACGTCGTAGGCTTCCAAGATCAGGGAGTAAATTCCGGCAGAGTTGTTATATGGGGCTGCACTAGAAAAATAGGCGGTGATACGGGAGTATTCCCCATTCACTGTTCCTGGTTTGTACCAGTCGCTATAGTGAAAATTCGACGCGCCAGCACCGCTCGCAACCTGAGGCAGGGTAAATTTGATCGTTTCGCCAGAAAACATGTTGAAAAGAATTTGCACGTTGCATTGACCACCTGCATTTTCGTCAAAATAGACTGCTTTCAGACGGTACCAGCGCGATGTACCGGGTGCCGGAGCTGGAAATGCTGCGAATGGTGCAATAATGTCTCCCGAGGGGCAAGGTAGCGGACCTGGCGCCTCTTTTGTGAGCTTTACAAACGTTTCGTTACCCTTTGGGAAAATAATTTGGCTTCCAACGATAGTCATCAATTTCTCCATTTTTTGAATTTCGAAAATTACGTTTTTTACCTACCTGCCTTGTCGATATGCAGCGTCACAAGTATGGCAGGCAATAATGACAGATAATCTATCAAATTATAACATTTGCAATATATTGCAAATTATGCATTTCCCAAATTCAACTAATGCTGAGGTACCTCGAACACACAGGGTTACGAGGCAGTGCAATAACGGCATCACCACTGTCCGCGATCCATTGGCCCGGGCGCGTAGAAGGCGGAAATCGCGCCCGGAGGGTTTGTGGGGCAGACAGACACGATCTCATTCGTTTGCCCCTCTGGCTCAAGCAGGTGTCACGTTGCGAATGCCACTGACCCACGCTCACCGTCTCTTTTACTCCAGCTTCAACGCCTTCGCCACATCCCCCCACGCCACATACTTGAAGTTCTGCGGCCCATCGGGCAAGCGCTTGTAGCCGTCCTGGATCACCAGCATGCCTTGCGCATACGCACCGCCCAGGTTGGCGGAGGTGACGTCGAGGCCATCCGTTTCCGAGGTGCCGTCTATGCCAGCGGGCAAGTTGAAGCCCACCTTGAAGCGGCCGCGCACCTTGTACGGCGCTTGCGTGTCGAGCACGACATAGCTGCTGTCGCCCTGGCTGGAGACGATCAGATAGCCCGTGTCGGGCTTGGCGCCTGGCTGGCGGTAGATGGCCATGCCTTCCACATCCGCCGTCAGGTGCGCTCCCACCGGCAAGACCATGGTGAGGGCGTCCGGCCTGGCGGCGTCGGCCGAGGTGGTCCAGATGCCGCGCGTTTCCTCGCCCAGGAACAGTCTGGCGTTGGCATCGTCGGCCACGCAGCCTTCCGGTTGGGTGTCAACCTTGAAGCTGCGCAACAGAGTCGCGCTGAATTTGCCCCCTTCCAGGCCGATGCGGTATTGCTGGAAGGTGCCGTCCTTGTCGTTGATGAACGCTTGCACGCCGCCGCCGGCCGGTTGATATAAACACATGCCGTAGATGCTTTTCAGACCGGTCGGGAAGCGGCCCGCTTCCGCCACCTCGCCGCTGGCATTGATGGTGAACAACATCATGCTGTTGTCGTCGCGCTGGGTGGCCACGGCCAGGTCGACCTTGCTGCCGCCCAACTGGATGTTCTGCCGCACGTCGACGTTGTTCAGGCGGCCCACTTCCAGCAGCTGCGTCTGCTTGCCTTGCAGGTCGTAGACGAGCAGTCCCTGCTTCTTGTTGGTACCGAGAATGCGCGCATCGGCTGGATTCCTGGACAGCCAGATGGCCGGGTCGTCGGCCGCGTCGCCCTGGCGCGCCATCGGTTCCGTCTGCGCTTGCGGGGCGATGATGGCCACCGCAGGCTGCGTTTCCGCTTTGCCTGCCCATTTCAAGGGCCGCGCCTGCCAACCGTTCTTGCCGCGCAGCAGCAAGGCGTCCTTGTCCAGCGCCAGCTGGCTGTCGCCCTTGCGCACGTTCAAGGCGACGGACTGGGCTGGCTGTGCCGTCCATCGGCCGTCCTGGTGGGCGAACAGGTGCAGCTTGTCCGCCTTGCCGTCGAGCACGGCCACGCCGCCCGGCAGCACGGCCAGCGCACCGGCGCCGCCGTCGAGCTGGCCGTACGGCTTGCGCAGGGCCACCACTTCGCGCTTGCCCATGCCTTCGGACTCGGCGTCATACGCCCACACGCCCATGTTGGACTCGCTCACCAGCAGGCGCTGCGCGCCATCGTCGGCGCGGCAATGTTTGGCGTGCGGCGGCAGGGCCAGTTTGCGTACCAGGCTGCGCTGCTCGCCCTGCATGACCCATTGTTCCGCTTGGCCATCCTTGCCGATCAAGAACAGGTGATCGAGCTGCTGGGCGTCGCGGTACAGGCAGGACGCTTCCACGGAAAACGTCGGCACGGGAAACGGCGCCAGTTTCACCAGCTTGCCGGCCTGCACATCGACGGAGACGGGCAGCGGGCGCTGCGTGTCCGCTTCCAGGAAGACGGCCAGCACCTTGCTGCCATCGATGCGCGTGTCGAGCTGCTTGGCGCGCACGGCAATGCGTTCTTGCTCCTGGCCGGCCGCATTGAACAGACGCAAGCCGTGCTTGTCCAAAGTCAGCCAGCCGCCGCCGGGCAGGCGGGCCAGTTCCTCCGCTTCCTGCGTGAAGGAGGGGGTGGCGTTGGACGCGACGGGGGCGGCTTGCACCGTGCCGCTGATGCAGAAGGCAGCCAGCAAAGCGCTGCAGAGTACGGTTTTTTTCATGTTATTGACAATCATCAGAAGGCGCTGGCTTTCAGGCTCACTTTGAAAGTGCGGCCGTATTGTTCGTTTTGCACGTTGTATGGCTTCGTGCCCTGGTAGACATAGTATTTCTCGTTGTTCAGGTTGGCCGCCTCGAACGTCACCTGGAACTGCTTGTTGATCTGGTAGGACAGCGAGAAGTCGAGCTGTTTCTGGCTGTCCACGATACGGTCCTGGCTTTGATCGAGGATATCGCCGCCCATTTCCAGCAGGTAAGGCGACTTGTAGTTGAGGGCCAGGCGGGCGCTGACAGGCCCCGTTTCATAGCCCAGCATCAGGTTCATGACCTGGTTCGACTGGCCCGGCAGGCGGATGTCGCGGTTCATCTGCTGCTTGCTCGCCTTGTCGTAGCGGCCGATTTGCGCGCTAGACGTGCTCAAGGTGCCGTTGACGCCGACGAGAAACTTGTTGAATGGCGCCGGCAGCATGCGCAGCGGCTGCATGTAAGCCAGTTCGATGCCCTTGACTTTCGCCGCGTCGCCGTTCGCATACGAGGTGGCCGTCGTGTAGCCCGTCCAAGCTCCCGTGCCGGCCAGGTTGGTCGTGTACGTAAAGTTCTTGATGTCCTTGTAGAAGCCGTAGGCCGACATCACGCCGTCGTTGCCCAGGACTCTTTCGATACCCAGGTCCAGGTTGTTGGCTTTCAAGGGTTTCAAGTCCGGGTTGCCGATCACGGCTTCCGTGTTGCTGGCCAGGCTGATGCCGGGTGCCAGCTGGCTGAAGTTGGCGCGCACCACGGCTTGCGTCCAGGCGGCCCGCACGCTGGTTTTTTGATCGACGTCATAACGGGCTTGCAGGTTCGGCAGCCAGTTGGTGTACGAACGTTCGCGCGTCAAAGGCGTGGCGACGCCGGCGCTGTCCACCTGCGAGCCGGCCGCCTCGAAGCTGGTGCGTTCGGCGCGCACCCCGCCCAGGATGTGCCAGGCGTCGAAGTCATAGCTGTTTTGCACATACATGGCGTTGATGTCTTCATGCATGCGGTAATCGTTGATGATCGATTCCGTGGCCAGGCGCGCCTTGTCGCGGTCCAGGCCGGCCACACGGGCACGGATCAGCGCCGGGTCCAGCGCCACGCCGATGTTGCCCAGATCGTAATCGAGATTGTGGCCCTGCACGAAGGCGCTCATCGAGGTGGAGCCGGCGCCCCAGTAATTGCCGCTGGTGGCCTTGCTGCTGTTATACGCCCATTGATCCGTGTCATTCGTCTTTTCGCGGCGGCTGACTTTGGCGCCGAATTTCAGGGTGGCGATGTCGAACTTGCGCGCCAGGTCGATGCGTGCATGGTGTTCATTGTCCTTCGAGTAACGCTTTTGCAGCGTGATGGCGTTGAGCGCGTAGCTGGCCGGTTCGTACAGCGAGGCGGGGCCGCTCAACGATGGTTGCTCGGTGCCGTTGAAACTGATGCCGGCAAAATTGCTGAGGCCGCGGAAACGGCCGTCGTTCAAGGATTCCGGCGTGTCTTCCGTGGCGCGGCTCAGGCCGCCTTTCACGTCCAGGGTCCAGTCGCCCGATTTCTGCTGCGTGCCCAGCACCAGCGAGCGTACTTGCTGCGTGTACTTGCGCTGGCGGATGCGACGTTCGGCGCGCGCGCTGGCCGTCTGGCCTTCGGCAAGGCTGCCGCCGGCGATATTGCTGATGGTCAGGCGGTCGCGCACTTCATCGTCGGAAAATTCGCTCACAAAAGAGCGCAAAAACCAGCTGTTGCCCGCTTCCGGACGGTAATCGAGGTTGACTGCCAGGGCGCCGCGCTTGCGCACGGGCAGGTAGTCGCGCAATTCCAGGCCCGACAATTTGCCCTTGCTCCAGGCGCCGCCCGTTTCCACGTCATCGGAGCCGAACGAGCGCTTTTCCGCGCTCAGGCCGGCGGCCACGCCCAGCTTGCCATCGAGAAAGCGCTGGGCCCACAGGGCGCCGCCGCTGGGGCTGGTCTTGCCCGTCTTTTCATCATGGCTGGCGGCCACGTTGGCCGACAGCAGCTTGCCCGGCAAGTCGAAGGCGGACAGCGATTTCACTTCGATGGTGGCGCCCAGGGAGTTGGCGTCCATTTCCGGCAGCAAGGTCTTCGAGACTTCCAGCGTGCGGATCAGGCCGGCAGGCAGGATATCGAGCGCCACGGCGCGGCGGCCCGCTTCCGGCGACGGCACCAGCGCGCCGTTGATGGTGACGGCATTCAGGTCAGGCCCCAGGCCGCGCACCGTGATGTAGCGGCCTTCGCCCTGGTCGCGCTGGACGGACACGCCCGGCAAGCGGGCCAGCGCCTCGGCCGCGTTTTTATCGGGCAAACCGCCGATATCGTCGCTGCTGATGACGCTGATGATGTTGTCGGCTTTCTCTTGCGCGGCGATGGCGTTGCGCAGGCTGGCGCGCTGGCCGCTGACGACCACGGTGGCGGCCGGCTGGCCAGCCGCATCTTGTGCTTGCGCATGGCTTTGACCGCTGAAGACGGCCATGATGGCCAGGGACAGGGCCGTCAGGCGAAGCGGAGAGGGGAACGATGTGTGCGTGGTTTTCATGAAGAGCTCGGTTAGGGAGGAAGGAACCGGGCGGATTCTAGGCAGCAAATATGACGGTTGCGTGACAGGCAATCGATTGCCAGCCTGAAAACAACGGCGGGTGAACGCTTTCCGGCCGGAAATGAACCGGGGTGAGCTGAAATGACCTGCCGGCGCAGGGCGCATGGGCAAAGGCTCGCCGTATTTGCATGGGTGTCCCTGGTAATGATGAGCCGTTTGCACCTGCCGCACGGGAGCGGGGCATGTCATCGTGCCGTCATGGGCAGGCGCTATCGTGGCGGCAGCACCACTTTTAAAGGTTTTCCCACATGCTGCCATTGCACCGTAACAGCCTGATTGCCGCCGCACTGGCCTTGCCCCTGTTCTTGTTCCTGTACGCCACATTGGGCCACGTTAAACCGTTTGCCGTCTGGAAGTGGATGGATATCGTCTGCGAAGGCGGCACGGCCGTCATGGCGGGCATCTGGTTTTTGTTTACCCTCAGCAGCCGGCCGCGTGGACGGGTGACGAGCCTGATCGCCGGCGGCCTGTGCGCCATCATGCTGGGGTCTTGGGCCGATTGCCTCGATGAATTCTTCGCCATCGACAAGCAGGAAGTATGGGATAACTGGCTGGAAGCCTTGATCCCGTTCGGCATGCTGGTGCTGACGATCGGCATGTATTACTGGCGCCAGGAACAGTTCCGCCTGAACGAACATCTGCAAAAGCGCGAACGCCTGTTCCGCGACCACCGCGCCTTCGACCGTATCACGCAGCTGGCCGACGCCAGCTACCTGCGTACGCAGATGCGCCTGGAGCAGGAACGCCGGCCCGGCCTCGATTGCGCGCTGGTCTTGCTCGACATCGACAGCTTTCACCTGATTAACCGCGAATACGGCCACCGCGAAGGCGACCGCGTGCTGCAAGCCGTGGGCCACATGCTGCTGTTGAACTTGCGCAATGACGATCTGCTGTGCCGCTATGCGGGCGACCGCTTCGCCGTGCTGATGCCGGGCGTGTCGCGCGAGGATGCGGCCGTGCGGGCACGCCACCTGTGCGTCATGGTGGGGCAGATGCGCCACCACACCAACGACAACCGCGAAATCCGCCTGAGCCTGCGGCATGCGTGCTCGCTCACCGATGGCGTGCCGGAAGTGGTGCTGGCCGAGCTGAGCCGGGCCGTGGAAACACCGGGCCGCAGCACCAGTCCCAGGGCCGGCAGCGCCGCGCCCGCCTGATGCCGCTGATTCAGCAGGGCGACCCCGGCATCGCGGCCCATCACCAGCCGGCGCTGGTGCTCGATTACGCGCGCAGCCGCGAACTGGCTACGGCGCCGCTGCTCAAGGGCACGGGCCTGGACGGCGGCGCGCTGCCGTCCGCGGAAAGCCAGGTGAGCGCCGCGCAATACCTGCAATTGCTGGCCAACGTGGCGCGCGGCCTCGACAGTGCCGACACCAGCTTCATGCTGGGCCAGCAAATGTTGCCCGGCCATTACGGCGCCGCCAGCCATGCCTTGCTGCAGGCGCAGAATCTGCGCCAGGCCTTGACCATCCTGTGCGATTTTCATACCTTGCTGTGTCCGCTGCTGCAGCCGCGCTTGCGGGAGGCCGGCGACATGCACGTGCTGTACTGGGTCGATGCGTTCGGCGCGCCCAGCCAGCTGCCTTTTTTGGTGGAAATGCACATGACGGCGCTGGCGGCCATGTGCCGCTGGCTGGCGGGCGAGTCCTTGCCATGGCGCTTCTGTTTCAACCGCGCGCGGCCTCGCCACGTGGAGCAGCACGAAGTGCACCTGGGCCAGTCCCTGCGTTTCGATTGCCAGGTGGACGCCATGCTCATCGATTCGAGCTGGCTCGACAAGCCCTGGCCGCGCGGCAATGCCACGGCGGCGGCGTTGGCCTTGCGCGCGGCGGCCCTGGCGCCCGTGCCGGCAGCCAGCCTGCTCGGTGCGCTGTACGACTACCTGCTGCTCAATATCCGCTGCGCACCGACCCTGGAGCGCACGGCGCAGGAATTCGGCGTCAGTCCCGCCACCCTGAAACGCCATTTGGCGCGCCATGGCACGCATTTCCAGGCCGAGCTGGACCAGGTGCGCGCGCACAAGGCGATTTATCTGTTCCAGGCGCATGGCTACGACAACGATGCCGTGGCCGCCTACCTCGGCTTTCATGATGCCACCAACTTCCGCCGCTCGTTCAAACGCTGGACGGGGCAAACGCCGCAATTATTGCGTCACGCGCTGGCCCTGTTCGTTGCTGGATGATCGCCGGCGTTGCGCGCCGGCGCCACGCAAGGTCGTTCCTGAGGGAACAATTGCCCGTTCTGCTACATCCATAGTACACTCGATCAGAGAGCGGACAGACGCGCTTTGAGGCGCTCCGGTACGGCGTCACGCGACGCCGCAATACCGCCATCACGATGGCGGGCCGGCGGCAGACAACCGGCGTGCCGTGCCTTAACCCAGCCTGGAAACTGGCGTCACCAGTGTGGTGCGCCGGAAACCGGGCAACTTGATAATGCTCAATCGTGTATTCACAATCGCAGATCGATCCAGTCGTCAGTTTCCGCAACACCCAGGGTGAGGCGGTGCGCGGCACGATTTTCAACTTGCAGCGCAATTCGCTGGTCATGGAAATCTATAATCCATACTCGATTGTGCAGGTCAGCGAGGTGCTCAATGACGTGACCGTGCGCATGGGGGCGAAAAACGCCTACGTGGGCAAGGCCGTCGTCATCAGCAGCGTCAACACGGGCCTGACCGCCATCGTTTCCGTGACCCTGATCGACGAGTGGCGCGAGCTGAGCGATGTGGTCGTCGTCAAGGGCGCCGTGTTGAAAGAGTCGAGCGCCTTTGTCGCCGGCTGGGGCGAGCGCTTCCGCATCCGCCGCGACTACCAGATCGTCGTCAACGAAATGCGCGCCTTCCTGTCGGAAGTGGCGCGCTGGGTCGAGCAGGTCGACCTGTCCGACTCGCTGCCCAAGGAAAACGGCCGCCTGCGCCCCGATATCTTCGACGAGCTGGCCTTGCCGCTGATGGAACAGACCCAGCTTTACCTGCGCCAGCTCGAGGTGGAAGCCTCGCTGGTCGAGGAAGAGCGGGCGCCGGCCCACCGCGCCTTCGCCCAGGCGGCGCTGCACCCGCTGATCCTGCGCGCCCCGTTCGTTTTCCGCACGTTTACCAAGCCGCTCGGCTATGCGGGCGATTACCAGATGGTCAACCAGCTGCTGGACGATCCGCGCCAGGGCCCGAGCACGTATTTTCAGATCGTCAATGCGGCCTTTCTGCAGGCGGCCGTGGCGACGGCGCACCGCAACCGCATCGATATCCTGACGGAGTTTTTGTCGCAAAAGGCGGCCGCGGCGCGCGCCGCCGGGCGTGTGTATAAGGTGCTCAACGTGGGCTGTGGCCCGGCCATCGAGGTGCAGCGTTTTCTGGAAACGTGCCCCGATGCGCAATGGCTGGCCTTCGAACTGGTCGACTTCAGCAGCGAGACGCTGGACTGGACGCGCGCGCGCCTGACCACCATCATGCAGCGCACGGGGCGCGTGGTCGAGATCGATTATGTGCACGATTCCGTGCACAACCTGCTCAAGCGCCGCCACGGTTCGGGCGCCACGGGTTTGCCCGGCAGTTTCGACGCCGTGTATTGCGCCGGCCTGTTCGACTATCTGTCCGACAAGGTGTGCGCGCGTCTGCTGATGCACTTCGCCTCGCGCGTGGGTCCCGGCGGGCGTTTGCTGGTGACGAATGTGCACGCGGATAATCCGGGCAAGTTCGGCATGGAGCATTTGCTGGAATGGCATTTGATCTATCGCAATGAAGCGGGCCTGTCGGCCTTGCTGCCCGAGCATGCAAGGGACCCGAAAATCTATGTCGACGCCACGGGCGTGAATGTGTTTGCGGAAGTGAGCATTCCTTGATCATGGATACCCCAGGCCTGCACGCCGGCTACACGGCCGTTTTGCGCGACTTCCGCCTGGAATTCAGCCGCGGCGGGGCCTACACGGGCATCGTGCTGATCCTGCTGGGCATGGGCCTCGATTCGGCCCTGTATCCGGACAAACAGTCGGCGTTCACCAGCGCGCGCATCGTCGTGTCCGTGCTGATCTTTTGCGTCGTGCTGGCCATGCGCACGCGCTGGGCGCAAGACCGCATCCAGGGACTGACCTTTGTCTGGCTGATCCTGCCGCAAATCATGATCGCCTGGATGATCGCCGTCACGGAAGGCGCCACCTCGATCTATTATGTGGGCATGACCCTGGCCATCTATTCATCGGGCATCGTGCTGGCCTTCGGCCTGTGGCAAAATATGGTCTTTGGCGCGATTTCCTGCCTGCTGTACGTGGCTGCGTGCGCCTGGCATGCCGGCGGTTTCGACTTGCCGAGCACGTTTGTCGTCAACTGTTTATTCCTCATCATGTCGGCCAGCATCAGCGCCGTATTTACCTATTTTAACGAACGCGCCCGCTTCATGCTGTTCCAGCTGAAGGCGGAGGTGGCGCAAAAGAACACGCAGCTGGAAGAAACGAATAAAAGCCTGGCCGATATCAAGGGACAGATGCTGCAGCAAGAGAAGATGGCCGCCATCGG
The DNA here is from genome assembly GCF_003667705.1 of Janthinobacterium agaricidamnosum. Taxonomy (NCBI): domain Bacteria; kingdom Pseudomonadati; phylum Pseudomonadota; class Betaproteobacteria; order Burkholderiales; family Oxalobacteraceae; genus Janthinobacterium; species Janthinobacterium agaricidamnosum. The sequence goes on along the minus strand of NZ_CP033019.1, from coordinate 3,052,923 downwards.
CACCCTGGCCGCCGGCATGCTGCACGAGGTAAACAACCCCGTGAATTTCTGCATGATGGCCATCGAGGTGGCCATCGAAGACCCGGCCGCCAAGCAAAGCGCGCTGGTCAGCGAATGCCTGGCCGACGCCAAGCAGGGCATGCTGCGCGTGCAGCACATCGTGTCCGATTTGAAAACCTTTGCCTACCGCAAGAGCGGCAACCAGCTGGAAACGGGCCACTTCCAGTTTCGCAGCGCGCTCGAGGCCGCCATCCGCCTCGTGGGTCACGAAACGAAGAATGTCAGCATCAGCCACGACTTGCCGGTCGACACCCTGGTGCGCGGCGACGAGGCGGCCATCGTGGGCGTGCTGATCAATTTGCTGGGCAATGCCGTGCTGTCCATGCGCAAGGGCAATGCGCCGCCGTTCGAGATCCGCATCACGGCCCACTGGGATGACAACCGCCTGCGCATCAGCGTGCGCGACAACGGCCCCGGTATCGCCCCGGAAAATCTGGCGCGCGTGTTCGAACCGTTCTTCACCACGCGCGAAGTGGGGCAGGGCCTGGGCCTGGGCCTGAGCATCAGCTATGGCGTGATCGAGCGCCACGGCGGCACCCTCTCCGCCGAAAGCGAGCTGGGTGTATGGGCCAGCATGAATTTCGACTTGCAGCGTTCCGACTGGGAGGGCCGCTAGCATGGATAACGATAGCCGCGCCAGCGTGCTGTACGTGGACGACGAAGCGCTCGCCTGCAAGTATTTCGAGCGCGCCGTCGGCCAGCGCTACCGCGTACTGACGGCGCAGAGCGTCGATGCTGCGCTGGCCTTGCTGGAAGACGAGGCCGGCCAGATCGACGTGCTCGTCACCGATTACCGCATGCCGGACCGCCTGGGCAGCGAATTGCTGCAGGAAGTGGCGCAGCGCTATCCGCACATCGTCTGCATGCTCGTCACCGCGTATGCAGACAAGGACGTGCTGCTCGAGCTGATCAACGGCGGCACCTTGTTCCGTTTGCTGGAAAAACCGCTCGACCTGGCCGCCATGCAAGCGGCGCTGCAGCTGGCCGTGCAGACGGGACGCGAGCGCGCCGCCCGCCGCCAGGGCCTGGTGGCGATGGAGGAATCGCTGGCCTTTCTCGCGCATGAATTGAACACGCCGCTGGCGGCCATCGCCAATTTTGCGCGCGGCATTGCGCGCCGCGCGCAGGCGGACGCCGCACCGCAGGCCGAGATCGGCGAAGCGGCCGCCTTGATGCACGACAATGCGCGCTATTGTTTGTCCGTGCTGGCCAGCTTTGTCGACACGGTGCGCCTGGCCAGCGCCGGGCCCGGCATGCAGGGCGGACGCCGCGCCGGCAGCGCGCGCCAGCTGCTGGATGCCTTGCTCGACAGCTATCCCTTGAGCACGGACCAGCGCGCCGCCATTACGGTGGAAGTGGGCGACGATTTCTCCATTGCCGAGTCGCCCAATTGCGTCGCGCTGATTTTATCGTCGGTGCTGGCGAATGCCTTGCGTTCGGCCGGCGAGCAAGCCCGTCCTGCGATCGGCATCCGTATCGATGCGGGCCGCATCGCGGTGCGCGACAATGGCGCCGGCATCGCCCCCGAGATCGTTACACAGCTGTTGAGTGACCCCGTCAGTGCCGGTGGCGGCGAAGGCAAGGGCTGGGGCATGGTGTTTTGCCACCGCATGATGCAGTCGTTCGGCGGCAACCTCGATATCGCCACCGAATTTGACACTTCCACCACGGTAACCCTGAATTTTCCAGTACATATAAGGAACGAGCATGATTGACGCCAATCTGCGTTTACCGGCTCAGCGTGAGCCGGCGCAAGGCTTGCCGACGATACTCTATGTCGATGATGAGGCCAACGCCCTCAAATACTTCCAGCGCGCCATCGCGCCGCTGGCCGACGTGCTGACGGCCACTTCGGTCGAGGAAGGCAAGCGCATACTCGACGAGCAGGCCGACCGCATCGCCGTGCTGGTCTCCGACCAGCGCATGCCCGGCGCCTACGGCAACGAGCTGCTGTCGTATTGCTGGGACCGCCATCCGCACATCGTGCGCATCCTGACCACCGCGTATTCAGAGCTCGAGCACACGGTGGAAGCCGTCAACCAGGGGCAGATCCACCGCTACATCCAGAAGCCATGGGATATCGCGGCGTTGCGCATGGAACTCAAGCAGGCATTGGAACTGGCGCGGCTGCGCAATGAACACGCCCAGTTGCTGCGCGAAAAGCTGATGGTGCGCCAGCGGCAAGCCGTCGCCAACCGCATCGGCACCCTGTACGCCTTGTGCGCCAGCCTGGCCGGTCCGGAACAGCAGCTGCCTGTGGAAGCGTATCTGTCGGCGGCCCTGACGGCCGGCGTCACGCCGCCCGAGCCGGACTGGCTGCTGATGGATTATGCCGACCTGGTCAGTTCGGAAGCCTTCCGCGGCACGGCCTTTGCTGCCGCCGTGCGCCAGCAGCTCGACACGCTCGAGCGCGAGCATCCGGGGCGCGGCGTGGAGCAGGCGATCGACATGCTGCTGCCCGTGTTTGGCGCGGCGCTGCAAAACCAGGGCGGCACGGCGCTGTTCCTCGATGGCCGGCTGTTGACGGAATTTCTGGAAACGCCGACCACGGCGCCCGTCTCGGCCATCCACTCGTTCTGGCTGGCCAGCTTGTTGTGGCTGGCGCGGCGCGGCTGGTCGCTGCAGCTGAGCAAGACGGACCTGGGTTTGCAGGGCAAGGTGGTGCAGGCCGAACCGGCGCTCACGCCGGACCACCTGGCCGCCTGGATCGAGCAATTCTGACGGGGCCCGCAAGGGGGAGCGCCAAATAAAACAGGGCCGCGCGGGCCCTGTTGCCATGTGCTGCGAGCAGACTTAGCGTTCCGCAGCTGCCTTCAGGTTGTTCAAGCCTTTTTCAAAATCCTTGCCGATCATCCTGTCCATGCTGACGAAGACTGTCATGACCTTGCTGACGTAAGGGCTGGGGCCGGTCATGGTCCAGTTCACCTTGGTGCCGTCGCCCTCGGGAGTCATGGTAAAGGTGGTGGTGTTGTGGCTTTCAAACGGCTTGAGGAAGTCCAGCTTGATGACGGTGCGTTCGGGCTGGGCCGCCTCCGTGATTTCCATGCGGCCGGCGCCCACCTTGTCATTGCCTTGCCATGCATACTGCGCGCCCAGGCCATTGGCCGGGCCCGTAAACGTGCGGCGCATGGCCGGATCGAGCTTTTCCCACGGCGACCAGGCGGCCCAGTAATGGAAGTCCGTGATCAGGCCGGCGATTTTCTCGGGCGGGGCCTTGATGGTGATTTCGCGCTGGACACTGAAGGTGTCGGGCTTGGTGGTGGCATAGCCGAGGATGGCGGCGACGACGACAACGATCAGCAGCAGGGTTTTTTTGATCATATGCTCTCCAAATCTTGAATGGTCGATGCGAACGAATCAAGGCAATCTTAGCAGATATGAATGGCCGTGCGCGGCCTGTTGGCCTTTATTTGCGCCGGCTTTGCGCAGGGCCGCTTGTACGCCTGCCTGCACGCCAATTTGCCGCCCCGCACAGGCGCGCACGCCAGGCTGGTGCCGGTTTGTGGCGAGGGCCGCCGTCCGCTAGAATGCTGGCCTGCAAAGATTTCAAAGGGAAATATGATTCAAGGAACGATCGCCAGGCTGACCCTGGCGTGCGGCGTGCTGGCTTCCGCCTTTGCCGCGAACCTGGCGCATGCCGATGCCTGTCCCGCCCACTACGTCGACGGCCGCAAGCCGGAAATCACCAACCCCAAGCTGGACGTGGCAACCAAAGAGCTGTGCTACAACGTGTTTGGCGTCATGCACTCGGGTATCACGCGCACGCCGCTGTGGTCGGCCGAGCACTTGACGGCCAACAATCTGGAAGCGGCGCAGGATTTGTCGCGCGAAAACTCCTTTCACGCTGAACGCAAGCTGCCCGCCGCCCAGCGCGCCGAATTGGCCGACTACGCGCGCAGCGGCTTCGACCGTGGTCACATGGCGCCCAACGGCGACATGCCGGACCGCCAGAGCCAGCGCGACAGCTTTACCTTGGCTAACATGGTGCCGCAAGACGCGCGCAACAACCGCTATGTGTGGGCCGGCATCGAGGGCGCCGTGCGCAAGATGGCGAAGAAAGAGGGCGACCTGTACGTGATCACGGGGCCGGCTTTTATCGGCGGCAACCTGCGCAAGGTGGGAAGAGTCATTGTGCCCAGTCATCTGTACAAGGCCGTGTACAGCCCGCGCCAGCGCGCCGGCGCCGCCTACTTCATTGAAAACGTCGACACGAAGACGTATGAAGTGCTGAGCATTGCGCAACTGGAAGACAGGATAGGCATCGATCTGTTACCGTCGCTGACGCGCCAGCAGAAACTGCGCATGCTGAGTTTGCCGAAGATCAATAGCAAGTCCAAAAAATAATCGCCTTGAGAGGAAATGCCATGTGCGCAAAGAAATTCGTCCCGTATGCCAATGAAAGCGATGTGCTGGAAATCGGCAGTCTGACCATCGAAAACCGCGTCGACCGCATCAGCATCAGCGGCGACATCGACCTGACCCTGGACAAGCCGGGCCTGGCGCTGGCGAAGCAGCTGCAAAAGCTGCTGGCCGACGTGGTGGCGCAGCTGGAAAAGCGGGAACTGCCGGACCAGCTGCCGCCGCCCGAGGTGACGTCGGTGGCCAATCCCTTCGAGTGAGTTGGCCATGGCCGGGCCGCTTTAGTATCGTCAGACCAGGCCCGGAAGCCGCTTGAGTTCGGCCAGCAGCAAATCCCAATGCCAGATTTGCTCTGGAATATGCAATGCGCCGCCCGACCCCGGGCGCAGCATAACTTCGGTTGCCACGCCATTTGCCATGAGCTCGCGTTGCGCCCACTGCATCACGCGACGCTGGCCCGTCAGCCAGCTGCGATGTTCAGGCGACAGCAGCGCCAGGGCGTGGGGCAAGCGACAAGCTAGGGTTTGCCGCAGGCGGACGACTGCTGCTTTGTCTGATCGCTCAAAGGCAGGTTCGAGCACGTAAGCTTGGCCGGCCGCGTCGCGGACGTCATATTTATCCTGCAGGTAGTGACTGACACGGTTTCCGCTCACAACGGTCTCGATCTTGCCTGACAGGACGTCAAGCAAGAATGCATTGACGCCGACGTAGCAATACTCGCTGCGGCCATGTACCACATATGCCTCTGAATTGGCACGGATGATCCAGTAGTCGCCGCGTTCGGACAGGACGCAACACTGGATCGCGTGCTTCATGTAGTGCGGCGACTGCGTGTCGCCTTCGCAGAACTGCAATATCATCGCTTGTGCAGCGTCAGCGCTGATCATCATTTCCGCGCACCCCGTGACCACTGCAGATAATGCAGGGCAATTGCGATGCAGCTCATGCCGATGGCCCAGTTCCGCAGTTGCCACAGCGATGGCCCAATTTGAACGGCGTACGGTGAGATATATTTATAGAAAAACATCTGCGCCAGGTACAGGGCGAATGCGATGGACAGGATGCTGGCCCTGGCCAGGCGTCCCGGTGTGTTGCCCACCCACTCCGCGATCAAAATGACCGGCAAGGCAATAAAGATCAGCTTGTCGCGATGCAGGCTTGCCGGATAGATCTCTGTAATGCCCAGTACAATCGCATTGAGGCACCAGTAAGCATAGACGGCAGCGATGATGTAGAGGTAGGCGCCGATGCGCCGCCGGCCGCCAGGGCTGGGGCGGGGCAGTTTCGCTGATGCAAAGTAGAGCCGGGCATCCTCACGGTACAGCAGGTAGAGGAAGGTCGCGAATGCCGGTACGGCGAACAGCAGTCGCAGGGCGAGGCTGCCCTGTGCCGGCGATTCGATGGCGATCATCACCCCTATGCCGATCATGCCCGCAATGACGTAGGCCATGCGCGCCCACCGCTGCGCGCGGAGCAGGCCAATCGCAATGAAAAAGTCGGCATAGCCAGATGCTTCAAGTAACTGCAGCGCACCGGACGCCGTGTGGCGGCCGAACAGCAGGAAATAAATGACCGCGCCGCCCGCGTTCATGAGTAACAGATAGGCAGTCACCGTGACGGCTGCAGGACGCGGGCGTCTCGCCTGGCTGCTGTCAGGCATGGTCGGCGGGAGCGTTTCTGCTCGTGGGGAATCTACTACTTCGGATGTCATGAGGAATATATGTGCTATGAATTTGCTACGGCAAAGTGAGCGGCAGGCGCCCGTGCGGAACGGAACCCCATCCGACGGTCTGCATCGGATGGGGTTGATGCTGCGCCGGCTTACTTCGCAAACGCCTGCGCCGCCGGCGTCACGGTGACGGCCTCCGGCTTGATGTTCAGCTGCATCGCGCCGATGACCTTGTCTTCATCGAGCAGGGCCTGCGGCTTGTTGCCGTCATACTTGATGGGAGAAAACGCGTCGCTGACGAGCTTTTCCTTCAAGCCGGCCGCATCCTTGGCGACGATCACCACGGACAGGTTCTTCGCCGACAAGTGCTGTTTGATGGCGCGGTTGACGTCTTGTACCGTCAGTTTCGACAAGCCGTCACGCATCAGCCTGGTGAACTCGGGCGTGCCATACCATTGCGAATCGAGCGCGTAACCGAGTTGCTGGTCCTGCGTCGAGGTCATGACGAAGACGTTCTTCATCAGGTAGTCGCGCGTGGTGGCGAAATCGTCCTGCGTCAGGCCGTTGTCGATGAGCTTGCCCAATTCCGTCAGCGCCACGCGCAGGGCGAAGTGGGCATTGTCCGGCGCCACGGGGCGGACCCAGATTTCGAACAGCTGCGCCTTGCGGCCCAGGTTCGGATTCGGGAAGAACTGATACATGCCGCGCGGGAAAGCTTCGATGTACGCGTAATCGCCGTAGTTCATGCCGCGGATTTCACGGATGCGCTGGTACAGATAGGAATTCGAGGCGCGGTGCTCGCCCAGCCACGTTTTCGCCAGCCACAGAGCGGGGAAGTCCGGGTGCGTGCGCGTCACCTCCAGCGGCAGGCCGAACGAGATGGCCGTGGCGCGCGTGTTTTTCTCGATGATTTCCACTTCCAGTCCCTGCGCCTTGCGGCCCGCGGGCTTGACGGTGGCCGGCAAGCCGGGGCCGGCCGGCAGGCTTGCCAGCGCCTGTGTCAGCGACGCCGTCATGGCCTCGGACACGTCGCCGGAAATGCCCACCTTCACGGCGCCCTGCACATACGCCGTCTGCCAGAACTGTTTCACGTCGTCCAGGGTGATGGCGTCGATGCCGGCGACCGTGCCCAGTACGGGATGGCCGTACGGCGTGCCCGCATACACATTGGTTTGCAGGCGTTCCTTGGCGAATTCCTCTTCGTTGTTGTCCTTCAGGTCCAGCAGCAGCGCGTTCTTTTGCGCATCCTTCAGGCGGCGGAAGTCGTCTTCGCGGAAACCGGGCGAGAGCAGCAGCGGCAGGGCGATGGCGTTGAACTGGGTCCAGTTATCCTTGTGGATGGAACCCGTAAACGTCGTCATTTCCTTGTCCGTCTGCTGGCTGAAACTGCCGGCGAGCGGGAACAGTGCCTGGTTGACTTCGTCGATCTTGCGCTCGGACGAGCCGCCCGACGCCACCATCGCGGCCGTCAGCGCGGCCAGGCCTTCCTTGCCTTGCGGATCTTGCGCGGAACCGGCCGTAAACAGCAGCTTGTAGCGGATTTGCGGCAGCGCGGACTTTTGCACCAGCACGTCGAACTTCGCGTTCGAGGCGGCCGGCAGCAGGCTGGCCAGCTTTGGCGTGGTGGCGATGGCGGCTGCCATCGGCTGGTGCGACAGGGTGGTCACCACCAGGCCGTCATCCGTCAGGTATTTGCGCGCGGCCGCCTGCAGGTCGGCCGGCGTGAGCGTGTCGATCAGGCGGTAGTACTGGTTGATGGTGGCATACGAGCGGTCGAAATGCACGAACGAGGCCAGGGTGCCGGCGATCTGCTCCGTGTTGTCGAGCGAGCGGATCAAGCCGTATTTTTCGGCCGACTTGGCGTCCGCCAGGTCTTTTTCGCTCACCGGCGTGTCGCGCAGCTGCGCCACGGTGGCCAATATCGCGTCGCGCACGTAGACGGCGTCATCGATGTTTTTCACGCGCGCGCCCAGCACGGCCAGGGTCGGATCGACGCGGTCCGGCGTCATCTCGAACAACTGGTCGACCTTCTGTTCGTTCTGCACCAGGCGTTTATACAGCGGCGAGGTGCGGCCGAACGACAGCGACAGCAAGGTCGCCAGCGCCGCCTGGTCCTTGTCCTTGACGGAAAACGCGGGCGCGTGGAAGCCCACGGCTACCCACGGTAGGGTCGGCGTGGGCCAGGCCACGTGCTTGTAGACGGGGCCGCGCGGCGCGGGTTCGACGGGCACGGCCGCCTGCTGCTTGCCGCGCTGCCAGCCGCTCCAGTACTTTTCCACCAGCGCGATCGCCTGCTGCGGCTCCACGTCGCCGGCGATGATGATGGTGGTGCGCTCGGGTCGGTACCAGCGGTCGAAGAACAGTTTCGAGTACGCGTACTGGTTCGGCATGTCTTCGATGTCCTGGATAAAACCCATCGTCGTATGCTTGTAGGTATGCGTCGTGTAGGCGCTGTCGCGCATCACTTCGAACAGTTTCGAGACGGGATTGGCGCTGTTCTTGTTGTATTCGCCCAGCACGGCCCGCGATTCCGTCTTGAACGCGTCTTCCGCATAGTCGAGGTGCTGGAAGCGGTCCGCCTCCACTTTCAGCACGGTTTCCAGGTCCTGCTTGGCAAACGTCGTGTGGTAATTGGTCAGGTCGTCGCTCGTATAGGCGTTCTGGCGCGCGCCGGCGCGGGTAATGACTTCCTGGTATTTCTCGGGCGGATAGGCCTTGGTGCCGCGGAACATCATGTGCTCGAAGAAATGCGCGAAACCGGACTTGCCCGGTTCGACTTCATTGCGCGAACCCGTCTGTACGGGAATCTGCAGCGAGACCAGGTTCGGGAAGCCCGTCGGCACGATGATGATTTTCAAACCGTTGGCCAGGGTTTTTTCCGTGGCCTTGAACGGCAGCAAATCGGCCTTGGCGGCGGTGGCGCCGTGGGCGGCGGCCGGTTTGACGGGCGCCGCACCCAGGTTCGACGCGGCCATGGCCGACAGGGCCAGGGCGAAAACGGGTAATAAAGCGGGCATGATTCTTGACACGGGGGCTCCTTCTTTTTTGGATGTTATGAAAGTGCAACGCCGCAGCATAGAATATTCATGCCGCCGTGCATAGGGGCAAGGCGTTTTGGCATGAAGGGGGGCGTCAGGGCAGGCAAGGCGTGCCGCAGGGACCGGTGCTCAGGTCAGCGTCGTTTCCGGCAGGCTGATGCGGTTGCGGCCCAAGTGCTTGGCGCGGTACAGGGCGCAGTCGGCCGTGTGGATCAACTGCCCCAGTTCCGTGCCGGGACCGGGCAGGGCCGTGGCGGCGCCGATGCTGACGGTGACGCAGGCGCCGTCGGGACGCTTGCGCGGCAGCTGCAGCCGTTCCACGCGCTGGCGGATGCGTTCGGCCACGATGGCCGCGCCCTTGAGCGACTGGTTCGGCAGGATGACGGCAAATTCTTCGCCGCCGTAGCGGGCCACCAGGTCGTTCGTGCGCATTTCGCTGGCCACGGCGCCGGCCACCTTGCGCAGGCACAGGTCGCCGCCCTGGTGGCCGTGGCTGTCGTTATATTCCTTGAAATTGTCGACGTCGACCATCAGCAGCGACAGGGGCTGCTCCTGCCGCTGCGCGCGCTGCCACTCGGCCAGGATGGTGTCGTCAAAGCAACGCCGGTTGGCCAGCCCCGTCAAGCCATCGCGCGTGGCCAGGCGTTCCAGTTCCACCTGCGCGCGTTTTTCATCGGTCATGTCGCGCAGGGTTTCGACCACGGCGATCAGTTCACCGTGATTGCCATGGATGGGACTGGCATCGACGGCCAGGTAGCGCCGCCGCCCCGTGCGCGGCATGTCGCACCAGTTTTCCGCGCACAGGTTGCTGCCCGTGCCGCTGCGATATTGTTGCTGGGCATGCAGGGCGCGCATGTCGCCGCCGCGCCCGGACAGCAGCAGGTCGGCCAGGGTGGGGCGCTCGTCGTTGTAAAAGCAGCGGCCCGGCTCGCGCGCGCCCAGCACTTCGGACGCTGGCACGCCCGTCAGCTGCTCGCAGGCGCGGTTCCAGATCATCACCCTGCCATGCACATCGAGTACGAAGGTGGGCACGACCAGTAATTCCATCATCTTGACGGCGAAACCCTGGGCTTCACCATACGGTGATACGCTGGCATGTGCGTGGCTATCCGGCATGAAAGCATCCTTCTTGGGCGTGAGTGGGGGCTGGTTCGTTGGCCATGATGCAGCGTGGCGGGCCGAAGGTGTTGATATTGAGCAATATTTTCAGCGATGGGCCATCGCCTCGTCATGGCGGACCGGCAGCGGCAGCGACAGGCGCAAGGTGGTGCCGGCGCCGCTGCGGCTGTCGATGTGCAGGCTGCCGCCGGCGGCGGCCACGCGCTCATGCATGCCGGACAGGCCGCAACCGAGGCGCGGCGGCGAGCCCGGCAGCCCGATGCCGTCGTCGCGGATGCGGCATTCCACGGTGGCGCCCGCTTGCTGCAGGCACAGCCGGACATGCGTGGCGCGCGCGTGGCGGGCGATATTGGCCAGCGCTTCCTGCACCACGTGGTACAGCAAGGCGCCGTGCGCGCGGCCGGCGGCGGCATCGAGCCGGTAATCGCAGCGGCAATCGATGCCCGTGGTGCGCCGGAAGTCGGCCAGCAGCTCTTCGCATGCTGCTTGCAGCCCGGCGTCGAGGGCGGGCGGGCGCAAGTCATGGATGACGCAGCGCAGTGCAGCGATGCTGAGGTCGACATTGCGCACGATCACGGCCAGTTGCTGCGCCAGCTGGGGCGCCGTGCCATGCGTGCTGGTCTGCAGCATGGACAGGTCGATCTTCAAGGTCAGCAGATGCTGGCCCAGGTCGTCGTGGATGTCGCGCCCGATGCGCTGGCGCTCTTGTTCGCGCGCCTGCTGCTGCCCGCTGGCCAGGCGCTCCTGCTCGGCGTCCGCACGCAGCTGTTCCAGCGCCCGCTGGCGCAGCGCCAGGCGGTGCTGGCGCCACAGCATCAGCGCCAGCGCACCGCACAGGATGGCGCAGGCCAGCATCAGGGGCAAGGGCGTGCCGGTCTGCAGTATCGGGCCGGCGGCGTAACCGGCGTGCAGGGAAGCGAGTGCGCCGGCCGCCAGGCAAGCCAGAATGCTCAGGCGACACGGCGGGCGTAGCCAGCGTTGCATCATTTTCTCGCTCCCTAAATGTTTTCCAACAGGCAATGTTCTTACAGAAAATATATTAACCTTGGGTTATTTATATTGTCTAAACGCAAAAGCTGCGCAGTTTTGCCGGCCGCTGTGGCTTTCTTGCTGCCGGATGCCGCGGCGCCAGACAGCAGGCACGGCATTTGCACGGGAAGTGTCGCGGCGGCATATAATAGAGGGTTGTCAATCGGCTTCACGCCCCGGCCAGGTGTTTTGCGCCGGGCGCGCCCGCATCCATGCGCGATGTGCCGGCCAGCTCTTAGGAAATACAGTGACTTATAGCATCAAAGAGATTTTTTACACCCTGCAGGGCGAAGGTGCGCACGCGGGCCGTCCGGCCGTGTTTTGCCGCTTTTCCGGATGCAATCTGTGGACGGGCCGCGAAAGCGACCGCGCCACGGCCGTGTGCCAGTTCTGTGACACGGATTTCGTCGGCACCGATGGCGAACTGGGCGGCAAGTTCAAGACGCCCGAGGAGCTGGCCGCGCTGATCGACAGCCTGTGGCCGGCCAGCTACGCGCCGAGCAAATACGTGGTGTTTACGGGCGGCGAACCGCTGCTGCAGCTGGACACGGCCCTGATCGACGCCATGCACGCGGTGGGTTTTACCATCGCCATCGAAACCAACGGCACCTTGCCCGTGCCGGCCGGCGTGGACTGGATCTGCGTCAGCCCGAAGATGGGTTCGACACTGGTCGTCCACAAGGGCAATGAGATCAAGGTCGTCATCCCCCAGTTCCAGCAAGACCTGGCCGCCTACGAAGGGCTCGACTTCGAGAACTTCTTCGTGCAGGCGATGGACGGCCCCCTGGCCGCGCACAACATGAAGCTGGCCATCGAGACGTGCAAAAGCAACCCGAAGTGGAAGCTGAGCCTGCAAACCCATAAACTCCTGCAAATACCTTAATAAAACAATATGCTGACTATCACACGCAAGCTCGAATTCGACGCGGGCCACCGCATTCCCGACCACAAAAGCCAGTGCCGCAACCTGCACGGCCACCGCTACACGGTGGAAATCACGCTGGTCGGCAAGGTCATCGAAGCGGAAGGCAATTCCGACAATGGCATGATCATGGATTTTTCCGATGTGAAAACCCTGGCCAAGCAGCACCTGGTCGATGTGTGGGACCACGCCTTCCTCGTCTACGAGAAAGACACGGCCGTGCGCGATTTCCTGGCCAGCCTGCCCGACCATAAAACCGTCGTCATCGACCGCATCCCGACCGTGGAAAACCTGGCGCGCATCGCCTTCGAGATCCTGAAAGCGGCGTTCACCGACCATTTCGGCACGGGCTTGCACCTGCATAAGCTGGTGCTGCATGAAACGCCAAATTGCTGGGCAGAAGTGACCGATGACTGAAATGCACGCTGGCGCGCAGGACGCGCGCTACATGCAGCTGGCCCTGGAGCAGGCCCAGCACGCGTGGGACCTGGGCGAAGTGCCCGTCGGCGCCGTCGTTGTCAAGGACGGGGAAGTCATCGCCGTCGGCTACAACCAGCCCATCGGCCGCCACGACCCCACGGCGCACGCGGAAGTGATGGCCTTGCGCGCCGCCGCCGAAAAGCTGGGCAACTACCGCTTGCCCGGCTGCGAGCTGTACGTGACCCTGGAGCCGTGCGTGATGTGCTCGGGCGCCATGCTGCATGCCCGGCTGGCGCGCGTGGTGTACGGTGCGGGCGACCCGAAGACGGGCGCCTGCGGCTCCGTGCTGAACCTGTTCGAGCAGCCCGCGCTGAACCACCAGACGGCCATCGCAGGCGGGGTGCTGGCCGACGAGTGCGGCGCCTTCCTCAAGCGTTTCTTTGCCGAGCGCCGCCGTTCGCAGGCGGAAGCGCGCAAGCTGGCCAATCCGGCTACCTGACGCCGGGCAGGGCAGGGCCGCCATGGCTTTGCCAGAATGTCAGCCATGCCTTGTCAGTCATCCCTTGCCAGCCATCCGGCTGGCTTTTTTACAATTGTTGCGAAATAACATCTGTCTAGACCAATTGCCATTCTCAAATGAGAATGATTCGTGTTACAGTATTGTTTTCGCCAGCAAACTTTCCTTATGCATCGTTAACACTTTCGTTATCGATCCGGGTTCAAGAGCCAGCCTCCACTCTTAAACCGGACCATCATGACTACTGTGCTTCCGCAGCGCACCGCTGCACCCGTCGTATTCTCAGCTCATCTGCCTGCCCGCCGCCATAACCTGGTGCTGCGCGCCGCCTTGCTGGGCCTGTTCGCGGCGCCGATGCTGCCTGCTCTCGCGCAGACGGCCGCCATCAATGCGGGCACGGCCGCTCAGGAGCCGGCCAAGTTGCCTGTCTTCCCGGAAATCGTCGTCAACGCCAAGCAGGACTATGAGCGCCGCGCCGGCACCAAGACGGTCGTCACGGCGGACGACCTGGAGCGCCGCAATGTCACCGAGATGGGCGGCATCGTGCGCTATTTGCCCTTGATCAGTGCTCCGGCGGCGGCCTCCGGCAGCGGCAGCGTGTGGGACGGCTCTGGCAATACCGGTTACAACATCCGCGGCCTGGAAGGCAACCGGGTCAGCCTGGAACTCGACGGCATCTCGCTGCCCGACGCGGCGCCCAAGCCGGACGGCAACACCCTCAACGCTTTCGCCACGGGCCGTGATTATTTTGATCCGGAAACCTTCCGCGAAGTGCGCATCGATTCGGGCACGACGGCCGCCAGCGGCGCCAATCCCGGCCTGGGCGGCGGCGTGGCCTTCATCACCAAGTCGCCCGAGGATTACCTGGGCGAAGGGCAAGACCATTACGTGGCCTATAAATACGGCCGCGCCACGGCCGACCGCAGCAATGCGCACACGCTGACGGGCGCCGCCAAGCTCGGCGCCAATCTGCAGGGCCTGGCCGTCTACGTGCACCGCGATGGCGAGCAGATGGACAGCCGCGGTACCACGCCCGTCAACCCGGACGACTGGCATTCGAACGCCTTGCTGTCCAAGCTCGTGTGGACCTTGCCTGGCGAACAGAAGCTGGACTTGACGGTCGACATGTTCGAGCGCAAGAACAAGCGCGACCTGCGCAGCAAGGTCAGCACGTATTATCCGACGGGCGTGCAGCAGGATTCCACCACCAAGCGCACGCGCGTGAGCCTGGGCCACGACGTGGTGCTCAAGGATTTCGCCCTGTTCGACCGCCTGACGTCGAAGGTCTATCTGCAGAACGCGAAAACCGAGGACAAGACGCAAGGCCTCTACACGTTCGGCAGTCCGGCCCGGCGCGCCATCGATACCAATTTCAAGAATGACAGCATCGGCCTGACGTCGGAAGCGTTCAAGCAGCTCAATGCGGACAACGCGCTGCTGTACGGCGTGCAGCTGGAACAGCTGAAAACGCGCCGTCCGTGGCGCGAAGACCGCGTCATCGTTGCCACGGGCCAGCATCAGGTCACCAACAAGAACCGCATGGCCGACATGGACACGAGCAAGCTGGCCCTGTATGTGCGCGACGATTTCAGTTTCAATCTGGCGGGCAAGAAAGCCGTGCTGACGCCGGGCTTGCGTGCCGACTACCGCAAGAACGAACCGAAAAACCTGCAAACCTATGCGATCGCCGTGCCGAACGCGGCCAAGGAAGTGCGCAAAGAGAGCGACACCTATTTCACGCCCAGCCTGAGCCTGTCCGTGGAAGTCTTGCCGCAGATGAACGCCTACGCCACCTTCACGCGCGGCACGCGCCTGCCGACGGCGGCCGAGCGCACGGGCACCTACGACTCGTTCAGCTATACGGGCACGGGGCAGGGCTATGCCGTGCTGGGCAATGCGAACTTGCGCAAGGAAACGAGCAAGGCGTATGAACTGGGCCTGAAGGGCGACGTCACCAGGGGCTTGAGCATGCACGCGTCCGTCTATCAGACGGAATACACGGACATGATCGACTACGTGATGCAAAAAGATGATCCGGTGAACTACCCGACCATCACGCGCGGCCTGTTCCGCCCGGAAAACATCGGCAATGCCCGCACCTGGGGCGCCGAGCTGACCCTGCGCGCCGAGCTGGGCGCCTGGGCGCCGGCCATGCAGGGCTACCACATGGACCTGGCCACGGGCGTGGCCAAGGGCCGCTCCTTCAATACCCAGACGGGCGAGAGCGGCGGCCTGAACTCGGTGGCGCCCGCCAAGTCGGCATTGACCTTCGGCTACGACCATGCGAACCAGCTGTTCGGCCTGGCGCTGACGGCCGTGCATGCGGGCGCCAAGCAGGCGCCGGAAAACCTGCTGATCGGCGATGCCGGCCCGCTGTTTACCGTGCCGTCGTACACCATCTTCGACCTGTCGACGTACTGGAACGTGCACAAGAACGCGAAGATCGTCGTCGGCGTGTACAACTTGACGGATCGCAAGTACTGGGACTACGCCGCCTCGCGCAGCCTGGCCGCCGGCACCACGGCCGCCAGCCGCGCCGAGATCGAGCGCTACGCCAAACCGGGCCGCAACGTCGCCGCCAGCCTCAGCGTCAATTTCTGATTTTTACCGGGGAGGGGCGCCTGCCCCTCTTATTTTCCATGTTTGATTGAATGGTCTCTCTATGAAGTTATCCAAACTCGTTCTATCCCTGCTAGGCAGCCTGCTGATTGCAAACGCATATGCGGCCCCAGCCACCCTGGCGGAACGCTGGTCCACCTTGCGCACGGAACAGCCGAAGCTGCAGATCCGCGACGCGGCGCGCGCGCTGGGCGTGTCGGAAGCGCAATTGCTGGCAACCAACATCGGCAAGGGCGTCACGCGCTTGCAGGCGGACGGCAACCAGCCGCGCGAAATCATGCGCGCCGCGCTGGACCTGGGCCTCGTGCAAGCGATCACGCGCAATGAAAACGGCGTCATCGAAACGACGGGCGTGGCCAGCAAGTTCAAGCAGGCGGGCGACAAGTCCGAGCAGGCCGACGCCAAGGACCCGGAAACGGAAGCGCGCCAGCGCAATATCGCGGGCGGCTACCTGGGCGGCCAGATCGACCTGCGTTTCCACTTTGAAAACTGGAAATACGCATTTGCCGTGGAACAGCCTGGCCGCGATGGCAAGCCGACGCGCAGCCTGCAATTTTTTGACGCCAACGGCACGGCCGTGCACAAAATCTACCTGCGCAACGAGCCTGGCGTGGCCGTCTACGATAAATTGGTGGCCACCTTCCGCGCGCCGCAGCAAAGCGCCGAACTGAACGTGCTGGCCGTGGCGCCGAAAGCGGCGGAAAAGCCGGACAGCGAAATCGACGTCAAGGAATTCCAGCTGGCCTGGAAAGACATGACGGACGTGCACCAGTTTGCGCAAATCATGCGCGAATTCCACCTGACGCGCGAACAGGCGCTGCGCCTGGCGCCGGCCGGCGTGGTCGAGCGCGTGACGCCGCAAGCACTGCGCACCCTGCTGGAAAACGCGGCCAAGGACAAGGTCGCCATCATGGTGTTCCTGGGCAATGAAGGCTTGACGCAGATCTACAGCGGCAAGATCGAAAAAACCATGGCGGCCGGCGGTTTCTTCAACGTGCTGGACCCGGACTTCAACCTGCACATCCGCGACACAGCCCTGCGCAGCGGCTGGGTCGTCAAGCGCGGCGGCGTCACGTCCGTCGAGTTCTTCGACAACGACGGCACGCAAGTGGTCTCCTTCTTCGGCGTGCGCGAGCGGGGCAAACCGCAGCCGCAAAGCTGGGTGGATCTGGCCGATAGTCTGCCAAAGGCAAAATAAGGTTTTTGCAAGTTGATGAGTATCAGCACGTGACAGAACCGCAGCGATACGCCGTAGCTGATGTCATGTGCGACCAGAGCAACACTTCAGTGTGGGTGCCGCGTGCCGGTCTCATGTCTGAAGCACAATAGTGGTATGCTGATTGCAAGGCCGCAGCGATCGTGTCTGCGTGCTGGTTCCTGAAGAGAGGCAATCATGGCAACCATCATGGCGAACGGCCTCAACATAGCTTATGAAAGCCACGGCAACCCGGATGATCCGTGCGTGCTGCTGGTCATGGGCCTGGGCATGCAACTGATCGCCTGGCCGGCGGACTTTGTCGAAGGCATCGTCGAACAAGGTTTTCGCGTCGTGCGTTTCGATAACCGCGACAGCGGCCTGTCGAGCAAGATGGCGCAGGCGGGCAAACCGTATCTGCCGCTGGCCTACGTGAAAAACCTGCTGGGCTGGCCCCTCAAAACTTCCTACACCCTCGATGACATGGCGGACGACGCGCTGGGCTTGCTGGCGGCTCTGCGCATTGCGCAGGCGCACGTGATCGGCGTGTCGATGGGCGGCATGATCGCGCAAGTGATGGCGGCGCGCGCGCCGTTGCAAGTGCTCAGCCTGACCTCCATCATGTCGAGCAGCGGCCGGCGCGGCTTGCCCGGCCCCACGCGGGCGGCACGCAATGCGCTGTTGCAACGCCCGAAACGCAATGCCAGCCGCGCCGAACTGATGGCCCATATGGCGGCCACCGTGCGCGTGATCGGCAGTCCCGCCTATCCGGTGTCGGAAAAGCTGCTGTACCAGCGCATCGAAGCGGCGTTGCAGCGGGGCAGTTGCCCGGAAGGCGTGGCGCGGCAAATGGTGGCCATTGCCGCCTCGGGCGAGCGCACGGCCTTGCTGCCCAGTATCAGCTGCCCGGCGCTGGTGATCCATGGCGCGGCCGATCCCCTGATCCCCGTCGCCTGCGGCATCGATACGGCGGCGCTGATTCCGGGCGCCACGCTCGAAGTGATCGAAGGCATGGGGCACGACATGCCGCCCCAGCTGATCGAGCGCCTGCTCGCCTTGATCGATGTGCATCTGCAAGGTAAGATGGCGCCCCAGATGCGCTCCCAGCCAGCCTAGGCGCGCCCACAACTTTTGAAGGCACGGGCATTTTGAAGACACCTGAAATTGGCATCGCCATCGTGGCGCCCGGCGGTTGCGCGCCCGATGACGCGGCCGTGGCGCGCGGCATCGCCCGCCTGCAGGCGCAAGGCGCCACCGTCCACAACTACTACGACCCCGCACACAGCTTCCAGCGCTTCGGCGGCACGGATGCGGGTCGCCTGGCGCAGCTCAACGCTGCAGCCGCCGACCCGGACGTGCAGGTGGTGATCGCCTTGCGCGGCAGCTACGGCATCAGCCGCATCCTGCCCGACATCGATTTCGACCGCATGGCCGCCAGCGGCAAGCTGTTCGTCGGCTACAGCGATTTTACTGCCTTCCACATGGGCTTGATGGCGAAAACGGGCCGCGCCAGCTTTGCCGGCCCCATGGTCTGCGACGATTTCATCCGTGACGAACCCGAGCAATTTACGCTCGATCAGCTGTGGTCGTGCCTGGAGGGACCCACGCACACGGTCACGGGCACGGCAGCTGGCAATCCGCAGGTTGATGTGGCGGGGAAATTGTGGGGCGGCAATCTGGCCATGCTGGTCCACCTGCTCGGCACGCCGTATTTCCCCGAGATCGACGGCGGCATTCTGTTCCTGGAAGACGTCAACGAGCACCCGTACCGGGTCGAGCGCATGCTGCTGCAATTGCTGCATGCGGGCGTGTTCGAACGCCAGCATGCGGTCGTGCTCGGTGACTTTTCCGCCTATAAGCTGAGTCCGATGGACAGGGGCTACGATTTCGACGTCATGCTGGCCTACGTGCGCGAGCGCCTGCCCGTGCCCGTGCTGACGGGGCTCGAATT
The DNA here is from genome assembly GCF_003667705.1 of Janthinobacterium agaricidamnosum. Lineage (NCBI taxonomy): Bacteria > Pseudomonadati > Pseudomonadota > Betaproteobacteria > Burkholderiales > Oxalobacteraceae > Janthinobacterium > Janthinobacterium agaricidamnosum. The sequence goes on along the minus strand of NZ_CP033019.1, from coordinate 3,034,025 downwards.
CGGGCACGTCCGCCGGCGGGTCACCTTGCCGTTCGGCGGCCAGGCGCGGCTGCAATCGGACGCGTCCGGCTTCACCCTGCAGGTGGTTGATTACCCGACCCTGGCGCGCCCCTGAACTCCCTGAACGCTATTCACGCCAAACCCGGCAGGTTGCTGCAGCTCGACGTGCTGCGCGGCATCGCCGTGTTTGGCATCTTGCTGGTAAATATCTGGGGCTTTGCCTGGGGGACGCTGTCCTTGCGCTACGGCACCTTGCCGGCGCAGCCGCCCGTGCTGGACCAGCTCGTCATTTTCGGCGTGGCGGCGCTGGCGCAATTCAAGTTCTACCCCGTCTTCGCCTTCTTGTTCGGTGCCGGATTTGCCCTGCAAACACGTTCACTGAAACGCCAGCTGGGCAGCTGGGAAGCGGCGCAAGCGGCGTACCGGCGCCGTTTGCGCTGGCTGCTCGTGTTCGGCCTGCTGCACGGCTTTTGCATCTGGAGCGGCGACGTGCTGACCTCGTATGCTGTCGCCGGCATGCTGATTCTGCCGCTGGCAGCGGCCAAACTGAGCCGCATACGCAACCGCGCCTGGCTGGTGGCGGCCGGTTTTCTGCTCTTCATGTGTTTGCTCATTCCCGTGGGCCAGCAGGGCGGCGCGCCGGATACGGCGCAGGATTTGCAAAACTTCGCCGCCCGCTACGCCACCTACACGCAAGGCAGTGTGTGGGCCGTGGCCAGGCTGCGCGCCAACGATTTTCTCGTGTCCTTGCTGTACGCCGCCGTCATGCTGCCGCACATCATCGTGCTGTTCCTGCTGGGTATTTTGTCCGTGCGCTGCGGCTGGCTGACGCAGCCGCGGCGCCACGAGCGCCTGTGGCGCCGCGTGCGCGCCGTGGGGCTGGGCGTGGGCTTGCCATTCAACCTGCTGGCGGCGGGGGCCGTCGCGTGGCAGGTGGCCGATCCGTATCAAACCGTGTTTGATACGGCCCTGTTCGAAGTGGGCCTGTTTGCCGGCGGTCCCGTGCTGGCGGCCGGTTATGTGGCGGTGCTGATGCTGGCCGGTCCCTTCCTGCTGCGCTGGCTCGGTGCATGGCTGGCGCCCGTGGGCCGCATGGCGCTGAGTAATTATCTCTTGCAATCCTTGCTTGGCACCTGGCTGCTGCAGGGGCCGGGCCTGGGCTGGGGCGCCACGCTGCGTCCCATCGAGATGCTGGGCCTGGCCATAGTGATCATGGCGGGGCAGGTGCTGCTCAGCCACTATTGGTTGCGGCACTTCCGCCAGGGGCCGATGGAAGCGCTGTGGCGCCGGCTGGCGCGCTTGCCCGGCTGAGTTAGTCGGCGCCCCAGTCGAACGCGCCTTGCGGCGACGCCGGCGGTGGTGCCTTGGGTTTGGCGGACGGCACGAGCGGATTATCGACGGCATGCCACTCGAACAAGTCCACGTCGAGCATGCAGGTGCGCGCCAGGTGCAGCGCCTGCTCGGGCGTGAGCGCGGGGGCTAGCCAGCGGTGCGCGTCTTCCAGGCTGACGGCGACGGGGCGGCGGTCGTGGATATCGACCATGCCGCCCAGGCTGTCGGCCGTCACCAGCACGAAGCCCGCTTCCTCGCGGTTGAATTTGTACGGCCCGAACTGGGCCAGCGCCAGCAGGAACAGGCGCGCGCGGTCCTTGCGGTGGATGTGCCACGGCTGCTTGCGGCCTTTCTCTCCCGTCCATTCATACCAGCCATCGACGCAGACGATGCCGCGCCCCGCGCGCAGCAAGGGTTTCCAGTAGGCGCTTGCCAATTTTTCCAGCCGGGCATTGATGGCGATGGGGATTTTTTTCTTGCCGGGGACGGGCACGGCTTGGGCGGCCCAGGCAGGGCGGTAGCCCCAGAAGACATCGTCGACCCGGTGCACACCATCCTGGATATGCAGCACGGGCCGGTACGTGCCGGGCGACACGTTCAGGTGCGGCTCGGCCTCGCTGTCGAACACCGCGTCGGTCCAGCCGAACGATGACGCCAGCACGCGCGCCGTGTCATTTTGATCGAATCGTCCACACATGCCGAAATCATACCCGATCGCCTGTTGGCGCGAGCGCGGCGTGCGTCCTTTTCGTGAGTGTGATCAAACGTACAGACTGCTGGCAGCATGTGGCGCACAGTGGGATCCAGTCAGATCCCTGACGCTTTTTTTGCATCGGAGGAATTATGTCTTTTGAAAACCCCACCATCCACAAAGGCTTTATCATCAGCGCCACGGCCAGCCAGCGCCGCGATGGCCGCTGGGTCGGTTCGTACATCAGCCAGAACCAGGCGTGCGGCGCATATGCGGACACCTGCGATTACGACGATTGCAGCAATGAAAAAGAGGCGCAGCAAGTGGCCTTGTCGGTAGGCTGGCGCCTGGCCGATGGAGTGCCTGCACGCTGAAACGGCCTTAGCGCTTGCCTCGCAGGGCCAGCAGCAAGCCTGCGAGCGGCAGCAGCAGCGCGGCGCCCAGCCGTACGGAGGTCAGCGACGCGGCCTCCACGCCCAGCACATGGGGCAAAGCCAGCAGCAACAGGGGCGCGGGCACGGCGATCGCGAAGAAAAACAGGTACCACGAGTAGCCATTCTTCTTGGCCAGCAAGGCGATCAGCGCGCAGCCGACCAGGAAGACGAGCGGTACATTCACAAATTCCATGGTGTTGATTTTTCATCCGGGAAAGCGCGTCATTATACGCGCCACCCTGGATGGCCGGATGCGCTTGCCGGCGTCAGTTGCCGACGAAATCCGGCGGCTGCGGCGCCTGTTTTCCGGCCAGCGGCCCGTCGGCCGGCAGCAGCGCCTTGATGGCGCCGTTATAGATGAGTTCCTGGGCATACGCCGATGCCTCGATCAAGGCCGCATGCACGGACTTGAAACTGCTCGGCGTTTCTATCAGCACGGGCTTGGCGTACACCTGCAGGGTATCGCCGCGCTTGCTGATCAAAATCATGCCCCGGTAGCGCCCATCCTTCTCCAGCGCCCCCGCCACATGAAATTCATAGCCCCGGATCTGGTGTTTTTGTTGCTGATCCATGTTTGCCGCCTCCAGACCTGATTGTCATGGGCCAGACCATGCCACGCGTATCGAACAGCAGAGTGTTTGATCTCGATCAATACCCCATTTCTTGAGCACGATCCAACGCACGTCACGACGGCTGGCAAAATCGAAGCGAGCGGCGGCGATTTGTGGCTAAGAAGCGCAACCGTACATAAGTACGGTGAGCATCGCAGGCCGCAAAGCGTCCCGCGCAGCCGATTCTGCCAGCCGTCATCACCCAGCGCGAATGGCGCGGATCTGTTGGGCTGTTTCCTCGATCTCGCGATACGCTTCCTGAATATAGCCATGGATCGGGTGCCCATCCATCCACTCGAAATACGCGCGCTCATCGTGTTTGATGGTAAAAGGGACGTGGTGGTCGCGTATCGATTCGGCCGTTTCGCGCACCAGCGCGGCAAAAAGCAGCTCAATAGTTTCCATGATGGTCACCTTGCGAGACAGGAATGCAGAGCATTGAATGTAGCACAAAGCGCGCTGCCGTCCACGCCGGCGCTTGTGCCGTGCGCGCCCGGGCTTCAGGCCGGGTGGCCGATATGCTCGTACAAGATCACGCAGCCGATGACGATCAGCACCAGGCCGCCCACCAGTTCGGCGCGCCGGCCCGCTACCGTGCCCAGCACGCGGCCCAGCATCACGCCCAGGGTCACCATGACGAAGGTGGAAAAGCCGATGGCGGCCGCCGTGACGACGATATTGGCGCCCAGCAAGGCCAGGCCCGCACCCACGACCATGGCGTCGATGCTGGTCGCCAGGCCCGTGACGGCCAGCACCCAGAACGAGTGCGACTGGGCCGGCGCTTCTTCCTCGTCGGCGTCGGACAGGGCATTGCGTATCATCAACAGGCCGATGATGCCCAGCAGGCTGAAGGCGATCCAGTGATCCCACGCTTCCACGTAGGGCGCTGCCACGCTGCCCAGGGCCCAGCCGATGATGGGCGTGATTGCCTCGATGACGCCAAAGATCAGCCCCGTGCGCAGCGCCTCGCGCCATTGCGGCTTGTGCAGGGCTGCGCCCTTGCCGACGGCAGCCGCGAAGGCATCGGTGGACATGGCGAGGGAGAGGGCGGCGGTGGCGGCGAAATTCATCGTTGGCTTTCTGTAAAACCTGGCTGGGATGGTAGTGACAAATGACAAACCCGGCGATTTTACCCTACGTACAGCACCACGGCAGAGGCCAGCAGGCAATACGTGCCAAAGAAATGCCAGCGGCCCTGTTCCAGCCAGCGCGACAGCCAGCGCAAGGCCAGCAAGCCGGCCAGGAACGACAGCAGCATGCCCAGCAGGCTGGGGCCGAGCAGGTGCAGCAGGCTGTTGCCGTGTTCCAGATGGTCCAGGCTGCCATTTGCCACGGCCTGGTAGAAGCGCCAGCCTTCCTTGGCCAGCACGGCCGGCGTCAGCACGACGGCCAGGGCAAAGCTGAATTCCTCGGCCCGGCGCTGCGGCACGCCCATGGCGATGCCGGCGGAAATGGTGGCGCCCGAGCGGGAAAAGCCGCGGAAGGGCAGGCACAGGCCTTGCACGGCGCCGATCACCATCGCCTTGCCAATGGACAAGGTGCCATGCTGACGCGCCTGCAGGCGCGACGACACAATGATCAGCACGCCGGCGGCGGCCAGCGCGGCGGCCATCAGTTTCGCGTTGCCAAACAGGTGCTCGATTTCAAAACCGGGTGCATCCTTGCTCATGACATGGGTGATGCCCTTGAGCAAGCCGAAGCCGACGATGCCCGTCAGGGCCGTGGCGGCCGCGAGCAGCAGCACATTGCGTCGGAAGGCGCTGGCCGAACTGAAATAGGTGGCGCGCCAGGATGCCCAGAAATACACGATGACGGCGAACATGGTGCCGGTATGCAACATCACGAGCAGCATGGTCAGTTCGGGCGACGTGGGATCCAGCCCCATCCATTTTTCCGCCATGATGACGTGGGCGGAACTGGACACGGGCAGCAGCTCGGCGAAGCCCTGGACGATGGAAAGGATAAATAATTGCAAAAAGCTCATGGGGACGGGACTTGGATGGAAACGCAGGGCCGCCGATTTTACCCGCCCGACCCTGCGCATGAGCCCCTCACCAGATTACAGTTTGTCCATGTCTTACTGCCTGGCCGGTTCTTGCGGCTTGAAGACGCTGCGGAAAGCCTTCAAGGCTGCGGGGTGGTAGACCGTGCCATGGGTCTCTTCCGGCATCTTTTCCACGTGCCATTGCAAGCCGGGCGGCGCCTGCTTTTGCAGCACGTCGGACAGGCGCTGCACTTCGATGGCGATGCCCGCTTCGCTGCTGGACGCCAGGTACAGGCTGTGCTTGCCCGGCTTGCCCTTGGCCAGCAGCGCCGCCGCCTGGCGCGGCAGCGCGCCCTGGTTCCACCACAGGCTGGGGTCGAAGGCCAGGTAGTGGTCGAACAGCTGCGGTTCCAGCAGGTATGTTTCCACCACGAACAGGCCCGCCAGCGATTCGCCGACAATGGCCGTCTCGCCCGTCGTGCGGTAGCGGCGTTTGACTTCCGGCATCAGTTCATCGCGGATGAAGGCCCGGTAGGCTTGCGAACCGCCCACGACGGGGGCGATCTTGCGGTCTTCCGCGCTGTCCGTCGGCCCCGTCAGGTCGCGCCGGCGCTGCGTGTTTTGCATGCCGACCAGCATGAACGGGCGCATCGTGCCGTTGGCTACCGACACCTGCAGCAAGCCGGCCACGTGCAGAAAGTCTTCGGCCACGCCGCCGTCCGGCATGTACAGCACGGGCAGGGGCGCGTCGGGCGGCGTATCCCAGGCGCGCGCCACATACACATTGATGTGGCGCTGTTCCCTCAGCGCCTGCGAGTCGATCGTGAAACTTTCGCCGATGACGAGCGGCGTGGCCGCGCTGGCGGCAGCGTTAGCCGTAGCGGCGGGCGCGGCAGTGGCGAGGTGGACAGAGCTGGACAGCAGCAGGGCGGCAGTGAGGTGCAGTGCAAGGCAAGAGCGGCGCATGTTTTCCCATAATAAGTAGTGGATAGATGGCATGTACGCGTATAGACATGCCACTAAGCAATTCTATCTTATCTTTGAGGCAGGCTTACTTGATCGTCAATACCTTGCGCTCGCGCACGATTCCCGCCTTGTCGATCGTGTAGGCGACCAGCAGCGCGCCATCCTCGGCGCAGGCGTGGCAGGTGATCAGGGGCGTGGAAAACAGCACGCTCTGGCCGCCATCGCTGGTGGCCGTGCTGCCGACGAACTCGGCGGGCGCAAACGGCATGGCATCCGGGTGGGCGGCGGTAAACGCTTGCCATGCAGGCGTGGCGCGGTCTTCCTCGCGCACGGAGTGCTCGTCGACGTCGATGGCGGCGCCATCGCTGCCGATCAGCAAGGTGCTTTCATTCGTGTTGGCGCGAAACGGATAGGTGACGGTGGCCAGCGCCACCTTGCCCAGCGGGCGCCAGGCAGAGATGTAACCTGCCATGTTTGCCCTGACCAGCATCCTGGCGGCGGCGATGGCTTGCGGGTGCGCACCGGTACGCTGCATGGTGCGCAGCAGGCAGACGTCGGGCGCGGAGTGCGATTGCCCGCTGCGGCAGGTTGACAGCGAGCGTTCCTGCCACACGGCACGCGCATCGATGGGCCCCGTCTCTTCGGCATGGACGGCCTGCATGGCGACCAAACCGGAAAAGGCCAATACGGCGCAACCGGCTACATGGCGGGAGATTGATGTGGGCATGGGGGGTCCTTTCAGTGCGGGAAACAAGGTATTGTCACCGATTATAGAAGGCGGGCCGTGCCCGCCCGCGCACCGCAGGCCCGTTCAGCGCTTCTTTGGCGCCGCCTGGCGCAGGGCCTTGGCTTCCTGCTTGTTGGGAATGTGCGGGCGCGTGGCCAGCTCCGCCTTGACGGCGGCGATGGCGGCGCCGAACTGCTGTTCGGCCTGCGCGGGGCTGGCGCCCGCATAATCCTGCTGATTCGATTGCGCGGCCCGCAGCCGGCGCAGCAGCGCCAGCAATTGCCTGGCGTGCAGGGCGGGCAAGTCTTGCGCCAGCGCTTGCGCGACCACCGCGCCTTCCACATGCTCGGGGTCGATCAAGCGCAGCAAGGCCAGGCCCGCGGGCTGTGGTGCCGGTGTCAATTTGTCCATCCAGCCATTCTAAACGAGGCCGGGATTACAGGTATTCCCAGATTTCATCGAAGGTTTCGCGCGCGAAATCGTTGCGCCAGGCTTCCGAGTTCTTTTCGCGGCTGACAGCAAACACGGCGCGCCACGCCTGCTTCGGCGAGCTCGTGTAGGTGGCGGCGATCTTTTGCAGGCCGGCTGTGCATTGTTCAACCTTGCAGCCGCTCTTCGCCAGTTGCTGGGCGGCAGGTGCCCATGCCACCGGCACCTTGACGACCTGGCATTCGAAGCTGACGGCAGCCGTCTGCATGCCGTTTTCCACCGTCACGGGGGCCGCCTTCGTGGCCCGGCATAGGGCGCCATTCTTGGCGGCGATGACATTCGCGGCCAGCTGTTCGGCGGCAGGCGTGACGGCCGCGCGCATGGCGGCGGGGAACAGGTCGGCGATCAGCTTGCCGGTTTCCGTCGGAAACTTGGCATCGGCCGCCTTCAGGTCGCTGTACGACGCGTATTCGGCGCTCTGCTTGCCCGCCAGGCGGGTGGGGCGCAGATAGGCATTGAGCTGGGCGACGCTCGCTTCATCCTGGTTGATGATGGTCTTGATGTATAGGTTGGCCACGTCGACGGGGGCCAGTTCGGCGGCGGTTTCCGCGGCGATGGCGGGCTGGGCCAGTGCCACGGCGGTAGCCAAGGCTGCCGCCAGCAGGGCAGTGCGCGATGTTTCTTGTGTTTGGTGCATGTATTTTCTCCACGATTCAATGTCAGGCGCCAAAAAATGCTTTATAGCAACTATGGCGCGCGCATTATAGATGGTAAAAGTCATAACGTTGCGCACAGAAGCTTGCGCACCTCAGGCGTCCGCCTTGCTGGCCGCTTCCAGCAAGGCCAGCAGCAGTTCCTTGCGCCGTCCGTCCGCCTTGCGCGCCAGGGTGGCCAGTTTTTCCAGCTTGCCCCAGATGGGATACAGCATGTGCTCGACCAGATAGCCTTCCAGCCCTTGCAGTTGCTGGCAGAACAGCTCCAGTTTCCCCACCTCTTCCAGTTCCGCCTGGATCTTCACCTTTGCGTTATCCGTGCAGGCGCGCAGGCACGCGGCCAGCACGGGAGCGGAATCGCGCGTCACGCCATGCTTTTCGGCAAAGGCCGCCGTGAACTGGTCCTGCACGGACTGGTGTTCCTCGTCGACGTTGGCCATGTAGTGTTGCACCAGCGGGAAATAGCGCGCGTCGAGCAGGCCCAGTCCGAACGTGGCATAGCTGCCGGGCATGCAATTCTTTTCGCCTTCCGTGTCGGCATAGAATTCGAATTGCTCGATGGCGGCGCGCGCATACGCTTCCAGTTGCGGCTGCAGGGCGGGATAGGCGAGGGCGTTGGCAAAGAAGCGGTGCGTATCGGATTTCGCCAGTCCCTTGATCGGCAGGTACTGCTTGACCTTGGACTTGAGCTTGATCTGGCAGCTTTTCGGGAAACCGTTGTTCAGCAAATGCGTGATGAAGGCCAGTGCCTGCGCATACGCCTCTTCCTCTTCCCGGGCTATCGCGATGCTGATGGTGGCAAACACATCGTTGGCGCGGCATTCCAGCTGCGCATTTTTCAGGTGGACGGCGTCGGGCGCGAAGGTGCCGCTGCCTTCCTTGAGCATGCGCACGGCCCGTTCGCTGCCCAGTTCGCGCGCGATGTCGAGGAATTTGACGCCCGTCGACTTGGCGTAGCTCGGTTCGTGGCGCAAGATCATCACGGCGCCATACAGCAACAGGTCGATGGGCGCCAGCGCCTGCGTGTCAAGCGCCGCGCCCTCTTTCAATGTGTATTCGGTGGCGCGGTAGCTTGATTGCTGCACGTCATAGAACTGCGGCAGGAACTGCTTTTCCGCCCACGCCGACACGGCCTGGATGATATCGCTGCGGTGTTCGGCCAGCGCTTGCGGGCGCGACTTGTTCAGCTGCTCGATGCGCTCGAATTGGGCGATCGTCCAGGCGATATCGGGTTGGGGAAACAGGTGGGGATCGAGCAGGTGGCGCGCCAGGAAGAAGGTTTCCAGCTTTTTCGTCGGGCGGTTGCCATGCTCGAGCTTTTGCGTGACGTAGCTGTGTATGTGCTCGAGCAAGCTTGTGCGCTTGCCTGCGTTGACATACTCGAGCAGGTTCAGGTGCAGCATGCCCTGGGCCGTCTGGAATTTGCCGCGAAAGCTGAAGCGGTAATCGACGAAGGGCGTGTCGGCCAGTGTTTCCAGCTTCGCCCGCACGAGCGCTGCCAGCCGGGGCGCGATGGTGTCGCGCACGACGGCTTCGTCGAGGCGCGAAGGCGTCCTCGGTGCGACATCATCGTCCTCGGCCAGATGGAAATCGTCGGCCGTGGTGCGTCCCGGCTTGTAGTCGAGCAGGAAATCGTTAAAAACGCCCATTTGTAAGGTGGTCCGCTTCACGGCGGCTTCCAGGTCGGTACGCTTGAGGCGCTCGGCAAACCACGCTTCGATTGCCGCCGTCATTTCTTGTGTTGCCTGCTCTACAAGATTGCTCATCTGTATCGTCGTCTTTCCCTGCATTGCACGTGACGGTGCCACCGGCTGCCGTCACGATCATGTTTAATATAAAGCACTATTTTAGGTGGTCGGGCCTGGCTGCAACAAGGGCCGCACGGTTGTCACGAGGGGGCGGTGAGGAAGCGCGCGTCGATGTCGTCGGACTGCGGTCCCACGGTGATCGTGGTGTGCCAGCCCGATGGCTTGTCATTGCCATCAAACAAGGCGATGCGCGTGTGGACGAACAGCACGGAATACACGCCCGATTTCATGTCGCGGTTCAAGTCCCAGTGCATGAGTTCGATCGCTTCGCCCATGCGCGGCAGATGGGCGCCCGGCGGCAGCAGAATGTTCTGGTTGATGAATTCCCGGCTGGGGCCCGGTTCCTTGTGGCGCGGATCGATGTAGCGGAACGAGACGCTGGTAACGATGTTGCTCATGCATGGCTCCTGCCTGGTGATGTACCTGACGACAATAGCACAGGGGGAGGGCCGGGACGTGCGCCGCACGGCCCCAAGGCAGGCGCGCGGTTGAATATGTACGGTAACAGACGGTAGTTGACGAGCCGTCGCGCTACGCTTGCTTGTTATTGATCATTGAGATTGCCGTACACGTCATGATGCATTTATTCCTAGCAGAAAACCGCGCCGAGCTTGAGCGTCGTTGTTCGGCCATTCCGTCAGTCAGGTGGTGCCGGGGGGCGGCGGACCATACGCACAGCGGGATGCCAGACCATGCCCTATGAAATCCTGCGCGACAGCATCGCGCTCGAGCCGGCGGGCGATGCCATTCGCTTCCATTTGTCCGTCTTCGGGGCGGAAAAGACCTGCCGCATCACCGTGACGGCCTTGCACAGCCTGGACCAGGAGCAGGGCGGCAACTTGCTGGACATCTTCGACAGCCACCGCCTGCGCATCGGCCAGCGCGCCTTCGCTTACCTGAGCCGCGATCTGCTGGTCAGCAGCGTCGTCTTGCGCGCACTTGATTTTTAGTTACTATTTCTTCTGCCTGCACCCGTGTCCTGGCCAGCTATGGTATTTCCGCACAGATCGTCAAGTAAATGCAGGTATGGCTGGACGGAAATGTTACATCTCGGTATTCTGCGCATCTGATACTTATTTCTATACAGAAAAAGGTAAGAGGGCGGTTCGGGCCGGCGGCATCGCGGCGCGCACTGCCACGCAAGGTCAGGCATGCAAAGGTGAAGTCGTCCGCTTGCTGAGCGAAACGGTCATGTTTCGGCTCGCGGCGGGCAGGGAACAGTGCTGTCATCTTTAAAATAGTAGGAGAGGTTGCTCATGGATGCAGAAAAGGATGTTGTGTACGGTACAGAAGATTTGTTGATGAGTTTGTGCAACTCGGTGGTTCGGGTGCTCAACGTGGCAACACAAAGCAAGGTCAATTATTCGGGCATGGTGCAGCGCATTACCAAGACGGGCCTCAAGCCCGACATCGGCTGCTTCGTGATGTTCGATGGCGGTTTCACGGGCCTGGTGGTGCTCAATTTCGCCGCCGATACGGCGATGGAAATCTACGAGCGCTACATGTTGCACATGGGTATGCCGAAGTCGGAGCTGGCCAGCTTCTACACGTCGGACGAAGTGTCGAACATCATGGGCGAACTGATGAACCAGATCGTCGGCGACTTCACGGGCAAGGTGCGGCGCGAGCTGCAAACGAACATCACCCAGAGCCAGCCGAAGATGCTGGTGCTGAACAAGCAGGTGATGCTCAGCGTCGACACGCCGCTGGACCGCCCGGAAATGCGCCGCGTCACTTTCTATACGGAAAAGAATAATATTTTCTATCTGGAACTGGCGATCGACCGTACCGAGTTCATCAAGCTGCACGATTTCGATTCGCGCGAAATCGACGCCGATTCGCTGATGGATAGCGAGTATGCGAACCGCGAACGCGACGCCGCCCCGGCGCCTGCGGCGGAACCGGAAGACGACGACAACGCCGACCTGCTCAAATCGCTGGGCATGTAAGCAGCGGTATCGGAGAGCGGCTGGCGGCCGGTTTGCCGCCGGCCGCTGCCGTTGACAGCCTACAAGGTCTTGCTCATGAAGATACGGCTCGTGCCTTCGGGACTGCAGGCGATGTCGCCGAAGCGGCGCCAGCCGCGGCGCTCGTAAAATTCGGGCGCCTGGAAACTGATGGTGTACAGCACCGCCGAGGCGCAGCCGCGCCGGCGGCCTTCCTCCTCGAACTGCGCCAGTACCTGGCTGCCCAGTCCCAGCCCCCGCAAGGCGGCGGGCAAATAAAACAAATCGAGAAACAGCAGGCCCAGCGAGGTCCGGCCCATGGCGCCGCCCAGCACGCGCTGGCTGTCGCGGTCGCGCACGACCACGCTCAACACCTGCCTGTCCTGGTATCCCGTGATCGCATCGTTATAGGCGTTCAAGCCGTCGAGGATGGTTTGCTCGACCTCCGCATCGATGGTGGCGCTGACGGAAATGGTGTAGGGCAAGGCGTGGTGCGGGTTGGCGGGCATGGCGGGCAGGAAAATAGCTGATAACTGTATGAATATACAGTATTTCGGCTATTTTTGCCCGTCTTGTTGCGGCAACGTCAATGTTTCCATGCGGCGCATGCCCACCATGCCGCTGTGCTGGCTGTCATCGAGCGACCAGTATTCGAGCGCATACGCATAGCTGCCATCAATGATGGTCAGCGATTCCTTCTGGCGGCCGTTGGGCGCCTTGTAATACAGGCGCCGCGCGGGCCGGCCATCGACCGTGTGCCTGAACGCCTGCGGGTTGAGGGAGGCGCGCTTGCCCGCCTTGCCCGCCATCGACATCGCCGTGATCGTCACGTAAGCGCGGTCCGGGCAGCGGGCCAGCAGGTGGGCGCCGCTCAGGACGGTCGCTTGCGCTGGCTCAAGCGGAAAGCCGAACGGTTGCACGCCGACGATATCCTGGCAATCCATCTGCTGCGCCAGGGCCGTCAGCGGGGCCGGGTCGAGCGCGCTGGTCCAGTGTTTTTCGGCCGCTTGCGCCTGTCCCAGCGCCCAGCGACGCTCCAGCTCGGCGAGCGAGATGTCGCTGGGCACGGGCAGCGGCGCGGGAGCGTCGGGATCGGCGGCGCTGGACGTTTCCGCCTGCATGCGCGAAACGACGGAGTGGCTGCTCCCGGCTGTGCCATCGAGGGCGTGGGCGAATGGCGCGGCGCCGACAAGGGCCAACGCCAGCGATAAAGCCGTATGTTTCAGCATGAAATTTCCTGCAATCCGAGGCAAAATGACACGCATTGTGTCTCAGATCGCCTGCGCATGCGCGTTCCTTTCCTTAAGGTGCTGCCATCGCCGACGCAATCTCGATCGAACTCAGCTTCCAGCCCCACACGCCATGGCGCTGCAGGACCAGTGCGCCGTCCTGCGCATTGCCGTCTTGTGCGCGCACGACGAAGGTGTTCAGGCCGGCGTAGCCTGCGGAATACGCGGCTTTTTTCCGGGCGCCATCGGCGGGTGCGTCCGCGTCGCCTGCGGCTCCCGCTTGCGGGCTGACGGCGCTCTTGTTGACCAGCGCGACGACACCTGCCGGCGAGACCATGGCATCGACCATCTTGCCCAGCATGGCGCCGGCGATCGACTGGCCCAGCGCGGCCAGCGGGTTATCGCTGCCGGCGGTCGCCGCGATGCTGCGCGCCATGCTCGCTTCGAGCTGCGTCTTGACGCTGGCGCGCAGGGCGGGGAAGTCCACGTTTTCGGCCAGGGCCTCGGCATTGCGCTCGGCCAGGGCGGTCTTGATCTGGTGCAAGGCATAGTACGGCGACGCGTAGACGGTGGCGGCGACGGCAATGACGGCCAGGGCCGCGGCGATGGTGATTTTTTTCAAGTGAAGCCTGTGAGATGGAGGGGTGGAAACGGATGCCCCGCAGCGTATCTGTTAAATTAAAATACGGCAATCATATTTTCTTGCCATTATTTCTCCGCATGTGCTCCGGTCGCCCTCGGCGGACCGCTATAGAGTGATGAGGGTGGGTGCTGTATAATGGGAGAAAAGTATTTAACTAGCTGTTTTAACTGAATAAAGACCCAATATCACATGCTCTCTACAGCAAATATTACGATGCAGTTTGGCGCCAAGCCATTGTTTGAGAATATCTCCGTCAAGTTCGGCGACGGCAACCGCTATGGCTTGATCGGTGCCAACGGCTGCGGCAAGTCGACGTTCATGAAAATCCTGGGCGGCGACCTGGACCCGTCGGGCGGCAACGTCATGCTCGACACCAACGAGCGCCTGGGCAAGCTGCGCCAGGACCAGTTCGCGTTTGAAGACATGCGCGTGCTCGACGTCGTCATGATGGGCCACACGGAAATGTGGGCCGCCATCCAGCAACGCGACGCGATCTACGCGAACCCGGAAGCGACGGACGACGACTACATGCAAGCCGCTGAGCTGGAAGGCAAAGTGTCCGAATACGACGGCTACACGGCCGAATCGCGCGCCGGTGAACTGCTGCTGGGCGCCGGTGTCGCCATCGACCTGCATCAAGGCCCGATGAGCAATGTCTCGCCAGGCTGGAAGCTGCGCGTGCTGCTGGCGCAGGCGCTGTTCTCGAATCCGGACATCCTGCTGCTCGACGAGCCGACGAATAACCTGGACATCAACACGATCCGCTGGCTGGAAGACGTGCTCAACGAGCGCAACTCCACCATGATCATCATTTCCCATGATCGCCACTTCCTGAACCAGGTCTGCACCCACGTGGCCGACATGGATTACGGCACCTTGAAGATTTATCCGGGCAACTACGACGAATACATGTTCGCCTCGACCCAGGCGCGCAACCAGCAGCTGGCCAACAACGCGAAAGCGAAAGACAAGGTTGCGGAACTGCAGGAATTCGTGCGCCGCTTCGCCGCGAACAAATCGAAGGCCCGCCAGGCGACGTCGCGCGCCAAGCAGATCGAAAAGATCAAGGTCGACGACATCAAGCCATCGTCGCGCGCCTATCCGTTCGTGCGCTTCGACGGCGAAAAGAAATTGCACCGTCTGGCCGTGGAAGTCGAGAACATCTCGAAAGGTTTTGATCGCCAGCTGTTCAAGAATTTCAGCATCATGGTCGAAGCGGGCGAACGCATCGCCATCATCGGCGCCAACGGCGCCGGCAAGACCACCATGCTGCGCTGCATCGCGGGCGACATCGCCGGCCTGCAGCCGGACCAGGGCCGCGTGAAGTGGGCGGAAAACGCCAACGTGGGCTACATGCCGCAAGATCCGACGGAAGATTTCGCCAAAGACACGAACCTGACCGACTGGATCGGCCAGTGGACGAAAGAAGGCGACGACGACCAGGCCGTGCGTTCCATCCTGGGCCGCTTGCTGTTCGGCGGCGACGATGTGAAAAAGGCCGTCAAGGTACTGTCCGGTGGTGAAAAGGGCCGCATGATGTACGGCAAGCTGATGCTGGGCCGCCACAACGTGCTGATGCTCGATGAGCCGACCAACCACATGGACATGGAATCGATCGAATCCTTGAACATCGCGCTGGAAAAATACGCGGGCACCCTGATCTTCGTGTCGCATGACCGCGAATTCGTGTCCTCGCTGGCCAACCGCATCATCGAAATCAAGGAAGATGAAGTGGTCGATTACCGCGGCAATTACGAGGATTACCTGAAGAGCCAGGGTATCGATTAATTGGTGCGCTCACGTTGGGTCGGATTACGCGCTGTGCGCTAATCCGACCTACGTCAGGGTGAGTTCCCCGGGTTGGTCGCGTAGGTCGGATTAGCGTAGCGTAATCCGACATTACAAGGCAAACCACCGAGCACCACACCGACGCGCCGCGGTTCATTCGTTCCGGCGCACCTGCTTCATTGCAATCGTGCCGGTCTATCCCGTTTTTGTTTGACACAGCCATGCAAACTTTAGCCATCAAATCCGTCGAGTACGAACATCCACAAGACGGAGCCAGCTGCACTGCCCACGCCTGGGCACGCACGCCAGCGACGCCGTCCCCGGCTGAAAAAGCCGAACTGATCACGCGCATCAAGCGCTTGCTGATCGAGCGCGAAGCCGTGCTCGTTGCCCACTATTACGTAGATGCCGACCTGCAAGACCTGGCCGAAGCCACGGGCGGCTGCGTCTCCGACTCGCTGGAAATGGCCCGCTTCGGGCGCGACCATCCGGCCAAGACCCTCGTCGTGGCCGGCGTGCGCTTCATGGGTGAAACGGCGAAAATCCTCAGTCCCGAGAAAACCGTCCTGATGCCCGACCTCGACGCCACTTGCTCGCTCGACCTCGGCTGCCCGGTCGATGAATTCACGGCCTTCTGCGATGCCCATCCGGACCGCACGGTCGTTGTTTACGCCAACACCAGCGCGGCCGTCAAGGCGCGCGCGGACTGGATGGTGACGTCGTCGATCGGCCTCGACATCGTTGCCCACCTGCATGCGCAGGGCAAGAAAATCCTGTGGGCGCCCGACAAGCACCTGGGTTCCTACATCCAGAAGGAAACGGGCGCCGACATGCTGCTGTGGCAAGGTAGCTGCCTCGTGCACGACGAATTCAAGGGCATCGAACTCGATTTGCTCAAGGAAGAGTATCCGCAAGCCAAGGTGCTCGTGCATCCGGAGTCGCCCGCCAACGTGGTGGCCCTGGCCGACATGGTGGGCTCGACGTCGCAAATGATTGCGGCAGCGCAAACCATGGACACGGACACTTTTATTGTCGCCACCGACAACGGTATCCTGCACAAGATGCGCGCGGCCGCGCCAGGTAAACGCTTCATCGAAGCGCCCACGGCCGGCAACAGCGCCACCTGTAAAAGCTGCGCGCACTGCCCGTGGATGGCCATGAACGGCTTGCTGAACCTGGCGCAAACGCTGGAAAACATGCACAACGAAATCCACGTCGATCCCGCCGTCGGCCAGCTGGCCGTGCGTTCGATCAATCGCATGCTCGACTTCGCCGCCGCCAAGAAGGCGGGCCTCAAGCCGGGCGCGGACCTGGCAAAAGAAACCACATTGTTCCAAGGAATCGGTCCAGCATGAGTACCCTCGTTAATTCTTTCGCTCCCTTCGATCCGGCCCTGGCGCGCGCGTTCGAGGGCAATCTGCTGGCCGCCTTGCTGGAAGACGTGGGCCAGTGCGACCTGACGGGCGAGCTGGTGCCGCCCGACCACATCGTCACGGCCCGTGTCATCGTGCGCGAAGCGGCCGTGCTGTGCGGCGCGCCGTGGTTCGAAGGCATCATGAAAAGCCTGGACCGCAGCATCGATATTGCCTGGCATTACGCTGAAGGCGACATGATGACGGCCGACAGCGTCGTCTGCACGATTCAGGCGCCGGCGCGCGCCCTGCTCACGGCCGAGCGCAGCGCCCTCAATTTCCTACAGCTGCTGTCGGCTGTGGCCACGGCCACGCGCCGGTATGTCGATGTGATCGCCGGCACCAAGGCGTCCATCCTGGACACGCGCAAGACCTTGCCGGGCCTGCGCCTGGCGCAAAAGTATGCGGTGCGCGTTGGCGGCGGCAAGAACCAGCGCCTGGCCCTGTACGACGGCATCTTGATCAAGGAAAACCATATCGCGGCGGCAGGCGGCGTCAGCCAAGCCCTGGAAAACGCGCGCAACCTCGATGCGGGCGTGCCCGTGCAGATTGAGGTGGAAACCCTGGCGCAATTGCAGGAAGCGCTCGATGCGGGCGCCGTCTCCGTCTTGCTCGATAACTTCAGCAACGACATGATGCGCGAGGCCGTGGCCCTCACCAACGGCCGCGCCTTGCTCGAAGCGTCGGGCGGCATTAACTTCGACACCGTGCGCGCCATCGCCGAAACGGGCGTGGACCGCATCTCGATCGGCAGCCTGACGAAGGACGTGCGGGCCACCGATTACTCTTTGCGCATCGTCGGCTGATGAGAAGAGCGGGGCGGCGCCTGCTGGCCTTGGCGCTGCTGTGGCCGGCGTTTGCCGTGCCTTTGCCGGCGCCGGCGCGCGAGCTGCTGGCCGTGGGTGCGCAGTTCGAGCGCGTGTTCGAATATCAGGACAGCGGCGAATACGGCGGCCTGGGCGCGGAACTGCTGCGCGTGATGGCGGCGCGCACGGGTAACACCGTGCGTTTTCGCATGGTGCCGTGGGCGCGCGCGCAAGCCATGCTGGTGCAGGGCCAGGCCGATATCCTCATCGGTCCCTACAAGACGCCCGAGCGCATTGCCAGCATGGCGTTTTCCGACAAGCCGTTCTACCAGGACCAGATGGTCTTTTATACGCGCCAGGACGCCAGTTTCGGCTGGGATGGCGATTACGCGGCGCTGAAGAACCGCCGAGTGGTGCTGCTCAATGGCTGGGCCTATGGCGCGGACTGGGAGCGCGTGCGGCCCGGCCTGCAGGTCAGCGTGGCCAACAATGTGGAAAATGGCTTGAAGATGCTGGTGCACAGCCACGTCGACGTGTTCATCAGCAACCGCCGCAATACCGACCCCGTCATCGCCCGTCTCGGCTATGGCCGCCAGGTGAAACCGCTGCCCAGAATCATCGAACTGCAAAACGGCTATTTTGCCTATCCACGCTCACCCGCTTTCGACAGGCTGCGGCTGCAGTTCGACCAGGAACTGAATAACCTGATCGAGACGGGCGAATTGAAACGACTGGGCAAGCGCTACGACGTCAGCATACCCTGACACTGGCTATCTTTGCCGCGCTTGACACGCCTCAAGCATGCTCCATGGCCCGGTTCTACCCTGAAAGCAGGCAGCAAATACTGCCCATCACGCCGAGGGGAATGCCATGGATACGCACCGCATCAAGCAACTGATCTGCACCGGTTTCGTCATCGCGCTGGCCGCGGCCCTGTTTGCCTGCGGCGGCGGCCATCATCACCATCCACCGGCCGTGAGCGCCTATGCGGCCACCAGCCTGGTGTCGGACACGCCCGCCGTGCCGGCCGCGCACACGGACCCCAACCTCGTCAACGCCTGGGGCGTGGCCTTCAACCCGCGCGGTTTCGTCTGGGTGGCCGCGAATGGCACGGCGAAGTCCACTTTGTACGATGGCAACGGCGTGCCGCAATCGCTGGTGGTCGGCACGCCGGCAGGGCCCACGGGCATCGTCTTCAACGGCACGCAGGACTTCAAGCTGAGCCAGAACGGCGTGACGGCGCCCAGCCCCTTCATCTTCGCCAGCGAAAGCGGGACTATTTCCGCCTGGTCGCCCACGGTCAGCCCGACGACGGCCCTGGTCGTGTTCGACGGCAGCGCGGGCGGCAGCGTCTACAAGGGCCTGGCCATTTCGCGCTATGCGGGCGCCAATTACCTGTATGCGGCCGATTTCCACAACGGGCGCGTCGACGTCTTCGATGCCGGCTTCGCCAGGGTCGCCCTGCCTGGCGCATTCGGCGACCCCGGCTTGCCGGCTGGCTATGCGCCGTTCGGCATCCAGGCCATTGGCGAGCGCATCTATGTCGCCTACGCGAAGCGGGAAGCCAGCGGCGACGATGAAGAGGCCGGTGCCGGCCTCGGTATCGTGAACGTGTATGACACGGGCGGCACACTGATCAAGCGGCTGGTGAGCGGCGGCACCCTGAATGCGCCATGGGGCATGGCACTGGCGCCCGCCGATTTCGGCACGGCCAGCAATATGTTGTTGATAGGGAATTTTGGCGATGGCAAGATCAATGCCTATGACCCCGACACGGGTACCGCCGCTGGCGTGCTGCGCAAGACCGATGGCACGCCGCTGGCGATCGATGGCTTGTGGGGCATCGCCTTCGGCAATGGCCTCAACAGCCAGCCCGTCAATACGCTGTTCTATGCGGCCGGGCCGGATGACGAGACGCATGGGCAATACGGGCGCATCGATTTGAAGTAGAAGCAACGTCCCCGTGCGCGCGCAGGGCGGCACGGGGGCGATCTTTACAGCTGGCGCGCCTCGAACGTATTGCACTGGGCAATCTGGCCGCTCTCGATGCCCTTGCTGAACCAGCGCACGCGCTGCTCCGAGGTGCCGTGCGTAAATGAGTCCGGCACAACATGGCCTTGCGACTGGCGCTGCAGCGCATCATCGCCAATGGCCGTGGCCGCTTTCAGGGCCGCTTCCACGTCGCCCTGTTCCAGGATCTTGCGGTCTTGGTTCGCGTGAAATGCCCACACGCCGGCAAAGCAATCGGCCTGCAATTCCAGGCGCACGGACATGGCGTTGGCCTGGCGTTCGGAGGCCGTGCGGCGCGCATTGTCGACCTTCTCGGACAAGCCCATCAGGTTCTGCACGTGGTGGCCCACTTCATGCGCGATCACGTAGGCTTCCGCAAACTCGCCCGAGACCTTGAAGCGCTGCTGCATCAGATTGAAGAAGTCGAGGTCCAGATAGACTTTCTGGTCGCCGGGGCAATAGAAGGGCCCGCTGGCGCTCTGGCCCGTGCCGCAGGCCGTCGGGATGCTGCCGGAAAACAGCACCAGCTTGGGCTTCACATAGCTGCCGCCTTCGGCCTTGAACAGGGCGCCCCAGGTGTCTTCCGTATCGGCCAGCACCGTTTTCACGAAGCGGGCCATCTCGTCCGATTCGGGCGGCTGGCGCGCCGGGGCCTGGCTTTGCTGGGTGCTGACCTGGCCGCCACCGCCGCTGAGCAGGTTGAGCAGGGTCAGGGGATTGACGCCCAGCACATACGAGCCGACGAGGGCGATGACGATGGTGCCGATGCCGATCGAGCGTCCGCCAAAACCAAAGCCGCCCCCACCGCCGCCCCCGCCGCCATCTTCGCCACGGCGGTCTTCCACATTGTCGCTTTCGCGATTGCCTTCCCATTTCATGATATTTACTCCTGCTGTGCTTGTGCGATTGCGCTCTACGGTTGATGGATGACGCCTCAATATGCCACTTGCGACGAATCTTGTTATTATCGCAGTAAACCACGCCGCGACAGGGGCGACAATGTTACCCTTTGCAACTTTCCATCGACTCCACAACAGGTACACGCATGGCGCTTGCCAACGATACACGCATTTCTCCCACGGCGGTGGTCCAGGCGCAACTGGACGCCTACAATGCCCACGACGTGGCCGCCTTGCTGGCCATCTACGCCGATGACGCACAGCAATTCCAGCATCCCGATACCTTGCTGGCCCAAGGCAGTGCGCAGATCGGCCCCCGCTTCACGGCGCGCTTCGCCGCCAGCCAGCCGCAGGCGCAGTTGCTCAACCGCATCGCCTGCGGCAAGCTGGTGATCGATCATGAAATCGTCCATGGCGACACGGACGATGGGGTCTCGGCACAGGAATTGGTGGCGACCTATGAGGTGGAGCAGGGCCGCATCCGCCGTGCCTGGTTCAGCTTTGGCGCGTTGACGCGCCTGCGCGTGGCGCTGCCGGCCGACGTGCCTGCAATGAATGCGCTGATCGCCCGTTCCGGCGTGGCGCTGAGCGCGGGATTCTATACATTGGAACAGGCCGAGGCCGTGACGCGCCACGTGTTCGGCGTCGATACGCAGCTCGTTGCCGACCGCACGTATTTCGTCATCGAACGCGACGGCGTCATGCTGGCCTGCGGCGGCTGGAGCCGGCGCGCCACCCTGTACGGTGCCGACCGCGCGAAGAGCGGGCCGGACCCGCTGCTCGATCCGGCCAGCCAGCCGGGCCGCATCCGCGCCTTCTTCGTGGAACCGGCCGCGGCGCGCCAGGGCCTGGGCAGCATGCTGATGCGCCATTGCGAACGGCAGGCGCGGGCCGCGGGTTTTACGGCACTGGAATTGGCCGCCACCTTGCCCGGCGTGGCGTTGTACCTGGCCAGCGGCTTTTCCGTCACGGAAGATTTTCACCTCGACTTGCCCAACGCGATCAAACTGCCGCTGGCGCGCATGCACAAGCGGCTGTAAGGCTCTTTACCAGGGCAGCGGCGCCTTTTCGCCATTGGCGTGCTCGCCGTAGTACAGCGACGGTAAAAAGCGCGACAGATAGGTAAATTCGCTGTAGCAATGGCGCAGCAAATTCAGGCCGAGCACGTCGGGCACGTCGCGCACGGGGTCCAGGCTATTGCGGCCCAGCAAGAAGCGGCTGCGCAGCACGCAGCCCGTCGGCGTGTCGCGCGTCAGGTGCAGCATTTCGCCATCGAGCGGGTCGCCCTGCGGGTCCAGTTGCACGTGCTGGCCGAAGCCGATGCGCGCGCAGATGGCGGCCGACAGCGCGCCGCTGTCGCGTGCCTGCTGCAGCTGCACCGGGTCAAAGACTTCCTTCGGATCATGGAACTTCAGCTTGGCTTTCACGGGTGGAATATCGCCCAGCGACTCCACCGCCTCGATCGAGGCGCCGTAATAGCTTTCTCCCTTTTTCCACGCGCTGTTCCAGCCGTGATGGGCCACATGGTCGTGCGGATGCCACCACTTGATGTGCTGCGTCGTCTCGAAAAACGTAAACCACCAGTCCAGCATGCGCCCGCTGCAGCCGTGCAGCTCTGTGCGCGCCGCCACCAGCAGGCAGCCATTTTCCAGGCGCGTGATGCCCGTTTCCAGGTGCAGCGGGAACGGGTCGAGCAAGTCGCCCGTACCGGTGATGCTCCATGGGAATTCAATATGCTTCGTCATGTCGTTCTCCTTTGTTTGGGTGAAGCAATTATATATTAAAGAAACGCATAGGGTTTCCTAAATATGTTTCAGTGTAAAATTGCCCATCGATCAAGCTTGGAGCCGGCATGCAGGAAGAAGAGAGCAAGGCAGAGAGCAAGGCTGTGCGTGGACGGGGCCGTCCGGCGCGCCCGCCCGAAGAAGCGCGCGAGGCGGCCGTGCAGGCGGCCACCTGGCTGCTGCTGCACGAAGGCTATGCGGCCACGACCATGGAAGCGGTGGCGCGCCACGCGGGCATGGCAAAGAAGTCGCTGTATCAGTATGCGGCCAACCGCGAGGAACTCGTGGCCCTGGTGGTGCGCGGCTGGACGGACGCCTTTTTACCGGCCATGGCGCACGATGCGGCTGGGCCCGGCGAAGTGCTGCCATTATTAAAAGAGATCTTGCAGGCGATGGCCGCGCGCGTGCTGACGGCCGATGCCGTGGGCCTGTTCCGTCTGCTGTGCACGGAGTTTCCCGCACGCGCCGATTTGCTGGCCGTGTATCAGCGCAACGGCATCGAGCGGGGTACGGCCTTGCTGGCCCAGTGGTTGCAGCGCCAGGCCGCGCGCGGCCATCTGGTGCTGCAGGATGGGCACGAACTGGCCGGCTTGCTGCTGGCCATGGTAATTGCCGAGCCGCTGCGGCAGATGGCGCTGGGCTTGCTGGCACCCGTGCCGGCCTGGGATGCGGCGCCCCGTATCGACGCGGCGCTGCGATTGCTCAGCGGTCAGTCGTTCAAGGTCGCTGGTGCTTCAGCGCTTCGCGGTAGCTGAGGGGAGAGAGCCGTTGGCGGTGCTCTGTGGCAAAAGCTAGCACCTCTCTCGGCGCGTGGCGCGCGTAATCGCGCAAGGCCCAGCCGATGGCCTTGCGGATGAAAAACTCGTCTTCGTGGGCCAGCGCCAGCGCCGCGCCGAACAGCCAGCCGGCATCCGTGCCGGCGCGCCAGCCCAGCTGGTGCAGCATGGCGATGCGGCGCAGCCAGAGGTCCTCGTGGCGCAAGGCGCCATCCATGTGCGCATGGCCATCGCCGCCGCGCTGGCGCTCCGCCTGCAGCACCTCGCCCACGATGCCCGCCATGCCGTCGACGCTGTCCCACCACGCGCGCTGACGCGCCAGGCCCAGCAGGGCGGGGAGGTGTTCGACGCCCAGTTGCCGCCGGTGCAGGGCCAGCATGTCGAGCGCCACATGCTGGTATTCACGCTCTGGCTGCTGCCACAGCAGTTGCGCATGTTCCAGCAGCACCTCGGCCCCCACGCCTTTCAAGCCCGCCAGCAAGCCCCTGGCGGCCAGCCGCCGCTGTGGTGCCGCCACGCCCAGGAACACGAACTGGCCGCGCATGTAGGCCTGCATGGGCGCTGCGCGGCCCGGTTCGGCGGCCGCTTCCAGCGCGGCTTTCAATTCTGCATGTAGATTCATGGCATCTCGCTTTCTTTCAGGCGTAAAAAAAGCGCTCACCGGGAGCGCTTTTTCATGCCGATCCAATATTACTGAATCTTGGCTTTTTTCATGAGTTCATCGCGGTAGGCGGCGAGTTTTTTCTGTTGCAGCGACTCAGCCACCTGGCCCTTGACTTCTTCCAGTGCCGGCAGCTTCGTCGGACGGGTTTCTTCCAGCTTGATCACGTGGAAGCCGAATTGCGATTGCACGGGCGTTTGCGTGACCTGGCCTGGTTTCAGGGCGACCATGGCGTCGGAGAATGGCTTCACGTACGAAGCCGGGCTAGCCCAGTCCAGGTCGCCGCCATTGGCTGCGGAACCGTCTTTCGACACTTTCGCCAGTTCTTCGAACTTGGCGCCGCCTTTCAGCTTGGCGATGATGTCTTTCGCTTCCGCTTCGGTGGCCACCAGGATGTGGCGTGCATGGTATTCCTTGTCGCCCGCTTGTGCCTTGAACTTGTCGTATTCGGCCTTGATTTCAGCGTCCTTGACAGGGTTTTTCTTGACGTAGTCGGCCAGCAGAGCATTGATGATGATGCTTTGACGGGCATTGTCGATCTGCGACTTGACTTCCGGACGCGTGCCGTAGCCTTGCTTGTCGGCTTCCTGGATCAGCACTTCGCGGCCGATCAGGTCTTTCTTGATGGCTTCGCGCAATTGCGGCGAATCAGCTTGCTTGCCTTGGGCGACGACTTGCTTGACGACCTGGTCGACGCGCGACGATGGGATGGCCTTGCCATTCACGGTGGCCACGTTTTGCGCGAACGCAGGGATCGCGACGACGGCGACCAGGGCTAAGATCAGGCGGGCTGGCTTCAAAATCATGTTCATTCCTAATAAATATACTAAAAATCGATATACGCGACTGGCGCGCAGTGCGCATTCAGGCGCAGAATACACGACCGGCGCCGAAAAGGGCGCCGGGGAGGTCAGTTCTTACTGAACTTTCGCTTTTTTGATCATTTCTTCCTGATACGCTTGCAGTTTCTTTTGCTGCAGCGCTTCGGCGATCTGTGGCTTGACTTCTTCCAGGGTCGGCAGTTTTGCCGCGCGGGTGTCGTCCAGCTTGATCACGTGGAAACCGTTAGGCGTTTGCACCGGGGTGTCGGTAACCTGGCCTTTTTGCAGTTTCACGAAGGCGTCCGAGAACACTTTCGGGAACGACGACGGGGCTGCCCAGTCCAGGTCGCCGCCATTGTCGGCCGAACCGGTATCTTTCGATTGCTTGGCCAGATCTTCGAACTTGGCGCCGCCTTTCAGCTTGGCGATGATGTCTTTCGCCTCTGCTTCGGTGCCCACGAGGATGTGGCGTACGTGGTATTCCTTGTCGCCCGTCTGCGCCACGAAGCGGTCGTATTCGGCCTTGATTTCAGCGTCGTTGACCGGGTTCTTTTTCAGGTAGTCGCCGACCAGGGCGTTGATGACGATGGCTTGGCGTGCGTTCTCGATTTGCTGCTTGACGGCTGCATCTTTACCGAAACCTTTGTTTTCCGCTTCTTGCATCAGCACTTCACGGCCGATCAAATCTTTCTTGATCATTTCGCGCAGTTGCGGCGAATCCGGTTGCTGGCCTTGGGCGACGACTTGCTTGACGACTGCATCAACGCGCGACGATGGGATAGGCTTGCCATTAACAACGGCAACATTTTGCGCAAAAACAGGTACCGCGACAACGGCGAGTAGTGCGATCAGCAAGCGGGCTGGCTTAAAAGTCATTATTAAATCCTGTTAGGGAAAGTTTCGTAAAAAACGCATGGGAAGAAAACGCGTGCATGGCGCTTGCGGCAAATGGCATACCAAGTTGCCCCGGTACGCCAAAAACGCCGTCCTTACACTACTTCGGACGGCGCCAGGGCCACAATCGCCAATGCATGTATCTCATTATGCATCATATCGTGCACGGAATCATACACCAGTCGATGACGCATGACGAGTCTGAGCCCCTCAAATTGACTAGAAATTATGCGTAGATTGTAATGGCCTCCGCCCGAGGCGGCGCCCGCATGGCCCCGGTGGCGTGCCGAGTCGTCTTCCAGCACGCATTCCAGAGGGGAAAGTGCCGTTTCCAGGCGGGTACGAATGCGCTGCATGCGCGTTTCCGGCGCGGTGTTTTCAGTGGTGGAGCTCATCATGCGTCTTCCTTGATATGTTTGGCCAGGAACAGGGTTTGCGCCACGATGAAGGCAAAGAAGATGCCCGTCGCGCCAAACGCTTTAAAACTGACCCAGGCGGCCATGTCGCCCTTGTACAGCACGAAGGCGACGAACAGGTTCAGTGCGCCGATGGCGCCGAAGAAGATGATCCATGCGGCCAGCAGCTGGTTCCAGACGGCATCGGGCAATTGCACTTGCGCTTCCATGGTCTTGCGGATCAGGTTTTTCTTGAAACCCACGTGGGCAATCAAGAGGGCCAGGCCGGACAGCCAGTAGATCAGGGTCGGCTTCCATTTCAGGAAGAAATCGTCATGCAGATAGATGCTGGCGCCGCCGAACACGACAAAGATGAACAGCGACAGCCACAGCATGCCGTCCACCTTGCGCCCGCGCAGCAGCAGATAGCTGACCTGGCAAGCCGTGGCGACGATGCCGACGAGGGTGGCAAGTATCCACGGCGCCTGGTCGGCCTTGATCAGGCCGCCAGACACGAAGCCGGACAAATATTGCTGCACGAAATCGTGCGTGGCCGCTTCATACATGCCGCCCAATTTGAAGGCGGTGAAGAAGGCAATCAGGGGGAATAGGTCGAATAGAAATTTCATGGCGAGACTTTACACTGGTCTTATTAGAATCATCTTAGGAATGGCTTAGGAGCAACGCCCAAGCCATCGCCAGATCAAGGCTGCGGATCGAAGCGCAAGGAGGCCGAATTGATGCAATAGCGCAAGCCGGTCGGCGGCGGGCCGTCCGGGAAGACGTGGCCCAGGTGGGCGTCGCAGACGGCGCAGACGATTTCCGTGCGCACCATGCCGTGGCTGCGATCGACGATTTCCGTGACATTCGCCGGGTCCAGCGCCTGGAAATAGCTGGGCCAGCCGCAGCCGGAATCGAACTTCGTGTCCGAGGCGAACAGGGGCGTGTTGCAGCAGACGCAGGTATAGACGCCGTGTTCGTGGTGGTCCCAGAACTTGCCCGTGAACGCGCGTTCCGTGGCAGCGTGGCGCGTGACTTCGTATTGCATCGAGTCGAGCATGGCGCGCCATTCGGCGTCGGTTTTCTTGACTTTATTCGTGGTCATAATGACTCCTTAGGATGAGCAGCTGACTTCAAGGTGGCTGGCCCAGTCGGGCGGCAGGGCCGCATAGTGCTGGTGTTCGGGCTGTTCGTCAAATGGCTTTTGCAATATTTCCAGCAATGTCGCCACTTCCGTGTAGTCCTGCTGCTGGGCTTTCTCGATGGCCACTTGCGCCAGATAGTTGCGCAGCACGTATTTCGGGTTGACGCCGTTCATGGCCGCTTGCCGTTCGGCATCGACGCTCTTTTCCGCCATCAGGCGCGCACGGTATTGCGCTGCCCACGTATCGAAGGCGGGGCGGTCGATGAACATGTCGCGCAACATGGTGTCATGTTCGGGCGCCGCTACCTGCAGTGTAGACAAGGCGCGGAAGAAATTCGTGAAATCCACATGATTGGCTTGCATCAGCGCAAACATGCTGTCGAACAGGGCCGTATCGCCGTCCTGGCTCGTTTGCAAGCCCAGCTTGGCGCGCAGCAAGCTATTCATCTTCTCCGCGAACGCCGGCTGGTAGCTGTCCAGCGCCGCCTGCGCCAGTTCCACTTCGCCGATCAGCGGCAGCAGGGCCTGGCCCAGCGCGTAGCAGTTCCAGTGGCCCACCTGCGGCTGGTTGGCGTAGGAATAGCGGCCCTGTTGGTCCGTATGGTTGCAGATGTGTTCGGCATCAAACGCTTCCATGAAGCCGAACGGGCCGAAATCGAGCGTCAGGCCCAGGATCGACATATTGTCCGTATTCATCACGCCATGCATGAAGCCGACGGCTTGCCATTGCGCGATCATGTGCGCCGTGCGCACGCACACTTCCGCCAGCAAGGCTTGATATGGATTTGCTGCGGCGCGCAACTCGGGATAAAAACTGTCGATCACGTAATCGGCGAGGATTTTCAGTTCGTTCGGCTGCTTGCGGTAAAACCAGTGTTCGAACGAGCCGAAGCGCACAAACGTGGGCGCCATGCGCGTGACGACGGCCGCCGTTTCCACCGTTTCGCGCATGATGCCTTGCTGCGAACCCATGATGGCCAGCGCGCGCGAGGTGGGAATGCCGAGCGCCGCCATGGCTTCCGAGCACAGGAATTCGCGGATGGACGAGCGCAGCACGGCGCGCCCGTCGCCCATGCGCGAATACGGCGTGGCGCCAGCGCCTTTCAGCTGCAGTTCCATGGGGCCGCTCGCTGTGGCGATATCGCCCAGCAGGATGGCGCGGCCGTCGCCCAGCTGGCCGGCCCAGACGCCGAACTGGTGGCCCGAATACACGGCCGACAGGGGCTGCGAGCGCTCGGCAATCGCATTGCCGGCCAGCAGCGCCACGTAATCAGGCTCGGCCAGACGCGCCGCATCGAGGCCCACCAGGCTGGCGGCCGGCGCGCTGGCGGCCACGAAATATGGGGCGGGCAGGGGCGTGGGCATCAAGCGCGTATAGAACGCGGGCGGCAAGGCCGCAAAGGCGTTATCCAGTGGTAAGGTATGAGCGGTGATGGCAATTCCAGTCAAATAAGGTGGACCGGCAAGGTGCGCCAGCCTGGAATGCGATTTTACCGCACCGCGCCAGGGCGCGTGGCGCTTGCCCATGCGGCTGGAAACGGAATCAAAAATTCCATGCTGCAGCGCAATATCGAAATGCGTTGACGATTTCCGCACGACCGTACGAAACTAGGAAAAATCTGTCAATTCCAACAATAACCGAGTAGCTACCCCAGGAGACACGATGTCGGCATTCCCCTTGAGTCCAGTGATGGGCCAGATGATGAATCAGCCCCTGCTGATTTCCAGCATTATCGAGTTTGCAGCGCGTCATTATGGCGGCAGCGAAATCATTTCGCGCCGGGTGGAAGGCGATATGCACCGCTACACCTACCGCGATTGTCACCAGCGCGCGCGCCGGCTGGCCAATGCCTTGCATGGCCTCGGCATCGGCATGGGCGACCGCGTCGCCACCCTGGCCTGGAATGGCTATCGCCACCTGGAAGCGTACTATGCCGTGTCCGGCTCGGGCGCTGTGCTGCACACGATCAATCCGCGCCTGTTCCCCGACCAGATCGCCTACATCTCGAACCATGCGCAAGACCAGGTTTTATTGTTCGATCTGACCTTTTTGCCCGTGGTGGAAAAAATCGCCGCCGACTGCACCTTCGTGCGCCATTTCGTGCTGATGTGCGACCGGGAGCGGATGCCCGCCAGCAGCACCATCCCCGACCTGCTGTGCTATGAAGACTTGATCGCCACGCATTCGGACGACTACGCATGGCCCTTGTTCGACGAGAACTCGGCCGCCACCCTGTGCTATACGTCGGGCACGACGGGCAATCCCAAGGGCGCCCTGTATTCGCACCGCTCGACCGTGCTGCACGCGTATGCGTCGGCCATGCCCAGCGCCCTGAACGTGCGCGCCTCCGATACCGTGCTGCCCGTCGTGCCCATGTTCCACGTGAACGCCTGGGGCTTGCCGTATTCCGTGCCCCTGTCCGGCGCGCGCATGGTGTTTCCCGGCGCGGCGCTGGACGGCAAGTCGCTGTATGAATTGTTCGAGGCCGAAAAAGTGACGTTCTCGGCCGGCGTGCCCACCGTCTGGCTGGGCTTGCTGAACCACGCCTTGCAGAATAACTTGACGTTTTCCACCTTCCGCCGCACGGTGATCGGCGGCGCGGCGTGCCCGCCGGCCATGATGGACACCCTGATCGACAAGTTCGACATCGAGGTCATCCACGCCTGGGGCATGACGGAAATGTCGCCGCTGGGGACGGCGGGCGGCTTGCAGACCAAGCACCTGGACTTGCCGAAGGACGAGCAGCGCAAGATCCTGCAAAAGCAGGGCCACGCGATCTACGGCGTGGACATGAAGATCGTCGACGACGACGGCAAGGAATTGCCGTGGGATGGCGTGGCGTATGGCCATCTGCTGGTGAAGGGACCGTGGATCATTTCCTCGTATTACAAGAACGAGGGCGGCGAGGTGCTGCAGGACGGCTGGTTCCCCACGGGCGACGTGGCCACCATCGATGCGGACGGCTACATGCAGATCACGGACCGCAGCAAGGACGTGATCAAGTCGGGCGGCGAGTGGATCGGCACCATCGACCTGGAAAACCTGGCCATGGCGCACCCGGCCGTACTGCAGGCGGCCTGCATCGGCGTGTTCCACCCGAAATGGGACGAGCGTCCCGTGCTCGTCGTGGTGTTGCGTCCCGGCATGACGGTCACGCGCGACGCCTTGCTGCAGTTCTTTGAGGGCAAGATCGCCAAGTGGTGGACGCCCGACGACGTGCTGTTCATCGACGCCTTGCCCATGGGCGCCACGGGCAAGATCCAGAAGAACAAGCTGCGCGAGCAGTTCAAGGGACACCAGTTGCCGGGGATGTAAGGAATCCTAGGCCGCTCGCGGCAGCGCCGTCTCCAGCTTTTCCAGCAGATGATCGCACTGGAAGACGGACAGGGTCTGGCGCTGCGCCTCCGTGCCGATGTCGATCATTTCATCCATTTCGCTGCGCAGATCGTCGTGTTCTCCCGTGCGGATGATTTGCGGCGCCGCAAAGCGCTGGCTGTCGGAGATGGTCATGATGTTGTCGACGTGGTCGACGAGGAAGCCGTAGCGTTCGGCGCCCCGTTCCACGATCAAGATCTTGCCGCTGCTGGCGTCCGGCAGGGCCGGCATCGCATACAGCTGGCGCAGATCGATGATGCTGATCATTTGCTGACGCAAGTTGAGCATGCCGAGCATGCAGGCCGG
Organism: Janthinobacterium agaricidamnosum; assembly: GCF_003667705.1. Classification (NCBI taxonomy): domain Bacteria; kingdom Pseudomonadati; phylum Pseudomonadota; class Betaproteobacteria; order Burkholderiales; family Oxalobacteraceae; genus Janthinobacterium; species Janthinobacterium agaricidamnosum. Next base: position 3,003,440 of record NZ_CP033019.1, on the reverse strand, counting down.
CATCCCCGGCGGCGTGGTGATGGCGTGGCTGAAATCGATGATTTCGCGCACTTGCCCGATTTCCACGGCGAAGCGGGTTTCCACCGTAAAGGTGATGTAGACGCGGCGCCGCGCCTTGTGCTTGGCGGCGCCCGTTTCCGTGTCGGCCGGGTACAGGCGCGCGTGGCCGTCGCGCATCTCGACGATCTCCGCCTGCGACAGGATGTCCTTGTGGTTCAGGAAAATGATGTCGCCCAAGCCTTCTTTCGTGATGCAGCCGGCGAACATGGCGGCGCGCGCCTTGCTCAGCAGGGGAATCGGCAGCACCTCGTCGCCAAAGAAATGCACGATGCTGTCGACGGAGTCGACGAGGAAGCCCACGGTCGTGCCGTCGAGGCGCACGACGATGACACGCTGGTCCGGCGTGGCTTCCCTGGCCGCCTTGCCGCACGCAGGCGCCTGCAGCAGGGCGCCGAAGTCGACGACGGCCACCTGGTTGCCGCGGAAATGCATGCGCCCCAGGCACAGTTCGTTGTTCAGCAGGGAACTGTGCAGCTCCGGCACCTTGATGATTTCCTGGATGGCCAGCATTTCGAAGGCGAACGTGGCGCCGGCCGCATGGAAGCTGACGCACTGGCGGCGTTCGCTTTGCGCATGGTAGCGGGCCGTGCTCAGCTTGGCGCCCGTCGCCTGCAGGGCCAGTACGTGGGGCACGTTTTCGATGCGCAGCAGGGCGTGCGGGTCGAGTATCTGCAGCAGGCGCGCGCCGCCGTCGAGCAAAATCGTGCCGGCGATGACGGCCTGTCTGTCGCCGGCCGCATATTGCAGGGCGCTGCGCGCACTGGCGGGCACGCGCAGGATTTCGCCCGTATCCTGGAAGACGATGCCGATCAGTACTTGCTGGAAATCGAGGATGGCGATCTTGTCCGTGGCCACGGCGCGCGGCGCATCGGCGCGGAACAAGCGCCCCAGGTTGACCACCGGAATGACGCTGCCGCGCAAGGTGAACATGCCTTCCAGATACGCGGGCGACAGGGGCAGGGCCGTGACTTTCGCGGGGTAGTTCACCACTTCGCGGATGCAGCTGGCGGGCAGGGCGAATTCATCGCCGCCCAGGTGGAAGGAGCCGAACAGTTCGGCGGCCGTGTCGCTTGCGCCATGGGCCTGCAAGCCCGTCGCTTCATGCATATCCATATGCGCCTTCCTTGCGTGGAATCCATTCGGGTGGCGCCACCACCTCGGTGACGGCGTAGCTGTGCCGGGCGCAATCGATCAGCAACTGGCGGCCGTGGCGGCCTCCCAGCGCGCAAAAACTGACGTGCAAGCCGCACTGGGCCAGGTATTTTTGCGCCGCCTCCGCGTTTTGCCGGCCCACCTGCAGGCGGCCATGGACGTGGGCGGGGCCGAACATGCTGGCGCCGCCCGCCAGCACCACCTCGATATCGGCATAATCGGCCTGGCGCACGCCCATCAGGCGCAGCAGCGAGGGCACGGCCTGGCTCACATAGCGGGCGCCAAGGGCATGCTCGGCACCGGGCGCTTCCGGCAGCAGGCAGTGGGCCAGGCCGCAGCAGGGGCCGTTCTTCCAGATGAAGCCGATGCCGATGCAGGAGCCGAGCAAGGCTTGCAGCTGCTCGCCATGCGTACCGACGCTAAGTTGCCCCATGCCAACATGTTGCGGCGCCAGGCCATGTTCGATGATGATGCTCATGCGCTGCCCGCCTTGTAAATCATGGGAAATTCGAACTGATAGCCGGTACCGAGGCGGGCGATCGTTTCCGACTCGCCCAGGATCAGCCGGCCTTCATCCTTGAGACTCAGGCGCGTCTGGCGCAGCACGGCTTCCTGGTGCTCCGCGTCGAAATAAATCAGTACATTGCGCAGGAACACCAGGTCGAATTGGCGCGCCGGGCGCAGCGCTTCGAGCAAGTTATGCTGGGCAAAGCTGACATGCTGCCGCAGCTCGTCGTTGACCTTGACGCCATATGGCGCGGGCGAGAAATATTTGCGCAGCAAGTCCGGGTGCGACAGCCGGATGCGCTCGACGGAGCGCCCGCTGTACTGGCCGGCCTTCGCCGCCGCGAGGATCTGCTGCGAAATGTCGCTGGCCAGGATCTGGTAGCGGAAGGCGGGCACTTGCAGCTTGAATTGCTCGCACAGCATGGCGATCGAATACAGCTCCTCGCCACTGGCGGCGGCCGCCGACCAGATGGCGAGGCAGCCGTCGGGATGGGCGCGCGCCCAGGCGGGCAGGTAGCGGTCGCGGAAGTAATCCCAGACCTGCGGCGTGCGGAAGAACAGGGTGTCGTTGGTGGTCACCAGGTCGATGAAATGGGCCACCTCGTCGCGGTCGCTGGCCACCCGGTCCAGGTACGCCTGGTAGCTGTGCAGGGACAGCGCATGCAGCCGTGGCTGCAAGCGCCGTTCCAGCAAGACGCTCTTGCGCGCGGTCATGGCGATGCCCGTATGCTGGCGCACCAGCGCGATCAGGGTCGTCAGCACCTCGGGCGTCAAGGTGGCCGCGTGGCTCATGGCCTACACCACGAAGCCGGAGACAGTCTGGTTCAGGCTGCCCGCGCGCTCGTTCAAGCCATCCGTCGAGCGGGCGATGCTGTCGCAGTTGGCGGCCGACTTTTCCGTTTCCTCGGCGATGTACTGGATCGCCGTCGACACTTCGCGCGCCGTCAGCAGCTGCTCGTTGGCCGCCTTCGAGATATCGGAGATGGCCAGCGTGGTCTTGGCCACGCCCGAGACGATCTTGTCGAAGGCGTCGCTGGCCTGGCGCGAAATCTCGCTGCCGGTGGACACCCGCTTGACGGATTCGTTGATCAGCTTGGAAATTTCCTTGGTCGCCTGCGAGGAACGCTCGGCCAGCTTGCGCACCTCGTCGGCGACGACGGAAAACCCCAGGCCGTGCTCGCCCGCGCGCGCCGCCTCGATGGCCGCATTGAAGGCCAGCATGTTGGTCTGGTTGGCGATTTCGCTGATGACCTTGACGATTTCGCCGATGTCTTCCGACGAGCGGTTGATCAGGTCCATCGCCTCGATCGATTTGGCGACGGCGCGCGCGCCCGATTCCGCTTCCTGCTGCGTGGCTTTCGCCAGCGAATCGGCGTTCGAGGTGTTTTCCGCGATGGAATTGATGGAAAACGTCAAGCCGTCGATGGAGGCGTTCATTTCTTCCACCGTGGCCCCCAGCGCCTGCGTGCCCACGGCTACGCCCGTGGCCCGTTCGGCGATGGTGTGCGAAGCCTCGGCAAAGCCGTTGGCCGCCGATACCACGTTGCCGATGACGCCGCGCAAGTCGACGATCATCTTGCTGATGCCGCCGGCCAGCAAATCGATCGGTTCGCCGCCTTCGGGCACGATATGGCAGGTCAGGTCGCCTTGCGCCGCGCGCGCCACCGAGTCGAGCAGGGCATTGACCTTGCGGCTGTCGTTGGCGGCCTTGGCCTGGATGCTGTTTTCCAGGTTCACCTGGTCCGTGATGTCGATGGCGAACTTGACCACTTTATACGGCTTGCCGTTCAGGTCCAGGATGGGGTTGTAGGTCGCTTGTATCCACACCACCTTGCCATGGTTGCCCAGGCGCTTGTAGCGGCCCGCGTCGAATTCGCCCCGGTTGAGCTTTTGCCAGAACTTCTTGTACTCGGCGCTGCCCGCATACTCGGGCTCGCAGAACATGCGGTGGTGTTCGCCCTGGATATCGCTCAAGTCATAGTCCATGACGGCGAGGAAATTGCCGTTGGCATCGAGCACCTTGCCCTGCATGTCGAATTCGATCACGGCCTGCGCCTTGCCGATTGCGCTGACCTTGCCTTCGTATTCGGCATTGCGCTTTTTCAGGGCCGTCACATCGCTGGCGAACTTGACCACCTTGAAGGGGCGGCCCTCCGCGTCAAAGATGGGGTTGTACGAGGCATTGAGCCAGATTTCGCGGCCGTCCTTGGTCACGCGCTTGTATTCGCCCGCGTCGAACTCGCCCTTGCCCAGTTTTTGCCAGAACTGCGCGTACTCCGCGCTCTTGGCGTACTCGGGCTCGCAAAACATGCGGTGGTGCTTGCCTTCGATCTCGTCGAGCGTGTAGCCGACGGACTTGAGGAAATTGTCGTTGGCGCGGATGATGGTGCCGTCGAGCCGGAACTCGATCACGGCCTGGGCCTTGCTGATGGCGTCGATCTTGCCTTCATAATCGGCGTTGCGGTGCTTGCTGGCCGTGATGTCGGTGGCGAACTTGATGACTTTATACGGTTTGCCGTCCGCGTCGAGGATGGGGTTGTACGACGCGTTGATCCACACTTCGCGGCCATCCCTGGCGCGGCGCTTGTATTCGCCCTGGTCGAATTCGCCGCGTGCCAGCTTGGCCCAGAAGTTGGCGTATTCGGCCGTTTTTACATACTCGGGATCGCAGAAGATGGCATGGTGCTTGCCTTGCACCTCGGCCAGGCTGTATCCGACGACACGCAGGAAATTGTCATTCGCATGCAGGATGGTGCCGTCGAGTTCGAATTCGATGACGGCCTGGACACGGTTCAATGCAGTATTTATCGCTTCTAAGTCCAGATCCTGCGTGGGGCTGACATGGCTGGCTGCGTCCATAGTATGTCCTTCGATATGAGAAGAGGAATGGGGGCGATAAGGCTGCTGTTATTATTTTTCTGCTATCGGTATAAGGCAAGGATGTCATTGCACCGGCCGTGATTTGGTGATAATCGGTGAGAATGTGCGCAATGAACTGCCGCCCATGTTTTTTCTGCGCGTGGCCCTATGGTAGATAAATTGTAGAGTATTGATTTGAATCAATAATTTTATTATTCCCCAGCGTCTGTCGAAAAACAAGGGGAGGGAATAAATAATGTAAGAATTGTCGTAATTACCCCATGCCGGCATATCACAAACGCATTCCTTCGCAGAATAAAACGACGTTATTATTATTGTGGTTTTGTTATTTGAATGAATATCCAATTGATAGCTTCTGCCGGAGTTTGCCGCTTGTAGCAGAATCGATTCGCAAACGATGTTGTACCATGGCGTAGCATGCTGGCGGCCGCGCGCACACGACAAAAATAATACGAGCGTTCTTTTATGCGGTATAGTAAAGCTTCATCCCTTGCAACCACCTCATACGTTGAGCAAAACCAATAAGGAAGAGACATGAGTGCTGAATATCAAGTGAACGGCGCCGTTGCCGTCATTACCCTGGCCAATCCGCCCGTCAATGGTCTGGGCCTGGCGACGCGCACGGCCGCCGTGGCCGGCATCCGCCAGGCGCTGGAGGACGAGTCCGTCAAAGCCATCGTCATCACGGGCGCCGGCAAGGCCTTTTCGGGCGGCGCCGATATCAAGGAATTCAATTCGCCCAAGGCGCTCACGGAACCGACCCTGCACACCCTGATCAACGTCGTCGAACAGTCGACCAAGCCCGTCGTGGCGGCCATCCACAGCGTCTGCATGGGTGGCGGCCTGGAGCTGGCGCTCGGTTGCAACTACCGCGTGGCGGCGCCTGGCGCGCAGATGGCCTTGCCGGAAGTCAAACTCGGCATCTTGCCGGGCGCGGGCGGCACGCAGCGCCTGCCGCGTGTGCTGGGCCTGGAAATGGCCCTCAACATGATCGTCTCGGGCACGCCCGTGGCGTCCGAAAAACTGGCCGGCACGGCCCTGTTCGACGAAGTCATCGCCCCCGGCGCCGACTTGCTGGCCGCCGCCGTGGCCTTCGCCACGAAGATAGCCGACGTGCGCCCGCTGCCGAAAGTGCGCGAGCGCAAGGTCGATTACCCGAACCATGAAGCGTTCCTGCAGTTTTCGCGCAATACCGTCAAGGCCATGTCCGGCCCGTTCCCGGCGCCGCTCAAATGCGTGGACGCCGTGGCGGCCGCCGTGACGATGAAATTCGACGATGGCTTGAAGTACGAGCGCGAACTGTTCATGCAACTGGTGCAGTCACCGGAATCGAAAGCCCTGCGCCACGCCTTCTTTGCCGAACGGGTCGCCAGCAAGGTGCCCGACGTGCCTGCTGATACGCCCGTGCGCACGATCGCCAGCGCGGCCATCGTGGGCGCCGGCACCATGGGCGGCGGCATCGCCATGAACTTCGCCAACGCGGGCATTCCCGTGATGCTGCTGGAAACGAAGCAGGAAGCGCTGGACAAGGGCCTGGCCACGATCCGCAAGAATTACGAAAACACGGTCAAGAAGGGCAAGCTGACGCAAGAGAAGGCCGAGCAGCGCATCGCGCTGGTCAGCGGCACGTTGGCGTATGCCGACATCGCGCAAGCCGACATCGTCATCGAAGCCGTGTTCGAAGAGCTGGGCGTGAAGGAAGCCGTCTTCAAGCAGCTTGACGCCGTCATGAAGCCGGGTGCCATCCTTGCCTCGAACACGTCCACCCTGGACCTGGACAAGATCGCCGCGTTCACGCAGCGCCCGCAGGACGTGATCGGCACGCATTTCTTCAGCCCCGCGAACGTCATGAAGCTGCTGGAAATCGTGCGCGGCAAGGAAACGGGCAAGGACGTGCTGGCGACGGCGCTGGCGCTGTCGAAAAAGCTGAAAAAAACGGGCGTCGTCTCGGGCGTATGCGACGGCTTTATCGGCAACCGCATGATCGAGCAATACAGCCGCCAGGCCGGCTTCCTGCTGGAAGAAGGCTGCTTGCCGGAGCAGGTCGACAAGGCCGTCGAGAAGTTCGGCTTTGCCATGGGCCCGTTCCGCATGGGCGACCTGGCCGGCAACGACATCGGCTGGGCCATCCGCAAGCGCCGCTACGTGGAAAAGCCGGACGTCACGTATTCGAAGACGGCCGACCTGCTGTGCGAAATGAAACGCTATGGCCAGAAGACGGGCGCCGGCTGGTATGACTACAAGGCGGGCGACCGCAAGGCGTATCCGTCGGAACAGGTCAACGCCATGATCGTTCAGCACTCCGCCGACATCGGCGTGACGCGGCGCAAGATCGGCGACCAGGAAATCGTCGAACGCCTCGTGTATGCGCTCGTCAATGAAGGCGCGCGCATCCTGGAAGAGGGCATCGCCTTGCGCGCCTCGGATATCGACATGGTGTATCTGACGGGCTACGGCTTCCCGCTGTTCCGCGGCGGCCCGATGTTCTACGCGGACACGGTGGGCTTGCCGAACGTGCTCGATACGATCGCCGGCTACGCCAAAGGCCGCCACGGCGAAGCGTGGACGCCGGCGCCCCTGCTGGTGAAGCTGGCAGGCGAAGGCAAGGGTTTCAATAGCTAAGCCGATGCCAACAGTATTGTCGGATTACGCGAGGCGAAGCCTCGCTAATCCGACCTACGGTTTGACAAGGGGCTCAAGAGCCGGGTAGATACTGTTATCCCCGTCAAGCGGCGTGCAAGGCCGGATCAAATATTTTTCCCGACCTGAGCACGCCGAATGCCACGTGCACCAGCTTGCGCATCATGGCGCCGATGATCAGCTTGGGCGCTTTGCCGGCGTCACGCAGACGCTGACCGAAGCGCTTGCCCCAAGGCGTCTTATGCACTGCCACCATGGCCGGCATGTACAGTGCCTTGCGCAGGAAACTGTGGCCGACCTTCGACATGCGTGGCTTGCCACGCACGCTGGAACCTGACTCGTGCTGGCGCGGATCGAGGCCCGCAAACGCCACCGCCTGCTTGGCGCTGTCGAAGCGCTCAGGATTGGCGTAGTAGGACAGCAGCACGGGAATCGTGCGCTCGCCCAGGCCAGGGATGCTATCGAGCAATTCGCGCTTGCCGCGTAAATCCGGGTCGTCATCGATATGACGGCGGATCGCCAGGATCAGCGCCTTGATCTCGGCGTCGAGCCAGGCAATATGATCCTCGATACCCTGGCGTACCGCCGCGCGCGCCACTTCAAGCCGGTTGCTTTCCTGCTGGCGCATCGCTTGCAAGGCATCGAGGCGCAGCACCAGCGCGCGCAGCGATTGCTCGGCCGGCGATGGCGCCTGCCAGGGCTCTGGCTGGCGTTCATGGGCGAAGTCGGCGATCAGCTGTGCGTCGACCTTGTCGGTCTTGGTGCGCACCAGGCGTGAAGCGCTGAAGGCCTTGATCTGGGCTGGATTGATGACACTGACCACCATGCCAAGTCCAGCGAGATATTCGGCAACCCCTTCCCAATACGTGCCCGTCGCTTCCATGCACACCCTGGGGCTGCCGGCAGCATGCTTCAGCAGCCATGCGTGGAGCGCGGTGAATCCTTGGTGGTTGTTCTCGACAACCTTGTTACGATGCTTGCCGTTGGGCAGGCGCAGCGCGCAGTCGAGCTTGGCCTTGGCAACGTCGATTCCTAAATTAAACATGCTGTGGTCCTCTTGCGATCTACCTTGCAAATGCGGGCTAACCGGCATGCCGGTGCCAAAGATACTGTCCGATCTTGACATGGAGGATGGGTAACTGGTGCGAGATCTACGGAGCTGGCTCGGGGCCTAAGGGCGGATACGGCATCCAGTTACCCGGTCTTGATATGCCTATCAAGATTTTGACAGCGGTCGATACCGTTCGCAATACCACGAACGGCATGAGGGGAATAATACAAGGTCGGATTAGCGGCGGCACGCCGCGTAATCCGACACCACCACGGACGCCAGCAAGCATGTTTACTTCTTCTTCGCCACCATCTTGACCGCCTCGTTGACGATGACGGGGTTGTCTTTCTGGATGTAATAGCCGGCGCCCGTGATGCGCTCGATGGCCGGCGCGCCGGACAGGCGCTGCCAATCCTTTTCCTGCGCCCGCACCACGTTTTCAAACGAGCCCATTTCCTCGATGCCGAACTTGTCGCGCACCAGCAGCATGGCGGGCACGCGCAGCGGGCTGTTCATGTCGACGTGTTGCAGACATTGCGTCTGGGCATCGAATTCGGCCGATTCCGTACTGTTGAACATGAGTTTGCGCCGCGTCTTCACGAGCATGGCGTAGGTGGACGCGTCTGTCTGCAGGCGGTTCCACTGCTGCGGGTGCGTGGGGTCGAGGAGGACCAGGCCGGCCACGTCCTGCGGGTACAGCCTGGCATACACATACTGGTACAGCCCGCCCAGGCCATGGCCGACCAGTATATACGGCGGCTTCAGGCCCGCTTGCGCCAGCAGGGCGCGCTGCTGGGCGGCAATGGTGCAGGGATCGCGCGGCGTGGTGGTCTTCTGGCTGTCGCCATAGCCGGGACGGTCGTAGACGAGCACGCGGTGCTGCCGGGCGACTTCCGGCACGACCTTGGCCCATACATCCTTGCCGTCGCCCATGGCCGACTGGAACACGACGGGCAAGCCGTCCTGGCCGCTCAGGGTATACGCGATGCTGGCGTCGGGCAGGGCCGCAGTGGCCGGCACACCTGGCGTGGCCGGGGCGGATGGAAACAGAGAGCAGCCGGAAAAACAGCCTGCCAGCAGCAAGCCGGCGCTGGAGAGGAGCATGGTGCGCGCGGGGCGGCCGACGAATAGATGATGCATGAATCTCCTTCTTTGTTCACGGACCGGTATGGCGTGCCAGCCATTATAGGCAAATCGTCTCGAAGTGGAAATGCCGAACAGAGCCGGATTTCCCCACCTGTCAGCCGGCCTCGGCGCGGTGGCAGACGGCTTCGATCCGGTTGCCGTCCGGATCGAACAGAAAGGCCGCGTAATAGCTGGCGTGATAGTGGCGCAGGCCGGGCGCGCCCAGGTCGATGCCGCCATGCGCCAGTCCGGCCTGCCAAAACGCTTCCACGGCCGCGCGCGAGGGGGCCTTGAAGCAGCAGTGGCGGCGCGGCGCGTCGTCGGGCTGCGGGCCCAGGCGCACGGAAAAGTAGCTGCGCTCGGGGTGCTGTGCATCGCTGCGCTCGCCGTAGCCTATCCAGGCGTTGGCATGGTCGCTGCCTACCTTGGGCACGTCGAGCGCGGCAAAGACGGCGTCATAGAAGCGCTCGGCGCGTTCCAGGTCGCTGACGGTGAGGGATACGTGATCGAGCATGGGCACTCCGCTGTAAAAAACAGGACGGCCATAGCATAGCCCGGATCAGGGCGGCCGTGGGCGGCAGTGACCGAGTGATACCGTTGCTGGTTGACTGCCGGTTAAGGGTGGCGGGCGAGCCGCGCCACGATGTTGCGGCTCATCAGCTGCACGCGGGGCGCGAACAGCATCACGGCGCAGAAGGCCACGGGCCAGGCGGCAAAGAAGGCATGGCGCCAGCGGGGCAGGAAGTCCGCCTGCAAGCCGATATTGAGCCAGGTGACCCAGGCGCTCATCAGCAGGGTCATGAGCAGCGACATCAGGAAGGCAAATACGCAGCGCAGGCGCAGGGCGTCGGACATGGGACACTTTCAAAATGGTGAAGATATGCAGCGTAACAACTTGCAGCAATCTATACTAGAGCCATATTTTTAATTTCAAATTCCGAAAATGCAATCATGCTTGACGAATCATGCTCGATGACCTAGCCCTGTTTGTCGCCATCGTCGAGGCGGGCAGCCTGCATGCGGCGGCCGTCAAGGAAGACTTGCCCGCCGCCACCGTCACGCGCCGGCTGCAGAAGCTGGAAAGCCAGCTCGGCTACCGTTTGCTGAACCGCAGCGCGCGCCGCCTGCAGCCGACGGCGGAAGGCTGGCAATACTACGAGCAGTGCAGACCCCTCGTGCACGCGCTGCGGCAGGCGACGCAGCAGCTCGACGCCAGTCTGTCGGCCGTTTCGGGCAGCATCCGCGTGCTGGCGCCCGTGAACTTTGCCAGCGGCTTGCTGACGCCGGCCTGGGTCAGTTTCATGCAGCAGTATCCGGATATCCGCCTGGAGCTGGAACTGTCGAACCTGCTGCAAGACCTCGTGGGCAGCGGCGCCGACCTGGCCATCCGCGTGGGCGCACTCGACGATTCCTCGCTGATGCAGCGCCGCCTGGGCAGCGCCGCGCTGGTGATGGTGGCCGCGCCCGGCTACCTGGCGCGCGCCGGCGTGCCGCGCGACTTGCAGGACCTCGAGCGGCACGAGCTGATCGTGGCCGAACCGTTGCGCAGCTGGCGCTTGCGGCGGCCCGGCGACGGCGCCGAAATGCTGATCGAGCCGCAGGCGCGCCTGCGCGTCAACGAAATGCGCCTGGCCGTGGAGATGGCCGACGCGGGCATCGGCATCTTGCTGTGTCCGCTTTTGCAGTGCCGCGACGAGGTGGCGCGCGGTTCGCTCGTGCGCGTGCTGCCCGACTGGATGCCGCAGCCGCGCCATGTGTATGCCGTGTGGACGCAGCGGCGCTACCTGCCGGCCCGCGTGCGCGTGCTGCTCGAGCACCTGGCGGCGTTTGCGGCGGCCAACCCGCTGTTGAATGAGGATGCCGGTGCCGATGAGGTGGCTGCCCTGGCGCGCGGCACGCCGGGAATCCTTTCTATTTAGTAATACCGAGCGCTTGTACTTTTCGCCAGGATCGCGTTAAGATAAAGCTGCACGCTTATCCAGCGGGCAATCTGGTGTTTTTTCGCGCAATCCGTCCCTATCCATGAGAGTAGCAATGAAATATCTGATCGTTCCCTTCTTGCTGGCCATCACTGGCTGCGAAGTACTGTATGACGCGAACCGGGACAAGATCGGCGAGTATTGCAACAGCCTTAATAATTTCGACGACCGCAACGCCTGCCGCAAGCGCAACCAGACCAGCTACCAGGAATACGTGCAGCAGCGCGACCAGCTGAAAAAGGGCAAGAGCGAAAAATAGGCTTGCCGCCGCCTGCGCCGCATACGCTGCTTAAAAAAACAAACGCCGCTGACCAGTCAGCGGCGTTTTGCTTTGCGGGCCCCGGCCTGGCGGCCGGGGCTTGCATCGGATCAGTCGTCGGCGTAGATATTGTTGTCCTTGGTTTCCTTGACGAACAGGGTGCCGATCACGACAGTCGCCAGGGCGACGACGATCGGATACCACAGGCCGTAATAGATATCGCCCTTGAAGGCCACCAGCGCGAAGGCCGTGGTCGGCAGCAAGCCGCCGAACCAGCCGTTACCGATATGGTAGGGCAGCGACATCGAGGTGTAACGTATACGCGTCGGGAACATTTCCACCAGCATGGCGGCGATCGGGCCATACACCATGGTCACGTACAGCACCAGGATGAACAGCAGCAAGACGACCATCGGCTTGTTGATCTGGTCCGGATCGGCTTTCGCAGGGTAGCCCGCTTCCTTGATGCCGGCGCCGATTTCTTTCTTCAGCGCTGCTTCATGGGCCTTGCTCTCGGCATCGAAGTTCAGGCCGTCCGGCGTCATGACGGCGTTAAACGAGGTAAATTCCTTCGCACCGATGCGTACCTTGGCGATGCTGCCCGCTGGCGCGTCTTCCTTCGTGTAGTTCACCGAGCTGTTCGACAGGAAGCCCGTGGCGATGTCGCACGACGACGGGAACTTCTTGGTGCCGGTCATGTTGAACTGGAAGTGGCAGGAAGCGGGATCGGCCACCACCACCACTGGCGAGTTCTTCAGTGCAGCTTCCAGCTGCGGATTGGCGAAGTGGGTCAGGCCGTTGAAGATCGGGAAGTAGGTCAGGGCGGCGATCAGGCAGCCGCCGAGGATGATGTACTTGCGGCCGATGCGGTCCGACAGGCTGCCGAAGAACAGGAAGAACGGCGTGGCCAGCAGCAGGGCGATGGCGACGAGCACGTTGGCCGTGGCCAGGTCCACTTTCAGGGTCTGGATCATGAAGAACAGGGCGTAGAACTGGCCCGTGTACCAGACGACGGCCTGGCCGGCGGTCAGGCCGATCAGGGCCAGGATGACGATCTTCAGGTTTTTCCACTTGCCGAACGCTTCCGTCAGCGGCGCCTTCGAGGTCTTGCCCTCGGCCTTCATCTTGGCAAATGCCGGCGATTCATTCATGGCCAAGCGGATCCACACGGAAATACCGAGCAGGATGACGGAAACGAGGAAGGGAATGCGCCAGCCCCAGGCCTCGAAATCCTTCTCGCCGGTCGCCAGGCGGGTGCCCAGGATGACCATCAGCGACAGGAAGAAGCCCAGCGTTGCCGTCGTCTGTATCCACGCCGTGAACGCGCCGCGCTTGCCTTCAGGCGCGTGCTCGGCCACATAGGTGGCTGCGCCGCCGTATTCGCCGCCCAGCGCCAGGCCTTGCAGGATGCGCAGGATGACGAGGATGATCGGTGCGGCGATGCCGATGGACGCATGGCCCGGCAGCAAGCCGACGATGAAGGTGGAGCCGCCCATGATCAGAATCGTGATCAGGAAAGTGTACTTGCGGCCGATCATGTCGCCCAAGCGGCCGAAGACCAGCGCGCCGAACGGACGCACGATGAAGCCGGCGGCAAAGGCCAGCAGCGCGAAAATGAAGGTGGTGGTGGGGTCGCCGATGAAGAATTGCTTGGCGATGATGGATGCCAGCGAACCGTACAGGTAAAAATCGTACCATTCAAAAACGGTGCCGAGCGAGGATGCAAAGATGACCTTGCGTTCCTCGGGCGTAATCGGCGTTCCCTTGGTGGACATTTTCCGTACGTCGGCCGAGCCGGATGGTGATGCCATGGTTTGTCTCCCTATGTTTTATAGTGAACTGGTGCCGAGGTCTTTTTGACCATTCTTGCAACAGCTTGGGGCGAGTGTGTTCTCCGAACCTTACGTCATGCTTGCTTGAAACTTACACCAAGCTTACAAATTGCTGATCATTCCAACTTTGCGAACGACCGTACTTAAATGTGCTATTCTCATTCCGCAGACACCCCACCCAATAATATCCCCACAAGGAGACACAGCATGAATGAAGCCGTCATCGTATCGACTGCCCGCACGGGCCTGGCCAAGTCCTGGAAGGGCGCGTTCAACATGACGCATGGCGCCACCCTGGGCGGCCATGTACTGGCGGCCGCCGTCGAGCGCGCGCGCATCGAGGCGGAAGAAGTGGAAGACGTGCTGGTCGGCTGCGCCTTCCCCGAAGGCGCCACGGGCGGCAATATCGCGCGCCAGGTGGCCTTGCGCGGCGGCTGCCCCGTCACCACGGCCGGCATGACCGTTAACCGCTTCTGTTCCTCGGGCTTGCAGGCCATCGCCCTGGCGGCGCAGCGCATCATCGCGGGCGAAGGCGATATCTATGCGGCCGGCGGCGTGGAATCGATTTCCTGCGTGCAAAATGAAATGAACACGCATATGTACAGGGAAGTCTGGCTGCAGCAGCACAAGCCGGAAGTCTACTGGCCCATGCTGCAGACGGCCGAAACCGTGGCCAAGCGCTATCAGATTTCGCGCGAGCGCCAGGATGCCTACGGTGCGCAAAGCCAGCAGCGCGCCGCCGCGGCCCAGGCGGCCGGCCTGTTCGATGCGGAAATCGTGCCGATGACCACCGTCATGGGCGTGGCCGACAAGGCCAGCGGCATGCTGGTGTCGCGCGAAGTGACGATTGCCGCCGACGAAGGCATCCGTGCCGACACAACGTATGACGGCGTGGCGAAGATCCGCCCCGCCATGCCCGGCGGCGTCATCAGCGCCGGCAATGCCAGCCAGTTCTCCGACGGCGCGTCCATGGCCATCGTGATGAACGCGAAAGTGGCCGAAGCGAAAGGCCTGCAGCCGCTGGGCATCTTCCGCGGCTTTGCCGTGGCCGGCTGCGAACCTGATGAAATGGGTATCGGCCCCGTGTACGCGATTCCGAAACTGCTGAAAAAGGCGGGCTTGACGGTGGCCGACATCGGCCTGTGGGAACTCAACGAAGCGTTTGCCGTGCAAGTGCTGTATTGCGCCGACACCCTGGGCATCCCCATGGACCGCCTGAACGTGAACGGAGGCGCGATTGCCGTCGGCCACCCGTACGGCGTGTCGGGCGCGCGCCTGACGGGCCACGCTTTGATCGAAGGCAAGCGCCGCGGCGTCAAATACGTGGTGGTGACCATGTGCATCGGCGGTGGGCAGGGCGCGGCCGGGCTGTTCGAAGTGCTGTGATGCTTGCTTGACAGCCAGTCTGCGGGCGGCCTGAGTGCCGCCCGTTTTCTTTTGCCGCTCACTTTCTGCAAGGCACGCCGATAGCGGGTACAGTAATGGTTCATTAATAAACAAGCAGCTGCCACCATGCTCAAGCACATCGTTTTCTGGAAACTCAAAGACCACGCCGAAGGCGCCGACCGCGCCACGAATGCCCTGAAACTGAAGGCCCTGCTCGATTCCTGTTCGGATTTGGTGCCCGGCATCCTGAAATTCGAGGCAGCCGTGGCCCAGCCGGGCCTGGAAGCGACCTACGACATCGTCCTGTACAGCGAGTTCGCCAGCCGCGAAGCGCTCGATGCCTACCAGAACCATCCCGAGCACGTGAAAATCAAGCCGTTTTTTGGGGCGGTGCGCGAAGCACGGCAATGCATGGATTACGAAGTGTAAATCCGGGGTCAGACCCGCCGGGTCTGACCCCAGCTCTTGCGTTACGGGCTAAATTCTGAATTCACCCCACAAACAGGAACCCTTATGACCACTTACCAACGCATCGTCCTCGCCTCGCGTCCCACGGGAGAAGTGCAGCCGGATAACTTCCGTCTGGAAACTGTCGAGATTCCCGCCATCACGGATGGCCAGCTGCTGGTGCGCAACCAGTTCCTGTCGCTCGATCCCTACATGCGGGGGCGCATGAGCACGAATAAAAGCTATGCGGCGCCGCAAGCGCTCGATGAAACCATGATCGGTGGCACGGTGGGCATGGTGCTCGAGTCGAAGCATCCAAAGTTCGCCGTGGGTGACACGGTGGTGGGGACCCTGGGCTGGACGGAAGTGGCCGTGTCGGATGGCACGATGCTGCGCAAGGTCGATACGACGCACATCCCCGCGTCGGCCTACCTGGGCGCCGTCGGCATGCCGGGCATGACGGCATGGTATGGCTTGAACCAGATCATGGCGCCGAAAGCGGGCGAAACGGTGGTGGTATCGGCCGCCAGCGGCGCCGTGGGCAGCGTCGTGGGCCAGCTGGCGAAACTGAAAGGTTGCAGGGTGGTCGGCATCGCGGGCGGGGCGGAGAAGTGCGCGTATGTCGTCGACGAGCTGGGTTTCGATGCCTGCGTCGATTACAAGGCGGGCAACTTGGAAGCCGACCTGGCCGCGGCCACGCCGGACGGCATCGACGCCATCTTTGAAAACGTGGGCGGCGCCGTATTCGACGCGGCCCTGGCGCGCACCAACGCGTTTGGCCGCGTGGCCCTGTGCGGCTGGATAGCCGGCTACAACGGCGAACCGACGCCGCTCAACAATGCGCGCTTCATCCTCACCAACCGCCTCACCATGCGCGGTTTCATCGTTTCCGAGCAGCCGGAATTCTGGCCGCAAGGCTTGGCGGAGCTGGGTACCCTGGTGGCGACGGGCAAGCTGAAATTCCGCGAATCCGTGGCCGAGGGCCTGGCCAGCGCGCCGGAAGCCTTCATCGGCCTGTTGAAAGGCCGTAACTTCGGCAAGCAGCTGGTCAAGCTCAGCTGATCTCCCTCTCGAAAGGCAGGCCGTGCGACAATAACGGCCTGTTTCTTTCTACATTACACCATGACCAAGCACACCATCCGCCTCGGCGACTGGGCCACCCTGGGCCTTGATGCCACCGCCATCCGTTTTGAAGTCTTCGTCGATGAACAGAAAGTGCCGGCCGAGATCGAACTCGACGACATGGACGCCGTCTGCCTGCATGCCGTGGCCTATGACGACGCGGGCAACGCCGTCGGCACGGGCCGGCTATTGCCCGATGGCCACATCGGCCGCATGGCCGTGCGCCAGCCGGGCCGCGGCACGGGCGTGGGCGGCGCCATTTTGACCATGCTGATGGACAAGGCGCGCGAACGCGGTGACCTGGCGGTGGTGTTGAACGCACAAACCGTGGCCGCGCCATTCTATGCGCGCCACGGTTTCGTGCAGCAGGGGGAACAATTTGAAGAGGCGGGGATTGCGCATGTGGAGATGCGGCTGGTGTTTTAACGGTGCTTCCGGTGTTGTCGGATTACGGCCCTTCGGTCCTAATCCGACCTACGCCGGCCTGTGGCGGCTATGGTAGGTCGGGTTAGCGCGAAGCGCGTAACCCGACACCACCAGCGCCATCAATTCTGTGCGTGCGACTGGCGCCATTTATCGAGGATCACGGCCAGCACGATCACGACACCTTTCGCCACATACTGCCAGAACGACGACAGCCCCAGGATCGTCAAGCCATTGTTCATCACGCCGATGATCAGGGCGCCGATGACGGTGCCCCAGACGGAACCGACGCCGCCCATCAGGCTCGTGCCGCCGAGCACGACGGCCGCGATGGCGTCCAGCTCATAGCCCGTGCCCCAGTTGCCGTTGGCCGCATACAGACGGCTGGCCGACATGGCGCCGCCCAGGCCCGCGAACAGGCCGCTGATGGTGTAGACAAACATCAGCACGAGACCGACCTTGATGCCCGTCAAACGGGCCGCCTGGATATTGCCGCCGACGGCATAGATATGCAGGCCCAGGGTGGTCTTGCGCAAAATAAACCAGGTCAGCAGAACGACGGCCGCGGCCAGCCAGATCAGCCAGGGCACGGCCAGGAAGCTGCCGTTGCCCATCCATTCGAAGCTGGGGATTTCCGTGTTCAGCACGCTGGTGCCGTCGGCCAGCAGATAGGCCGCGCCGCGCAGGGCCGTCATGGTACCCAGGGTCACGACAAACGGGTTCAGGCCGACGAGGGCGACCAGCACGCCGTTCAGCGCGCCCAGCAGCAAGCCGACGATGAGGAAGGTGGGAATCGAAAAGCCGGCGAACTGGGCAGACAAGGACATCAGCATGCCTGCCACGGCCGAGACGGCCAGCACGGAGCCGACCGATAAATCGATGCCGCTGGTCAGGATGACGAAAGTCATGCCCGAGGCCAGCACGATGTTGATCGACACCTGGCGGAAGATGTTCATGGTGTTGTTGCTGGTCATGAACGTGGACGTGCCGTCGGCCGAGAAATACACGGTCAGGCCATACATGGCCAGGTACAGCACGACCAGCACGGGCAGCATGCCCAGGCGGCGCATCAGGTTCGAGGCATTGAAGGGTTCGCCGGCGCGCGGGGCGCCGCGGGTGGTACTCGTTGTCATGGTCTATCTCCTGAATGATTATTCTTATGCCGCTTCCAGCTGGGTGGCGTAAGCGAGGATGTTTTCCTGCGTGATATCGTCGCCCGTCACTTCGCCCGTCAGCCGTCCTTCGCACATCACCATCACGCGGTCGCAGATGCCGACCAGCTCGGCCAGTTCGCTGGAAATGCACAGGACGGCCGTGCCCGCGTCCGCCAGCTGGTGGATGATCTTGTAAATTTCGCTCTTTGCGCCCACGTCCACGCCCCGCGTCGGTTCGTCGAGGATGAGGACTTTCGGCGCGATGGCCAGCCAGCGCGCCAGCAAGACTTTCTGCTGGTTGCCGCCGGACAGTCCCCCCACGATGCCTTCCGGACCCGAGACCTTGACGTTCAGGTTGGCAATCGCCTCGCGCGTGAGCTGCGTCAGGGCGCCACGGTTGACCACGCCCGCCGTCGAATGTTTGGACAGGATATTCATCGACATGTTTTCCATGGCCGACAATTGCATGAACAAGCCCAGGCTCTTGCGGTCTTCCGGCAGATAGCCGATGCCGTGGCGGATGGCCGCCAGCGGCCGCTGGATGTGCACTTCCTGGCCGTCGAGCCACACTTGCCCCGATTGCTTCTTGTCCGCGCCAAAGATCAGGCGCGCCAGTTCCGTGCGGCCCGCGCCCACGAGTCCCGCCAGGCCCGTCACTTCGCCCGCATGCAGGGCGAACGAGGCGGGCTTGACCTTGCCGCCGCCCACGTTTTCCACGCGCAAGCGTTCGGCACCGCGCGTGGTGCGGCGCTGGTGCGAATAAAAGTCGTCGGCAGGGCGGCCCACCATCATTTGCACGACTTTCTTTTGATCCAGCTCATCCTTGCCCAGCTCGCCCACATAGGCGCCGTCGCGCAGCACCGTGATGCGGCGCGCCAAACGTTCCACCTCGGCCATGCGGTGGCTGATGTAGAGCACGGCCAGGCCCTTGTCGCGCTGTTCTTCGATGATGCGGAACAATTGTTCTGTTTCCCGGTCGGACAGGGCGGCCGTCGGCTCGTCCATGATCAGGATGCGGCTTTCGTGCACGAGGGCGCGGGCGATTTCCACCTGCTGCTGCTCGGCGATCGACAGGGTCGAGACCATGGTGTCGGCGTCGAAACGGGAACCGAGGTCGGCCAGGATGGCGTTCGTGCGCGCGCGCATCTCGCCGCCCTTGACGGTCCAGAACGGGCCTTGCGGCTCGCTGCCCATGAAGACGTTCTGCGCCACCGTCATGTTCTTGGCCACGCTCAGTTCCTGGTAAATCAGGTTGATGCCCAGGGCGCGGGCCTCGCCCGGGTTGCGGATCTTGATCGGCTTGCCGTCGAGAAGGATTTCACCCGCATCGGGGGTGTACACGCCCGATAAAATCTTCATCAGGGTGCTCTTGCCGGCGCCATTCTCTCCCATCACGGCATGGATTTCGCCGCTGCGCACCGTCAGGTGCACGCCGCGCAGCGCGCGCGTGGCGCCGAAGCGCTTCTCGATGCCGCGCATTTCAAAAATAATATTGTCGCTCATGACTGTCCTTCCTTGCTGGTGAAACTGGCGCCGCCCGCGAACTGGCCGGCGGCGCCACGTGGTTCAGGTCAGGCAGATCAGTTCTTTACCCAGCCCGTGTAGGTGGCGACGTTTTCCTTGGTGATGGCCGGGGTCGGCAACAGCACCATGGTCTGTTTCGGCGTGCGGCCGTTCATGATGTCGTAGCCCATCTGCACGGCGTCCGTTGCCATGCGGTACGGGTTTTGCGCCGAGGTGGCGGCAAACAGGCCGGCCTTGTTTTTCAGGGCGTTCTGGCCATCGGGCGCGCCATCGACTGCCGTGATCAGTTTCACGTCCGTGCGTTTCGATTGCTTGATCGCCAGTTCGGCGCCGATGCCCGTCGGATCGTTGATGGCGAACACGCCGTCGATCTTCGGATGGGCCGTCAGCAAGTTCGACATCACGGTCATGCCGCCGTCGCGGCTGCCGCCCGCATTCTGGTTGTCGGACAGGATCTTGATATCCTTGAACGCGGCCAGGGTCTTCTTGCAGCCGTTCACGCGGTCGATCACGGACGTGACCGGTGGGCCGTTGAGGATCACCACATTGCCCTTGCCGCCGATCTGCTTGGCCAGGTAGGCGCACGAGACGTCGCCGGCCATGGTGTTGTCGGACATCACGGTGGCCGAAGCGCCCACGGCGCCCACGTCGACGGCGATCACGACCACGCCCGCATTGCGCGCTTTCTTGATGGCCGGGGCGATGCCCTTGGAATCGACGGCGTTCAGGATGATGATGTCGGTTTTATTGGCGATAAAGTTTTCGATCTGGTCCACCTGGGTGTTCAGGTCATACTTGCTGGACACCGTGGTGACTTTCACGCCGGGGCCGCCCAGCTTTTTCGCGCTTTCTTCCGCGCCGCGGCCAATCGCGACAAAAAACGGGTTGGCCAGGTCGCCCACGCTTACGCCGATCGATTTCAGCGGTTTGTCGGCGGCGAAGGCGCCGCAGGCGGCGGACAGCAGCAGGGTGGCGGTAATGACTTTTTTCATGAGGATCTCCAAGGGTTTTTATTGTAAAAACAAACGGTGCTACGGGTGAAAAAACGGGTGCAAACTTATTGGCTGCGTAATTTCTCGATCATGGCATCGAGCTTGCCCGCATCGACGGCAAAGCCGCGGATGCCTTCGGCCAGCTTTTCGGTCGCCATCGCATCGTCGTTCAGGGCATAGCGGAAAGCGGCTTCGTCATACGTGACGGCCGGCTGCGCCGCGCCCAGGTCGCCGCCCAGCGCGCGCTCGAACGGTTCGTTGGACGCTTCGAGTTTCGCCAGCAGGTCGGGGCTGATGGTCAGCAAGTCGCAGCCGGACAGGGCCGTGATCTGCCCCACGTTGCGAAAGCTGGCGCCCATCACTTGCGTAGCGATGCCATGTTGCTTGTAGTAATTAAAGATGCGCGTGACCGATTGCACGCCTGGATCGTTGGACAGGCTGCGCGCCGCTTCGTCCCATGCCGCGCCCAGCGATTTTTTATGCCAGTCGTAGATGCGGCCCACGAATGGCGAAATCAGCCGTACTTTGGCGTCGGCGCAGGCGACGGCCTGGCAAAACGCGAACAGCAGGGTCAGGTTGCAAAAGATGCCGTCTTTCTCCAGTTCGCGCGCCGCCTGGATGCCTTCCCAGGTAGCGGCGACCTTGATCAGCACGCGCTCACGGCCAATGCCGGCTTGTTCGTACAGGGCGATCAGGCGGCGTCCGCGGGCGACAGTGGCGTCGCGGTCAAAGCTCAAACGGGCATCGACTTCCGTCGACACGCGGCCCGGTACCACTTTCAGGATTTCCAGGCCGAAGCGCACCAGCACCTGGTCGACGATATCGTCGAGCGAGGCATGCTTGTGGGCTGCGACCGTGCTTTCCAGCAAGGGTGCGTAATCGGGTTGCAGCACGGCTTTTAAAATCAGCGACGGATTGGTGGTGGCGTCTTGCGGCGCGAAGCGGGCCAGTTGCAAAAAGTCGCCCGTGTCGGCGACGACGGTGCTGGTTTGCTTCAGTTGTTGCAGCTGATTCATTGCTATTCCTTATCACTGAGTTGGTGCAGAGCTTGCACGGCGGGAAACAGGCTACGGTAGCGGCCGTAGCGGATGCTCAAGGCTGCGCTGTGCGCGGCATCGGGCAGGAAAGTGTTTTTGATGGGCAAGCCCTGCGTCAGCAGGCTGGCGTCGCCGATGGCCGCAAAGCCCAGCTTGGCCGCACCGAGGCTGGCCGACAGCTCGCTGTTGTGCAAGGTGCGCATTTCGCGTCCCAGCACATTGGCCAGCAGCTGCGCCCAGTACTGGCTGCGCGCGCCGCCGCCCACGAGCATGCAGTGGGGCACCACGGCACCGGTCGAGGTGACGGCCGCCATGGCGTCGCGCAAGGCAAACGCCACGCCTTCGAGCACGGCGTAGCCGAGCTGCGCCGGCGTGCTGTCGTGGCCCAGCTGCAAAAAAGCGCCGCGCACCTGCGGGTCGTTGTGCGGCGTGCGTTCGCCCGACAGGTAGGGCAGGAACAGGGGGGCGGACGGCGCGATGGCCGTATCGAGCGGCAGGGCGCTTTCCACCAGCGCCAGCAGCGCCGCCTCGTCGGGCTGGCCCAGTACGCCAGTGGCCCAGCGCAGGCAGCTGGCGCCCGACAGGATCGCGCCCATCGCATACCAGCGGCCGGGCAGGGCGTGGCAAAAGCTGTGCACGCCGCCGGTCGGGTTGCCCAGCGGCTGCTCGGTGACGGAGACGATGGCGGCGCTGGTGCCCAGCGAAATGAAACTGTCGCCGCCGTTGACGGCGCCGATGCCTACGGCCGAGACGGGGTTGTCGCCCCCGCCACCGGCCACCACCACGTCCATCGGCAAGCCCAGCTGATCCGCGACGGCGGCCGGCACGATGCCCGTGGCCGCGTCGCCTTCGGCCAGCGCCGGCATCTGTTTCGCACGCAAACCGCAGGCGGCCAGCATGGGGCCGTACCAGGCGCGAGCGGCCTCGTCCAGCCACAGGGTGCCGGCCGCGTCGGACATGTCCGTCAGTTTGATTCCGGTCAAGCGCAGGCGCAGATAGTCTTTCGGCGACAGCAGGCAGGCGATGGCGGCAAACGCGGCCGGTTCATGCTTTTGCAGCCACAGCAGTTTTGGCGCCGTCAGGCCCGCCATGGGCAGGCTGCCCGTCACGTCCGCGTAGGCGGGATAATCGCGCGCCAGGCTCGCCGCCTCGGCTTCGGCGCGCGCATCGTTCCACAGGATGGCGGGGCGGATCACCTTGTCGTTGCTGTCGAGCAGCACGGCGCCATGCATCTGGCCCGACAGGCCGATGCAGGCGATGCGCGCGTAGTCCTGCGGCCAGCCGGTGCGCAGCTGGCCCAGCGCGTTGACGCAGGCGGCCCACCAGTCCTGCGGCGACTGTTCGGACCAGCCCGGCTGCGGGCGGCTGGTATCGATGCGCACGGAGGCCTGGCCGCGCACGGCGCCCGTGCCGTCCATCAGCACGGTTTTCAGTTCGGAGGTACCGAGGTCGATACCGAGGGAAATCGCTGGATGCATGTTGATTTACAGTGAAAGGTCAGGGGCAGCCGCAGGAGTTGCGTACGCGCAAGGTCGGCGACAAGCGCTGCACATGCTGGGCGCGGCCCGGGTTGGCGATACGGTCGATCAACAGGTCGACGGCCATGGCGCCCAGCTCTTCCAGCGGCTGCGCCATCACGGTCAGGCGGGGGCTGAAGTAATCGGCCCAGTCGAAATCATCGAAGCCGGCCAGCGCCACGTCTTGCGGTACCGCAATCTGTGCATCGCGCAAGGCGTGCATGGTGCCGATGGTCATCAGGTTATTGCCGGCCACGATGGCTGTCGGGCGCTGTCCGGCGGGCAGGGCCAGCAACTCGCGCGTGGCCGCGCCGCTGCGCTCGAGGTTCGAGTCGCCCGAGCGCAGCAGTGCGGGGTCAAAAACGATATCGGCGCGCTGCAAGGCCAGGCGGTAGCCGTCGATACGCTCGTGCGTCGTGGACAGGCCGGGTGCGCCGCTGATGAAGCCGATGCGGCGGTGGCCGTGGGCCGCGATCAGGTGGCTGACCAGCTGGGCCGTCGCCTCGATGTTTTCCACGCCCACCTGGTCGAAGGGCTGGGGCGACATGCGGTCGACCAGCACGGAAGCGATCTTGTTGCTGGTCAAGTAGTCGAGCGTGCGATGGTGCGAGTCGCCCGAAGGTGCCAGCACGATGCCGTCGACCCGGCGCTGGTGCAAGTTCTGCACCACCTTGAGTTCCTGTTCGGGATCGTCATGCGTATCGGAAAACAGCATCATCAAACCGTGGCGCGTGCAGGCCGCCTCGATGGCGCGCACGGTTTCACTGAAGTAATGATTGGTGAAAGCGGAAATGGCCACGCCGATGGTGCCCGACGAGGAGCCGGCCAGGGCACGCGCCAGCATGTTCGGCACATAGCCGATCTGCTGCATGGCCGCGTTGACGGCGGCGACGGTTTTCGGGCTGACCTTGCGGGTGCCGTTGAGTACGTGCGAAACGGTCGACAACGATACGTCCGCCGCCCGCGCTACATCTTCCATGGTGGCCATGGTGTCTCCTGATGGTTTTATTCTTATTGTGTGCTGCGATAGTGTGCGGCTGTGTCGCCGCGTTGGAATCTATCGTAAACAAAAGAAAGCGCTTGCGCAAGCGCTTTCTTTTTTTGTGCGGATGGGTGGATGGTGGGTTTTCGATGAGGATAGGGGAAGCTTGCGTAGGTCGGATTAGCGCGCCCGAGGCGCGCGTAATCCGACATCGGGGACGGTGGTGATGCCGGTTGAGGGCGCTGGTGTTGTCGGGTTACGCGCTTGCGCGCTAATGCAAGCGTTTTCTTTTTTCTGCGCGGCGATGATGGATGGGTTTTCGATGAGGATAGGGAAAGCTTGCGTAGGTCGGATTAGCGCGCCGGAGGCGCGCGTAATCCGACATCGGGGACGGTGGTGATGCCGGTTGAGGACGCTGGTATTGTCGGGTTACGCGCTTGCGCGCTAACCCGACCTACTGGATCACCAGCTCATGCAATTCGCCGGGCGAGTCCGGGAACAGTTTCACCACGGTGGACGTGCGCGTGCCGTAGCCCGGTGTTTCGATGCAGACGGCGGACAGCACGCGCTCGAGGTCGAGCGGCACGCCCGTGTCGGGCAAGCGGAAGTCCGGCGCGCGCGTGGTGTCGGCCAGCATGTCGAAATAGGCCTCGTCGGGGGCGCCCTGGCACAGCAGGCTGGCGAACTGGGCCTTGGTCTTCAGGACCTTCGGCCACGGTGCGTCGAGCAGGGCGTTCGACAGGCCGTAGATGCCCGGTTCCAATGGCTGGCCATTGCGCGCGTCGCCATCGCCGCGGTTGGAAAACCAGATCAGCGTATCCGCATCGCCCAGCACCAGGTTAAAACCGTTGTAGGCTTTGCAGCCGGGACGGATTTGCGCGATATAGTCTTGCGGCGACATGTCGCCGGCCAGATAGTCGGCCACCAGGGCGCCGCGCGAGGGGGCGTCCGGGTTGCGGTCTTGCGGGCTGCGGATGTTCGTGATGGCGGCAAAGCGCGAGCTGCCGCTGCCGGACTGCGTGATGCCCATCCAGCTGCCGCCCGCCTGCAGGTCGCGGCCCGCATACACTTGCGGGTGCTCGGGCCAGGCCCCGGCGGGGGCGCTGGCGCGTTCATAGAATTCGTCGCGGTTGGCGGCGGCAATCAGCGGAATGTGCGGATTGACTTTCCAGGCAAAAACGATCAGGCACATGGGGGCAAATCCATGAACACTTCCGTATGGCGCGCGCCGGCCGTCAGGGCCAGCAAGCCTGCCTCGTCGGCGGCAGCGGCCAGCAATTCGGCAAACCCTTCGCCGACGACGGGATAGATTTCCATCCACGTCTGCAAGCCATCCTTGCTGTCAGGACGGCGCTTCAGTTGCGGCGCCACGCCGGACGCGGCCGCCAGTTTCGCCTGCAAGGCGCGCACCCTGGCTTCCAGCGCCTGGGCGTGCTCTTGCTTGACCTGATAATAAATGTACAAATCTTTCATGGCATTCTCACAAGTCGAGTGCGTCAAGCACGTAAGGCATGGGCAGGAAATGCACGGCCGCACCCTGGGCCGAGCCGTAGCGCACGGCGCCGGCGGCGCTTGAACCTTCTTCGATCGCCCCCAGCTTCATTTCAACGAGGGCGTCGATGCCGCCATCACCGTTGGGTGCGGCGTTGACGACCATGCCGCAAGGTTGCTCGGGGTCGCTGACGGCAAACAGTTCGCCACCGGCCACGACGCTTGCGTCAGCGATGCTGACGAGGGTGGTGCGGCGCTTGAGCTTGCCCAGGTACTGGCTGCGCGCGACGATTTCCTGGCCCGGGTAGCAGCCTTTCTTGAAATTGACGCCGCCCAGCAGCTCGAAATTGACCATCTGCGGCACGAATTGCTCTTGCGTGGCGGCCGTGATTTGCGGGATGCCCGCATGGATGTCCGACAATTGCCAGGCGTCATTTCCGCCCTTGGCCAGTTTTTCAGCCAGCTGCGGCCACACGTCGCGTGCCGTGGCGGCCGACGTCAGCCATTCATAGCGGGGGCTGCCAAAGGCATCGGCCACGCGCAGCAGGGTGCCCAGCGCGTGCTCGACCTTGCTGAACGGCGTGGCGGGCAGGGCGGGGAACCAGGCCGACAGGGCCGCGCCAGCTTGCTTGCCGCCCAAGCCCAGGACGACCTGGTTCGCTTCATCAACGGATGCATCGTGCAGCTTGGCCTTGGCGCGCAGCACGAACATCTGCAGGCGCTTCTGGATGGCGGTCTGTATGGCGCGCGGCAATTGCAGATAAATGGTGGTGGCGTTGCGCCACATCAGGAAACTGGCCAGCAGCCGGCCTTTCGGCGTGCAGTAGCCGGCCAGGCGCACTTGCTCCTGGTTCAGGTGCTCCACGTCATTGGTCAGCTGGCCGTGCAGGAAACTGGCTGCCTCGTCGCCGTTCAAGCCGATCAAGCCCTGGTCCGTGATGGCCACGACAAAACCTTCTTGCAGCTGGGACACTGTCAGGGACTGGCCAAAATCGGCGATAGGGGCGGCGGCGATGGGGACGGTGCCGTCAGGCGCGCCATCGATGGCAGCGGGGCGGGCGCCTTGGGCGGTTAAAAATTGATTCCAGTTATTCATAATTTCCATTAGATCAGCGATTAAGCATTATCATTACGGGTTCATTATAGTGATGTCGCGCAGATTGCGTCGGCAGCGGCAAGATTGCCAGTGTTGGCGCCGCTTTGCGCGTACTTGCTTCACAAATGAACGATCATAACAAGCGCGCGCTGCCCGCCAGCGAGTGCATCACAAGAATCGGAACAATGGCTTTCTTTAAAAAACTTGTAGTCAGTTCAGTCATCGCCGCCATCGGCGTGGGCGGTACTTTTGTGTACTGGGCGCAGCAGCCCATCACCACGGACGGCGAAGCGATTCCGTTTACGATTGCGCCCGGCAGCGGCGCGCATGCGGCCGGCCAGCAGATCGCGGACGCGGGCGTGCCCATCGTGCCCATCCTGTTCAACATGCTGGCGCGCATCGAAGGCAAGACCTCGAAGATCAAGGCCGGTTCCTACGAGCTGAAACCGGGCACGACGCCGCAGCGTCTGATCACGCAGCTGGCACGCGGCGAGTTCGCGCAGGAATCCTTGACCATCATCGAAGGCTGGACTTTCAAGCAGATGCGCATGGCCATGGCCAGCCATCCCGGTCTCAAGCACGATACCGTGGGCCTGTCCGACAAGGAACTGATGGCGAAGATCAGCCCCGAATATGTGCTGCCGGAAGGCTTGTTCTTCCCGGACACGTATCTGTTCGCCAAGGGCGCCAGCGAAATGCAGATTTTCAAGCAGGCGCACGCGGCCATGATAGGCCGCCTGTCCGAAGCGTGGTTCAAGCGCGATCCGGCCTTGCCATATAAAAACCCGTACGAGGCGCTGATCATGGCGTCCATCGTGGAAAAGGAAACGGGCCAAAAGTCCGAGCGGGCCATGATCGCCGGCGTCTTCGTCAACCGCCTGAAGACGGGCATGCTGCTGCAGACGGACCCGACCGTGATCTATGGCATGGGCGACAATTACCAGGGCAAGATCCGCAAACGCGACCTGGAAGCGGACACCCCGTACAATACCTACACGCGCGGCGGCTTGCCGCCCACGCCGATCGCCCTGGCTGGCGCGCAATCGCTGACGGCGGCGCTCGCGCCGGCCCGCACGCAGGCGCTGTATTTCGTCGCGCGCGGCGACGGCACCAGCCAGTTCTCGGCCAACTTGCCCGACCATAACCGCGCCGTGAACCAGTACCAGCGCTAATATCCTTATCAGATCAAGAGTTTCATGACACAACACTATCAACCCCGCTTCATCACCTTCGAAGGCATCGATGGCGCGGGCAAGTCGACGCATATCGGCTTTGTTACCGATTACCTGCGGCAACGGGGCGTGGCCCTCGTCTCGTCGCGCGAACCGGGCGGCACCAGCCTGGGCGAAAAGCTGCGCGAACTGCTGCTGCATGAAAAGATGCACCTGGAAACGGAAGCCCTGCTGATGTTCGCCAGCCGCCGCGAACACATCGCGCAAGTCATCGCGCCCGCCCTGGAGCGGGGCGAGTGGGTCATTTCCGACCGCTTTACCGATGCCAGCTTCGCCTACCAGGGCGGCGGGCGGGGCATGGACTTGCGCAAGATGGAAGCGCTGGAAGCGTGGGTGCACCCGCATCTGCAGCCGGACATCACTTTCCTGTTCGACGTGCCCCTGGAAGTTGCCCGGGCCCGCCTGGACGCCACGCGTGCCCTGGATAAATTCGAGCAGGAGCAGGCCGACTTCTTTGCCGCCACGCGCAATGAGTATTTGCGCCGCGCGGCCCAGTTCCCGCAGCGTTTCCGCATCATCGATTCCACGCAAAGCATTGCCGACATCCAGGTGCAGCTCGCGCAATTGCTTGATGTATTACTTGCACAAAGCACTGTAACGCGCTGATTTAAAAGAAGAAGATATGACAAGTTCTCTGTATCCGTGGCAACAGGACGCGTGGCAGCAGCTGCAAGCCTTGCGCCCGCGCATGCCGCATGCCATCCTGTTCCATGGCGCGCAAGGCATCGGCAAGGCCGACTTCATCGAGCATTTTGCGCAAGCGCTGCTGTGCGAAGACGTGCGCGCCGACGGCCATGCCTGCGGTGCCTGCGTCTCGTGCGGCTGGTTTAGCCAGGGCAACCATCCCGATTACCGCCGCGTGCGTCCGGAAGCGCTGGAAGACGAAGTGGCGGACGACGGCGAAGAGGGTGAAGGCGCGAAGAAAAGCGCCAAGACCAAGACGCCGTCGAAAGACATCAAGATCGAACAGATCCGCAACCTGGCCGACTTCATGAACATTTCCACGCACCGGCAAGGCTTGCGCGTGGTGGTGCTGTACCCGGCCGAGGCGCTCAATACGCCCGCCTCGAACGCCTTGCTGAAGACCCTGGAAGAGCCGCCGCCGGGCACCTTGTTCCTGCTGGCCTCGAACAGCCTGGACCGCCTGTTGCCGACGATCTTGTCGCGCTGCAGGAAATTTGCCTTGCCCATGCCCAGCCACGAGCAGGCGTTGACGTGGCTCAAGGCTCAAGGCTTGAACGATGCGGACAGCTGGCTGCGCGAGCAGGGCGGCGCGCCGCTGGCCGCGCTGGCCCAGTCCGAATCGGGCGGTCGCGAGGAAACGGAACAGTTGCTGCAGGTGCTGGCCAATCCCGGCGTGGAAGCGGCCCTGAAGGCGGCCGACAAATTGCAGAAGGCGCCGCTGGCGCCGCTCGTGGCATCGCTCCAGCGCTGGCTGTACGACGTGTTTTCCGTTAAATTGTCCGGCACCATCCGCTACTACCCGCGCCACCGGCGCGAACTGGAAGCGCTGGCCGGGCGCATCAACGTCAGCCGCCTGATGGCCGCCATCAAGGCGGCGAATGAGCGCCGCGCGATTGCCGAACACCCCTTGTCGCCCAAGCTGTTCCTCGAAGACATGCTGCTGGACTATGCGTCAAGTTGCCAATGAAATCAAGCGCTTGTGTTACTAAGTTAATGTAAATTATCTCTGCGCCGTTTGCCACGCTTGACCCCCGGTGTTACAGTCAGGCACTGGACAGCAACGGAGGCGTGCATGCAACGAGTCACTGGCATTGGCGGTATCTTTTTCCAGGCGCAAGACCCGGCCGCGCTGCGCGCCTGGTACCAGCGTCACCTGGGTCTGGACGTGCAGCCCTGGGGCGGCGCCGCCTTCACCTGGACGGACGCCGCTGGCCAGCCCACGGCCGGCACCACCATCTGGTCCGTGGCGGCCAAGGACAGCGAGCAGTTCGCGCCCGGCAAGGCGTCCTTCATGATCAATTACCGGGTCGACGACCTCGATGCGCTGCTGCAAGCGCTGCGCGACGAAGGCTGTAATGTGCTGGACAAGGCGCCCGACTCGGCATACGGCCAGTTCGGCTGGGTCATCGATCCCGAGGGCAACAAGGTGGAACTGTGGCAGCCGCCAGAAGGGCAGTAGGCGGGGCAATAGGCGAAACCTGCGCCATTCAGCGATAATACCGGCTCAGATAACGATCCCTATTGATTATGCGCGACATTATTGCTGGATTCCTACGTTTCCAAAAAGAGGTTTTTCCTGAGCGCCGCGAGTTGTTCAAGACCCTGGCCACGGGACAAACCCCGAAGGCCCTGTTCATTTCCTGCTCGGACAGCCGCATGGTGCCCGAACTGGTGACGCAGCGCGAGCCGGGCGAACTCTTCGTGATCCGCAACGCGGGCAACATCGTGCCTTCGTACGGCCCGGAGCCGGGCGGCGTCAGCGCCACGGTGGAATTTGCCGTGTCCGCCCTGAACGTGAGCGACATCGTCATTTGCGGCCATTCCGATTGCGGCGCGATGAAGGCGATCGCCACCTGCGCCTGCCTCGATCACATGCCGGCCGTGCGCAGCTGGCTGCACCATGCGGATGCTGCGCGCATGATCAACGAATCGGTCGACCATCCGACGGAGCAGTCGCGCATCGACGGCATGGTGCGCGCCAACGTGGTCGCGCAACTGAATAACCTGCGCACGCATCCCTCGGTGGCGCTGGCCATGGCGCAGCATCGCCTGACCCTGCATGGCTGGGTGTACGACATCGAGAACGGTTCGCTCGACGCGCTCGACGAATCGACCGGCAACTTCGTTCCGCTCGCAGAACATCCGGCCTCGCAGATGTAATCGGCTGCCAGCATCCGAACCGCCCCGGCAGGGGATGCGCGCCGCCGCCGTTCCCCTGCCAGTTTTTGCTCCCTCCGGTACAATCCCGCCTTATGTATATCGATTCCCATTGCCATATCAATTTCCCCGAGCTGGCTGCTCGCATGCCCGAGATCCTCGCCAAGATGGCCGAGAACAAGGTGACGCACGCGCTGTGCGTGTCCGTCGACTTGCCGGACTTTCCGCAGGTGCTGGCCCTGGCCGAGCAGTATCCGCATATCTTTGCCTCCGTTGGCGTGCATCCCGATTACGAGGACACGCCTGAACCGTCAGTGGAAGACCTGGTGCGCCTGGCCGACCACCCGAAGATCATCGCCATCGGCGAGACGGGCCTCGATTATTTCCGCCTGACGGGCGACCTCGAGTGGCAGCGCGAGCGTTTCCGCACTCACATCAAAGCTTCAAGAATCACCCGTAAACCCTTGATTATTCACACAAGAGCGGCCAGCGAAGACACGATACGCATCATGCGCGAAGAGGGCGCGGGCGTGGCCGACGGCGGCGTGGCCGGCGTCATGCATTGCTTTACGGAATCGCTGGAAGTGGCGCGCGCCGCCATCGACATGGGTTTCTATATCTCGTTTTCAGGCATCGTCACGTTCAAGAGCGCCAAGGATTTGCAGGCCGTGGCGCTGGAAGTGCCGCTCGAGCGCATCCTGATCGAGACGGATTCGCCGTATCTGGCCCCCGTGCCGTTCCGCGGCCGCATGAACGAACCGGGTTACGTGGCCCACGTGGCCGAGTACCTGTCGACCCTGAAAGGCATCCCCCTGGACCAGGTGGCGAAACAGACGACGGACAATTTCTTCAAGCTATTCAATCAGTTGCCATAACTTCTTAAGGTCCGACATGATGAGAAAACTCGCTGCGGCGATGCTGCTGTGCTGGGCGACGGCCGGCCAGGCGGCGCCGGAACCGGATGCCTTCTTCCGCGCCGTCTCCGTCAACAACGACAGCGGCGTGCGCGGCATGCTGGCTGACGGCATGAATCCGAACCAGCCTGACGCGCAGCGCGGCGACATACCGCTCGTGCTGGCGCTGCGCGACGATGCGGACAAGGTGTTCAAGCTGCTGCTCGACGCACCCGGCATCGACATCGAGGCCCGTTCGGCCAACGGCAACACGGCGCTGATGATGGCCGCCTACAAGCACAAGCTGGACGCGGTGAACGCCTTGCTGGCCAAGGGGGCCAAGGTCAACCAGAGCGGCTGGACGGCGCTCCACTATGCGGCCTCGGCGGGTGACTTGCCCATCATGAAGATATTGCTCGACCGCGACGCCGTCGTTGATGCGCGCGCGCCTGCCAATATCACGCCGCTGATGTTTGCCGCCCGCGAAGGACAGGAGGGCGCCGTCAAGCTGCTGTTGTCCTGGGGCGCGGACGCCACCCTGAAAAGCGACCATGGCTGGACGGCCGTGCAGTTCGCCCAGGCCGGCGACAAGCCGGGCGTGGTCGCCATCATCGAAGCGGCCCAGAAGGCGCGCGCTGCCCGCAAATAGTCGTTCTGATAATATTTTCCATGCCAGCGCCGAAACTGGCATGGAATTGCCTCTCACCTCAGCCCTTTGTTCTCCCTGGCGATTAACGATAATGATCGTGTCGCATTAATCAGGAGATTGTTCGCATGGGCCATCACACCACCGTCAGGCGCCGGCTGTATTGTCGCCGCCCCTCGCGCAGCCCGTGCGATATCACTGCTTTCTGGAATGACAAAACCGATCGGCCATCGGAGCCAGACTCCAAGAGGACAGACATGCTGAATGAACGAGAAATCGAGAGTTGTTACCTGGGGCAATTTATCCCCGTCCATTACCATCACAATATGTTGATGGACCAGAACCGCATGCACGGGTTCAAGTCGGCGATCGATTACGCGGTGAAACCCGGCATGAAGGTGCTGGAGCTGGGCGGCGGCACGGGCGTGCTGTCGTGGTTTGCGGCAGCGCGCGCCGACAAGGTCTGGTGCGTGGAGTTCAATCCGGACATGGTCAAGGAAGCGCGCAAGATGCTGGCGCTCAACCCGAACGGTGAAAAAGTCGAAGTCGTCCATGCGGACGCCTTCGAATACCTGCCGCCCGAGCCCGTTGACGTGGTCATCTGCGAAATGATCCATGTAGGCATGCTGCGCGAAAAGCAGGTGGAAGTGATCGAATCGTTCAAGCGCCGCTACCTGGCCCGCTTCGGCGGCCCGCTGCCCATCTTCCTGCCCGAGGCCGTCATCATGGCCGTGCAGCCGATGCAGCAGGAATACGATTTCGAGGGGTTTTATGCGCCCATCGTGCAATTCCAGGAAACCACGGCCATCCACCCGGGCGTGCTGGAACTGGCGCCGCCGTCCGTCTACAGCATCATCGACTTCAGCCAGCCGACGGACAGCGTGTTCGGCTTCGACGGCAAGTTCGTCGTCGAGCGCAGCGGCACCTTGAACGCCTTGCGTTTCGTCACCAAGAACATCCTGGCCGTCGTGCCCGAGCGCTCGACCACCATCGACTGGCTGAACCACTACATGTGCCTGCCGCTGGCCGCGCCGGTGGCCGTGAAGGCGGGCGACGTGCTGCAGGTGAGCTTCCAGTACCGCGCGGGCGGCTCGATCCCCTCGCTGGAAACGTCGATCCGCGCGCAGGTGATCTATGACGTGAATCTGCAGCCTGCCACGCAGAACGCCGTCTACGCCTGAGTATCATTGATTTAAAGATAACGCCGCAGCGATTTCATCCTGCGGCGTTTGTCCATTCAGGGTATATTCCGTCTTTTACCACTGGACAGCTTTATTATCATGGAACAGATCGATCAGCGTTACCTCGTGCAACAGAACAAAATCAGCGACGGCGAGACCAAACCGCCCGTGTTTGCCAAGGTAATGCGCAGCAAGGAAGGCGTGTTTGAAGGCGTGTCCTTCATCAAGTCGAAGGACAAGGCCTCCATCCTGACCATCGAAGAGGCCAACCAGGCCATCAAATGGGCCGCCAGCAAGAAGCCGAACGCGCACGAGTACATCACGAAAGTGATTTGCGTCGGCCAGTAAGCCCCCGTTCATTCCCGTTTTTGCACCGTTCATCCCCGTAGCACGCAGTTCGTCGCACGGCCGTTGCCGCCCCCGCGGCGCTTGGCTATAGTGCCGTCACGGTAGCGGGGCAAGCACGGCTTGCTCCGCACATTTCATTCGAGGGGAACGCGATGCTGGGATTCGTGCTGTGGCTGCTGCTCTTGCTGGTGTGCTGGCCCCTGGCCTTGCTGGCTCTCGTGCTGTATCCGCTGGCCTGGCTGCTGTTGCTGCCATTTCGCCTGATCGGCATCGGCGTGGAAGGCGTGTTCGAATTGCTGCGCGCCATCGTCATGCTGCCGGCTCGGGTGCTCGGTGGCGGGCGGCACTGAACTGGATTTCCCATAAAAAATGGCGCCGTCGGCGCCATTTTTTATGCGTGTACTGCTTACAGGTCGACCATGAAACCGGCGCCGATCGATTTCTGCGAATAGTTATAGTCGATCAGGCTCTGGCCATAGCCGGAGAACAGCTGCAGATAGCCTTTCAGGTTGGCTTTCAATGGGAAAGCCCAGCTGGCCTGCATCGAGCCATGCTTCTTGCTGAAATTGCGGCGCGCCGTCACGGCGTATTCATGGCCCTTGTTGCGGTAGCTCACGCGCAAGTCGCCATGTCCCATGTAATCGGTGATGTCGATATTGTCGTTGTCCGTCGCGCTGTTGTCGAGGCGGTGCCAGATGCGGCCCGTGACGGCCAGGTTGTCTTTTTCCACGCCCAGCTCGGCATACACGCGGTTCCAGCTGCGCGACAGGGTCGAGGTCTGGCCATTCGACTGGTGCACGAGGCCCAGGTTCAGGTAATTGAATTCCAGGCCCGCGAAATTCTTGTTGATCGGCAAGATCAGCATCAGCTCCGGCTGGTAATTGGTCTCGCGGAAGGGGCTCGAAGCCTTGCGGTTATACGCCTGCCAGAAACTTTGCTGCGTGTAGCCGAACCACATGTCGATGGGCGTGCCGGCGATGTCCTCCAGCAGTTTCATCTTGAAACTCAGCTGGAAGGTCAATTCCACGTGCTGGCTCTTGATGCCGGCTGGCGTGAAATCCTGGAACGGTTCGTCGTTCGAGGCGTCGCTGTAATTGGCCAGCAACAGATAGGTGTCGCGGTGCGGGCGGAAGTTGAACAGGCCCCGTTTCGATGCGTCGTTCAGTTCCCACGATTGCTGGGTGCGCGAAATCGGTGCTTCCGGCGGCGCCGCGCCAGCCTGCGCGATGGCGGGGATGGCGGCGTTGACGGCGTCCGGCGTGGCCACGCCCGGCGGGCTGACGGGCGTGATGGGAGCAACCTCGGCAGCCGCTGCCAGGGCCACGGCAGCGGTGACGGGATCGCCGCCGGCGGCGATGGTGGCTTTTTCCGCCGCCTTGGCCAGGGTGTCGAAGCAGCCCAGGCGGGCGCTGGCGTCACCAAGCACGGCGCAACGCTGCATTTGCTGTTCCAGTTCGCCGGCCATGGCCAGCGCCGGCGACGCCAGCAGGGAGGAGAGGATTATTTTTCTTAGTTGGATGGTCATAGGCTGAGTGGGGCATGTCATTCGGTGCGCACCTGGGCTGCATGCCGGCGGCGTCGCCTTGCACGGTAATTCACCGTGCGTATTGATTTTGATTAATCTTTGCTGGATTAATAAAGTTGAAAGTATAGCCGAAACTCTTATTTGTCCTGTGCAACGCGCGTGCGCGTTAATGTCAGTGTTGCGCGCATGGTAAAAACCGGTTACCCGCCACTGCCAAAATCGATGTCTGCTACACTGGAAAACCGGCGCAAACACAGTCGTGCCGGGGCTAGCCATGGAGATTGTGATGACCCGCAAAACACCTATCGAGCGCTACCGCAACATCGGCATCAGCGCCCATATCGACGCCGGCAAGACCACCACCACCGAGCGCATCCTTTTTTATACGGGGGTCAATCACAAGATCGGTGAAGTGCACAACGGCGCCGCCACCATGGACTGGATGGAGCAGGAGCAGGAACGGGGCATCACCATCACCTCGGCCGCCACCACCGCGTTCTGGAAAGGCATGGCCGGCAACTTCCCCGAACACCGCATTAACATCATCGACACGCCCGGCCACGTGGATTTCACGATCGAGGTGGAGCGTTCGATGCGCGTGCTCGACGGCGCCGTGATGGTCTACGACGCCGTCGGCGGCGTGCAGCCCCAGTCCGAGACCGTCTGGCGCCAGGCCAATAAATACCATGTGCCGCGCATCGCCTTCATCAACAAGATGGACCGGGTGGGCGCGGATTTCTTGCGCGTGCGCAAGCAGATCGGCGAGCGCCTGAAGGGCGTGGCCGTGCCCATCCAGCTGCCCATCGGCGCGGAAGAGCATTTTACGGGCGTCATCGACTTGCTGAAAATGCGCGCCATCACCTGGGACGACGCCAGCCAGGGAGTGCAGTTCAGCTATGGCGAGATTCCCGCCGAGCTGCTGGCGCAGGCGCGGGAATGGCACGAGCACCTGGTCGAACAGGCGGCTGAAGCGAGCCTCGACATGACGGAGCGCTACCTGAATGGCGACACGTTCACGGAAGCGGAACTCAAGCAGGCTTTGCGCGCGCGCACCATCCGCAACGAAATCGTGCCCATGCTGTGCGGCAGCGCCTTCAAGAACAAGGGCGTGCAGGCCATGCTCGACGCCGTCATCGAATACCTGCCGTCGCCGCTGGAAGTGCCGCCCATCATGGGCCACGACGAGCACGACAACGAGGTGGAGCGCCATCCGGCCGACGACGAGCATTTCTCGGCGCTGGCCTTCAAGATCATGACGGACCCGTTCGTGGGGCAGCTGACGTTCTTCCGCGTGTATTCGGGCGTGGTGAACTCGGGCGACATGGTCTACAACCCCACCAAGAGCGCGCGGGAACGGCTGGGGCGCATCCTGCAGATGCATGCGAACGAGCGCAAGGAAATCAAGGAAGTGTATGCGGGCGACATCGCCGCCGCCGTGGGCCTGAAAGCCGTCACCACGGGCGACACCCTGTGCGCCATCGACCACATCATCGTGCTGGAAAAGATGATCTTCCCGGAACCCGTGATTTCCCAGGCCGTCGAACCGAAGACCAAGCCGGACCAGGAAAAGATGGGCATCGCCCTGAACCGCCTGGCGCAGGAAGACCCGTCGTTCAGGGTGCATACGGACGAGGAATCGGGCCAGACCATCATGTCGGGCATGGGCGAACTGCACCTGGAAATTCTGGTCGACCGCATGCGGCGCGAATTCGGCGTGGAAGCGAAGGTGGGCAAGCCCCAGGTGGCGTACCGTGAAACCATCACGCGCGCGGTGGAAGATATCGAGGGCAAGTTCGTCAAGCAATCGGGTGGACGGGGCCAGTACGGCCACGTGGTGCTGAAACTCGAACCGCTGGAGCCGGGCACGGGCTACCAGTTCGTTGACGCCATCAAGGGCGGCGTGGTGCCGCGCGAATTCATTCCCGCCGTCGACAAAGGCATCATCGAAACCCTCAAATCGGGCGTGCTGGCCGGCTATCCGGTGGTGGACGTCAAGGCGACATTGACGTTCGGCTCCTACCACGACGTCGATTCGAATGAAAACGCATTCCGCATGGCCGGCTCCATCGCCTTCAAGGACGGCATGCGCAAGGCGTCGCCCGTGCTGCTGGAACCGATGATGCAGGTGGAGGCGGAAACGCCGGAAGAGTTCATGGGCAACGTCATGGGCGACTTGACGGCCCGGCGCGGCATGGTGCAGGGCGTCGACGACATCCCCGGCGGTGCGGGGCGCATCGTCAAGGCCCTCGTGCCGCTGGCGGAAATGTTCGGCTATTCCACCACCCTGCGCTCGCTGACCCAGGGCCGCGCCACGTACACGATGGAATTCAAGCATTATGCGGCAGTGCCCAAGCATATCCTGGACCAGGTAGCATCGGCTGGCAAGGCCAGGTAGGTCGGATTAGCGGGGCAACGCCCCGCGTAATCCGACACCACCACCGGCCATGCCAACAATGTTGTCGGCTTACGCGCCTTGCGCTAAGCCGACCTACGCATCAATTCAGTAGGTTTTGCGCAATGATGGCATCGGCCATCTTCTCCGCCTCGTCCACGGGCTGGCTCAGCGCCTGGGTAGTGTAGACGGTGGACGCCACCATCGGCTGGTCCAGGGTTGCCCCTTCGCCATGGCTGGTGTCGACCGTCACCGTCGTCGACAGGCCGATGCGCAGCGGGTGGGCGGCCAGCTCTTTCGGGTCCAGCGTGATGCGCACGGGCACGCGCTGCACCACCTTGATCCAGTTGCCCGTGGCGTTTTGCGCCGGCAACAGCGAAAACGCGCTGCCCGTGCCGGCCGACATGCCCAGCACCTTGCCGTGGTAGACGACTTTGCTGCCATACAAATCCGTTTCGATGGTCGCCGCCTGTCCCACGCGGATATTGCGCAATTCGGACTCCTTGAAGTTCGCGTCGACCCATAACTGGTCGAGCGGCACGATGGACATCAGGGGCGTGCCCGGCGTCACGTGCGTGCCCAGCTGCACGCTGCGCTTGGCCACATAGCCTGAAACGGGCGCGACCACGGCGTTGCGGCGCACGGCCAGCCACGCCTGCAGCACGTCGCCCTTGGCCGACAGCACGGCCGGATGGCTGGCCAGGTTCACGCCGCTCACGCCCGCTTTGGCCGACTCGGCCTGGCGCTGCGCCACGATCAAGGCCGCTTTGGCGTCGTCGACGGCCTGTTTCGCATGAACAAGATCTTCGCCCGAGATCGTATGGTCCGCCGCCAGCGGCGCGCGGCGGGCCAGGTTGCCCTGCGCCGTGGCCAGCGCCAGGCGGCGCTGCTCGATGACGGCGTCGTACTGCGCCACGCTGGCATAGCGTTCGCGCTCCTGGCGCACGACGTTGCCCAGGCGCGCCTCGGCTTGGCTCAGGGCCAGGTCCGCATCGATGGCGTTCAGCGTGATCAGCGGGGCGCCCGCCTTGACCATCTGCGTTTCGTCGGCGCGGATGGCGTCGACATTGCCCGTCACTTGGGCGGACAGGGTGACGAGGTTGCCGCCCACATAGGCGTTGTCCGTCACTTCTTCCCTGGACAGCACCAGTTGATAGTAGGCGGTCCAGGCGGCACCCGCCACGAGAAAGGCGGCCGTGATGGCGATCAGGACGGCCTTGCGCTTGCCCGGCTGTTCGGTGGAGGTGGTGGTGGCTGTGGTGTCGCTGCTCATGATGTGTTCCGTAATCGATCGTTATTGTTGAGTCGTCGTGGCGGCAAAGTCGCTGCTGCCCCGGTAGCCGCCGCCCAGGGCCACGGTCAGGCTGATTTCCGCGTTCTGGCGCTGGTTTTGCAGCTGCATGCCCAGGTCCACCTGGCCGCGCACGGTCATTTCCGCGTTCAGTTGCGTGGCGCGGTCGGCCAGACCTTGTTTCAGGCGGGCATTGGCGTTGCGCAGCTGCGCTTCGCTGGCGCGCAGGTTTTCCTGCTGCAGCCGCAGCTGATTTTCCACGCCTTGCACCCTGGCGCCTGCCTGCGCCACGTCGCGCACGACATTGAAGACGTTCTGGTTGTAGTCGGCGATCAGCTCGTTGCGTTCGCTGCGCGCGCCGGCAAGCTGCGCCTGCAGGCGGCCGCTGTCGAACAGGGGCAAGGACAGGGCGGGGCCGATGAACAGGGTGCGGCTGCCCGATTGCAGCAGCTTGCCCAGCTTGATGGCATCGAGGCCGAACGAGGCCCCCAGGTCGATATCGGGGTAGAACGCCGCCTGCGCCGCCTCGATCTTGCTCATCGATGCTTGCACTCGCCAGCGCGCCGCCTGCAAGTCGGGCCGGCGCGCCAGCAATTCCATGCCCAGCTTGCCGGGCAGGGCATGCGGCAGCGCCTGGGCCTGTCTCGGCTGCAGGCTGGCCAGCGCCGAGCTGTCGCCGCCGACCAGGGCGCGCAAGGCTTCCCGTTCCGTGACGACCTGCGTTTCCAGCAGGGCGATCTGCTGCTGCAGCAAGCTCAAACGCGTTTGCGCGGACAGATGGTCGTCGCTCACGCCGAGGCCGTTGGCGATGCGCTTTTCCTTGTCCAGCACCAGCAGCTGTTGCAATTTGACCAGCGCATGCAGGTTGTCCATGCGGGCCCAGCCGTTTTGCATGCTGAAGTAGTGGCGGGCGATCTCGGCCGCCAGCATCTGTTCCGCCATCGCATACTCGGCACGGCGCGCGTTGACTTCGCCCAGGCTGGCGGCGATCTGCGCCTTATGCTTGCCCCACCAGTCCAGGTCGTAATGGGCTTGCACGCCCACCGTGACCTCGTTGTAGTAATTGCCGCCGATGGGGGCGGGCATCAGGCCGTTGCCCGAATAGCGCTGGCGGCTGGCGTTGGCGTCCAGGTCGACCCTGGGGCCGCGCTGCGCGTGTTGCGCGTCAAACGCGGCAAGGGCCGAGCCGATGCGGGCATTCGCCACCGCCAGGTTCGGGCTGGCGGCCAGCGCCTGTTCAATCAGCTGGTCCAGCTGATCGTCCTGGAACTGGCGCCACCACTGGGCGGCGGGCCAGCCTTCGCTGGCGAGGTGGATGTCGGCCGCCAGTTGCACGGTGGCCAGGTCTTGTTGCGGCAGCTGTTGCGTGTCGGGCGGAATGCTGGCGCAGCCTGCCAGGGATAAACTTAGCGCCAGGACGCTCAGGGAGAGTTTCATCGGTGTGTGCATGAGGGTTATTCCATGGCCGCGTGGTCGACCACGACGGGCGCATTCTTCTTTGGTGGTTTGATCAGGAGCAAAAGCGGCAGCACGAGGATGGTCAGCCACATCATCAGCCAGAAGTCGTCGAGGTAGGCGATCATCGACGCCTGCCGCGTGATTTCGCCATTCAGCGCCGCCATGCCCGTGCTCGTGCCGAGGTCGAACACCTGGGCGATACCGGGGTCATGCAGGGCCGGGTTGGCGATAGTGATGTGTTCCGTCAGGGAGGCATGGGCAATCTGCGTATTGCGCACCAACAAGGTTTGCACGAGGGCGATGCCGATGCTGCTGCCGATATTGCGCACGAGGCTGTAGATGGCCGTGCCTTCGGCCCGCATCTGCGGCGAC
Organism: Janthinobacterium agaricidamnosum; assembly: GCF_003667705.1. Classification (NCBI taxonomy): domain Bacteria; kingdom Pseudomonadati; phylum Pseudomonadota; class Betaproteobacteria; order Burkholderiales; family Oxalobacteraceae; genus Janthinobacterium; species Janthinobacterium agaricidamnosum. The sequence continues at coordinate 2,962,605 of NZ_CP033019.1, read as the reverse complement.
AGGGTGGCGAACGTGGCCGCGCTCAGCGGCACGAAGACGAGGCCCAGGCCGATGCCCTGGATGATGCCGTTCCATACGACCGTCTTCGGCACGAGGTCCAGGGTGAAATTGGCCATTTGCCACAGCGAAAACGCGGTAATCGAAAAGCCCACGCCCAGCAGGATGCGCGTATCGATCTTGCCCGTCAGCCTGCCGACGATCAGCATGGCCAGCATCGTGCCCAGGCCGCTGGGCGCCGTCACCAGGCCGGCAATGGCCGCCGGGTAATTCATCAAGCCTTGCAGCATCGACGGCGTCAGCGCGCGGGTGGCGAACAGCACCATGCCGACGATGAAGATGAACAGCAGGCCGCTCACATAGTTCGAATTCTTCAGCAGGCGGTAGTCGAGGAAGGACTTGCCGGCCGGGCGCAGCGCCGTGTGGGCGATGAAGTAACAGAGGCTCATGGCCAGCACGATGGCTTCGATCCACGTTTCCGTCGAGGAAAACCAGTCGTTCTGCTCGCCCCGGTCCAGCAGCATCTGCAGCGCGCCGATGGACAGGCTCAAGGTGGCAAAGCCGAACATGTCAAAGTTCATGCGGCGGTTGGGCGGGTCCTTGCGGATGTAGCGCCAGATGCCATAGAAGGCCATGGCGCCGATGGGGATGTTGATGAAGAAGACCCAGCGCCAGCTGTAGCTGTCCGTCAGCCAGCCGCCCAAGGTCGGTCCCAGGATGGGGCCGATCATTACGCCCATGCCCCAGATGGCCATGGCCGAGCCGTGTTTTTCGCGTGGATTGATGTCAAGCAAGACCGCCTGCGACAGCGGCACGAGGGCCGCGCCGAACACGCCTTGCAGCAAGCGGGCGGCGACGATCTCGGACAGGGTGCCGGACAGGCCGCACAGCACGGAGGCGAGCGTAAAACCGGCGACCGACACGAGAAAGGTGTTTTTCTGGCCGAAACGGTCGCACAGCCAGCCCGTCAGGGGCGTGGCGATGGCGGCGGCGACGATGAACGAGGTCAGCACCCAGGTGATCTGGTCTTGCGAGGCGGACAGGCTGCCTTGCATGTGGGGCAGGGCGACGTTGGCGATGGTGCCGTCGAGCGCCTGGATGATGGTGGCGAGCATGATCGAAATCGTGATCATGCGCCGGTTCAAGGTAGGGTCCTGTGAAGCGGGCAGCGCCGGTATGGCGCTGGCTGTGGCCGAACTCATGCGGATTTCTCCGTGGCCGCCTGCAAGGCTTCCAGCAGTTCGGTGGCGGCCCGCAGTTGATCGGGATCAATACCCTGCAATAGCTCCTTGCGGAAACCGTCCGCTTCCTTGCGCACCGTGTCATACACCTGCAGGCCAGCTTCCGTCAGCACGACGAGTTTCACGCGGCGGTCCGTTTCCGACGGCTGGCGCTGCACGAAGCCCGATTTCACGAGCCGGTCCAGCATCGACACCATGGTGGGGTTTTCCACGCCCAGTTGATGGGCCAGCTCGCTTTGCGAGGGCGGCTGCGGCGATTTGGCGATCATGGCGATGCACATCCAGCTCGCTTGCCCCAGGTCCAGGTCTTTCAGGCGCCGGTCGATGGCATGGCGCCAGCCGCGCGCCGTCTTGTGGAGCGCGGCGGAAAAGCGCTCTTCGATAGAAATCATAAGGTGAGTCGTCTAATGGTTAGGTGTCTAACTAATATTCTAGCATGCTGGTTTGACAGGCGTACAGGCCTTTCCGTTTGTTGGCGCCGCTGGTACATTAACAGTCAGCCCATCACCATCAGGAGACAGCATGACGACGGAAAAACAGAAGCAGGACGGACAGCACCGCGACAGCAGCGACTTTGTCATCACGCAAACCTTCGACGCGCCGCGCGAACTGGTGTTCCAGTCGTGGGTGGAGCCCGATCGCCTGGCCCAGTGGTGGGGCCCCGTCGGCTTCGAATTGAGCGTGCTGGCGCTGGACTTGCGGCCGGGCGGCGTCTTCCACTACGGCATGCGCGCCGACAATGGCTACGAGATGTGGGGCAAGTTCACCTACCAGGCCATTGAAGCGCCGGAAAAGATCGTCTCGATCCTGTCCTTCGCCGACAAGCAGGGCAATGCCGTGCAGCATCCGGTTAGCGCGACCTGGCCATTGGAATCGTTCAACGTCATGACGCTTACCGAGGAAAACGGCAAGACGACGATGACCTTGCGGTCGACGCCGCACAAGGCGACGGATGAGCAGCATGAGACGTTCAAGCAGGGGTTTGAGTCGATGAAGCAGGGGTTCAAGGCGACGTTTGCCCAGCTGGCGCAGTACCTGGCGCGTGTTCAGTGAGCGTATTGTTTTGAACGGCGGGCCAGAGCCGCGGGCCTGAGAAAATGGCCATGGCTGCGTTGCTTGGGCTCGCCGTACATGCGTACTGTCTTCGCCCGCGCGCCTTGCCCTGGCCATTTTTCAGGCCCGCTGGGCCCGGGCAGCCTTCGTTCGAGGCGCGGGCGGGTTCTTGCTGTCGTTGTCTGCTCGCAAAGGCGCGGCCTGCCCCCAAACCGCGGAACCATTGTTCACTGGAAGAATGACAAAACGGAAAAGGATCGCAGTCTTGTTGAAAAATTTATAGTTGAATTAAATTCCAGGCCACGAGTGGCGATCGAACTGGGTGGCGGACAATCTCAGCCGGTAAGTTCGCGACCTTCATTTGCGACGATGAGCGCTAATTCGCTGAAGCGATGATTGTTGTAGGACAGGTGTTTGATAAAGACCTTTGCTTCATCCCATGAAAGGTTTTGAACGACATGTCCGCTATTGCAGCCTTCAAAGTAAATGACGGGAGGGCGGTGCGTGGCGCTCTTATCGTCATCGAACGCAGTGGTTTGCATGAACAACTCGTACCAGTGACCATCATCGGCATCAAAGCAAAAGCCATATGATCCGCCGTCTCGATAAATATCCGCGTCCCAAATTTTCACTACTCTCATGTTGTAGACTTTCGTTCTGACGCTATACGCTATTCCTTCTGATTGTAACTGATCACATAGCACATGCAGGGTGAAGTTTGAGGCGGATGCTGCCCCATTTACTGCACCTTTTCATCCGCCATCTCCAACATCTCCCGCACCACCGGCAAAATTATCCCCCAAGCATTCGACGTCGCCGCAATCTCATCGTAATGGCTGGCGCCGGGCAAGATTAGCACTTCCGCATGGTCGCCGGCCTTGAGTGCCCTGGCCGCGTAGTCGTGCGCGACTCTGGGCGGGGAGATGGTGTCTAGCTCGCCCGTGGCAAGCACAGTGCGGCTGCCGTTGGGGATCAGGTCGGCGGCGTTGGTGTCGCTGTAGATGTCGGGACGCTCAGTGCTGGCGCTGCCTGCCAGTTGCGCGATGTCGCGCTCGCAGCTGGTCTTGATCAACTCCTTTTCATGGCGCAGGTCGGCCAGGCCGCCCAGGCTGACGATGTTTTTTACCGGCAGGTAGGTGTCGCGGTACAGGGGGCTGGTCCTGGGCAGCTTTTCGCGGCCGGCGATCCACTGCACCAGCTGGCCGCCGGCCGAGTGGCCCATGGCGACGATGCGGCTCGTGTCGATCTGGTACTGGGGCGCGTGCTGCTGCAGGCTGTCGAGCGCCGCGTGCATGTCTTCGTAGGTGCCCGGATAGCCGCCACCCGGCTCGTCGACCCGGCGGTACTCGACGTTCCACACGGCGATGCCTTGCGCGACGAGGGCGCCGGCCACGTTGCGCATCTGTTTGATGCCGCCGAAGGCCACCGTCCAGCAGCCGCCATGGACGAGCACGACGACGGCGAACGGGCCGCTGCCTTCGGGCCGGAACAGCTGCGCGTATTGCGACGGCGCGGGGCCATACGCGATCTGCGCCGTGGGGGCGGGGCCGCTCAGGGCCAGGTAATCGTCGAGGCTCATGGGGGCGGCGACGGCGCCTTGGACGGAGGCGAGCAGGGCGGTGGCGATCAGGGAGGACGGCAAGGTGGTAGGCATGCTGGGATTCGCTTGAGAAGAGAGCAACACTTTAGCATAGGGTCGCGTGGGGGGAGAGATCAAGGGGCATGCTGTTTTCCTCCTGCAAGAGCGTTGCCCCATGGTATATTTCGGGCATCAGTTTTCCCCTTATCGACACGGTGCACGCAAACAACATTCTTTCCTTGCTGGACGCCGAACATAGTGCGCTGGGCAGCATCGCGGCAGGCGCCGACCTGGCCCAGGCATTGGAGCATTTGTTGCTGGCGCTGCAAGACCTGGCCGAGGGCGGCGCGCATGCCTGCCTGGTGCTCATCGACGAGGCCGACCGCTTTTGCGGCTTGTCCGCGCCCAGCCTGCCACAAGACCTGTGCCTGGCCCTGCGCCACGGCGGCGAACAGCCTTCTCCATTCGGCACGGCGGCCTTTTCCGGCGCGCCCGTATATTGCGGCGACATCACGCGCGACGTGCACTGGAGCGCGGGACGCAAGGAAGCCATGCTGCACGGCTACCGCGCCTGCTGGGTCGCCCCCGTCTTTGGCGCGAAGGGGCATATCCTGGGTGTGCTGGGCCTGTTTTTCCAGGCGACATGCCATCCCACGCAACCGGAAATCGAACTGCTGGCGCTGGCCGCGCGCGTGGCCGCGCATGTCATCGAGCGGGGCCAGCTGGAACAGGCGCTGCACGACAGCCGCGAACACTTTCATTACGCCATCGAGCTCAACACGCAAGTGCTGTGGACGGCCGACCTCGACGGCAAGCTCGACTATGTGGCGCAGCGCTGGCGCGACTGGACGGGCGGCAGCGGCCTCGGCACCAGCTGGCTGGACGCCATCCATCCCGAGGACGTACCCCGTACACTGGCGGCGTGGAGCGAAGCGGTGGGCAGCGGCCAACCCCTGGACCAGGAAATGCGCGTGCGCCGGCAGGATGGCCAGTACCGCTGGGTGCATTCGCGCGCGTATTGCCGGCGAGACGAGCGCGGCCAGGCCGTGAAATGGTATGGCTCCTGCGAAGATATCGACGAACACTGGCAGGCGCGCAACGCCTTGCTCGACAGCGAGGCGCAGTTCCGTTCGCTTGCCTCGACCATGCCCAACCAGGCCTGGCTGGCGCATGGCAGCGGCGCCACTTACTGGGTCAACGAACAGGTGTGCGAATACACAGGGCAATCGATGAAGTCGCTTGTATCGAGCGGCTTTCGCCACTGCGTGCATCCGGACGATGTGCAGATCACGCAGAAAAGCTGGGACCGGGCCGTCGCCACCGCCAGCGCCTATGAGCAGGAGTTCCGCATGCGCCGCGCCAGCGACGGCGCCTACCGCTGGTTCCTGGCGCGCGCCTTGCCCCTGTTCGACGAGGCGGGCAAGGTACTGCGCTGGGTGGGCACGAATACGGACGTGCAGGAACAGAAGAACGTGCTGGAAAAGATGGCCTACCTGAATTCCTCGCTGGAAGTGGAAATGGCCAACCGCACGGCAGACCGCGACCGCATGTGGCGGCTGTCCACCGACATTATGCTGGTGGCGGACCTGTCCGGCATGATCATTGCCGTCAACCCCGCATGGAGCAAGATCCTCGAGCGCCCGGAAATCGAATCGCTGGGCATGGACTTCATCAGCCTCGTGCATCCCGACGACCGCATGGCGGCCCTGCAGGACTTGTCGCGCCTGGCCCACGGCGCACCCACCTTGCGCATGGAAAACCGCTACCGCCGGCGCGATGGCGGCTACCGCTGGATTTCCTGGACGGCCGTGCCGGCGCAAAAGCTGATCCACGCCATCGGCCGCGACGTCACCGATGAAAAAGAGGCGCGTCTGGCGCTGGTGCGCAGCGAGCAAGCCTTGTTGCAGGCGCAAAAGCTGGAATCGATCGGCAAGCTGACGGGCGGCGTGGCCCATGATTTCAATAACGTGCTGCAAATTATCTCCGGTAATTTGCAGTTGCTGAAGCTGACTGTGGCCGATAATCCGCAGGCGGCCAGGCGCCTCGATTCAGCCGCCTCGGCCGTCGAGCGGGGCGCCAAGCTGTCGTCGCAACTGCTGGCCTTTGCACGGCGCCAGCCATTAAAACCGCTGGTGACGGACCTGGGCCGGCTGCTGCGCCGCATGCATGAGCTGATCCGCCGCGCCCTGGGTGAGGCGATTACCGAGGAAACCTTCATCAGCGAAGGCTTGTGGCATACCCTGGTCGACCCGAACCAGATGGAAAACGTGCTGCTGAACATGGCCATCAATGCGCGCGACGCGATGGACAAGGGCGGGCGCCTCACGTTTACCTTGAGTAACGTCACGCTCGACGCCGCCTATGCCAGCCTGCATGCCGATGTGCTGGAGGGGCAATACGTGCTGCTGACCATCACCGACACGGGCCACGGCATGGAGCGCGACGTGATCGACCAGATATTCGAACCGTTCTTCACGACGAAAAAGGAAGGCGAGGGCACGGGCCTGGGCCTGTCCATGGCGTACGGCTTCATCCGCCAAAGCGCGGGCCACATCAAGGTGCACAGCGCGCCCGGTGCGGGCACGACTTTTAAAATTTATCTGCCCCGTTCGCTGGAAAAGCTGGCCGAACCGCCGCCTGGCCTGACGGGCCCCGTGCTGGGCGGCGGCGAGACCATCCTCGTGGTGGAAGACGACGCGCCCGTGCAGCACACGGTGGTCGACATGCTGCGCGGCCTCGGCTACGACGTGCTGCATGCGGACGACGGCGCCTCGGCGCTGGCCCTGCTGGGCACGGGCGTGGCCATCGACCTGCTGTTTACGGACGTCGTCATGCCCGGTCCCGTCAGCAGCAAGGAGCTGGCGCAGCAGGCGAGATTGCTGCTGCCGGACCTGGCCGTGCTGTTTACCTCGGGCTATACGCATAACGCCATCATGCGCGGCGGGCGGCTGGACGCTGGCGTCGAGCTGTTGAGCAAACCCTACCGGCGCGAAGACCTGGCGCGGCGCATCCGCCATTTGCTGGCCGACCGCCGCCTGGTGGGCGCGCCCGATCCGTCCGGGCGGCGCATCCTGCTGGTGGAAGACAATGACGATGCGCGCGAAATGACCACCGAGATGCTCAATATGCTGGGGCACACCGTGCACGGCGTGGCCAGCGCGGAAGCGGCCATGCCGCTGTTGGCCATGCCGGGCCTGGACGTGCTGGTGACGGACATCAGCCTGCCCACCATGTCCGGCCTGGAGCTGGCGCGCCATGCGCGCGCGCACTGGCCGCAGCTGGACGTGGTGTTTGCTTCAGGACACGACTGGGGCGCCAGCCTGATGCAGGACGCCAGCGCGCGCTTCCTGCGCAAGCCGTTTGGCCTGGAAGAGCTGGCCAGCGCACTGAAGGCACGCCGGCTCGACGTCTACTGACCTGGCGGCAGCAAGGCCCGCTGTAATTGCTTGACGGTAAATGGTTTCACCAGGAAGCGCGCCTGCGGGTCGAGCACGCCGGAATTGGCCGGCGCATGGCCGGTGGAAAACACCACTTCCAGCTGCGGATAGTCGCGCGCCGCCAGCTCGGCCAGCTGGACGCCCGACATCTGCGGCAGGCTGATATCGGTCAGCAGCAGATCCAGTCCCGGCGTGCCCAGCAGCGGCAGGGCTTCCTCGGCCGTGCCCACGGCCAGCACCGTGTGGCCGAGCATGGCCAGCAGTTCGCTCGTCATGGCGCGCGCGTCGGCATTGTCTTCCACCAACAGGATATGCCTTCCCTCCGGCAGCGCCGGCGCAGGCTGCGGCGCCAGCTGCGCACGGTACTGGTGCAGGGCCGTCACATGGCGGCCGTTGGCCAGCAGGTGGCGGATGCGCCGCGCCAGGTCTTCGCGCCGGTAGGGTTTGCTCAGCAGCTCGACGCCCGGTTCCAGCCGGCCGCCCTGCATGATGGCGTCCTGCGTGTAGCCCGAGGTAAACAACACGGCCAGCTGCGGCAGCAGCAAGCGGGCCTGGCGCGCCAGTTCCGTGCTGGCTACCTTGCCCGGCATTACCACGTCCGTAAACAGCAGGTCGATGGGCACGCCGCTGCCAACGATGGCCAGCGCGCTTTCGCCGTCGCTCGCGCGCAGCACGACGTAGCCGAGGCCGCGCAGCATGTCCACCACCGTCGTCTGCACTTGCACGTCGTCTTCCACGACGAGGATGGTTTCCTTGCCGCCCAGCACGGGACCGCCCAGTTGCAGCGGCAGTTCCGTTTCCGCTTCGAGCGAGCGCGGCAGGTAGATGCGGAAGGTGCTGCCGTGGCCTGGCAAACTGTCCACCGTCAGGTGGCCGCCGCTCTGGCGCAGGAAGCCGTACGCCATGGACAGGCCCAGTCCCGTGCCTTCGCCCTCGCTTTTCGTCGTGAAGAACGGTTCGAAAATCTTGTCCAGCAGCTCGGCGGGAATGCCCGTGCCCGTATCCGAGACGGCAAGCTGCACGTAGTCGCCGGGCGCCACGTCCGCATGGCGCGCCGCGTAGCCGCTGTCCAGCACGCTGTTGCTCAGTTCGATGGTCAGCTGGCCCTGGCCATTCATGGCGTCGCGCGCGTTGATGGCCAGGTTGAGGATGACGTTTTCCAGCTGGTGCGGGTCGACCAGCGCGCGCCAGCAGTCGTCGGACAGCAGCAAACGCGTTTCGATGGTTTCGCCCGTGGCGCGCCGCAGCAGCTCTTCCGTCGAACGCAGCAGTTGCGCCAGGTCCGTCACCAGCGGTTTCAACGGTTGACGCCGCGCAAACGCCAGCAGCTGGGCCGACAGCTTGGCGCCCCGTTCCACGGCGGCCGAGGCGCTGGCAATGCGCTTGGCGGCCAGCGGGTCGCCGTCCAGGGTCATTTGCAGCAGCTGCAGATTGCCCGAAATAATTTGCAGGACGTTATTGAAATCATGGGCCACGCCGCCCGTCAGCTTGCCCAGCGCTTCGAGTTTTTGCGATTGCAGCAGCGCCATTTCGCTGTGGCGCAACGATTCCTGCATGCTGAGCAAGGTGCTTTGCGCTTCCTTTTCCAGGGTGACGTGGCGCCCGGTGGCAAACACCAGGTCGCCTTCGGTCGCCGCCACCCACGACAGCCAGCGGTGGCCGCCATCGCGGTGCCGGTAGCGGTTTTCAAAGCTGGGCATGGCTTCCCGCGACACTTGCGCCAGCGCCTGGCGCGTGGCGGCGGCATCCTCGGGCAGCACGAAGTCGAACAGGCTGCGGCCCAGCATTTCCTCGGGCAGCCAGCCCAGGATGGCGCTGGCGGCCGGGTTGACGGCGGTAAAGCAGCCTTCGGCATCGATGGCCACCATCAGGTCTTGCGCGCTGCGCCACAGCCGTTCGCGCTCGCTGTTGCGCGCGGCCAGGTCCGCTTCCAGCTTCTTTTCCACGGTGATGTCGCGCGCGCTGCAATACACCTTCTCGCCCTCGGGCACGGCCACCCACGACAGCCAGTGCCAGCCGCCCAGCTTGTGGCGGTAGCGGTTTTCGAAGCGTAGCGCCGGCTGGCCCTGGTTGGCCGCCTCCCAGGCCGCATGGGTGCGCGGCAAGTCTTCGGGATGGATCAGTTCAAAAAATTTCGTCGTGCGGATTTCCTCGACCGACCAGCCCAGGGTGGCTTGCCAGGCCGGGTTCGAGTGTTCGAAATAGCCGTCGAGGTTGAGCACGCCCAGCAAGTCGGGGCTGACGTTCCAGGTGCGGCCGAACTCGCGCGTGCGCTCGGCCACCTGTGTTTCCATGGTGGCGCTGAGGGCGCGCAGGCGCGATTCCGCCCGGGCCCGCAAAATGGTCGACCAGACCCGTTCCGACACTTGCACGGCCAGTTCGATTTCGTCCGCATGCCACAGCCGTGCCGCGCTGCTGTGCACGACGAACAGGGCCGCCAGCCGGCCTTCCTTGGCAATGGGAATGTTCAGGAAGGCACGGATGCCCAGGCGCGCAAACGTGGCCAGCGCGGCCGGCATGGCCGTGCGCGGGTCGCTCGCCACATCGCTGACGGCCAGCGCCTGGCCTGCGGCCAGCGCATCGGCCAGGCGTGCGGCATAATCGCCGAGGAAATACTCGCCGGCGGCACCGGGCGCCAGGCCGTCGCTCCACGCATGCTGCAGGGTAGGGCATTGCAGACTCTGGTCGATATCGAAACAGGCCACTTGCTGGGCGCCCAGGCGCTGTCCCAGCAGCTGCGCCGACAGGGACAGGATCTCGCCCGTGTCCTGCAGCAGCCGCAGCCGGCGTTCCAGCTGCAGCAAGAAGGCGACGCCGCTGGCGCCGGCCTGGCCGCGGGGGGCGGGTGTGATGGTCATGCCGGCCTCAGCTGCCGGCCAGCGGCAGGGTGACGCTGAACAGGGCGCCATTGCCGGGCTGGCTTTGCAGGGTGATGGCGCCGCCATGCGCGTCGACCAGTTGCTTGGTGATGAACAGGCCCAGGCCCAGGCCGCCGGTGCGGTCCTGGTGCATGACGCGCTCGAAGGCGTCGAAGATGCGCTCCTGGTCGCGCGCGTTGATGCCGATGCCATGGTCGCGCACTTCGATGACGGCGCTGTTCTGCGTGTGCGCCAGGCTGATTTCCACGGGCTGGCCCTGGCCGTAGCGCACGGCATTGCTGATCAGGTTGACAACGATTTGCTCGACGCGGAAGGCATCCCAGTAACCGTGGATGGGTTCGAAGGCCAGCACTTCCAGCACGCTGCCGGCCGCGGCGGCATACGGCGACAGGTCGTCGGCCACCCGGCGCACCAGGCTGGTCAGGTCGACCGATTCGCGGCGGATAGACAGCTTGCCGCTGGTAATGCGCGACACGTCGAGCATGTCGTCGATCAGGCGCACCATGCTGCGGATTTGCCGCCCGTCGCGCGCCACCATCTTGCCCAGCTTTTCCGGCTCGAAGGCGGCCAGATTGCCCCGCTCGAGGTTCACGGTGCGCATCTGCGTCTCGAGAAACAGCGTGTTCAGGGGCGTGCGCAGCTCGTGCGCCACCATGGACATGAATTCGTCGCGCAGGCGCAGCGAGCGCTGCAGTTCAGCCTGGGTGGCGCGCAATTCCTTCAATAACGCTTCCTGCTGCTGGCGGCTGTGCTCGAGCGCCTGCACCTGGCGCCGCGTCTCGCTGCGCTGCTGGTGCAGGGCGACGAACACGTTGACCTTGCTTTGCACGGCATTGATGTCGAGCGGCTTGTGCAGGAAGTCGACGGCGCCGCTTTCATAGCCCTGGAAGGCGAAATTCATTTCCTTGCCGGCCGCCGTGACGAAGACGATGGGGATATGGCGCGTCTTTTCCGTGCCGCGCATCAGTTGCGCCAGCTCAAAGCCATCCATTTCCGGCATTTGCACGTCGAGGATGGCCAGCGCGAAATCGTGTTCGAGCAGCAGGGCCAGCGCTTCTTCGCCCGACGAGGCCTGGTAGACGCTGCGGTCGCTCTCGCGGATCAGCGCATTGAGCGCGCGCAGGTTTTCCGGCAAGTCATCGACGATCAGCAGTTTGGTGCTTGTTTCATTCATCATGTTTCAATCCTGGCATGTGCCGCCCAGCGTAATGGGAAGCGGCGTGCGACGGCGCACGCTTGCGGTAGAGCTTTTCGGGACCCGGCAATGGCTCGAAGTCGGCGGCAAAGCGCGTGAAATGCGTGCTTTCCTTGCTGCCCAGACCCAGGAAACCCCGGTGGCACAGCGAGTCGTGGAACAGGCCCAGGGCCCGCTCCTGCAAGGTTTTGTTGAAGTAAATCAGTACGTTACGGCACAAAATCAATTGCGTTTCGATAAAAACGCTGTCCGTGGACAAGCTGTGGTCGGCAAAGTTGATACTGTCGAGCAGACGCTGCTGGAAACGCGCCGTGGCATGCTCGACCGTGTAGTAGTCTGCCAGCTGGCCCAGGCCGCCCGCTGCCAGGTAGTTGGCGCCATACTCCTCGAGCCGGTGCAGCGGATACACGCCGCGCGCGGCCGTGGCCAGCGCCTGCGGATTGATGTCCGTGGCGTAGATCGTGCTGCGTTCGAGCAAGCCTTCCTCGTGCAGCACGATGGCCAGCGACAGCGCTTCTTCGCCCGTGCAGCAGCCGGCCACCCAGATGGTCGGCGACGGGTAGGTTTTCAGCACGGGCACCACGTGTTCGCGCAAGGCGAGGAAAAACGCCGGGTCGCGGAACATCTGCGTGACGGGCACGGTCAAAATCTGCAGCAGCTTGCCAAAGCTGGCTGCGTCGTCCAGCACTTGCTGTTGCAAGGCAGGCAAGTCGGCGCAATGGAAGCGCTCGAGCGCCTGGTTCAGGCGGCGGCGCTGCGAGGGCAGGGAATAGTCGCGAAAGTCGTAGCTGTAGCGCTGATAGATGGCTTCCATCAGCGCATGCAGCTGCTCGTCCGTGTAGCGCGGGGACATCAGCGGCTTTCCATCGCGTGGCGTGGCATCAGATGCGTTCCATCTTCGGCATCCACACGCGCAGCAGCGAATACAGACGGTCCAGGTCGATCGGCTTGGCCAGGTAGTCGGATGCGCCCGCCTGCAGGCATTCTTCCTGGTCATTCTTCATGGCCTTGGCCGTAATCGCGATGATGGGCAGCTTGTTGTAGCGGCCATCGGCGCGGATCAGGCGCGTCGCTTCCAGGCCGTCCATGCCCGGCATCATGACGTCCATCAACACCAGGTCGATATCGTCCACGCTGTTGAGCTTGCTGATGGCTTCGAAGCCGTTGCGGCCGATTTCCACCACCACGCCTTTCTGTTCCAGCGCATTCGTCAGGGCAAAGATGTTGCGCACGTCGTCGTCCACCAGCAAAATCTTGCGCCCTTCAAACACGCGCTCGCGGCTGCGCACCTGTTGCAGCATGCCCTGGCGCTCGCTCGACAGTTCCGACTCCACCTTGTGCAGGAAGAGGGTCACTTCGTCGAGCAGGCGCTCGGGCGAACGGGCGCCCTTGATGATGATCGAGCGCGAATATTTCATTAAATCCGCTTCTTCCTCGCGGCTCAGGTTGCGGCCCGTGTAGACGATGACGGGCGGGAACGAGCACAATTCTTCATGTTCCATACGTTCGAGCAATTCGTTGCCCTGGATGTCGGGCAGCTTCAAGTCGATGATCATGCAGTCGAAAATTTGCGTCTTCAGCAGTTCCAGCGCCTGTTCACCCAGCGCCACGGCCGTGATTTCCACGTCGTTGTCGCTGATCAGGTGGACCACGCTTTCGCGCTGGCGTTCATCGTCCTCGACCAGCAGGATGCGCTTCATCTGCTGCGTGAATTTTGATTCGAGCTTGTGGAACACTTCCTTCAATTGTTCGCGCGTGCGCGGCTTGGTGGCGTAGCCGATGGCGCCCAGCTGCATGGCTTCCTGGATCTGGTCGTTGCCGGAGACGATGTGCACGGGAATGTGGCGGGTTATCGGGTTTTCCTTCAATTGCTGCAAGACCAGCAAGCCAGGGCGGTCCGGCAAGCCCATGTCGAGCAGGATGGCGTCGGGCAGGAATTCTTCCGCCAGGCGCAAGCCTTCGTCTGCGCCGTGCGCCACCAGGCAGCGGTATTGCATTTCATGCGCGAGGTCGAACAGGATGCCGGCAAACGACGGCTCATCCTCGATCACCAGCACGGAACGCTGGCCCGTCTTGGCGGGGGGCACGCTATCGCGGTCATCCTGGAACGTGGGCAGCGGCACGGGTTTGGCGGCAGGCGCCGCCTTCGGTGCGGCGGCCGCGGTTTTTGCGGGCGCTTGCGGCGCGGCGTGGGGCGCTGCCGCCGCCTCCACCGCGCGTTCCGGCATGACGGCCGGCAGCACCAAGGTAAACGTGCTGCCCTGGCCCGGCGTGCTGGCCAGCTCGATGCCGCCGCCCAGCAAGGCGGCCAGGTCGCGCGAAATCGACAGGCCCAGGCCCGTGCCGCCATAGCGGCGGCTGGTGGTGCCGTCGGCCTGGTGGAAGGCGTCGAAAATCTTGTGCTGCTGGTCGTCGGCGATGCCGATGCCCGAATCCTGCACCTGGAAGCGCACCTGGCCCGCCGCATCGGCGCTCACGTGCAGGGACACCGTGCCCGCATCGGTAAACTTGATGGCGTTCGACAGCAGATTTTTCAGGATCTGCTCCAGGCGCTGGCGGTCGCTGACGAACGATGGCGGCGTGTCCGGCGCCACCTTGACGTCAAACACCAGTTTCTTTTGCTGCGCCTGGGCGCCGAACAGCATCTTCATGCTGCTGAGCAGCTCGTCGAAAGGCACGGCGTCCGGCGTCAATTCCAGCTTGCCCGCCTCGACCTTGGAAATGTCGAGGATGTCGTTGATGAGGGTCAACAGGTCATTGCCGGCCGAATAGATGGTTTGCGCAAACGTCACTTGTTCCGGCGTCAGGTTGCCGCTGCTGTTGTCGGACAACAGCTTCGACAGGATCAGCGAGCTGTTCAGCGGCGTGCGCAGCTCATGCGACATGTTCGCCAGGAACTCGGATTTGTAGCGGCTGGCCCGCTGCAGCTCTTCGGCGCGCGCTTCCAGCTGGGCGTGCGCCTGGACGATCGCCATGTTCTTCTGGTCCAGCGACAGCGCCTGCACGGCCAGCTGCTCGTTCGACTGTTCCAGCGCCGCTTTTTGCTCTTCCAGGTGGGCTTGCGACTGTTCCAGCACGCGCGATTGCTCACCCAGCTCTTCATTGGCCGTGCGCAGTTCTTCCTGCTGCACTTCCAGTTCTTCATTCAATTGCTGCGTTTCTTCCAGTACATTTTGCAGGCGCTGGCGGTACAGGGCCGCTTCCAGCGAGGTGCCGATATTGGTGCCAATCAGGTTCAGCCACTCCTTGGCGCGGGCGCTGACGGGATGCGTAAAGCCCAGTTCGATGACGCCGTTGACGACGCCTTCATTGTTGACGGGCACCAACACCAGTTCCAGCGGCGCGCCGCTGCCCAGGCTCGACGTCACGGTCAGATAATTCTCGGGCACTTGCTGCACATGCTTGAGGCGTTTTTCGCGCGCCGTCTCGCCCACCAGGCCTTCGCCCAGCTTGAACACCTGTTTTTCCTTCACGCCCTGTTCGTTGAAGCCGTACACGGCAGTACGGCGCAGGCTGCCATCCTCGTCGACGACGTACAGGGTGGCCACGGCCACTTCCAGCCGGTGGGCCAGGAAATCGAGCACGTGCCGTCCCAGTTGCGGCAGGCCCAGCTGGCCGCTCGTGTGGGCCGCCAGCTCCGTCTGTCCCGTGCGCAGCCATGCTTGCTCCTGCAGCACGTCGTTGTCCTTGCCGCGCTGCTCCAGCGCATCGTTATAGATATCGGACAGGCGCAGCAGTTCGCGCCGTCCCAGGTAGGCCAGCAAGCCGGACATGCCCAGGCTGAGGATCAGGAACACCACCACGGCCAGCATGGTGCGGCCCTCGGCCGAGTCGGCCCGCTCCTGGCGCAGGCGCTGCTCCATGGACAGGAAGGTGAGAAATTCGCGGCGGATTTCGTCGAATTCCAGCTTCCCTTCGCCCTGGCGCACGCGCGCGAGGAATTCCTGGTTGTTGCGGCGCTGGGCGATCACGGCTTCCGCGTACTCCATCCACTGGCCTTGCAGCGCGCGGATGCGGCGCAGCCGGTCCACCTGGATGGAGTTGTCCGACACCAGCTCGAGCAGCGTGTTCATTTCCACGGCGATCTTTGCCTTGCCCGATTTATACGGCGCCAAAAACGTTTCATCGCCCGTCAGCAGGTAGCCGCGCATGCCTGTTTCCAGGTCGACGGACAGCTTCATGACCTCGTTGGCGTTGCCGATCACCCGTTCGGAATGCTCGACCGAGCGCAGGGCCGAGAGCAGGTAGGCGATCAAGCCGACAAAGACGAGGGCCGTGACGATCCCGATAAGCAGCGGCAAGGTAACGTTGCGGGCGAGGATGCGGCGAAAGCTGAAGGAGTCGATCGGGGTCTTGGTATTCATCATGTCCGTGTAAGGCTGTCGCGAAAAAGTCAATTTTAATTGAAATGCAAGGTTTCTGGTGGTCAAGCATAGCGTGCGCTAGCATAACAGTCTTGCGCTAAATTGCCGACGCGTAAGGCGATGCAAAGCGCGCCAGCGCACAGATGATCGTCGGGGAAAAATCAAGCTGGCCGCGATTGAGGCAGATCAAAGAGACAAACGGTTCGCATCCTAAGATGCAGGAGGTGGCGGCGTCCCTGCGACGACCGCCGTGTGCAAACCAACCCATGCAGGAGGACATCATGGCTAATCAATTGATGCGTCGCGATCCGCAAAACCCGCTGGCACGTTTCGACCCGTTCAGCGACATGGAAGATTTCATGCATGACTTTTTCGCGCCCGCCTTGCGCTTGCGCGATGCGGGTTCGTCACGCATGCGCGTCGATATTTCCGAAACCGAGCAAGCCTATCAGGTGCAGGCAGACATTCCAGGCGTCAACAAGGACGATATCAAGGTCTCCATCGACGGGAGCCGCGTCTCCATCAGTGCCGAACTCAAGGATGAAAGAGTGACGCGCGACGGCGGCGGCAAGACCGTGCGCAGCGAACGCGAGTATGGCCAGCAATACCGCAGCTTCGTGCTGCCGCACGAGGTGGACGAGGCCGGCGCGCAGGCGCGCTATGAAAATGGCGTGCTGCTGCTGGACTTGCCGAAGAAGGAGGGCACGGGCGGGCGGCAGCTGGCGATACAGTAAGCCTGGCCAAGGAGCGGGCATGAAAAAACGCCGGACGGTGCCGGCGTTTCTTGGGTATTGTCGGGTGGCAGCACGCTGCCACCCGATTTGCCTCTATATATATGTCAGTCGCGGATTTCCAGCGCCCGGTTCAGGCTCAGCGCGGCCAGCGAGGCGACGGCGCCCGACAGCAGGTAGAAGCTGACATAGGCGAGGCCGAAGTTGGCCGACAGGCCCAGCGCCACCAGCGGGGCGAAACCGGCGCCGACCAGCCAGGCCAGGTCGGACGTCAGGGCCGCGCCCGTATAGCGGAAGCGGGCAGGGAAGTTGGCCGTCACGGCGCCGGCAGCCTGGCCGTAGGACAGTCCCAGCAGGCTGAAGCCCACGAGGATGAACACATTCTGGCCGGTATTGCCGCCGCCCATCAGGGTCGGCACGAAGGCGCTGAAGATGGCGATCAGCACGGCCAGCACGCCCAGGGTGGTGCGGCGGCCCACTTTATCGGCCAGCAAGCCGGAAATCACCACGCCGATGGCGGCCAGCACGGCGCCGAGCATCTGGATTTGCAGGAAGTCCGGGGCCGAACGCGTCTGGTAGACGGAAATCCACGACAGCGGGAACACGGTGACCAGGTGGAACAGGGCGTAGCTGGCCAGCGCGGCGAGGGCGCCGATCAGCACGTTGCGGCCCTGGCCGCGGCTCATTTCAAACACGCTCACGGGCTGCAGTTCGCGTTCGTCGAGCAGGCGCGCATATTCATTCGTCGACACCAGGCGCAAACGGGCAAACAGGGCCACGACGTTGATGGCGAAGGCGACATAGAAGGGATAGCGCCAGCCCCAGTCGAGGAAGTCTTCATCCGTCAGGCTGGTCAGCATGAACCAGAACAGGCCGGCGGCGATCAGGAAGCCGGCGGGCGCGCCCAGCTGGCCCAGCATGGCGTACCAGCCGCGCTTGTTTTCCGGCGCGTTCAGGGCCAGCAGCGATGGCAAGCCATCCCAGGAACCGCCCAGGGCGACGCCCTGGCCGATGCGCAGCACGGACAGCCAGATGATGGCGGCAAAGCCCAGGTGGGAGTAGGTCGGCAGGAAGGCGATGCCGGCCGTCGACACGCCCAGGAGGAAGAGGGCGAACGTCAGCTTGGCGCTGCGTCCCATGCGGCGCTGGATTTCCATGAAGATCACGGTGCCGAACGGACGGGCGATGAAGGCGAATGAGAAAATCAGGAACGCATATAACGTCCCTTCCAGGCGTTCTTCGAACGGGAAGAAGACGCGCGGAAACACCAGCACCGAGGCGATGGCGTAAACAAAGAAGTCAAAGTATTCGGAAGCGCGGCCGATGATCACGCCGACGGCGATCTCACCGGGGTCGATATGCGATTCGACCGTACCGGCCCCGCGTGCGTCGCGCAGGGAGTGGGGGGAAAAGTCGGCGGGTACATCGCCGCTGTGTGTGCGCGTGCTGGACATGATGATCGTCTCCAATATCGTTTCGAGTTCGGCCAACGCGTAACTTACCCCGGGTGTCTCACGCCCGGAGCAGGACTATTCATTAGATAGTTGTAGGAGAAGTCCTCGTCTACCAAGTGAAAGTCCGAGCAAGGGGTAGGACAAAACGTCCAATTGCCAGTGCGCTCCAGTGAGAATACAGTACCATATCTTCATCCCCTGTACTGGACTTTCCTGTATGTTTTCATTAAAAGTTCGTCGCGGACTGCTTCTTTTACCTCTCGCATTGTTGGCTGGTTGCAATACGGTGGTACTGAATCCGTCTGGCGACATCGCAGTTCAGCAAGGCAATCTGATTGTCATCTCGACATTGCTGATGCTGTTGATTATCGTTCCGGTAATCGCCCTGACCCTGCTGTTCGCATGGCGCTATAGAAAAAACAACACCGCGGCCAAATACGAGCCGGACTGGGACCACTCGACTCGCCTCGAGCTGATTATCTGGGGCGCGCCCCTGCTGATCATCATCGTGCTGGGCCTGCTGACCTGGATCAGCACCCACACCCTCGATCCATACCGCCCATTGAGCCGTATCGACGCCAACCGTCCCATTCCCGCCAGCCACAAGCCGATGATCGTCGAAGTCGTGGCCCTGGACTGGAAATGGCTGTTCATCTACCCGGAGCAAGGCATCGCTTCCGTGAATGAACTGTACGCGCCCGTCGATCGTCCGATCCGCTTCAAGATCACCGCGTCGTCCGTCATGAACTCGTTCTTCATCCCCGCACTGGCAGGTCAGATCTACGCCATGCCGGGCATGGAAACGCAGTTGAATGCCGTCATCAACAAGCCGGGTGTCTATAAAGGCTTCTCCGCGAACTACAGCGGTGCCGGTTTCTCGGGCATGCGCTTCAAGTTCCACGGTGTCAATGATGCGGACTTCGACAAATGGGTGGAATCGGCACGTGCCGGTGGCGGCGCGCTGAACCGCGACGACTACCTGTCGCTGGCCCAGCCTAGCGAACGCGACCCGGTACGCCGCTACAGCGCCGTGCCTAACGATCTGTACAAGGCAATTCTGAACCGCACCATCGTTTCCGACGCCCTGTGCGTGACGCCGGTCGAGCCATACAAATTGACGATGGCAAAAAGCCCGGTAGCGGCCGTAACGGCAGTAGTCGCTAGCGATGCAGTCGTGGAAAAGGGCGTTCAAGCCAAGTAACCACTGCATGAATCCCGCAGCGCATCGTAGTGGCGCTGCAGATACTGGCGCCGCTTGCCTGGCGCCTCCCTTTTTTCTCTGAGAGTAACAATGCTAGACCATATTGATCTGACGAAGCTTATATTCGGCCGTCTGACTTGGGATGCAATTCCATTTCACGAACCTATCCTGCTGGCGACCTTTGCAATGGTCGCCCTGGGCGGTATCGCACTCGTTGCGGCACTGACGTATTTCCGCGTCTGGGGTACCCTGTGGCGCGACTGGATCACCAGTATCGACCATAAAAAAATCGGTATCATGTACATGATCCTGGGCCTGGTCATGCTGCTGCGCGGCTTTGCCGACGCGCTCATGATGCGTACCCAGCAGGCGATCGCCTTTGGCGACAATGCCGGCTTCCTGCCACCGCATCACTACGACCAGATCTTCACCGCCCACGGCGTGATCATGATCTTCTTCGTCGCGATGCCTTTCGTGACGGGTCTGATGAACTACGTGGTGCCGCTGCAGATCGGCGCGCGCGACGTGGCTTTCCCATTCCTCAACAACTTCAGCTTCTGGATGACCACCATGGGCGCCGCCCTGGTCATGGCTTCGCTGTTCGTCGGCGAATTCGCCCGCACGGGCTGGCTTGCGTATCCGCCGCTGTCGGGCATCGTCGGCAGTCCGGACGTGGGGGTAGACTATTACATCTGGTCCTTGCAGATTGCCGGGGTCGGGACGCTATTGTCCGGTGTCAACCTGATCGCCACCATCGTCAAGATGCGCGCACCAGGCATGACCTGGATGAAAATGCCCGTCTTCACCTGGACCGCACTGTGCACCAACATCCTGATCGTCGCCGCCTTCCCGGTGCTGACGGCCGTATTGGCCATGCTGTCGCTGGACCGCGTTGCCGGCTTTAACTTCTTCACGACGGAACTGGGCGGCAACGCCATGATGTACGTCAACCTGATATGGATCTGGGGCCACCCGGAAGTCTACATCCTGATCCTGCCGCTGTTCGGCGTGTTCTCGGAAGTGGTTGCCACGTTCAGCAGCAAGCGTCTGTTCGGCTACGCCTCGATGGTGTACGCCACCTGCGTCATCATGATCCTGTCGTACCTGGTATGGCTGCATCACTTCTTCACCATGGGTTCGGGCGCCAGCGTCAACTCCTTCTTCGGCATCACGACGATGATCATCTCGATCCCGACGGGCGCGAAGATCTTCAACTGGCTGTTTACCATGTACCGCGGCCGTATCCGCTTTGAACTGCCTATGCTGTGGACGATCGGCTTCATGGTCACCTTCACCATCGGCGGCATGACCGGCGTGCTGCTGGCCGTGCCACCAGCGGACTTCGTGCTGCATAACAGCCTGTTCCTGATCGCCCACTTCCATAACGTGATTATCGGCGGCGTGGTGTTCGGTGTATTTGCTGCAATTAACTACTGGTACCCGAAAGCCTTCGGCTACAAGCTCGACGCGTTCTGGGGCAAATGCTCGTTCTGGTTCTGGTTCGTCGGCTTCTACCTGGCCTTCATGCCGCTGTACGTGCTGGGCCTGATGGGCGTGACCCGCCGTGTCAACCACTTTGAAGATCCATCGCTGCAAATCTGGACCATCATCGCCTGGTTTGGCGCCGTCTCGATCGCGCTGGGCATCGGTTCCCTGCTGATGCAGTTCTATGTGAGTTTCCGCAACCGTCACGCCCTGCGCGACGTCACCGGCGACCCATGGGGCGGCCGTACGCTGGAATGGTCGACGTCGTCGCCACCGCCAGACTATAATTTCGCCTTCACACCGCAAGTGCACGAACTCGATGCATGGACCGACATGAAGAAACACGGTTACCAGCGTCCGACGTCCGGTTTCACGAAGATCCACATGCCGAAGAACACCTGGGCTGGTTTCGTGATCGCCGCACTGTCCGCACTGGTTGGTTTTGGCCTGATCTGGCAAATGTGGCTCGTCGCCGGCATCGGCTTCGCGATCATGATGATTACCATCATCGTCCATACCTTTAACTACAAGCGCGATTACTACATTCCTGCGGAAGAAGTGGTCCGTACCGAAGACGCTTATACTAAATTGCTGAGCAGCCATGTCTGATACCATCGCCCATAACACCGGCGCCGCTGGCGCCGCACCAAGCACGCGCAGCTACTTTGTGCGCGAGCACCACCCGGAAAACGGCAGCTTGCTCGGTTTCTGGCTCTACCTGATGAGCGATTGCCTGATCTTCGCCTGTCTGTTCGCCACGTACGCCGTGGTCGGCCGCAGCTATGCGGACGGCCCGACGGGCGCCGCGCTGTTCGACCTGCCGCTGGTGGCCGTCAACACGGCCATGCTGCTGCTGTCGTCGATCACCTACGGCTTCGCCATGCTGTCCATGCAGCGCAAGCAATTGCGCAGCACCCTGGTCTGGCTGGGCATCACGGGCCTGTTCGGCCTGGCCTTCCTGTCGCTGGAAATGTATGAATTCATTCATCTGATCCACGAAGGCGCCGGTCCGCAGCGCAGCGCGTTCCTGTCGTCGTTCTTCGCCCTGGTCGGTACCCACGGCTTGCACGTGACGTTCGGCGTGATCTGGCTCGTGACCCTGATGTTCCAGTTGAACAAGCATGGCCTGACCCCGGAAAACGGCCGCCGCATGATGTGCCTGTCGCTGTTCTGGCACTTCCTGGACGTCATCTGGATCGGCGTCTTCACCTTTGTCTACCTGATGGGAGTGCTGCCATGAGCGACCACCACACACACGGCGATAGCCACCACCATGACAACCACGATCATGGCAGCCTGAAAAGCTACGCGATCGGTTTCATCCTGTCGGTGATCCTGACGGCCATTCCGTTCTGGCTGGTGATGACGAAAGCCATCACCAACTCGGGCACCATGGGTCTGGTCCTGCTGGCGTTCGCGGCGGTTCAAGTGGTGGTACACATGGTGTACTTCCTGCACATGAACACCAAGTCCGAAGGCGGCTGGAACATGATGGCGCTGATCTTCACGATCATGATCGTGGGCATCGCCATGGCCGGTTCCCTGTGGGTCATGTACCACATGAACCACAACATGATGCCGGATCTGATGCCTGAGTACATGCATACGAAAACGGCTCCATGATGAGTAATACGCGCCCAAGCAACACCGGGCGCGCCCCTGGCGCCGCATCGCAAGATGCCGCGCCAGGCCC
This sequence comes from Janthinobacterium agaricidamnosum, assembly GCF_003667705.1. Classification (NCBI taxonomy): domain Bacteria; kingdom Pseudomonadati; phylum Pseudomonadota; class Betaproteobacteria; order Burkholderiales; family Oxalobacteraceae; genus Janthinobacterium; species Janthinobacterium agaricidamnosum. The sequence goes on along the minus strand of NZ_CP033019.1, from coordinate 2,940,296 downwards.
ACGCGGCATGGCTATGCGGTATGCACTGGCCTTGCTGGCGGGGATCTTGTTTGCCGGTTTCTGTGTCCTGGGAACCTGGCAAGTCAAGCGCCTGTTCTGGAAGCTTGACCTGATCGAGCGCGTCGAACAACGCGTACATGCGCCCGCAACGGACGCGCCTGGACCCGCAGCCTGGGCCAGCATCACGCCACAAACGGATGAATACCGCCATGTGCGACTCTCCGGTACCTATCTCCCCCTATTCAATACCCTGGTGCAAGCAACGACGGCACTGGGCAGCGGTTACTGGCTGGTGACGCCCTTGCGCCTAGCCGACGGCAGCACCGTGCTCATCAACCGCGGCTTCGTGCCGAAACGCGCCGGCATCGCCGCCAGCACGCCGGCCGGCATCGTCGAGGTCGACGGCTTGCTGCGCATCAGCGAGACGGGCGGCGGTTTCTTGCGTGAAAACAGTCCTGCCACGCAGCACTGGTATTCGCGCGACGTGGCCGCCATCGCCGCCTCGCACATGCTCACCAACGTGGCGCCATATTTCGTCGATGCGAAAGAGAAATCGGAAACGGCCAGTGACGCCCCCGTCGGCGGCCTGACCGTGATCTCGTTCCACAACAACCACCTCGTGTATGCACTGACGTGGTTCGCGCTGGCCCTGATGGTGGTCGGCATCACATGGTGGATCGTGCGCGAAGACAAGCGCCGCCGCGCGCGCAAGGCGGGCAATGCCGATCGCCAGGAAAGCGACCATGCCGGGCAGGATTGAAATCCTGCCCAACCGCGAGGTACTAGAACGCGGCGCCGTGGCGGCCGAGATGGAACATCCGGCCGGCCACCAGAACATGAAGCTGCTGATCCAGCTGCGCTGGCTGGCCGTGATCGGCCAGATCAGCACCATCTTCGGCGTGGGCGTGGGACTGGGCATCGCCTTGCCCGTGCCCTACATGCTCGAAGTGCTGTCCTGCCTGATCGCCTTCAACCTGGCCAGCCTGTTGCGCTGGCACGAACGCCAGCCCGTGTCCAATACGGCCCTGTTTCTTGCCCTGCTGGTCGACGTCACCGTGCTGACGGCCCAGCTCTACCTGAGCGGCGGCATCAGCAATCCGTTTGCCTTCCTGTATTTATTGCAAGTCATCCTCAGCGCCGTGCTGCTGGAAGTGTGGTCGACCTGGATCATGGTGGCCATTACCAGCCTGTGCCTGGCGGGCCTGGCCTTGCTGCCCGGCCCCTTGATCCTGCCGATCGACCCCGAGCGCGGTTTTTCCAGCCTGTACGTGCAGGGCCTGCTGATCTGTTTTATTTTGAACGCCGCCTTGCTGGTGGTCTTCATCACGCGCATCAACCGCAACCAGCGGGCCGGCGACGCCAAGGTGGCCGACTTGCGCCAGCGCGCGGCGGAAGAGGAGCACATCATCCGCATGGGCTTGCTGGCCTCGGGCGCCGCGCACGAGCTGGGCACGCCGCTGGCAACCTTGTCCGTCATCCTCGGCGACTGGCGCCGCATGCCGGAATTGAGCAAGAACAGCGAATTGCTGGAAGAAATCACGGAAATGCAGGCGCAATTGCAGCGCTGCAAGAGCATTGTCAGCGGCATTTTATTGTCGGCGGGCGAGGCGCGCGGGGAGTCTTCCGTGAAAACGACGATCAATACCTTCCTCAACGACCTGGTCGACGAGTGGCGTACGAGCCGGCCGATCCATGATTTCGAGTACGATAACCGCATCGAGCACGACGTGCCCGTCGTCTTCGATTCGACCCTGAAGCAAACCATCTGCAATGTGCTCGACAATGCGCTGGAAGCGTCGCCCGAGTGGCTGCGCTTCGAAGCGACGCGCGAAGCGGACGCCTTGCACCTGGTCGTTACCGATGCGGGCCCCGGCTTCGAGCCGTCGATGCTGACGCACCTGGGCAAGCCATATCAAAGCAGCAAGGGCAAGCCCGGCGGCGGCCTGGGCCTGTTCCTGGTGGTGAATGTCGCGCGTACTTTAGGTGGTACGGTGACGGCGCGCAATCGGGTGCAGGGCGGGGCGGTGGTGCACCTGGCCTTGCCGCTGGCGGCCATCAAACTGGAAAGAGAAAGCGACCACCATGCAGGATGACCGTCTGTTATTGATCATCGAAGACGACGCCGCGTTTGCCCGCACCCTTGGCCGCTCGTTCGAACGGCGCGGCTACCAGGTCATCCTGGCCACCAATTTCGACGAAGCGAGCGCCTTGCTGGAACAGCATTGCCCCGACTACGCCGTCGTCGACCTGAAACTCAATGGCAATACGTCCGGCCTGGCCTGCGTGCAGATGCTGCACCAGCACGACCCGGAAATGCTGATCGTCGTGCTGACGGGCTACGCCAGCATCGGCACGGCCGTCGAAGCCATCAAGCTGGGCGCCTGCCAGTACCTGGCGAAACCGTCGAACACGGACGACATCGAAGCGGCTTTCGGCCACGTGGCCGGCAACGCCGACATCGAACTGACGAATCGCGCCACCAACATCAAGACCCTGGAATGGGAACGCATCCACGAAATGCTGGCCGAGACGGATTTCAATATTTCGGAAACGGCAAGAAGGCTGGGCATGCACCGGCGCACCCTGGCGCGCAAGCTGGAAAAGCAGCGGGTCAAGTAGACATTCCGGTAGTCACTGCGCAGTTTGGTCGTTGTCGAATGCCAGTTCGATCGTACTTTCATCGCTCCAGTCCTGCTCCCGCAACGGCGGCGTGAACCACGAGCCGCTGAATGGCACGGGCGCGCTTTTCCCATTGAAACTGATCGTCGCGGCCGTGATGCGCCGCGTTTCCGTAAAGCTGTAGGTGCCTTTCTGCGACACGAAATTGCAGGGCCCGCCCATTGCGCTCATCATGGTGCGCATGGCGAAAGGCAAGGTCTCCTTGTCGATGGCCCAGTGGACTTCGCACGCCAGCCGCAGGTCGCCCAAGCGGCGCAGCGTGTCGCTGGTCGCCGCGCTCCTGACGTAGGGTATCCACCGGACCGATCCCGCCTTGCGGTTCACTGTCAGCTCGGCCTTGTCGTACAGCGGACCCTGTCCGACGGGCAAGCTGAAGATATTGCGCTCGCCCAACGGTATCGCCAGGCCCGCCTCGTCGCTTTCCAGCCGCAGCGCGATGCCATGCATGTCGACGTCGGCACGGCTCCAGGATGAATTTCAACTCCGTGCCGGGCGCCAGCGCATGCTTTTCCTCGAAGCGCTTGACGCCCTTGAGCATGGCACTGTAGGGCTTCCAGTCCGGGTCGCGGACGCCTTTCACGTTGACGGATGCTGCCGCATCCTGCGCGGATGGGGATGGCTCTGTGGCGTGCTGCGCTGTTTGCGCGGTGTCAGCATGGGTCTGCAGCGCAGCGCCGCATAAACACAGCAGAAGACCGGCTTTTTTGACTGCACCCATATTCATTCTCTTCCTTTGAATCTCAATTAATTGCTTGTCAAGCCAAAACCACCTTGGCATCCGTATTCCCGGCGCATAAGAAATACAGGGGTTATTGCGCGCATTGAGGGAAAAGCAAGTGTAGAAAAAAACCGCAGGTGAATGCAGATATTTAAGACAGGGTGTCAATCCGGATAAATGGAATGCTTGAAATCGCTGTTTTTCAGCATGCGGTGCTTCAAGGTGCACATTGCTCTTGTCGGAATTGCGTGAGCAAACGCCATTCGGACGCTGCAGGAATCACAGATTCCCCCTGTGTTGTTACGTGGCCGGGTAGGCTCAGATATTCATGATGCTGTCCATTTGTTTAGCTGCCGCGTTTTTGAACTCTGGACCCGGGTGCCACGGCACTTGAAAGTTCTTTTAAAACTGCATTGGGAAAGGAAAGCAATGTACTGCCTATGCCGCGCCGATGCGCGTATCTGTCATGAATGAAGCTCCCCGGACCATTATAGATTTCCTCGTAACGCCCATCGGGGAAGAGCTTAAAGCCGAGAAAGTAATCGGGTGTACCCTTGAAGGTCAAGCTATCCTTGAAAGTTGCCTTTATTTGCACGCGTTTCTGCCCATCGCTGGTAACGCCGTCGTAGGCGGGTTGCGATACTGCGTCCAGAATGATGTCGTATTCAAGCTCCGCAATGATTTCCCCGATATCGCCAACCAGCCGGCCATCAACGGTAAATTTCCGGTTTGGAAATGTTGAATGGAGATGGGCGATACCTTGAAAGATCAGTGCAAGCCCATCAGAAAGTGCTTTGTGTTTCGGCATAGTACGTCGATTCCTCATGATAATAACAAGCCCAGCCAGGACCGCTCCTGGACGATTACTGCAGGTGCGCGTAGCAGACGAAGCGGCCGTTCAAAGTCAATCCGCTGCAGTGTTTGAACAAACACCGTTCCTCTGAAAAGCCGCCGTGGGCAAGCACTTCCAGAAAAGCCTTCTGCGCCGCCACACCGGCCGAGTGCGCGGTCAGCTTGCCTGTCATGTCTTTCATGGCAAATACGGGCCAGCTTGTCTGCTCAGGCGCGCATTCCACATACCACTTTTGCAAGCATATTTTGCACGCATAGTTTGAAATTTCATGGTCGAGCGCCGGGGAAAGATCTTCGGCATCGAACTGCTGGAAATAGGCGGCAAAGGCTTGCGCACCCTGGTAATCAAAGTGCCTTCGCCCATTATCGAGATCGGCAATTGCCGGAGGCAGTTCCTTGCAGTTACACATAAAATTGCCACTCTCTGCTTACCATTGCCTGAAGCGCCAGGATGGCCGCATAACGGTTGTTGCGGGTACGGAGCGAGTTCACGCCGCCGCTCGCCACGCCATTTTCTGCACGCGGATATGCGGATGGCTTTCCAGCGCTTCCCATTCGGGCAAAAAGACAAACCCCTGCTTCTGGTAGAACGCCGCCGCACGCGCATTCTCGGGCGCGACGTCGAGCACCAGCCGGGAATGGCCATTGTCCACCGCGCATTGTTTTACGGCCTCGACCAAGCCTTGCGCCACGGCCAGGCCCCGATATGCGGACTGTACCCACATCGCGATCAAATGGCATTCGCCATTGCCGGCCACCACTTGCGCGGCCAGGCCGATGGCTTGTTCTCCGTCAAAGGCAAGGAAAAACGTGCGCTGCGGCGTGCTGACGGCGCGCTGCTGCCAGTCGGCATCGGAAAAAGCGGCCGCGCTGGCGTGGCTGGCGCCAAAGGCCGTGGGGGCGTCGAGCAGCGCGGCCAGGCGCGTGGCTTTCAGCGCCGGCCAGTCGCTGGCGGTGGTGGGCCGTATCAGCATGCTCAGTTGAAGACGATCGCCGTCTTGTGTTCGATGCTGAGCCTGCATGCCTCATACGCGGCCAGCCAGGCGATCAGTTCGCGCTCGAGACCGTCTTCTGCGTCGATGCGTGCATTGATGCGTGCCGCTTCTTCATCGCTCAACTCGTCGCCGAGCAGGAAAATGCCCAGCGCGGGCGCGACCGTGACCAGTTCGGCGCGCAGGCTGTACGAGGAACCGAGCATGCCGCCCAGCAGCGGATGTTCATCATCGGCAAAAATGACGTCGTCGAAGACGAGGGGGAAATAAAAGCCCTCGCAATCGGAATGGCAGAGCAGGTGGCTGTCCAGGTCATCCTGCGCTGCTTCCAGCACCGGATCTTCGCTTGGATCCTCGCCTTCGGCCAGCGGCGTGGCCTGCCATTGCCCATGCTGGACCGCATGCGCATACGCGCGGCGCAAATAATGCAGGTAGCTGTATGGAAAGGAATCAAGCGATGCGCGCGACTGCAGTTGCGGCAAGACCAGCGGTTCGCCATGCTGCGGCAAGCCCGCTTTTTGCAGCAGGGCGTTCGCTTGCGCCAGGGAATCGGCCAACCATTGCGCGCCTTCCGGGTCTTCTTCGTGCAGGTCGGCCAGAGCGCCGACTGTTATTGCCAATCCCATGCATGGACTCCTTTATTGTTCAGCTGTCAGTGTAAATCATTTGCCTCTGATCATCATTTACGATTGGTCCCACACTTCGATGGTCAGCAACTGTCCAGGTCTGCAGGCGGCGATGCGCTCCGGATACACGGTAATGCTGCCGGGCCAGCCCGTGGGCTTGTCTTGCGGAAATTCCCCATCCTGCGCTTCGGCGATGCCCGCCAGCAGCAGGGGCGCGATGACGTCCGTCGAGGCCGTGTAGCGGTTGGGGAAGCCGTTGAAGGCCAGCTGGGTCGCCTTGCCTTGCTCACACAATTGCGCGATCCAGTCGGCGCCGAACAGGCCCGCTTCCCACGTGGCGAGAAACGCTTCCTTGTTGACCTTCGTCATATCGGCCATTTGTTCCGGCGTTTCTGTCGAGATAATCGTCCACCAGCCTGACATGGGCATTCCTTGTGAAAAGTGAAAATTAGCGGGTCATGGCGCGGCGCAGCAGGTAGCTGAGGCCATCGACGGCGGCCACCATCAGCAGCATGGCGACGATGACGGTGGCGGCGTTCTGCATCTGGAACAGCGACAGATGGTATTTCAGCATCTGCCCCAGGCCGCCCGCGCCGACGACGCCGAGGATGGCGGCGGCGCGGATATTGTTTTCCCAGCGGTACAAAGTGTAGGACATCATCTGCGGCCCGCACTGCGGCAAGGTCGCGTACAAAAAGGCCACCGCAGGCCGGGCGCCGTTGATGCGCAGGGTTGCGGCCGGCAAGGGCGGGCAGTTTTCGAACGCGTCGGCAAACAAGCGGCCCAGCACGCCCACCGTGTGCAGGGCCAGCGCCAGTGTGCCCGCGAACGGGCCCAGGCCGGCGGCGATCAGCAGGATCGAGGCCCACACCAGCTCCGGGATCGAGCGCAGCACATTCAACACGCCACGCGTCGCGTTGCGCGCCAGGCTGCCGAAACGGCCGCTGGCGGGCAGGGCCAGCAGCGCGCCCAGGATGGCGGCGATCACCGTGCCGATGGCCGACATGGCAAGTGTTTCAAAGGTGGCAATGCCCACTTTCATCAGGAAGGGGCTGGCCAGCTCGGGCGGGGCGAAGCCGTGCAGGAAATCGGCCGTCGTGCGCACGGCATCGGCACTGAAGAATTCTCCCCATTTCAGGGGCAGGGTGGCGAAGCTGGCGATGACCAGCAGCAGCAGACCGGCCAGCAAGGCCCAGGTCGACCAGCGCACGGGGGCAGGGGCGGGCAACATCGGTTCAGTCTTCATGCCAGCCTCCGGCGCAGCATGGCGGAGACGGCGTCGGCGCCCGCCACCAGCAGCACGAACACCATCAGCATGGTGGCCAGCTCATTGCCCGCCATCATCTTCATCGATTCATCCATGCGCTGGCCCAGGCCGCCCGCGCCGACAAATCCCATGACGACGGAGCCGCGGATCGCGCATTCCCAGCGGTAGATCGTGTACGATACCAGTTCCGCGGCCGATTCGGGCAGGGCGCCGTACAGCAAGGCTTTTAATCTGCCGCTGCCGTTGTGCAATAGCGCGTTGCAGGCGGCGGCGTCCGATGATTCGAGGATTTCCGCATACACCTTGCCCAGCATGCCGCAATACGTGAGCGCGATGGCGATCACGCCCGCCGTCGGCCCCAGTCCCACGATGCGCACCAATAGCAATGCCCAGACCAGTTCCGGCACGCTGCGCAGCAGCACCAGCAGCGCACGGACCGCGTGGCGCAGCGCGGCGGCCAGCGGCGCCACCCGGCCGGAACCGATGCGGGAAATCGACAAGCGCTCCGTCACCAGCAAGGTCAGGGGAATGGCGCCCAGCATGGCCAGTGCCATGCCGGCCGTGGCCATGGCGATGGTTTCCCAGCTGGAAATGGCCACCAGTTGCAAAAATTCCAGCGAGTGGGCGGGCGGCACGAAACTGGCGATGAATTGCCAGGTGGCGGCCAGGCTTTGCGCATCCCAGAGTATCCACGGCTTGAATTCGGCCTGCACCAGCATCGGCCACAGCACGAGCAGCACGATGGCAGCCCCGGTCAGGCGGCCGCGCCAGGCGGGGTCGCGCGGCATGGCGGCGTCGGCGCTCTTCAGCAAAGGGGCCTCGCGGCGTCCAGGTTCGCCTCCACCGCCTCGAACTGGGGCGCGGCGTCGGCCTTGTTGCGGTACAGCTCGGCGATCATGGCGTCGCTGACCTCGCTAGCAGGCAAGTCGAAGACGATCTTGCCGTCGCGCAAGGCGATGATGCGCGTAAAACAGGCGCGCGCGATCTCCACCTGGTGCAGGCTGCAGATCAGGGTGGCGTTGCGCGCCGTCGCTTCCGCCTGCAGCACATGGATCGTCTGCAAGGCCAGTGTGGGGTCGAGCGCGGACAAGGGTTCGTCGACGAGGAACACTTGTGCATCCGACACGAGCGCGCGCGCCATGCCGCAGCGCTGGCGTTCGCCGCCGGACAGGCGGTCGACCCTGGCGTACAGCTTATCCTGAAGGTTGAATTTGCCCAGTGCTTCCCACGCGGCGCGCGGATCGACGGGCGCGACCAGCGAACGGATGGCCGTCCACAAACTCCATTGCGGCAAGCGTCCCGCCAGCACGGCGTTGACGACGCGCTGGCGCGGCGGCAGCGGCGGCGTTTGCGGCGCCAGGAATAATCGAGCGCGCAAGGCGTGGCGTTCGCCGCTGCCGACTTGCCAGGGCGACGTGCCCAGGATGTGCAATGTGCCCGATGCCGGGCGCAGCGCGCAGGCCAAGGTGTGCAGCAGGCTGGTCTTGCCGGCGCCGGAAGGGCCGATCAGGGCGATCTGTTCGCCCTGGGCCACGTCCAGGTCCAGCTCGCGCAGGGCCAGCGCATTGCCGGCGGCACCCGCGTGGTGGACGCTGACCTTGTGAAGTTGGAATGTCATGCGATGTTCGGTATGGGGGCGTTGGTGTGTCGGATTACGCCATGCGACGGCAGCGTAGGTCGGATTAGGCCGGAGGCCGTAATCCGACAACATTGTTGGCATTATTGCTTGTGTCGGATTACGCGGCTTTGCCGCTAATCCGACCTACGATAAAACGCGACGACGTAGTTTACTTCAACAGCTTCGCATCGCGCGCGGCCGCTTCGATATCCTTGTAGTTCTCGGCCTTGGTCGGGATGAATTTGGTCGCGCGCTGCAGCTCGAGGATTTCCTTGCCTTCGGCCGTCGATGGGTCCAGCGCCAGGAAGGCGTCCGTCAGCTTCTTGCGCACGACGGGGTTCATGTCGGCGCGCACGCTCCAGTTGTAATCGTAGTAGCCCGGTGTCGTGTAGAACACGCGCACCTTGCTTGGATCGACCTTTTTCGCTTCGACCAGCTTTTCCCATACGGAAATGTTCAAGGTGCCCGCGTCGACCTTGCCGCCGGCCACGGCGGCCACGGTGGCGTCATGCGCGCCCGAGAATGCGATGCGCTTCATGTCCGTGTCCGGGTTGATCTTGGCGGCCAGCAAGTAGTAACGGGGCATCAAATGGCCCGAGGTCGACGATTCCGAGCCGAACGTGAAGTTCTTGCCTTTCAGGTCCGACAATTGATTGATGTCCTTGCTGGTGGTCACGAACACGGAGCGGAACTTCGTGTCTTCCTCGCGCTGCACCAGCGGCACGATCTTGCCGCCGCTGCGCACGTTGGCTTGTACAAACGTGAAACCGCCGAACCAGACCATGTCGAGCTTGTGATTGATCAAGCCTTCCACGGACGCCGCGTAATCGGTGACGGGCGTAAATTCCACCTTCATGCCCAGCTTTTTCTCCAGATAGCTGCCCAGCGGCTTGAACTTGCGCTGCAACTCCGTCGGCGCTTCGTCGGGGATGGCGGACACGCGCAGCACTTGCTGCGCCTGCGCCAGGCCGCTGTGGATGGCCAGGGTGGCGGCGACGGTGGCCAGGATGGCGGGGAACTTGTTGGAGAATGTGGTCATGGGACTGCCTTTGAAAGATTGTTCATTAATATACGGAAACCCCGGTATTGCCATCCTGCATCTCGCCGATGACGACGGAGTCGCCAAAGCCTTCGGCGCGGAAAATCGCCAGCACCTGTTCGACGGCTTCCGGCGCGCAGGCCACCAGCAGGGGGCCGGCCGTTTGCGGGTCCGTCAGGATCGCCTTGTCGATGGCAGTTAGACTGTCATCCAGCGCCACTTGCGCACCGTAACCCTGCCAGTTGCGGCCCGAGGCGCCCGTGATGTTGCCATTCTGCGCCAGTTGCTGCACTTGCGGCAGCAGCGGCACGTCAGCCATGGCGATGCGCGCCTGCAACTTGGCGCCGCGTGCCAGCTCCAGCGTGTGGCCCAGCAAGCCGAAGCCCGTCACGTCCGTCAGCGCATGCACGCCATCGAGCAGGGCCAGTTTCTTGCCTGGGGTATTCAATTTGGTGGTGTTGTCGATCAAGGACGCGTAGCCGTCCGCGTCGAGCGCATTTTTCTTCAGCGCGGCCGACAGGATGCCCACGCCGATCGGTTTGCCCAATACCAGTTTGTCGCCGGCGCGCGCGCCCGCATTGCGCTTCACTTGCGACGGGTGCACGAGACCCAGCACGACGAGGCCATAGATCGGTTCGACGGAATCGATGGTGTGGCCGCCCGCGATGGGGATGCCGGCCTGGGCGCAGATGGTTTCGCCGCCTTTCAAGATGAGGCCGATGGTTTCCACGGGCAGCTTGTTGATCGGCATGCCGACCAGGGCCAGCGCCATGATGGGCGTGCCGCCCATGGCGTACACGTCGGAAATGGCGTTGGTGGCGGCGATGCGGCCGAAGTCGAACGGGTCGTCGACGATGGGCATGAAGAAATCCGTCGTGGCGATCAGCGCCTGCTCGTCGTTGAGCTGGTAGACGGCCGCGTCATCGGAGGTTTCTATGCCGACCAGCAATTCTTTCGGCAGGGGAAAGCCGCCGCTGCCCTTTAAGATGTCGGCCAGCACGCCGGGCGCGATCTTGCAGCCGCAGCCGCCGCCATGGGCAAATTCGGTCAATCGGATGGGGGTATTGGATGTTGCTGCGCTATCTGACATGGAAATTCCTGCTGATGTTGTGTACAACGATGATCATTTTTACCCCAAACGCAAGGTCTGGGGTCGGACTCTCAGGGGCCGACCCCGGCACTGCGTCTTTAGGGGGAATTAGTGCCGACAATACCACACAACGCGCGCGCGGCTTGCTCAAAGGCATGTTCTGAAATATCGGGCAAGACCAGCGGCGTCGCCTGGGCGTAGCGGCTGAAGTTGCGGGCGATCGATTGCCGGTAGACGGGGTCGTAGTGCTGGACCAGCAGTTCCTCCACCAGCTCGGCCATCTGGCCCGCCGTCGCCAGCTGCTGCCAATGGGCGATTTTCTCCTTGCCATGCAGCTGCGTCAACAGGGCCAGCTGCACATTCAGGCGGGCCGGGTCGCCGACGAAATGTTCATAGTCCTGCATCAGCAATTGCACGCGCTGGTCCGTGGCCAGCCGCACGTCGGTGCAGGCGGCCGCGCGCATCTTGTCCATCAGCGCGTCGGGCACGCGCACGCGGCCTACTTTCTTGCTTTCCGATTCGATGAAGACGGGCAATGCCGGGTCGAACTGGCGCAACTGCTGCCACAGCGCGCTTTCGAACGCCTTTTGCGAGGGCTGCTCTTCCTCGGGCAAGCCGCCCAGCACGGAGCCGCGGTGCGCTGCCAATTGTTCCAGGTCGATCACTTGCGCGCCTTGCGTGTCCAGCACTTGCAGCAAGCGGCTCTTGCCGCTGCCCGTCGGGCCGCACAGCACGTTGATGAAATCGAAGCGCTCGGGCAGGGTGGCCAGTTCGGCATTCACGTGGCGCCGGTAATCCTTGTAGCCGCCGTCGAGTTGCGTGACGGGCCAGCCGATGCGCGCCAGGATGTGCGCCATGGCGCCGCTGCGGTTGCCGCCGCGCCAGCAGTAGACGAGCGGCTTCCATTCGTGCGGGTGACCGAGGAAACCGTCTTCGATATGCCGCGCGATATTCTTCGCCACCAGCGCCGCGCCCAGCTTCTTCGCTTCGAAGGCGCTGGTCTGTTTATATAGCGTGCCGACGCGCACGCGCTGCTCGTCGTCGAGCACGGGCAGGTTGATGGCGCCCGGTAAGTGGTCTTCCGCGAACTCGGACGGGCTGCGCACGTCGATGATGGCGTCGAATTCATGCAGGCGTGGCAGGATGTCGCTGAAGGGAAGGACTGCGGGGTATTTCATCGTGGCGCGGCTGCTTGGAATGGGGAAAGACGTATTATCCCCGATAAAGGCCGCCGGCGTGGGGCTTTGGCGCCGCCTTTCACACTGTGCGTGCCGGGCCGGCGTCCCGCATGCCTGTGAAGAACCGCACCAGGCTATGCGGCGCGTCGTCGTCAAAGCACAGGCGCAGGATGCGTTCCGACTCCACCGCGGCCGCGCTGCTGCGCGCAAACAGCGCCGTTTCATATGCCAGCAAGGCCGCTTCCACGTCGCTTGGGTGCGCGGCAAGCGCCTGCGCCAGCTCGGCGCCGTCCAGCATGGCCAGGTTGGCGCCTTCGCCGGCCGGCGCCATCAAATGGGCCGCGTCGCCCAGTAAGGTCACGCCTGCCACGCGTTGCCAGCGGTGGCCGGCGGGCAGCAGGTGCACGGGACGGGGCACGGGCGGCGTGTCCGCGTCCGTGATCAGGGCCGTGAGCGCCGGCGCCCAGCCGGCAAACTGGGCGGCGATGGCTGCCCGCGCGGCGGCGGGATCGGCAAAATCGATGCCTGCCAGCCACTCTTCGGGTTTACTCAGGGCCACATACGCATGCAGCACGCCATCGGCTTCGCGGTGAGCCTGGATGCCCTTGCCCGGCGCCAGCGCGAACAGGGCGCCGGCGCCCACGGCTTGCGCAGTGGCCCCGTGGCGGCGGTCGCTGTCGAACAGATACGTTTCAATGAAGGCAATGCCGCTGTAGGCGGGCTGCGCGCTGGAGAGCAGCGGCCGCACCCGGGACCAGGCGCCGTCCGCGCCCACCAGCAGATCGCTGGCCGCCGTGGCGCCATGCGCAAAGCTCAGCATGTACCTGCCGTCGTCCAGCGTCGCGACGTTTGTCAGCTTGTGGCCCCAGCGCACGCAGCCTTCAGGCAAGGCATCGAGCAAGATGCGGCGCAGCTCGCCGCGCGGCACTTCGGGACGCCCGCCCGTGCCATCGTCGCCCTCGTCGTGCAGGACCGTGCCATGCTGGTCGAGCACGCGGCTCGCTTCGCCGCCCACATGGATGAGGGCACGGAAGGCGTCGTGCAGGCCGGCCGCCCGCAGCGCTTGTTGGCCGCTTTCCTCGTGGATATCGAGCATGCCGCCCTGGCGGCGCGCCTGGGGCGACGCATCCGCTTCATACACGGTGGCGGCGATGCCGTGGACGTGCAGCACGCGGGCGAGCATCAGCCCGCCCAGGCCCGCGCCGATGATGGCGATTTGCATGGTGATCCTTCAGGTGGTGTTCAAAATAGTAGTGGAACGGCGTTCCAGAAGAATTTTGCGGCAAGCCATCATCTGTGTCAAGATAAGCGATGCCCGATACCGTAGCGACCCCACCACGACGCGCCGACTCGCTGACGCGCGACTCCATCATCGACGCCGCCATTGCCCTGCTCGACACGGCAGGCGAGGGCGGCCTGACCTTCCGCGCCCTGGCCGCGCGCCTGGCGACGGGAGCGGGCGCCATCTACTGGCACGTGGCCGACAAGGATGATTTGTTCACGGCCGCCAGCGACGCCATCGTCGCCCGCGCCATGCAGGCCGCCCCGCCTGGTGATACGCCGCAGGCGGGCATCCGCGAAGTGGCGCTGGCCATGTTCGAGGCGATGGATGCGCATCCGTGGCTGGGTTCGGCCCTGTCCCGCGCGCCGGGCCAGCTGCCCACCGTGCGCATCCTGGAACGCCTGGGCCGGCAGGTCGATGCGCTGGGCGTGCCGCAGGACCGGCAGTGGATGGCGGCATGCGCCTTGCTCAATTATCTGCTGGGCGTGAGCGGGCAGAATGCGGCCAATGCCGTCATCGCCCGGGAACAGGGCCTGGAACGCGCGCATTTCCTCGACACCCTGGCGGGCGCCTGGTCACGCCTCGATGTGCAGGCCTTTCCGTTTGCCCGCAAGGTGGCGGGTCAGTTGCGCGCGCACGACGACCGCGAGGATTTTTTGGCGGGCATCGACCTGATCGTGCATGGCATGCAGGCGCTGCAAGCGGGCCGCTAGCCCAGCACATGTCCCAGCAGCGGCGCCAGCAGCACCGTTACGATGCCGGAAAAGATCATCGTCAGGCTGGCCACGGCGCCTTCTTCCGTGCCCACGCGGCGCGCCACGGACAAGCCGAAGCCGTGCGCGGCCGCGCCATAGGGGGCACCACGGGCGATGCGCATACGCAAGGGCAGCAGTTTCAGCAGCGGCTTGCCCAGCATCAAGCCGAACAAGCCCGTCATCACCACGAAGATGCCCGTCAGCTGGGCCGAACCGCCCATGTGGCGCGACGCTTCCAGCGCGAACGGCGTCGAGACGGAGCGTGCCAGCAGGCTGCGCGCCATGTCGCCGTGCACGCCAAATACCCGGTCCAGCAGCAAGGTGGCGGCGACCGATGCCACGATGCCGGCGCAGCTGCCCAGCGACAAGGCCAGCCAGTGCTTGCGGATCAGCTTGCGCTCCTGGAAGATGGGCAGCGCAAACGCGATGGTGGCCGGGCCCAGCAGCCACGGCAGCCAGCGCGTCTCGCCGAAATACGTGGCGAACGGCGTCGACGTGGCCTGCACGATGACGATCAAGATGGCCGAGGTGCAGATGGCGGGCGTCAGCAAGAAATGCGGGTGGCGGCGGTGCACGGCCTGGTTGGCGTAGAACAGCACCAGGGTCAGCAGCAGGAACAGCAGCGACAGCAGCAGGGTGCTCATGCTTGCGCCCTCGCGGCGCGCTGGCGCAGCAGCTTATTCAGACGCAACTTGCGTTCATAGCGGCACACCCCTTCCACCGTCAGCGCCGTCGCCAGCATCACGCAGGCAAAGCCCAGGCCGATATTTACGAACAGCATCAGACCTTGCGACTTCAACAGTTGCGTAAATTGCACCACGGATACGACCAGCGGTATGAAGAACAGCAGCATATTGGCCAGCAGCCAGTTCGCGCCCAGTTCGATGGCGGCGGGGCGCACCCAGCCCGCCAGCAGCAGCGCCACCAGCACGAACAGGCCCACGACTCCGCCGGAGAACGGCAAGTGCAGGGCGGACGCGGCTGCGTCGGCCAGCCACCAGGCGGCGATCAGGATGCCCACTTGCCACGCGGTCTGCGCGGGCTGGCGCCAGACAGGGATGGAGAGTGGGGCGGCGGTGGAACAAGGGACGGCTTTCACGGCAGGCTTTCAAACGGATGGGGGAGGTTTTCATTGTAGTGAGCCCACATCAAAAGATAAAATGACTTAAACTCATGATTATCATTCGATATTGGAATGCATCATGGATATCCGCTCCCTGCGCTACTTCGTCGAAGTGGTCGAGCAAGCCAGTTTTACGCGCGCGGCCGCCAGGCTGCACGTGACGCAGCCCACCGTCAGCAAGATGGTGCAACAGCTGGAGCAATCGCTGGACCTGGCCCTGCTGGACCGCGCGGGCAAGCGTTTTACGCTGACGGACGCGGGCAAGGTGGTGCTGTCGCGCGCGCATGAACTGCTGGCCCTGCATGCGGAACTGAAGGTGGAATTGCGTGACCTGCAACATCTGGAACGGGGCGAATTGCGCGTCGGCGTGTCGCCGCAGACGCACTCCACCCTGGCGCCATGGCTGGCCGAATACCACCAGCGCTATCCGGGCATCGAACTGAAAATGTATGAAAGCGGCACGCAGGCGATCGAGCGCGACTTGCGCACCGGCACGGTGGAACTGGGCACCATGCTCGACTATCCGGGCAACGCGGCCACCTGGCAGGATTTCGAAGCCTTGCCCCTCGTGCGCTCGCCGCTGTGCCTGCTGGCGGCGCCTGGCTCGCCGTGGCAGGGGCGCGCTGCCGTGGCCCTGGCCGAGCTGGCCGACAGCCCCTTCATCTTCTATGGCGCCGCGTTTGCCCTCAACGACATCGTGCAGGATGCCTGCCAGCGGGCCGGTTTCGCGCCGCGCATCACGGGCCGCAGCGGCCAGTGGGATTTCATTGCCTCGCTGGTACGCCTGGGCGTGGGCATCTGCCTGCTGCCGAAGATGTATTGCGACACGCTTGATGCCGCGCAATTTGACGTCATCCCCCTGGACGGCCCGCCCGTGGAGTGGAATTTGATGCTGGCCTGGCGCCGGGGCGGGCGGCTGTCGTTCGCGGCGCGCGCCTGGCTGGAGCTCGTCAGGGCGCGCATGGCGGACTCGGCACGTTTACAATAGGCGCTCGCCAACTTCCGCCCGACCCGATGAACATCAACGTCAATACCAGACTTAAACGCACGGCCGGCTCATTGCTGCTGGGATTGTTATGCACCGTGGGCCTGATGAGCGAAATGGGCTACGCCCAGGCCGCCTTGCCCGTGTATGGTTATTTCGTCAAGAACACCTATCCGCACGACCCCCAGGCGTTCACGCAAGGCTTGCTGTTCAAGGATGGCCATCTGTATGAAAGCACGGGCCAGAATGGCCAGTCCTCCTTGCGCAAGGTGGAATTGACGACGGGCAAGGTGCTGCAGAAAAGCATGCTCGACAAGAATGTGTTTGGCGAAGGCATCACGGATGTGGGCGATGAGCTCCTGGGCCTGACGTGGATTTCGCAGACCGGCTATGTCTTCGACGTGAAGACCTTCAAATTGAAACGCAAATTCAGCTACCCGGGCGAAGGCTGGGGCCTGGCCAGCGACAATCAATTCGTCTACATGAGCGACGGCACGTCGGCCATCCGCGTGCTCAATCCGAAAACCCTGAAGGAAGTGCGCCGCTTCGAAGTGAAAGCCGAAGGGCGGCCCATCGACCGGCTGAACGAGCTGGAAATGGTCGACGGGCAACTGTTCGCCAATGTGTGGGGCGCGGATGTGATCGCCCGCGTCGACCCGGCCAGCGGCAAGGTCGTGGGCTGGATCGACCTGACGGGCTTGCTGCCGCCCGAGCAGCGGGGCACGGCCAATCCCGACGCCGTGCTCAACGGCATCGCCTGGGATGCACGGGGAAAACGCCTGTTTGTCACGGGCAAACTGTGGCCCAAGCTGTTCGAGATCGAACTGATCGAAATCCAGCGCCGCTGATGTTTCCTATTGGACAGTATTGCTGGCGATGAATCGTTTATGATGGCGTTCCTTCGCCCAGCGCGACCTTTACAGGATGCCATGCTGTTCTTTTCTTTACACCGCCTGGCGGCCGCCGCCATCCTGGCCGCCGCCATCGTGCCCGCCGCGCAGGCGCAAGCGCCATACGTGCCGGTGATGCAGCAATACGGCGACTTTGTCGTCACGCGTGACCGCCACGCCCCGCTCGTTACCTTGACTTTCCGCAAGCACGGCTACTGGCCCGGCGGCGCGCGCGAAGTGGTGGAGGTGCGTCCGCTGAAAGCGACGCGCGAGGGCCAGCCCATGCTGCTGGCATTCACCAAGGGCTATACGGGCCAGGGCACGATACTGATCGGCGTGCAGAATGGCGAACCGCTGATGCGCCCCATCAGTCCCCTGCAGCGCGACAGCATGGTGCGCACGGAGCGCGACCCCGAATGGGGCGTGCCGCAGCCGGGCCGTCCCGAGATGCTGCTGTTTGCCCGCGACGGCCGCGCGCTCGATACGGACACGGGCGAGCTGCTGTGGTTTGACGTGCCGGGCGGCGTCACGGGCGATTACGCGCCCGCCATGCTGGTCTCCGTTTCGCCCGACGGGCGGCGCGGCGCATATCTGACGAATACGCTGACGAATGCGCTGACGAAGGTGGGGATCATCGTCGCCACGCGCGACGACGGCGTGGCCGGCGTGCTGGCCTTGCCGCCAGACACGTATCAGCGCTGGCTGAAACCGATCTCGGAAACGGCTTCCGCGCAGGCGCGCGCCGCCATCAAGGCGCGCCAGGGCCGCACGGATTCGAACCGCATCCGGCGCGAGCTGGAACTGGCCTGGTTCGGCCAGCAATTTCAATGGAAACAAGGCAAGGGCGGCTGGCAAGTGACGGGCCTGGGCCTCGCTTCCGCGCCGCCGGAAGGAAAACAGCCATGAGCACCCCTCAACTGATCGCCGGCTGCCTCGCCGCCACCTTGCTGGCCGGCTGCGTGCATGGCGAAATCGCCCCCAGGGATTATCTGGCGCAAGACATCGACAAGAGCCAGGCGCTGGTGGAAGTGGACGTGGTCTTCGGGCAAGCGCCCGATGACAAGCTGACGTCGCGCGTGACGGCCCGCAATAGCGTGGAATACGCGGGCGCGCCGCACATCGTCGTGCCGTTTTACCAGAAGGGTCTCGGCTTCGACCAGGGTTTTGCCGGCACCTATATGTTTGCCGTGCCGTATCCGATCGCCAAGGTGGAAACGGCCACGGCCAGCAGCCGCGTCTTCGGCCAGAAACTTGACGGCCAGCAGCCGGGCAGCCCCCGCTATCGCTTCCGCGTGCCGGGCAAGGCGCAGTGGAACAGCAATGAAACCTTCATGCTGAGCTTTGCGCGCAAGGGCCGCCGCGAAGAAATCACTTTCCGCTTCAGCAATGAGCAAAGCTGCCCGTCCGCCTTCCTGGCCACCACGCCACTCTATGGCTTTCGCATCAAGGTCGTCGCCACGTTCAAGGGCAATCAAGGCTGCCTGAAAGTGTGCGACAGCCGCGACCAGTGGCCCGGCTTTTGCGCCTTCCAGCCGCCGCCAAGTGCCTGACTATCATCATGCAAGCGACGCGCCGGCCATGGCCGGTGCGCTGCTTATACACGCGCGCGTTTCGCCGATTCTATTCAATTGTCATCGAATGACAGCCTGAAACGCTTATTTTCATGGTGCAAGGCCGGCTGCATAGGCGCAGTTCAATGCGTCGGCCGGCATATAAATATTGCCGCAAAAATATCTTTCTCAGGCGTATGATTTCCGTGCCGTGAGCAGCGCACGCAGATGGCGCGGCCCGGTCCGATATCCGAAACGCATCGTTCCTGTGGAGAGACAGAATGAAAATGCCCGTTTTAGGAAGCACCCAGGCCGCCATCAGCAACCGTCCGCTCGACATGCTGGCCACCGATACGGCGGCAGTGCGCGCCATCGCCCAGGCAGCCGTCAGCGTGGAACTGTTCACCATTCCCCTGTACATGGCCACCATGTATTCGATCCAGGGCACGCACCAGATCAACTCGAAAGGCATCACCTACTACGAAGGCCGCCAGTGGCCGGGCATGGGTACCACGGCGCGCCCCGAACTGAATGAGCAGAAGGCCTTCAATATCATCTTCAGCGTCTTCATCCAGGAAATGCTGCACCTGCAGATGGCGGCCAACCTGGCCACGGCCATCGGCACGGCGCCATGCTTCACGGGCTCGGAGCTGCAGTCGCAGGACCACGGCTGGACCTGCTACGGCAAGGATTGCACGGTGATCCCGCACATCGTCGACTTGCAGGACACGGCCGGCTACCGCCACGTGCGCGTCAACCTGGAAGAGCTGAACGATAACCAGTGCGACCTGTTCCTCGCCATCGAGCAGCCGGAACAGCAGGCGCGCGCCCAGCTGGCGAAGTTTGACGAGCACAACCACACCAAATATTTCCCCGAGGTGCCGTTCGTGGGCTGGACGCCGGGCAAGCACGTGCATGATCTGCCCCTGTTCGGTACCATCGGCTACATGTATGAGTGCTACGCGCGCTATATCAGCATCGAATACACGGATGGCCAGACCTTGTGGCACAAGCTGTTCGTCACCGGCTCGGTGCAGCAGGACATGTTCAACAGCCAGGTGCAGGGCCATGCGCGGGCCGAGTTTCCCAAGTTCGACACCTGCTTCGGCCCGCAGGACCAGGATGGCGGCCAGAGGGGCTCGTTCAACAAGGCCATCGACATGATGGCGGCCATCACGGACCAGGGCGAGGGCAGCGACACGGCCATCCAGCGCTACCGCCGTGACGCAGGGCAGCGCCTGATGGCCGTGCAGCCCGACTACCGCGAAGACCTGGCCGCCTTGAAGTGCGATTACCCGTCGTACGCGAACAATGGCAAGGACGCCGAATCGCGCGATGCGGCCGCGCGCCACGACAGCGCCCCGTTCGATCACTATGAGCGTTTCGGTCAGGTCAAGGCCATGCTGCCCGTCAAGACCTGGGCCGGCTGGCACAAGGAAGGCGGGCGCTGGAGCGAAGCCATGCTGACCAACGAGCGCTACAACCCGGCCACCGCGCCGAAGAACATCCCCGCGCCCGCTGCCGTGGCGGGCGCGCTGAACCGCCTGAAGGACGCCGGCGGCACCCTGCAAATGCTGAGCACGGTGGCCACGGGCGCCATCTATGGCATCACTTCCGTGCTGGACAAGTACTGGCTGAACCAGCAACTGGAGTTTCCGTATCCGTCGATGGTGGGCGCGGGCGACCGCATGGCCATCTGCTGGGCCGTGCTGGGCCAGGCGCCGAACCTGGCGACGGGCGTGCCGCTGGCCGAGAAAGGCGTGCTGTACCACGCCTGCCAGGGCATGCATCTGGAGGGCGAAGCGTCGTCCACCTGCGCCGCGCTGGCCGTCTACCATACGTGCCGCGGCTCCAACGGCTGCCATGCCCAGGGCGGCTGCGGCTTTGCCCAGGCCGACACGGGCGGCTCGTCCTGCGGCCATTCGGTCAAGGCTGCCGCGGCGCCTGGCAGCGAGTGCTACGTGCCGCCACCGCCGCCGCAGGACGATAAAGTCTACAGCGCGCCCAGCGACAACAAATGCGGCGGCTTCGGCGGCTGCGCCGTGCCGATTTCGGCCTCGCAGCTGTATCCGAACACCACGAAGAAGGACCCGCCCGAACCCGCCACCATGACCCTGTACGATTTCGGTCCCGCGCCCGAGCACCGCAGCATTCCGCTGGGCCAGAGCATGAGTTTTGCGCTCGGCGACAATGTCTACGACAAGGCATGGGAAGCCTACGGCAAGGTGATGGCCGCGCGCGGCACGCCGGTGGGCGCGCCGCCGGCGCCCACCGACCTGCGCCTGGCCTTGCCGCCGTCGACCTGATGCGGGGCATCCTGCACGAGGCGCGGCCGCGCCTGGGCCTGCCGAACCTGGGCCTGGGCGTGGGGCTGCGCCCGCCCCATTACGCGCACATCCTGGAACACGGGCCGCAGGTGGACTGGTTCGAGATCATCAGCGAGAATTTCATCGACAACCACGGCTATGCGCGCCATGTGCTCGAGCAGGTGGCGGCGCAGGTGCCCATCGTCATGCATGGCGTGTCGCTGTCGATCGGCGGCAGCGATCCCCTGAGCCTGGCCTACCTGCGCAAGCTGCGCCAGTTGGCCGCCGAGATCCGCCCCGCGTGGATTTCCGACCACCTGTGCTGGACGGGCGCCGCCTCGCTCAACAGCCATGACTTGCTGCCCTTGCCGCTGGACGAGGCCAGCCTGCGCCATGTGGGCGCGCGCGTGCGCCAGGTACAGGAATTCCTGGGCCGGCCCCTGATCCTGGAAAACCCCAGCTCCTACGTGGAGTTTGCCCAGTCCAGCATGCCGGAATGGGAATTCCTGGGCCGCCTGGCGGTGGACACGGGCTGCGGACTCTTGCTCGACGTTAATAATGTCCATGTCAGTGCGCATAACCATGGCTATGACGCGGCCGCCTACATCCGCCAGTTGCCGCATGACCACATCGTGCAGATCCACCTGGCCGGGCCCACCGTCTGCGGCGCCATGCTGATCGACACGCACGACGCCCCCGTGCCGGCGGCCGTCTGGCGCCTGTACGCGCTGGCGCAGCAGCTGACGGGGGGCGTGTCGGCCCTGCTGGAATGGGATGCGGATATCCCGGCGTACCCGCAGCTGCTGGCCGAACTCGACAAGGCGCGCGCGGCCGGGCGGGGAGAGTTTTCCGATGCCGTACCAGCCACGGCCACGGCGAGCCTGGCCGGCGTCCCGGCGCCGCTGGGCTTTCACCTGGAGGCCGCCCATGCCCCGTAGCGCCGACGGCGACGCGCGCGCGGACGCACCGCTGGCGCAATTGCAGGCGTGGTTCCTGACGGCCATGACGGCGCCGGGCGGTGCGGCGCGCGGCGCGCAGTTGGCCAGCGAGCGCCACGGTTTGACGCAGGAGCAAGTGTTGAAGCGGGCGCGGGGCGGGCCGGCGCCGCTGCACATCCATGCGGACGGCTACGTGCAGCGTCTGCTCGAATGCCTGCAGGCCGACTATCCCGTCTTGCGCAAGGTCATGGGCGACGAGCTGTTCGCCTTCTTTGCCCGCGCCTATGTGTGGCGCCACCCGTCCGCTTCCCCGACCTTGTACGACCTGGGCGGCGGCTTTGCCGATTTTCTCGCCGCCAGCCAGGGTGCCGCCGGCGCGCAGGGGGACGTCTTGCGCTTTCCCGTCGAACTGGCGCGGCTGGAGCGGGCGCGCAGCGAGGCGGGCAGGGCGCCGGGGCTGGAAAAACTGGTGCAGCCCGTCCTGCCGTCCGGTCTGGACTTGCTTTTGGGAAATGCGCCGGCCTGGCGCCTGGCGCCGTGCACGCGGTTGCTGGCCCTGTCATTTCCCTTGTGTGCATTCTGGCAACAGGCACAGGCCGCGCCGGACGACGCCATTCCGGCCCAGCCGGAGGCCAGTCCCGCCTTTGTTGCCATCTCGCGCATGCATTACCGGCTTGCCATGCAAGAGCTGCAGCCGTGGCAATTTGACTGCCTGCAGGCGCTGGCCGGCGGCGCGACGCTGGCGCAGTGCGCGCAGCAGGCTGCGCAGTCCAGCGGCAGGCCGCCGGACGAGGTGCTGGCCGACGCCATGCTGTGGCTGCCCATGGCGGCCGCGGCCGGGCTGATCACCAGCGCTGCCTGAGCGGAAGGCGGCGGACGCAAAAAAGGCCGATGAAAATCGGCCTCGATGACAACTGCAGGTGTTGCTTAGCGGTAAAACGCTTCGACTTTGCCCTTCAGCTTGATCTGCAGCGGACGGCCGCGGCGGTCGAGGGACTTGGTGGAAGCGACCTTGATCCAGCGTTCGCTGATGCAATATTCTTCCACGTCAAGACGTTCCTTGTCGTTGAAGCGGATGCCGACGTCGTTCTCGAACACGGCTGCAACGTGGTAAGGGCTGCTCGGGTCGATCGACAGGCGATCGGGCAATGGGGGTAAGGTAGTGGTATCGTTCATGGGCGTAATTATCGCCCAGAATGCCGATCCAGACAACGGCCTTTCGCACGCCGTCTATCTAGATGGACGCGAAATGGCGGGCGCGGCCGTGTGCGTGGATGGCGGCGGCGGTGATGATGAACTGTGCGGCATTCCCGTCGGGTCGGCCAGCTGGATGACCGTGCCGTGCTGCCAGGCGTCGGCACCGGCAACGATGGCGGGCGCGGCGATGTCGGTCCGCTGGCGGCGTTTTTCGGCCGAATCGATGCCGAAGCGGTGGTCGCGCGCGGCGACCATGGCGGCGTCGGCCTGACCGTCGGCTGTAAAGCCCATCATCAGTTGCGGCACGCCCAGCGGCAAGGTCTTGTGCAGATCCGTGTGCCAGGTATGCCAGGTCTTGCCGTAGGTGCCCACCAGCTTTTGCATCAGCGCCTTTTCCGCCACGGCCGGTATGCCGGGCGCGATCAGCTGGCCCGACTTCACTTCATGCACATGGCTGTGCCACAGCGCTTTTTCCGCCGCAGGCAAACCTTGGTACAGCCTGGCGCTGACGATGTATTCGACGCCCATCAGCTTGGCATCCTTGACGTTGCCGTCGTAAATCACGCATTGAATCAACTCTTCATTGACGATGGCGCAATAGTGGTGCGCCTCCATCTGACCGCGCAGATTGCCGTTGTAGAAATGAAAACCGTCGAGATAGGCATTGAGGGCCGCAATGGGCGGCCGGGCTTGCAGGGCGTCGGCGCCAGCATCGAGCACGCGCGTGGAGACCCCGGCTGGCGCGCCCGGGGCCTCCACGTTCGATGCCGTATTCCTGGCGCCGCAGGCGGCCAGGCCCATGCCCAGCCCGGCGCACAGCATGGCCTTCAGCGCTTTCATGTCGACCAGCAGCATCGGGCCGTGCCTGCGAAATCAGGATTTGTCGTCATTCTTGTGGCTTTGACGTCCCGCTTCCACGTGCTGCTCATGCGTGCCGCCGCGCGTGCCGGAGCCGGAACCCGATTGCTGGCTGCCGCCGCCGCTCTTGCCCTGGCCCGATTGCTGGCCCGACTGCTGCGAACCTTGTGAGCCTGATTGCTTGTCGCCGTCATTCTTGTGGCTTTGGCGGCCCGCCTCGACGTGCTGCTCGTGCGTGCCGCCCTGGGTGCCGCCCGACGATTGGCGGCTGCCGGACTGTTTGTCCGACTGTTGGCTGCCCGATTGCTGTTTGTCCGATTGGCTGCCGGATTTGTCGTTGCTGTTCGAAGTCATGATCATGTCCCCTAAGGTTAGTCTGCGTCGTCATCCGCTCCAATATTGGGTCGGATGTTCCTGCTGAGCTCCGGCGCCGTGCAGCACCGTTGAGACCATTCTCGTTGCAAGCGTCGGGCTTAACCATAGGGACACTCCTTGTCGCCACGTAGGAAAACTCCGGCGTAGCTGACAACCATTTCTACATTTGCATTGTTTACAAGTGCCCTGTTTCCTGCGGCGGCCTGTCCCAGTCGTCATGCCAGCCATCGACAAAGGTGACGGGCACCCGGGCCAGCTCGGCCGCCGCCGCATCGTCGAGGCAGTTCACGCCAATGCCGACAAATGGGCCGCTGCGGGGCGAATCGCCGTAGCCAAACGGGTGTACGCCGCAGTGGCGGCAAAAATAGTGGCGTTCGCGGCCGGCGCCGAAGCGGTATGCGCTCAAGTCGCCTTCGCCGGCCAGCAGCCGGAAGTCGGCGGGCGGCACCTGGCTGGCCCAGCAGCGGATTTTCAGGCAATAGGAACAGTTGCAGCGCAGGCTGGGGGCCGCCAGGTCGATCTCGGCCGCGAAGCGCACGGCGCCGCAGTGGCAACTGCCATGGTAGGTTTTTTTCATCTGGCCCACTCTACAGGGTGGCCGTACTGTCATGCAACTGCTGGAATTGCGACAGCTGCTGCTGCATCAGCCGCGCATACTGGCCGCCCGCGCGCAGCAGCTCGGCGTGCGTGCCTTGCTGGCAAATCCGGCCCTTGTCCATGACGATGATGCGGTCGGCCTTGACGATGGTGGAAAAGCGGTGGGCGATGATGATGGTGGTGCGTCCTTGCATCAGCGCGTCGAGCGCGCGCTGCACCAGCTGTTCGCTGGCCGCGTCGAGCGCGCTGGTGGCCTCGTCCAGAATCAGGATTTTCGGCGCGCGCAGGATGGCGCGGGCAATCGCGATGCGCTGCTTCTGTCCGCCAGATAATTGCACGCCCCGTTCGCCCACGAGGGTGTCGTAGCCGTCCGGAAAGGCCGCGATAAAATCGTGGGCATGGGCCAGGCGCGCCGCCGCCACCATCGCTTCGCGCGCCACGACCCGGTCCGGCACGGCAAAGGCGATATTGTCGGCGATGCTGCCGGAAAACAGGGCCGGCTCCTGCTCCACCACGGCCATCTGGCGCCGCAACTGCGTCACGCCCAGCACCTGCGCGTCGATGCCGTCGAATTGCAGGCTGCCCGCGTCCATCTTGTAGTGGCCCAGCACCAGGCTGGCGATGGTGGACTTGCCCGCACCCGAGGCGCCGACGAGGGCGATCTTTTCGCCTGCGCGGATGGACAGGCTGACGCCGTCGAGCGCCGCGACCTGTACGCGCTCGGGATACGCAAAACGCACGTCGCGCAGCGCGATGTGGCCCGCCAGCGGCGGCTGCGGCGGCGCCTCGGGCACGGCACGGTGGCTGCGCAGGATCTCGAAGATGCGGTCGGTCGAGCCCATGGTGCGCATCCAGGTGTTCCAGAACTCGCTGATGGAGCCGGCCGTGTCCGTCACCATGCTGGCATAGATGACAAAGGCCGTCAGCTCGCCCACGCTCAGGCGGCCCTGGCCGATCAGGTGGGCGCCGAAGCACAGGGTGGTCAGCAGGGCAGCAAAAGCGAGCAGCCCCTGCGCGCCCTGGAACACGGCCAGCAGCCGCGTGCCGGCCAGCGACACCTCCAGCAGCTCCCGCATGGCTTGCGCGTAACGGGCCATGGCGCCGCCTTGCTGGTTGAACGCCTGCACCAGGCGCGCATGGGCAAAATATTCCTGCGCCACCTTGCCGCTGGCGGCCAGGGTGGCCGAAATGGCCCGCGCGCGCTGCCGGTAATTGCTGCCGGATAACTTGCCGAGATACAGGCTGATGGGAATGAACAAGGCCAGCGGCAGGCTCAGCATGGGCGACAGCTGCAGCAGCATGGCGATGCCGCCCAAAAACACGCACAGCGAGCGCAGGGCGTTGGCCGCGCCGATGGTCAGGCTTTCATGCAGGGCCGACACGTCGGACGTGAGCCGGCTGTTCAGCTCGCCGCCATGGTGCTTGTCGAAGAAGGCGATGGGCTGGTTGATCACCACGTCGAACAGGCGCCGGCGCACGCCCATGACAACCATGTGGCCGCTCGATTGCAGCAGGTAGAAGCGCGCGGCCGAGGCCAGCGCATACAGCACGCTGAAGGCCAGCATGGCGGCGACCATGCCCGGCGTGACGCCGTGCCGGGTGAGGGCGGTCACGTTGTCGATGAAATACGCGATGGCTTGCGGAAAGGCCAGCTGCGCGCCCACGGTAAGGGCCATGCACAGCAGGCCGGCGGCAATGCGCCAGCGCACGGGGTACAGCAGGCGCAGGCGTTCAAAATGCGGGCCGAAGTTGATATTGCTCATGCGGCGCGCTCCTGTGACGGTTCGGCGTTCAATTGTCCGACGAGGGCCAGCCAGTCTGCGTCGCCGATCAGGCCGGCCGCTTCCACGCGTCCCTGGTGATTGACAAAGACATAGGACGGCGAGCTCATTTGGGGATTGACGCGCCGGTAGTCGCGCAGGCTGACGCGCGCCGCCGCCGCACGCAAGGCGTCGCCGGGCAGGAAGGCGCGCAGCCGGCGGGCCGGTTCTTCGCTGAGCAGCCACACGGCCAGGCCCGCATTGCGCGCCAACGGCAGCAGCCGTTCGATGCCGGCCAGCTTATCCGCGCATTTCGGGCAGCGGCTGGCGAGGAACAGCAGCACGGCCGCCTGGCCGGGGGCGCCCGGCTGGAAACGCGCGCCGCCAGTCAGCGGGCGGGCTGGCACGGCGGGCAGGGGCTCGCCCGGCGCCAGCGCCGTGGGCGCCAGCCTTTCGCGGCGGCTGGCGCGCAGCACGGCCAGGGTCAGCCAGAGATTGCCGGCGATGGCGAACGCCAGTGCCGCCAGCACCAGTTGCAAGGTCGCGGCATCCATCATCCGGCCTTTGCCAGGGTGGCGATGTCGTGCAGGGAAATGATGGCCACGCAGGCGATGGCCGCCAAGCCGGCCGCCAATACAGTGGTGGCGACGGGCAAGGCCGCATCTTGCGCCAGCGCAAAGTAGCTGCCGTTGATGCCCACCGCCAGCGCGTTGCGCAGCAAGTCGTACTGCGAGACGGGCCGCGCCGCTTCGCCGAAGCAGCTGCAGCGCACCACGCTGTGCGTGAAGTAGCGCCAGGCCAGCACGGCAGTGAGGGTGCTCAATAGCAATAACGACAGCAGCATCGGCAGCCGGGCGCCGCCGGCCAGCAGCCAGCCGGCCAGCAGCAGTTCTGCCGCCACCAGGGCTGGCGCGGCCCAGGCAGCGGCGGCGGGCGGCAGGCCGAACGAGGTGGCCAGGTTGCCGCGAAATTCCCCGTAGCTGCGCAGCTTGCCCACGCTGGCCGCCAGCAGCAGCAAGGCGATGCAGCAGCGCGCAATATCAGACAGTAATGCCGTCAGCATGCTGCCCCCGTTTGCGTGGTCCACAGCGGTGCGAAGCCGCCCGGACGCTGGCGCCGCAGCTGCACGCCGTCGCGCGAGGCCAGCAGCGCATCGTTCCACGGTTCGTCGGGGGCGCTGCGCAGGGCGCCGCCTATGTGCGCCTGCAACTGGGTCGAGATGGCCCAGCCCAGCCGTTCAGCCTGGGCATCGCGCGCCATGTTCAAGCCCAGCCGGGCCAGCTCTTCGCGCGTCAAGGCATAGTTATGCGAGTGGTATCCAGTCACCAATTGCGCGACGATGGCACGCCGCGCCTCTTGCGTGGCATCGGGCAATTGCCACGCCAGCAATTCCTCGCCGATTTGCGCCAGTTCCAGCGTGGTGCGGTAAAAGGCCGTCAGGGACGGGGGAAAGATGCTGCCGCACAGCAGGGACAAGGATTGCTGGCGCGCTTCGCCGGCATCGACGCCGAACCACTGCTGCGCCATGTCGCCGAAGACCTTGATGTCCAGGCTGGACATGGAGCCGCCGTCGGCGCCATCGAGCTGCGGGTCGATGGGCGAGAACAGGGCGAGGTCGCCGGCGATGATCTCATCGGCGCCCAGGGCCAGCAAGGTGGCGGCCGACTGGCAGTGGAAGGGCACGATAAAGCTCAGGTGGCGCGCATGCCGGCGCAGCAGAAGGGCGATGCGCCGCGCCGCGTTGACGATGCCGCCCCGTCCGTGCAGCACCACGTCGAGGCGCGCCACGGGGCCGATGTCTTGGCACAGTTCATACAGGGCGGGCAGCAGTTCCATGTCCAGGTGCGAGGCGGCCAGGACGATGGCACGGCTGTCGCGCGCCAGTTCCAGTTCGCGCAACTGGTGGGGAATCTGGCTCAGGTCTGGCTGCGGCATAAGGCTCCTTCGATCAGGGTAGTGGCCACGCTTTCCAGCAGGGGCAAGGCGGGCACCAGTTGTTGCACATATAGAAATTGACCAACAGGATTGTTTTCCAGGAAAACATATTCGCCTTCGGGCGTGACGATGAGATCCAGCGCGCCATATTCGAGCCCATAGCTGTGCACGAAAGCGAGGCAGCGCTGCCGTATGTCATCGGGCAAGGTCGCGGCTTCATAGCGGATGGGGGCCGACATGTCGCGTGAATCGATGGCCGTGCGCGCATCGTCCTGGGAATACAGGCGAGCGGCAAACAGTTGCTGGCCGATTACGGTGACCCGCAATTCATATTGCTTGGCGATATATTCCTGGAATTGGCAGCTCAGCTCGCTAACGGCGTCCAGGCTGCCTTGCATGGCGTCGTCGACGATGGTGGTGCCGAGGCCGGCGCTGATTCTGTCCACGTCTTCGACGGCTTCGGCTGCCAGGCTGGGCGTGGACATGCTCTTGAAAATGATGGGGCCGCCGACGGTGGCGCGGAAAGCGCGCACGTCGTCGGGCACGTTGGTAATCACGGTGGCGGGCACGCGAAAACCCATGCGCGCGGCCCGCGCCAGCTGTTCGCCCTTCCATTGGGCGCCGCGCAGGGCCAGCGGGTGGCTGAGCCAGTAACAATCGAGGCTGTACAGCACGCTGAAGATGGCTTGTTCCGTTTCCAGCCGGGCATAGGCGCGTTCCTGCGGCGTCAGGTCGGCGCTGGCATAGGCGTAGTCGGCCGCCTTGCGCAGCCAGACGGCGCCCACCTGGCGCAGGTCCAGCCAGTCGCCGTCGGGCAGGCGGCGCAGCCGCGCGCTGGCCTGGCCGCCCAGCATGCGCTGGCACAGCTGGTAATCGCGGGGAAAGGCGTCGAGATCGATACGGAAGGGGGCATGGCCGCGGTCGGCGAGAATCGTTGCCACCAGGTCGGCGTGCAGATCGCCGCTATGGCTGATAATCAATACCTTTTTATGCATGTCGGGGAGCCTGCAGTAGCGGAAAATCGGGAAGATGAAAAAGCCTTGCCGCGGCAAGGCTTTCAGTTGGCGCAGCGATCAGCAGAATTCTCCGCCGTCACTCGAGCCGACGCGCGAATAGCGGTATTGTTCCTCGCTGTCGACCGCCGTGCAGCCGGCCACGGCGACACCGTCGCGCACTTTCCAGGGCGCAGGACGCGCCGGTTTTTCCTCTTCCTTTTTTTCCGCCAGTTTGAATGCGAACAGCTTGGTTTTATCGTGCATGAGATCCTCTGTTAATGGTTATGTTTCGATTTTTACCGATAACTGCTTTAAAGAATGGCATCTCCAATTGAGAGGGGTTCATATATTCATTGCGCGCGGAAAATCCGCGCCGCACGGCGCCGGTTTGAATATGGGGAATATATGCAACCCCGCGCCGGGCGGGGTTATGGCGTGCCGGAAATCAGCAATACTGGCCGCTGTCGTTCGGCTTGAGACGCGAAGAGTCGCGATATTGATCATTGGTGCCGACGGCGGTGCAGCCGGCCACGGCGACGCCGTCGCGCACTTTCCAGACGGTGGCGGGCGCCGCCTGTTTTTGAACTTGTTTTTCAGCCAGTTTGAATGCGAACAATTTGGATTGGTTTTGCATTGTACTATCCTCTTGTGATGGTTAAGTACGGCTTGCGCTGTGTGCCATGGTATATGGCCGTTCGATATTAGCGCCGGAATAAATAAGCGTCAATTGGAAATCAACCGTATTCGCGATTATATGTCCGAGATACTCACCAAATATCACGCCGGCCATTTATGTTATTGCAGTGCGATAAATAATAAAGGCGGCGTTTTAAATGATCGGCAAGCCGTTTGATTATGGATGGCAAACGGATCGACTATGCGCCCGGCCACGCACTATAATGGCGCCTGTTGAATGGAGAAGGTGGAGTCGCTATATGGAAATGACAGTTACTGACAGCCTGCGAGAGCTGGCGTACGCGCAGGCCGCAGCGTTCGTGCAGACGCTGAACGGGCGCGATCCTGTTGCGCTGCAACGCGACTGGGGTCTGTCGCCGGCCGTGGCCGCGGAGATCGTCGACATGCTCGACAGCTACTTTGCGGCCAACGAGGCGCTGTCCCTGACGCCGCTGGCGCACGCCTTTGTGCCGGGCAAGGGCGGCCGGCCCGGCGTCGATGTGTACGCCACCGGCGACGGCCCGTTGGGCCTGGAATGCCTGTTGCTGGCCGACGGCAAGCCGGGCGAAGCGATTTTGCACCTGGAAATGTCCGGCCACGATGGCGCGCTGCGCCTCCATTACCGCTACATCGGATCCTGAGAGCACCATGACTGAACTGATCAGCGAAACACAGCAACGCATCTGCGACAAATTCGGCTTGCCGGCGCAGGCGCCCGAAACTATGGTGGCCCTGGCCATCGGCAGCCTGGCGCAGTCGCCCATCTATGGCACCCGCATCGTGCTGCCGGAAAACGGCACCATCAGCTGGTTCATCCACTGCGGCGAACACGACGACGCCAGCGGCTTTTACCAGGCCCTGCATGCGGAGCACCTGCACGAGATGCTGCCGCAGGTGGTCGATTACCTGGCCTTGCCCAGCGGCGCCAAGTTCATTCTCGACCGGCAAGGGTATGAAGATGTGTGGCTGGAAGAGTAACTTTCTAGTCGGCAAGATTGTCGTTGACGTTGACAAATAGGTATGGGATGCTGCGGTTCCGTTTTCAACTGTCGAAAGCCGCATCTTGAAGCCACGCCTCCCGTCCGTCCTGCTCGTCATGGCGCTTGCCGCCGTGGCAGCTCCCGTCACCTCGCTCGCCATCGCCGCCCCCGCCAGCCCATCGCAGGCATCGCGCGCGGAACAGGAGATTGCCGCCTTTGTGCGCAGCGAAATGCGGGAGCGCCAGATTCCCGGGCTGCAGCTGGCCGTGATCCGGCACGGCAAGGTCGTGCTGAAGCGCAATTTCGGCCTGGCCAGCCTGCAATACCAGGTGCCGGTGACGGACGCCAGCCTGTTTTCCATCAACTCGGCCACCAAGGCGTTTGCGGGCGTGGCCGTGATGCAGCTGGTGCAGGAGGGCAAGATCGACCTGGCCGCGCCCATCGGCCAATACCTGACGGGGCTGCCTGCAGCCTGGCAATCCGTGACGGTGACGCAATTGCTCAACCATACCTCGGGCTTGCCCGACGTGCTCGACCAGCGCAGCGGCAAGCTGGTGGGGCCGCAACCGGACGACGCCGCTGCGGCGTGGAGCGCCGTGCAGGCGCTGCCCGTGGAAGCCCCGCCAGGCCAGCGCTACCGCTACAACCAGACCAATTACGTGTTGCTGGCGCAATTGATTGAGCGCCAGAACGGCCAGCCCTTTACCGACTTCATCCGGCACCGGCAGTTCGACGTGGCCGGCATGCGGCACAGCGGCTTTGGCGATGCGAAGGACGTCGTCGCCAACAAGGCCAGTTCCTACGTGCTGGACCGGGGAGGCAACGGCTACCGCAACGTGATCGAGGACTTTCCCGTCTTCATGCGCGCCGGGGCCGGCATCAACAGCAATGCGGGCGAACTGGTCAACTGGCTCATCGCCCTGCAGTCGGGGCGCTTGCTGGCGCCCGCCAGTGTGGAACGGCTGTGGCAGCCGACCAGTTTGAACGACGGCAAGCCGGCGCCGTGGGCGCTGGGCTGGCCCACCATCGGCCGTGATGGCCACCGCGCCGTGGCCGGCATCGGCGGCGGCCGCTCGGCCTTCTATGTGTATCCCGACGATGGCCTGGCCGTCATTATCCTGAGCAACCTGGCCGGCGGCCAGCCGGAACAGCTGATCGATACCATTGCCGGCTTTTATGTTCCCGGACTGCGCCAGCAGCGGGGCGGCGCGTATGCCGCGCATTTATTGCGCAACAAGGCGGCCAGCACGGGCTTTGAAGGGCTGGAGCAGAAACTGGCCGCCATCCGGCGCCAGCATGGGCTGCCCGCACCCGCCGACGACGACCTGAATGCCTGGGGCTATCGCTTGCTGGGCCGGCAGCAGCCGAAACAGGCGGTCGCCGTCTTCCAGCTGGGTGTGCAGCTGTATCCGCAAGGGGCGAATGGCCACGACAGCCTGGCCGAAGCGTACGAGGCCGATGGCGCCACGGCGCTGGCCGTCACGCATTACCGCCGTTCGCTGGAGCTGGACCCGGGCAACACGCACGCCGTGGCGCGTTTGCGCGTGCTTTCCCCGGATTAGCGCGCCGCTGCGGCCTGGCCGTGCTCGGACCCATGCATGGCCAGGTAGGCCGTCAGGTTGTCGTCGGCGATGCCCAGGGCGCGCAAGACTTCCTTGGTGAAGGTGACGGGCGCCGTGCCGGGCGCCGTGATGATGCGCTGGTCGGCAACGGCCCACGGTACGTCCTGGTACAGGGCGGCGCCAGCATAGCCCGTTTCCAGCAAGTTGCCCGCGCTGTTGGACGTATGGCGCACGGTGTCGAGCACGCCCGCCTGCGCCAGCACGCGCGTGCCGTCGCAAATGCCGGCCAGCACCACGCCCTTGTCGCGCGCCGCGCGCAGCAGGGGTCCCAGGTCGGGCGCCTTGCCGCTTTGCCAATGGCTGCCGCCGCACACCATCAGCAAATCGAGCTCCTCGAGCACGATATCTTCCAGCGCCAGTTGCGGCGTAACCAGCATGCCGCCGGACGAGGTGACGGGCAAGCCGCCTGGCGTGGCGAACTGCGTGTAAAAGCCGTAGTACAGGCGCGCCGTGGAATTGAGCAGGGCGGTTTCCCAATCGGCAAAGTTTTCGGTCAGTATGGTAATGGCACGTGTCATGAAAAGTCCTGTCGCAGGTGGAGATATCAATAGTACTGGCTGGCCAGCTGGTGCCGAAATCATAATAAAAAGCACTGACAATTTCTGTCAGTAGCATGCGTGAATCAGCAGCGCGCAGGAAACGATGGTACAAGTTGCAACAGACTGCGCTACAATCGCTGGCCCGTCCGCGCGGGCTTGTCCTTGTTCAATGCTTACTCTCCATCGCCTCCATGCTGATTCTGTTTTGCCGTGTCCTGTTCAGCATTGCTGGCCTGCTGGTTTTCTTCCTCTTCGATCAGTTAAGCGCGAACGAATGCCTGAAATTGAGCGTGTTGCTGGCGGCCTTCCTGCTGGGCGTGGGCGGCGTGCTGCACGCATGGCGTGGCAGTTCCGGCGCGATCACCGTGCTGGTGCGCGTCGTCGTGCCCGTGTTTTACCTGGACGCCGCCGTAAAAGGCTTCTTGCGTGGCTATTTTGGCATGCGCCCGAACCCGAATGCGGTTTTGCAGGCCATGTTTGCGACAGATCAAGCGGAAACGGGAGAATTTCTCCTGCACAACAGCGTCGCCCTGGCGCAAGCGGCCGGCTGGTTTGTGCTCGTGACGGCGGCCGTGCTGCTGGCCGACCACCAGCTGCAGCGCTGGCAGGCGTCGCGCGCCGGTACCGCGCCGGGCTGGCCGCACAAAGCCTTTGCCGCCGGTATGGCCGTGTTTCTCGTGCTGCTGCACGTCAATACCACCATGCGGCGCGAAAATCCGGCCCTGTTCTGGCCGCTGCGCTACCAGCAGTACAGCGCGCAGCTGGACGCGATGAAATCGATGCAGCATGCGCTGACGGCGGCCATGGCCGCGCCGCGCGACTGGAATGTGCGCTATGCGGGCGAGGAGGCGCGCACCGTCATCCTGGTGATCGGCGAGAGCACCAACCGCGCCTCGATGTCGCTGTACGGCTATCCGCGCGCGACCACGCCCCAGCTCGACGCCATGCGTGCGAAGCTGCTGGTTTTTAACGATGTGATTTCGCCCGCGTCCAGCACGGTGGAATCGATGATGACCATGCTCACGCCGGCCGATATCGGCAACCCCGATGCGTGGATGGCCAAGCCGAATCTGCTGATGCTGGCCGAGGCGGCCGGCTACAAGACGTTCTGGGTTTCGAACCAGACGCGTAACGATGGCTGGATCGGGCTGCTGGCGGGCGAGGCCGATGAAAGCGACTTCATCAACTACGGCACCGGTCGTGGAGAAAACAATTTTGACGGCAACCTGTTCCAGCCATTCGCCCACGCGCTGCGCGACGCGGCGCCGAAAAAGCTCATCGTCGTGCACTTGCTGGGCGCGCATCCCAGCTATGACATGCGCTATCCCAGCCGCTTCGCCCATTTCGACCGGGCACAGGACGCCGTCAGCGCGCAGATGGCCAGCCAGGGCAGGTCCAGCTGGATACGCAACCAGCGCGACGAATACGATAACGCCATCCGCTATGGCGATTACGTGCTGGGCACCCTGATCGGCATGGCGGAAACGGCCAAGACCGGCCGGGCCGCCTCCTTGCTGTTCGTCTCCGACCATGGGCAGGAAGTGGGCTACAGCCGCAATCACGCGGGCCATTCCGCGTCGGACAAGAGCGGCTATGAAATCCCCATGTTGATCTGGGATAACCAGCAAGCGCCGCAGTCGACGGCCGCGCGCGCCGCGCTGGAAAGCCGGCCGTATCAGACGGACAAGCTTGATGCGACCGTGCTGGGCCTGCTGAAGATCGAGACGCGCTATTACGCCGCGCATGACGATATCCTCAGCAGTGCCTTTACGCCCGTGCAGCGCTTCATGAATGGCTTGCAGTACCAGCGCGGGGCTGCGCCGCTGAGCCGGCAATGAAAAGGCCCGGCGCCGCCGCGGGAAGCGGCGGGGCCGGGCCCCTGCATTTGCTGCGGATTTGCTCTCGATTACTTCTCGGCGAATGCGCGCTCGACAACGAAGTCGCCAGGCGTCGAGGTATTGCCTTCCTTGAAGCCACGCGCTTCCAGCATGTCTTTCAGGTCGCGCAGCATCTCGGAGCTGCCGCAAATCATCACGCGGTCTTCGGCAGGATTGAGTTCCGGCACGCCCAGGTCTTTGGCCAGCTTGCCGTTCTCGATCAGTTCCGTGATGCGGCCCATGTTGCGGAAGTCTTCGCGCGTCACGGTCGGGTAGTAGCGCAGCTTGTCGCTGACCATTTCGCCCAGGAACTCATGCTTCGGCAGATGTTCTTCCAGCAAGTCGTGGTAAGCCAGTTCGTCGACCTGGCGCACGCCGTGCACGAGGATCAATTCGTCGAAGCGTTCGTAGATGTCCGGATCGCGCACGATGCTGAGGAAAGGCGCCAGGCCCGTGCCCGTCGACAGCATGTACAGGCGCTTGCCCGGCAGCAGGTAGTCGGAGACCAGGGTGCCGGTCGGCTTGCGGCCGACGATGACGGTGTCTCCCACTTGCAAGTGTTGCAGACGCGACGTCAGGGGGCCGCCCGGCACCTTGATGCTGAAGAATTCCAGGTGGTCTTCGTAATTGGCGCTGGCGATACTGTAGGCGCGCAGCAATGGCTTGCCGTCGACGCGCAGGCCGATCATGGTGAAGTGGCCATTCGAGAAACGCAGCGACGGGTCGCGCGTGGTGGTAAAGGAGAACAGGGTATCCGTCCAGTGGTGCACGCTTAAAACGCGCTCTTCATTCATCGAACTCATAGTATTTGTTGGCTGGTCAAAAAAATGGTTAGTTGCTGGCAACTGCTGGCAAAAGTGAAACCCTGTGTAGGCCCAGACGCTATTGTACTGGCCTCCACACGAAATTGTTACCGTCTATCGCCGCCAATGCTGCCGCACGCGGTGCCGACATTATAGTGCGAACGGCAAGGCGGGGCTGAAATTCGCCCGGAAACGGGCGGTGGGCATGCGGTCTCTTGACCTGGCTCAGTTTTTCGCCGGCGGCATCAGGACGCGGCCCGGCGCTGCCAGAATGGCGCCTCCGGCCAGCGCTGTTCGGCGCCGTAGAAGCCGCGCCGCATCTGCAGATAGGTTTCAAACGAGGCGAAGACGCTGCGCCGGTAACCCGCCGCCATGCCCCGGTCGCCCGCCAGGCAGGCTTCCGCGACCCGCGCCGCATGGATGCCCGACGCCATGGCCTGACCGATGCCCAGCGATGAGATGGGGTCGAAGCAGGCGGCCGCGTCGCCCGCCGCCGTCCAGTTGTCGTCCGCCGGCAGCGAGGCCACGCGGCTGTGGATCGCATAGTGGCGCAGGGCGTTCGGCGCGGGCAGGCGCGGCATGATATCGCGCACGTGCTGCGTGCCCATGGCGGCATCGCGCCAGGGCGCTTCCTCTTTCAGCCGCAGGCGCTTGAGGATGTCGGCATCCGTGATGAAGGCCAGCGCCACGCGGTCGCCGGGCAGGGGCGCCGCATAATACCAGCCGTGCTGCGTCGTTTCCACCAGGGTGCGGTGCGGCAGGAATTGCGGTTCTTGCAACTGATAATAGGCGTACAGCGCCACCAGCGCGTCTTGCGTGTGGATGGGGCGCTTGCGCTGGCGCACGATGGCCGCCTGCTTGCCGCTGCAATCGATCAGGTAACGGGCCGTCAGGTCCACTTCCTGCCCGCCGGCCGCCACGCGCAAACGCCATGGGTCGCCGTGTTCCAGCTGCACCAGTTGGGCGGGACGCCACAGCTCCACGCCCGCCTGGCGCGCCTGCTCCAGCAGGATGGCGTCGTAATGCCGGCGGTCCAGGTGCAGGCCGTGGCCATGGCTGCTGAAGACGGCGTCGCGCGACATCAGTTCCGCGCTGCCCCAGGCGGCCGCGTGGGAAAACGCGGGCAGTTGGGCGCCGTCCAGCAGGTCGCGGCCCACGCCCAGAAAGTCGAGCATCGAGAAGATGGACGACGAGACCGTTTCGCCGGCCCGGTAATCGTCGAACAGCTGCTTTTCCAGCAAGGCGATGCGCAAGCCCGTGTAGCGGGCCAGGGTCAGGGCGGCGGCCGTGCCGGCGGCACCGCCGCCGACAATGACGACGTCGTAGTCGGGCGATGAAGACATGCTCAATGGGAAAACCGGCGCCGGTTGGCCGGCATGATTTTCTTCGGCGTGTCATGCAGGGCCACTTGCGCGCCGCCGCTGGCAAACAGCTGCGAGGCCTTCTCGGGCGCCGTCTGCGGATCTTCATCCTTGAGGAACCACGCGGGCAGGTAGTTGGCATCGTCGCCCGTGATGAAACTGCTGGCATTGCCGACCCCCACGCTGGCAGCCACGAATTTCGCGTGATTGCGCTCCTTTTCGACAAAGTACGGATACTGGCGGCCCGATTCTGCATCCTCGTTCTGGTTCACGATGAAACCCAGGTAGTGCCAGGAGCTGATCATCTGCGAAAAACTGTTCATGCCGCGGCTGTACATCACCTGCATGCCGGCCGGCACGCCGGCGAGCGCCTGTTCTTCCTTGGTGGTGGCGCCATTGATCACGTTCCACGGGCTTTGCGGCGGCCACCAGTAGGCGTAGTAGGTGGGCGGCACGGGGATCATCGTATCGGGATTCTTGACGATGTCCGGATTGTCGAAGTTGATCATCTGCACGGAGCAGTCATAGAAGTCGGCCTGCCATGGAATCGCCATGCGCTTGGTCAGGTCGCCCGGTTCGCAGCCGGTGCCGACGGTCGGATCGCTCCAGTCCAGCGGTTCGCATTCGTCGCGGCCCGGCGAGAGGCCGTTTTTGGCGTAGTCGGCATCCACGCGGTGCAGGATGGCGTACGGTTTTTCATAGATGATGGGGTTGCGCACGCTCCACGTCACTTCGATGCCAGGGCACATGGGTTCGCCGACGCAATTGCCGATGGTCGCGTGGTCGAGCGGGTCGATGCCCGGCAAGGCCAGGCCCGGCGCGTCGGGGGCGAATTTGCCGGCCGCCCATTGCTGCAAGGCAAAGTATTGCGTATCCGTCAATACCGAAAACTTGCTGATGACGTTGTTGCGCACGGAATTGCTGCCCGAATTCAGGGGCACGAGCGGTATGCCCGCGCCGGCATTGTCCGTGGTGGCGGCGCTGAACAATTGCCCGCCCTGGCCGCCGGTAAAACCCGGCACCTGTTCCTTTGTCCCTGGCCGGATGGCCGATGGCTTCCTGAAGTAACTGAGGAATTTCTCCCGCTGGGGCCGGTTTGCTTCCGAGGCATCGGCCACGTCGAAGGCGGGGCGGATGAAGGCCGTCATCGACGGCACCGTTGCCACCCACTGGTAATCGCCTATCCTGGCGAGGAATGGCTGAATGTCCTGCGCGTAATTGACGACATAGTCGGGGTTCCAGCCATCGCTGCCGCTCCAGCGGGCCGCATCGTAGGCCTCGGGCAGCGCGTTCTTGTATTTGATGGCCATGTCGGCCACGACGTCATCCCAGGTGGAAATATTCACCAGTTCTGGCGCGAACTTCGGCGAGCCGATGACCACCCAGGCTTTCAGCTCCACGGAGGGGCTGCCATCCTTGAAATGGATGGTTGCGCTGACGGGGCCGTCGGCCACGTCGTCATTCCACGTATCGCCGCCGCCGAAGCCCGTGATGCTTTCCGAGCCGCCGGCGCGGCCATAGGCGCCGATCACCAGCAAGTTGCCGCGCGAATCCGTGCGCATTTCGCCCAGGGTGCGCACCGGATAGCCTTGCGTGATGGCTTGCGGATCGGGGAAGGACACGTGCGCATAGGAACCGGCGCCGTCCTTGTCGAACTGGGCCTTGCCCAGCGGCGCGTCGAGGGTGCGCGGTCCCGGATCGACGATCAGTTTTTGCCGTGCCGCCTCTCCCGTGACGTCGCTGTTGCGCAGATTGGTCCAGGACGTGGGCGTGAGGTTCCAGGCGGGCGGCGTATTTTCCCAGGTTTCATAGCTGTTGTACGGGCCAAACATCAGGTCGCCCAGCAGGGGGATGAAGTTCCACCAGGCCGCCTTCTTGTTAGCCACGTGCACTGTCCACTCGATTTTGGCAATGCTCGGGTCTTGCAGGTCGACCAGGACTTTTTCCCCGGGACGTCC
Organism: Janthinobacterium agaricidamnosum; assembly: GCF_003667705.1. Classification (NCBI taxonomy): domain Bacteria; kingdom Pseudomonadati; phylum Pseudomonadota; class Betaproteobacteria; order Burkholderiales; family Oxalobacteraceae; genus Janthinobacterium; species Janthinobacterium agaricidamnosum. The sequence continues at coordinate 2,900,876 of NZ_CP033019.1, read as the reverse complement.
CGCCACGGACTTGTAGATGCGGAAACTGGCCGCCTGGCGCCGCACGCGGCCGGCCGCATCCTTGAACTGGGCAACGTGGACCGGCTTGCCATCGGCCAGCAGCGGATCGTTGTTGCCGTCCGCTTCGACCGGCAGCCCGCCGATGGTTTCCGGCGCCAGATAGAACGAATCATGGCTGTTGCCCACGCGGGCGATGCCGATGGATGGGTGGATCGAATACTGTTCCGTGCTATTCATCAAGTTTTCCCCTGAAAGGTTGGCAATCCTGGTGGCATATCTGGCGGCAGCTACGGGGAAAGATACAGAGAAAAATTGCCAAAAAAGTCACCCATTGTCACTGGCCGTCAATATATTCCGCTCCTGTGATAGCGCTCAAGTCAACGATTCGGGAATTTCCTGGCACGCGCACGCGTAATGGAGCGGGGCGGTTGCGTATGAGCTTGTATGATGTTGCTAAAAAGAATTATCACAAGCCGAGCGGGCGCCACTGCCCGTCCGGATGCCTGTCCAGTAAAGGAAATCATGATGTATAAAACAGTGCGCGACCTGTTCCTGCATTTCAAGGAAGCCGTCCCATTCCGCCTTGTCCCCGCCCTGATCTGCACCGCCTTGCTTGTCGGCATGCTATTGCTGCCGGCGCCCGAAGGCTTGACGCCCAAGGCTTGGGGCCTGGTGGCGATCTTCCTCACCACGATACTGGCGATCATATTAAAAGTCATGCCGATCGGCGTGATGGCGATGATGGCCATCGTCATTGTTTCCTTGTCGCAGGTGACGTCGACTTCGTCCAAGGGCGCCATCACGGATGCGCTCAGCAGTTTCTCGAATCCTCTGATCTGGCTGATCGTCGTGGCGATTCTGATATCGCGCGGCCTGAAGAAGACGGGGCTGGGCAGCCGCATCGGCCTGCTGTTCATTTCCTTGCTGGGCAAGCGCACCATGGGCATCGGCTATGGCCTGGCGATTTGCGAACTGGTGCTGGCGCCATTTACGCCCAGTAACACGGCACGCGGCGGCGGCATCGTCCACCCCGTCATGAAATCGATCGCCAACGCCTTCGATTCGGACCCGGCCAAGGGCACGGAAAAGAAGGTGGGCACGTATCTGGCCCTCGTCAACTACCATGCCAACCCGATCACCTCGGCCATGTTCCTGACGGCCACGGCGCCCAACCCGCTGGTGGTCGACTTCGTGGCCAAGGCCAGCGGCCAGAGTTTCCACCTGACGTGGACCACCTGGGCCCTGTGCATGCTGCTGCCGGGCCTGGTCTGCCTGCTGGTGATGCCTTTGATCATCTATTGGCTGTCGCCGCCGGAACTGAAAGCCACGCCCGACGCCGTCACCTACGCCAAGGCGCAATTGAAAGGCATGGGCCCGCTGTCGCCGCCGGAAAAAGTCATGCTGGGCACCTTCGCCCTGTTGCTGCTGCTGTGGGCCAACGTGCCCGCCATGCTGTTCGGCCCCGCCTTTTCGCTCGATGCGACGGTGGTCGCCTTTGTCGGCTTGTTCGTGCTGATCATTACCGGCACCATCGACTGGGACGACGTGCTGTCCGAAAAGAGCGCCTGGGACACCCTGGTGTGGTTCGGCGCGCTGGTGATGATGGCCGAGCAGCTGAACAAGACGGGCGTGATCGCCTGGTTTTCGGCCGGCATGAAGGCGGCGATTGTCGCCAGCGGCATGGACTGGCTGCCGATCGCCGGCGTCCTCGTGCTGGTGTTTGTCTTTTCGCATTACTTCTTTGCCAGCACGACGGCGCACATCAGCGCCATGCTGCTGGCCTTTCTGACCGTGGGCCTGCACCTGATCCCGGCCGAATACCACGTGCCGTTCATGCTGATGATGACGGCCGGCTCGGCCATCATGATGACCCTGACCCACTACGCGACGGGTACCTCGCCCATCATCTTCGGCAGCGGCTTTGTGACGATGGGCAACTGGTGGCGGGTCGGCTTCATCATGTGCGTGGTGGAACTGCTGATCTTTGCCGTCGTCGGCACGACGTGGTGGAAGGTGCTCGGCTACTGGTAAGGCAGCTCGCCGCGCACGACTTGCAGCAGATAGTCGCGCGCCGCGGCCCGTTCCATGCCTTTTTCCTGCAGCAGCGGCAGCAGGCGCTCAAACAGCTGGCGCCGCCGCAGCGATGGTTCGGACCTGTCGCGCCGGTCCGAAAAGAAATCCATCAGGGTCGAGCCGCACAGGCAATTGCGGTAGACCTCGACGATGGCGACGTTGTTGTCATCGAAACTTTGCTTGAGCCCCGAGACATCCTGGCGCATCGCCCGTGTCTGCCCGATGAACTCGTGCGCCGTGGCGAAGACGCGCCCGCAGCAGGCGCAATGCTTGGGAAAGGCCGCTTCGGCCAGGGCGCGCAAGCCTTCGAAGAACAGCTGCTCCTGCATGATGGCTCCTGGCGGCGCGCTAGGCGGCGCGGTTGCTGATCTCGATGCCATGGGGCCCCCGTGGTGGCCGCTGCACGCCCGATTCGAAACGCTGGAAGGCTTCCAGCAAGTGGTCTTTCAGCAGGGTTTCGTCCCACGGCTTGGTGATGAATTTGTACACCGAGCCTTCGTTGATGGCCGCCGTGACCGAATGCAGCTCAGGGTAGCCGGACAGCATCACGCGCACGATCTCGGGATAGACGCCCTTGATGCGGCGCAATAGTTCGTTGCCCGACATGCCCGGCATGCGCGCATCCGTGAGGATCACGCCCACCGCATGCGAGGCGACCAGTTCCAGCGCTTCCTGGGGATTGGTGGTGCTGAGTATCTGGTAGCCTTCCTTGCGCAGCGAGCGGCGCAGGGCGGACAGGATATGCTCCTCATCATCGACCAGCAGCAGCACGCGCTGGGGCGCCACGGCATGGCAGCTCTCGGGCGGCAAATGGGTGCCTGCATGCAGCATCAGATCCATCTCGGCGCCGGGCAGGGGGCGGCTGAAGTAATAGCCTTGCATGGCGTCGCAGCGGTTGGTATTGAGAAAACCCAATTGACCCTCCGTTTCCACGCCTTCGGCCACCGTGGTCAGGTGCAGGGACTTGGCCATGGCGATGATGGAGCGGGTCAGCGACGCGCCATCCACGCTGTCGGTCACGTCGCGGATGAACGATTGGTCGATCTTGACCACGTCGATGGGGAATTGCTTCAGATAGGACAGGCTGGAATAGCCGGTGCCGAAGTCGTCCAGCGACAGGGTGACGCCGATTTCCTTCAGGTGTTCCAGCGCCCGCACCACGAGGTCGCGGTTCTGCATCAGCACGCTCTCCGTCAGCTCCAGTTCCAGGCAATGCGCCGGCAGGCCGCTGTCGTCCAGCACTGCGCGCACCAGTTCCGGCATGTCGACCTGGCGGAACTGGCGTGCCGACACGTTGACGGCCATCGTCAGGTGCGTAAAGCCGTAGGCATGCCATACGCCCAGCTGCGCGCAGGCCGTGCGCAGCACCCATTCGCCGATTGGCACGATCATGCCCGTTTCCTCGGCGAGGGGAATGAATCGGTCCGGCGGCACCAGCCCGATGCCGTCGCGGCGCCAGCGCAGCAGCGCTTCCATGCCATAAATCTTGCCGCTGGTGAGGTCGACCTTGGGCTGGTAATGCAATTCCAGCTCGCCCAGCGCCAGCGCCTGGTGCAGCGCGTGTTCGATTTCGGCCCGCTCTTCCACCAGCACGCCCATCTTGTGGTTGTAGAACTGGCAGCCATTGCGGCCCTTGTCCTTGGCGCTGTACAGGGCCGCGTCGGCCGTCTTGAGCAGCATGTCGGCGCTGTCGCCGTCGGAGGGAAAGACGCTGGCGCCGATACTGGTGCTGACGTGCAAGGTATGTTCGCCCAGCACGACAGGATCGGCGAATAGTTCGAGTACTTTTTTCACGATCTCTTCGGCCGTCCCGATGTCGGGCAGGTCCGTCAGCAGGACGACGAATTCGTCGCCGCCCTGGCGGGCCACGGTGTCGCCTTCGCGCACGGCCAGCTTGAGTCGGCGGGCCACTTCCTGCAGCAGCGCATCGCCCACGGGGTGGCCATAGCTGTCGTTGACGAACTTGAAACGGTCGAGGTCCAGCATCAGGGTCGCCAGGTGCAAACGGGTGCGGCGCGCGTGGGCGATGGCCTGGCCGATGCGGTCGTTCAGCAACTGGCGGTTGGGCAAGTCCGTCAGCGCATCGTGGTTGGCCAGGTATTCGATGCGCCTTTGCTGCAGCTTGCGTTCCGTGATGTCCTGCACGGTACCGCGCATCAGCAGCACCTGATGGCCTTCGCGCACGGCTTCGGCCTGGTGAAAGACGATGCACTCGCCGCCATCGGGCTGCAGCACCTTGTGCTCCAGGCTGTAGCTGGTGCCGTTGGCATGCAGTTCCATGAAGGCATCGAGCAGCAGGGGCCGCTGGTCTTCGGGCAGGCATTGCAGCAAACGGTCGAAGCTGGTGGGGCCGGAATCGGCGTCCAGGCCCAGGATGCGCAACAGTTCCGGCGACCAGTAGCCATCGCCGCCGGTGCCCCGGTATTCCCAGTTGCCGAGGCGGGCCAGCGCCTGCGCGTGGCTGAGGCTATCCTGGATGCGGCTCAGCTCGGTGAGCGCGCTGCTGGCCCGCAGCAGGTAGCGCAAGCGGTGCGCCAGCAGCCGCCATTGCATCGGCTTGGAGATGAAATCGCTGGCACCCGCTTCCAGCGCCTGCTTGATGGAATCATCGTCGTCGTTGCCGGTCAGCACGACGATGGGCACGTGCGCGCCGCCGGGCAGCCGGCGCAGCTGTGCGCAGCATTCGAAGCCGCTCATGCCGGGCATGGCGACGTCGAGCAGGATCAGGTCGGGCACGCCGCGCTGGAAGGCGGCCAGCGCTTCCAGCCCGCTGGCCGCTTCCTCGATGCGGAAGCCTTCCGGCTCCAGCGCTTCCGTCACGAGGATGCGCGTCATGGTGTCGTCATCGACCACCAGGACCAGTGCTTGCGGGGGCTGTGCTGTATTCATGGGGTTTCCTTCTCAATGGCCAGGGCGGCGAGGACACGGTCGAGTTCTTGCTGGATGCCGCGGATATGCTGCAGCGCGCTGCCGACGTCATTGCCGCGCGCGTATTGTTCGATTTCACGGCAGGTGGCCGACAAGCCCAGCGCGCCCACGTTGGCGCAGCTGGACTTGAGCGTGTGCGCCGCCAGCTGCAGCGCCGCGGCGTCGCTGGCCCCGGCCGCCACTTCCAGCTGGCCCAGCAGGCGCGGGGCATCGCTGTAAAACAAATCGATGATGCGGCCCAGCACGTCGGGACGGCCGGGACGCCGCATGGCGCGCAGGTTTTGCAGGGCGGCCGCGTCGAGGATGGCGCTTGTTTCAGCCGGCGCCGCCGGGGCGGGCTGCGCCGGAGCGGCTTCCGCTACCGTCTCCGCTGCCGCCGGCGGGCACCAGCGGGCCAGCATGGACAGCAGGGCGGCGCGCGTATACGGCTTGGCGAGGTAGTCGTCCATGCCCGCCTCCAGGCACAGTTCGCGGTCGCCCAGAATGGCGTTGGCCGTCAGGGCAATGATGGGCGTGCGGCTGCGGCCTTGCTGGGCTTCCATGCGGCGCAGGCGCCGGGTCGCTTCGAAGCCGTCCATTTCCGGCATCTGGCAATCCATCAGGATCACATCGAACGGGTAGCGCTCCCACAGGGCCAGCGCGCGCCGCCCGTTGTCGGCCGGCGTGGCCTCGTAGCCCGTGTCTTCCAGCATGGCCAGGGCGATTTCCTGGTTGATCGCGTTGTCTTCCACCAGCAGCATGCGCAGCGGGGCCTGGCCCGGGGCTGCGCCAGCCGTATCCGGCGCGGCGGGCGGGGCCGACGTGGCAGGTATCGCAGCCGTCGCTGGCGCCAGGGTGCCGAAGCCGCCGACGGCCTCGATGCAGTGGCGCAATTCCAGCGCCCGCACGGGCTTGGTCAGGCAGTATTCCACGCCCAGCGCCGTCACCTGGCGCAGATCGGCCGAGGCGTCGAGCGAACTGAGCATGATGATTTTCAGCGCCGCCATGCGCGCGTCGCCTTTGATTGCCCGCACCAGCTCGGCGCCATCCATGACTGGCATGCGCATGTCGATGATCGCCAGGTCGAACGGGCGCCCGCTGCGCAGCGCGCCTTGCAGCCGGTCCAGCGCCTCGGCGCCGTCGGCGGCGCTGGCGGCGGCCATCTGCCACTCGATCGCGTGCTGCAGCAGGATACTGCGGTTGGTGGCGTTGTCGTCCACGATCAGCACGTTCAAGGCATGGAGCGACACGCGCGGTGGCGGCGCCGCCGGCGCGTCCTCGGGCGCCACCTCGCCGACGACGACGGTCACGGCGAAGCTGGAACCCTGTCCCGCCACGGATTGGAGCACAATGTTGCCGCCCATCATTTCCGCCAGCTGCTTGATGATGGCCAGGCCCAGTCCCGTGCCGCCGTACTTGCGCGAGGTGGTGCTGTCGGCCTGGCGGAACGGCTGGAAGACGGCTGCGGCCGCTTCCGGCGCCATGCCGATGCCCGTGTCGCGCACTTCCAGGCGGATCCGGCCGGCAGCGGGGCAGCTGACATCGACGGAAATTTCGCCCCGTTCCGTGAACTTGGTGGCGTTATTGAGCAGGTTGGTGAGGATCTGGCGCAGGCGCACGGGGTCGCCGCGCACGTGCTGCGGCACGTCGGAGGCGATGCGGCAGGTAAATTCGATGACCTTGCGCTGGATGCCGTTGGCAAACAGCGCCACCACGTCGTCGATCACCTGGCGCAGGTCGAAAGGGATGTGTTCGAGTACCAGCTTGCCCGCCTCGATCTTGGAAAAATCGAGGATGTCGTCGATGATGCTGAGCAGGCTTTCACCCGAACGGTGCACCGTGTGCACGAAACGCTGCTGCTTGGGACTCAGTTCCGTGCGTTGCAGCAATTCCGTCATGCCCAGCACGCCATTCATCGGCGTGCGGATCTCGTGGCTCATCTTGGCCAGGAATTCCGATTTGGCGCGGTTGGCGGCATCGGCCTCGGCCTTGGCCTGCGTCAGCGCCAGGTCGCGCTGTTCGACGTGCTCGAGCATGCCGTTGAAGCCCGTGATCAGCTGCCCCAGTTCGTCGCTGCCGTGCTGCGCGACGCGCACCGACAGGGCCTTGCCGTCGCGGATATGCGCGATGGCGTAGGACAAACGCGCCAGCGGCCTGGCGATCGATGCGCTGATCAGGCCCGTGATGGCCACGCAGGCCAGCAGCAGGACCAGCGCGATGCCGAGGATCAGCACGAAGGCATGCCGCACGCCGTCGCGCACCTTGGCCACCGCATCCTGCTGCTGCCCCGTGATGCGCGCCACTTGCTGCGCGGAATAGGCGGCCTGTTCGCGCTCGAAGGCGCGCACATGGTCGATGACCTCGTTCAGCGCCGTCTGGCTGTCCAGCACGCTGCCCTTGGCCTGCACCAGCCGCTGTCCCGAGCGCTCCACGGCGTCCAGGTAGGTGTTGACGACCCTCGTTTCGGCCAGCAAGCCCAGCTGGCCTATGCTTTGCTGTAGGGCCTGCATGGTGGCCATGTCGCGGTGCAGGGCGCTGATGCGCCGGGCGATATCCTGGCCCAGCCGGGTGACGTCGGCGGCGGCCGTGGCGAGCATGACTTCGCCCACGTCGATGCTGATGGCGTCGACGGCAAGGTTGATTTCACCGCTGGCATCCTCGATGCGGGCCGAGGTGCGCATGTAGCGGCCGGCCTCGGCCATCCGGGCGCGTCCGATGGCCAGCTGCAGTTCGATGGGATCGAGCTCCTCGGCCAGGCGCAGGTGGGCAGCGGCCAGGGCGGTGCTGGTCTGTTCCTTGAGCGCCGCATATTGCGCCTGCTGCGCCGCGCTGGCGCCGCCCTCGGCCAGCAGGCCGGCGCGCAGGGCCAGCAAGCCGGCGGCGGGATCGAGCATCTGGCGCGCCGTGGCCAGCAGGGTCGCCCGCAGCGTCTGCTGGGCCGGGCTGATGTCGCGCTCGCTGGTTCCCGCCAGGTGCGCGACGGCCGCCGTCAGCCGCTCGCGCAGGGGAGCGATGCGGAAACGGTTCTTCACGGCTTCCGTTTCGGCCAGCGCAATCTGCATGTCGTGGATGCTCTTGCGCAGGTCGGTCAGGTAGCGGGCATTCTGGTTCAGGCGCTGGCTTTGCAGCTGCACCTCGGCGGCCGTGGCCTGGGCCTGGCTGTCGACGACGCGGATCTTGCTGCGCGCGCCCTTGGCGGCGGCCTTGATCTGCGCCAGCACTTGCCGCATCTCCGTCGCCTGCGCCTTGTAATAGGCCTCGTTTTCCAGGCGCTTGCGCACGGCGACGCGCATGCGCTGGAATTCCCGTTCGAAGGCTGCGTGGTAGCGGGGCGCCTGCGATTCGCCATGGCGCCGCAAATCGTCGCTGATGTTCTCGGCGGCCTCGATATTGGCGCCGATCTTGTTCGATACCTGCTCGAGCTGCGCCAGGTCTTCCGCCTTGCCCAGCTCGAAAAAGTCCGACGCCATATCCTGCACGGTATAGCGCAGGCGCAACACGTCCGTGTACAACGGCACCGTTTCGTCGGTCAAGCCGTGGACATGGGTTTCGATGCCTTTCACCAGCAGCAGGCTCGCTGCCGCCATGGCCGCCACGCCGGCCAGCAGGACGGTGGTACTGATGATCAGCTTGGTCCTGATTTTCATGCCAGGCTCCAGGGCGGGCCGCAAAAATGGGCGCGCATCACTTCGCGCCAGGCGCCATATCCGCCGGAACGATCCTGCCGTCGGCGATACGGGTCAGGAAAACGGCCGTCGACGCCTGGTGATTGTCCGGCCGCAGCGTTACCAGCATGCCGCCCAGATCGAGCCGGTCGAACGTTTCGAAACTCTGGATCAGGCGCTCGCGCGTGAGGTCGGCGCCTGTGCGGCGCAGCGCCGCCACCATCAGGGTGGCCGAGATGCAGCCTTCGAAACTGACGAAAGACAGCCTGGCCGCCGGCACGTGCCGGGCCAGCAGGGCGGCGCAGTCGGCGGCGATCGGCAACTGGCGGTCTTCCGGCAGGGGCACCACTTGCGAAATCACAATGTTGTTGCCTTCCGTGCCCAGCAGCTGCAGCAGGCTGTCGGTACCGACAAACGATACCGTGGCCAAGGCCGCCTTCAGCCCGGCCTGGCCCGCTTCGCGCACGAATGCGGCCACCGGGGTGTAGGGGCCGGCCATGATCACCGCTTGCAGGTCGTGGCCGATCAGGGCCGCCAGGCCCGCCTTGACGGCCGTCGTGCCGCGCTGGAACGATCCCTTGGCAACGAGTTCCATGCCGCGCCGCTGCAGCGCGCGCACGGTGCCGTCGAGCACGGCATTGCCGAAACCGTCGTCCTGGTACAGCACGCCAAAGCGCTGGATGCCCCGGCTGGCGAAATACTGCACCAGGGCATCGGACTCATCGTCGTAACTGGCGCGAAAGTTGATGATTTCATGCACCACGGGGCGGCGCAAGGTCATCGCGCCCGTAAACGCGCCCACCAGCGGCACCTTCATTTCCTGCACAATCGGTATGACGGCGTTGGTGGTGGGCGTGCCCACGTTGCCGAACAGGGCGAATACCTGTTTTTCCTCGACCAGCCTGAGCGTTTCGCTGATGGCGCGGTCCGGATCGTAACCATCGTCGGCCACCACCAGCTCGATGCTGCGGCCGTGGATGCCGCCGCTGCGGTTCGCTTCCTGGAACACGGCCGTCGCGCCATCGAGCATGGCCCGTCCCAGCCCCGAGGCCGCGCCCGTTTGCGCATTGACCATGCCCAGCCGGATGTGCGTATCGGTGACGCCCGGTTCGGCGGCATGGACTATGCCGGCCACGAGAGCGATAGCGAGCCAGCAGCATTCCGGGGAAAAGCGCATGAGCTACCTTTATGGAGGTTGACCGGTATCAATAGGCATGGGGTTGACAACGAGTATGGAGGAAATTGCCAACAAAAAACTCACACATAGTCACGGCGCCCGAAGCCGTTGCGGCGCAGCTCGTTCAAGGCATGGTCAGCTGTACTACCACCTTGCCCCGTGCGCGTCCCTGCGCCAGGTAGGCCAGCGCCTGTTTGGCTTGAAGAAAAGGAAACACCTGGTCGATGACGGGGCGGATGGTGCCCGCCTCAAGCAGGGCGGCGATCTGCGCCAGCTGGCCGCCGTCGGGACGCACGAAGTGGAAGGCGTAGCTGGCGCCGCGCCGCCGCGCCTGGCCGATGATCTTGCGGCTGAGTAAGCCGAACACCAGTTTCAGCACCACGTGCATGCCGCGCGCGCGGGCAAAGGCCGCATCCGGCGGGCCGACCAGCGAGACGACGCGGCTGCCGGGCTTGACGATGCGCAAGGCTTTTTCCAGCCCGTCGCCGCGCACCGTGCCCAGCACGGCGTCGTAATCGCGCAGCACGTCCTCGAACGGCTGTTTCTTGTAATCGACCACCTCATCGGCGCCCAGGCCGCGCACCAGTTCCACGTTGGCCGTGCTGGTGGTGGTGCCCACGCGGGCGCCCAGGTGCCTGGCCAGCTGGATGGCGAACGTGCCGATGCCGCCGGAACCGGCCGGGATGAACACTTTCTGACCCGGCCGCAGCTGCATGCGCTCGTGCATGGCTTGCCACGCCGTCAAGCCCACCATGGGAATCGACGCCGCCTGCACGAAATCGAGGCTGGCCGGTTTCAGGGCGGCCGCCTGTTCCGGCACGACGGCAAATTCGGCCAGGCTGCCGTGCGGCGTGTCGAAAATGCTCGCATACACGGCGTCGCCGACCTTGAAGCGCGTGACGCCGCTGCCGACTTCCATCACGACGCCGGCCAGGTCGCTGCCCAGGGTGGCCGGCAAGCGCAGTTTTAATATCGGCTTGAAGTCGCCCCTGGGAATCAGGTTATCGATGGGGTTCAGGCCGACGGCGTGCACCCGCACCAGCAGTTCGCCGGGGCCGGGGGTAGGGCGGGGCAGTTCCGCAAACGTCACGTGATCGAGACCGCCGTATTTTTTAAGTTGCAATGCTTGCATGATGTTCTCTCTGAATGCTGGAAAAAATGCTGGCGTTCAGGCCAGGCGCAGGTCCTTGCGCAAGCCGGCGTCCATCAGCGCGGCGGGCAGGAAACGGCGCATCAGGCGCAAGCGTGCCGCCAGCGGCCCGGCCGTGTAGCGCAATTTCGGCTCGCTTGCCTGGGCCGCCGCCAGCACGGTATCGGCCACGACGCCAGGGTCATCGGCGCCGGCCATCAGCGCTTGCAGCCGGCTTGTGACGGCCGCGCTCACTTGCCGGTAGGCGGACAGCGGCGTATCGGGCGCCAGCAGATTGGCTTCGAACGTGGTTTTCGTATAGGCCGGTTCGATGACGCTGGCGCGGATGCCCCAGCCGCGCACTTCATGGTCGAGCGATTCAGTGTAGCCCTCGATCGCGTGCTTGGTGGCCGAATACAGCGCGCCGTAGGGCATGGGCAAAAAGCCCACGACGGAACCGATGTTGAGGATGCGCCCGCCGCTCTGGGCCCGCATGTGCGGCAGCACAGCCAGGGTCATGCGCACGACGCCGTAAAAATTCGTGTCGAAGATGGCTTGCGCCTGCGCCACGCTGCTTTCCTCGGCGCCCGCCGGGGCCACGCCGAAGCCGGCGTTATTGACCAGCAGGTCGATGCGGCCTTCGCGCCGCATCAGCTCGGCCACGGCGGCAGCGACCGAAGCGTCGCTGGTGACGTCGAGCGCCAGCATCGTGTAGCCGACCGCATCGGCTTGCGCGCCGCGGCGGCTGGTGCCGTACACCGTGTAGCCCGCTTGCGCCAGGCGCTGGGCCGTGGCCGCGCCGATGCCGGACGAGGCGCCGGTGACCAGGGCAATCTTGTTATCGTTCATGGCAGTCCTTCAGTGGTGGATAGTGTTGAATATGATGATCGTCATATTGTTGTTTGAAAAAAAGCCCGGGACGGACCCGGGCCATGGGCATTACGGCTGGTTTGTCTCCTGGAACTGCGCCAGGGTGGCGGCGCACAGGGCGTCCGACAGCGCCGGTTCGTCGACGGCGCGCGCCAGGATGGTGGTGCCGATCATGGCGCACACCGTCGCCATGGCTTGCGCGTGCGCTTCGGGCTGGCCCCAGTTCGGCAGCTGGCGCGCGAACAGGTCGATCATTTCCTTGATGTGGATGGTGGCGGCGCGCCGCACCTCGGGCGCCTGGCGCGGCATTTCCGAGCCCAGCGCCGACACGGGGCAGCCGACCTCGATGGCGGCGATGTGTTCGGGCGACAAGTAGGCGGCCAGCATCGCCTGCAGCGCCTGGCCGGGCGGGGCGGCGGCCGCCACCCTGGCCGCCAGCGCCACCGCTTCGGCGCCCGCGCGGTCGCCCGCTTCGGCCAGCAGCGCGTCGCGCGAGGCGAAGTGCGCATAAAAGCCGCCGTGCGTCAGGCCCGCTTCCTTCATGATGTCGGCCACACCCGTGCCCGCATAGCCGCTGCGGCGGATGGCACGCGTGGCCACCTCGACGATGCGTTCGTGGGTGGCTTCCTTGCGGCTTTGCGCCGAGGGTTGCTTGTCAGATGATTTGTTGGATGAGTTCTGCATGATGGTCATCATATCGCAGTTTTCAAAACCGTGCAGGGCTTGTGCCGCCAAAAGGCGTTACGATGCATGCTATCGACATGCGACCAGGAGCGACAGATGGCAACTATTTCAACGGCAACGATGGAACACCTGTTTTCCTACGGCACCTTGCAGCAGCCCGGGGTGCAACTGGCCACCTTCGGGCGCCTGCTCGACAGCGGGCCCGACCAGTTACCCGGCTACCGTCTGGCGCTGCTGGCCATCGACGATGCGCAGGTGGTGGCGACCAGCGGCAAGACGCATCATCCGATCGCCTCGCGCGGCGAACCGACGGATAGCGTGCCGGGCGCCGTACTGGCCGTCTCGCTCGAGGAATTGCGGCAGGCGGATGGTTACGAGGTGGCCGACTACCGGCGCGAACGCGTGACCCTGGCGTCGGGCCTGCAAGCCTGGGCCTACGTGGATGCGCGCCATGCCGCTCCTTGAGCGGCATGGCAACAGGTGAATGGGGAAAAAGTGCGGAAGTGCCGGCACGGGCGGCTTGCCCATGCCGGCTATTGCAAGGTCAGGCCAGCTTGCGCTTGCCTGCGGAGACGCGGTTCCAGCCATAGCCGGCGATGATGATGGCCACGATGGACGCCTGCGCCAGCAGGGTTTCCGCCGTCGGCAGGATGCCCAGCAAGTCGATGCGCATGAAGTCGACGGGGGTGACGCCGACCCAGCCCGCTTCCTGCAGCGCGGCCACGCCTTTGCCCATCAAAATCACGGCCAGCACGGCCACGAAGGCCGACGTCCACGAGAAGAACTTGCCGATCGGCATGCGGGCGCTGGTGCGCAGCAAGGCCCAGGCGATGACGACCAGCAGCACGATGGCCACCAGGAAGCCGCCCAGAAGGGCGCCGCCGTTGCCGTCCGCCGCCAGGGCGGAATAGAACAGCACGGTTTCAAACACTTCGCGGTAGACGGCGATGAAGGCCAGGGCGAACAGGCCCCAGGCCGAGCGCCGCGTCATCGCCGCCGTGAGTTTCTCGTGCAAATATTCCTGCCAGCGCCCGGCGCTGCTCTTCTGGTGCATCCACAAGCCCACGCTGAGCAGGACCAGGGCCGCGAACACGGAACCGAGACCCTCGCTCACCTCGCGGCTGGCGCCGCTGATGGTCACCAGATAGGTTGCCGCCACCCACGTCAGGCCGCCCGCCACCAGGGCGCTGGCCCAGCCCGCATGCACGTAGGGCAACACGTCGTTGCGCTTGGCCTTGCGCAGGAAGGCGATGATGCCGATGACGATCAGCAGCGCTTCCACGCCTTCGCGCAGCAGGATCGTCAGGGCGCCGACAAAAGTCGTCATCGGATCGGCCTTGGCGTCGCCCAGTTCCGCTTCCACGTGGGTAAACAGTTGCTGCAGCTTGTCGCCGGCCGCCTCGGCGTCGGCCACCGTGCCCTTGGCAACGGCGGAGCGGTAGGCCAGCATGGCGTTTTCCACGGCCAGCAGCAGGGATTTGTTGCGCGCGCCGACCATCGGCTCGATCGGCTCGAAACCGTCCAGGTAGGCGGACAGGCCCAGGCGCGTGGCGGCCGCGCGGTCGCCCGCATGCATGGCGGCGAGGCTTTCTTCCAGGCGCATACGCGACAGGGCCAGGCCGGCAGGCTTGTGCGCCTCGGCCTTGTCAGGATGGCTGCGCAGGTATGCCGTCAAGGCTTGCGCCTCGTCCGCGCCCAGCTTGGCGGCCGCAGCTTCCTGCGTCACGGTCGTCACGGCGGCCTGGTCCGCGTACAGTTTTTTGCTGCGCGGATCGTCCTGCCACAGTTTTTCGCCGCGCGCGCTTGCCGCCGCATCGTGCGACATGCCGCCGATATAGAAAGCCAGGTCCCAGCGCTCGTTTTCGGACAACTGGCCGAAACTGGCCATCGAGGTGCCCGCCACGCCTTGCGAAATGACCTGGTACAGGGCCATCAGGCTGCGCGACTGCGCCCGTTCGCCATCCGTGAAGGCGATCGGTTTCGGCTCCAGGCTTGCCGCCAGCGGACCATCGCCGCCGCCGGCCACGCCGTGGCAAGAGGCGCACTGGGCCGCATACAGGGCCGCGCCGCGCGCCAGGTTCGGCAGCACTTTCGGCGCCACGGGTATCGGGTAGGCGGCAATCAGCAAGTCATTCGCGTGGTGCGCCAGGCGCTTGACTTCCACGCCATCGGCCTTGGCCACGACGGCTTTGCGCAGGTCGGCGATGGCGGCGGCGATGGCCGCCTGCGATGCGTGGGCGGGCAGGGCGGCGATCTGCGTCGTTGCGTTGTCGGTAAAGTCGAGCATTTCCGCGTATTCCGCCTCGCTGACCACCTTGCCGTGCTCGACGGCGCCGCTGTAATCGACGGCAACGTAGTCAATCAATTGCCACAATTGCTTGGCGCCGGCGCCAGGATCGGCCGCCTGCGCCTGCGCGCCTCCGGCCAGTAACAGGCTGAGGCTGGCAGCCACGAGCGGATAGCAGACCAGCCATCTCTTGATAGAAGTGAACATGATTCTCATTCTCATTTGTCGTTAACCCGGCGACTATAGGACAGACGGCGCAGGGTGTCAACGGCGCACGGGCGTGCGTGGGCGCAAAACAGCGCTGCCCTGGCCGATATTGCTGGCCAGGTGCAAGGCGTTTGCGCAATGGAATGAGGTAGATTGAGGGCTACTGCTTCGATGCCGGTTTGGCGTACAAGCCCCTGGACAGGCCATTGTCCGCATCGTCGACTTTCAGACCGCCATCGACGACGCGCAAGGCCAGCTTCTGGAATGCCTGGCCCCGCAGCCACTGCGCGTCGGTGACGGCGAACGCGGCGATGCGTTCCTGCGCGCGCGCCGCCGGCACGGCCAGCCATTGATAGTCGGCTGTTGAACCCTGGCGGCGCAAGCCGGCGCGCACCCAGCGTTCCGACGCCGGCATGCGGACGATGGCGTCGCCGTTCGCCACGCTTACCGCCGTGGCCGTCTTCCCGCTTTGCGCCTCGAATTTTACCTCCACGCCGGCCATCGGCCCCACTTTGGGGAAGCCGACGATGGCCACCCACAGGCCCGCTTCGGCCGGTTTCTGGATGCGCATTTCCGCTTCCTCGAACACGCGGAACTGCGGCTCCTTGCCGCTGTTGCCCGTCACCAGGGTCACCGTGTCGCCGGCAACGCGCCACTCGCCGCTGGCTTGCTGGTCGGTATTGCCGTAGCTGAGCACCCATTCGAAGGTGCCGTCCTTTTTCAGCAGCAGCTCGGAACCCGTTTCCATGACGCCCTGCAGGTAATAGTGCCCGGGCAGCGCGGATGGAGCCTGCCCGGCCGCGCCGGCCGCAAGCGGCCAGGCGAGGGCGGCGCAGGCCAGCAGGCCGGAAAGGGATTTTTTCATCGCGGTGTCCTTGTTGTGTCTTTTATGAAATGCGATCATAACAACGGCAATTGCTTGCCGTCGCACCATAGGACACACCGGCCGCGCGGCGGCGTCGCGCTCAGCTGCTGCTGAAATCGAGCACCACGCGCGAGGCGACCTTGCCATGTTCCAGGCGGCTGAAGACTTCGTTGATGGCCGACAGCGGCTGCAATTCGATGCCGGCCGTGACCTTGCCGGTGGCGGCGAACGCCAGCGCCTCGGCCATGTCCTGGCGCGTGCCGACAAAAGAGCCGCGTATCGTCACGCAATTGGCGACGACATCGAACAGCGGCGTCGGGAAGTCGCCCGGCGGCAAGCCCACCAGCACGCAGGTGCCGCGCTTGCGCGTCATCGCCACGCCTTGCTGGAAGGCATCGATCGATGGTGCCGTGATGAGTACGCCGTGGGCGCCGCCGCCCGTCGCTTCGCGCAAGGCGGCGACGGGGTCGCCCTGGCGCGCATTGATCGTCACTTCGGCGCCGAGGGTGCGGGCGTGCTCGAGCTTGCCTTCATCGATGTCGACGGCCGCCACGCGCAAGCCCATCGCCACCGCATATTCGATGGCCAGGTGGCCCAGTCCGCCGATGCCGGATACGGCCAGCCACTGGCCCGGCCGCGCGCCCGTTTCCTTGATGCCCTTGTAGCTCGTTACGCCCGCGCAGATGATGGGGGCCGCTTGCACGGCAGAAAGACCGGCCGGAATATGCGCGACGTAGCGCGGGTCGGCCAGGATGTATTCGGCGAAGCCGCCATTTTTCGTGTAACCGCCGAACTGCGCCTCGGCGCACACGGTTTCCCAGGCTGCCAGGCAATGTTCGCAATGGCCGCAAGCGGAATAGAGCCAGGGCACGCCGACCCGGTCGCCCAGCCGCACCTCGGTCACGCCCGTGCCCAACTCCACCACCACACCGATGCCTTCGTGGCCGGGAATGAATGGCGGCGTCGGCTTGACGGGCCAGTCGCCGCGCGCCGCATGCAAGTCCGTGTGGCAGACGCCGCATGCTTCCGTCCTGACGAGGATCTGGCCGGGACCGGGCACCGGCACGGGTACGTCGCGCAGCACCAGCGGCTGGCCCAGTTGCTCGACAACGGCGGCTTTCATGGTAGTGGGGATCATGGTATTCCTTTGAAGTGGGTACGGAGTAGTGCGGAGCGCAGACGCGGACCATCGTCTATTGGATAGCGAGTTGCGCATGGTCATATTCTGCTGCACACGATACAAAAATTGATTGATCTACATCAACATATGCCGGAAGGGAGGGCCGGTGCTTCAGGAACAAAACAGGTTTACATTAATTCCATAATTCGACTATCATGGAATTATTAAACAAGGAAATCACCATGCATGACTTGCCCAACATCAGCGCAGCCCACCTCGACACGCCGACCCTCGATAAACTGGCGCCACCGGCGGTGGCCACGCATCCGCCACGCATCCTGCTGCTGTACGGTTCGCTGCGTGAACGTTCATTCAGCCGCTTGCTGACCCTGGAGGCGGAGCGGCTGCTCCAGCATTTCGGCGCCGAGACACGCGTCTTCGACCCGCATGGCTTGCCCATGGTCGACAGCGTCGGTCCCGACCATCCCAAGGTGCAGGAATTGCGCGCCTTGTCGCTGTGGTCGGAAGGCCAGGTCTGGTGCAGCCCGGAACGTCATGGCGCCGTGACGGGCGTGTTCAAGTCGCAGATCGACTGGCTGCCGCTGGAAATGGGCAGCGTGCGTCCCACGCAGGGGCGCACCCTGGCGGTGATGCAGGTATCGGGCGGCTCGCAATCGTTCAACGCCGTCAACGGCTTGCGCGTGCTGGGCCGCTGGATGCGCATGGTGACGATCCCGAACCAGTCGTCCGTCGCCAAGGCCTACCAGGAGTTCGACGACAACGACCGCATGAAGCCGTCGCCGTACTACGACCGCCTGGTCGATGTCATGGAAGAATTGTACAAATTCACCCTGGTTGTGCGCGACCGCTCGGATTACCTGACCAGCCGCTACAGCGAGCGCAAGGAATCCATGCCGCTCGATGCGCGCGCCCTTGCCGCGGCGGCCATGGAACACGAGACGCCGGGCAAGTAGCTTATTAATTGCCTATTAATAAGGGTTTCGGCGCATACAGCGCATTTTGAAATTCCGGCACATATTCATATTTCATCATCTTCCCCAGCTTCAATGACTTGAGATAGCTGGAGAAGCTGCCGTCGCACAGTGTCAGGCCGACCGCTTCCGCGCTCGTGCTCGTTGCATGGCTGAGCTGGCGCGAAACGGCATAGCCATACGTCAGCGTGCCGGCGCCATCCTGGTTGGTGAAGCTGTTCGTCACCAGCTCGGCCTGGTGCGACAGGCCGTCCAGTTTTTTCCCCGCGAAGACAAAATCGAGCTTGCCCGTTGCGCTGTCCATGACTTCAAAGGAGACGGCGGCGTCCGTTTCCTTGCGCTCGATACCGGTCAGCCACTTTGGCAAGTTGTAGCCAACGACACCGCGCACCCTGGCCAGTTCCGTGTTCACGGGCAGCTTGAGCACATAGCCCCAGAAATCCTTCGACAGCGATTGGCCCAGCAAGGTGAAAGGGCCGAAACTGGACGTGCCGGGCTTGTTCGTCACGATCGCCAGGGAAATTTCATTGTAGCTGTCGTTGTCGCAGTATTCATAGGCGTAGGCCGTCAATGCCACCGCGCCCCGGCCCGGCCACACTTGCAATGGCTGCACCTGCTTCAGTATGTCTTCCGGCATCAGTTCCTTCAGCCTTGCCAGGTCCGCCGTGAAGACGGCCGTGATTTTGCTGTTTTTATAATAGAAATTCGGCGAATACGAGTCAAAGCCGATGGCGACCTTTTCTTTTTTGATTCCCTTGAACCAGCTCAGGTCGAGCTCCGGCGCTTCCGCCGCGATCACCGATAGAGGCGGGTTCGAGCGATAGCGGTCGTACAGGCCGCCGGCCGCCACCGGCACGTCATGGCCGGCGATATCGATGATGACCGGCTTGTTTTCAACAGGATTGTCAGCCCGCGACGGGGCTGCGGCGGCACTCCATATCAATGCGGATACCGCCGCGGCAATTTTCATGTTCATTGCTTGCACCTTTTATGTTGGATTTAAAAAATTCAATTCACGTGCCGCTATTCATGCGGCGGCGATACTGCCGGTTCCTGATGGCGGTTTCCCATTGCTGCATCGCCAGCGCCAGGGCGGGCGCCACATTGGGCCGCGTTGGCTTGCCCTGGCTCAGGCGCCGCAGCTGATACTTGACCATCGCCATGTAGCCGATCGACGACAGCACCTTGTTTTTCCAGGTAATGGCCCTGAGCAAGGGGCTGGCCGATTGATCGGCACGCCATGCTTTCGGCAAGTGCGGGTCGATGGCCAGCCCCGTTCCCATCCCGGCCATGGCGATGCCGCTGCCCAGCACTTGCTCGACCACCGGGTAGCGGCGTATGCCGCCCGTCACCATGATGGGCATCGTGGCCACGGTGGCGATGTCCTTGGCAAACTCCAGGAAATACGCTTCGCGGGCCAAGGTGCGGCCGTCGCGGGCCTGTCCATGCATGGCAGGGGCTTCGTAACTGCCGCCGGACAATTCGATCAGGTCCACGCCCAGGCTGTTGAGCATGGAAACCACGTGTTTGGCATCCTCCGAGCTGAAGCCGCCTTTCTGGAAATCCGCCGAGTTGAGTTTGACGGCGACGGCAAAGCCTTTGCCCACGGCTTGCCGCACCCCGTTGACGACGTCGACCAGCAGCCGCGCCCGGTTCTCGAGCGAGCCGCCCCAGCGGTCCGTGCGTTTATTTGTAATAGGGGAGAGGAACTGGCTGAGCAGGTAGCCGTGCGCCGCATGGATTTGCACGCCCGTAAAGCCGAACTGTTCCGCCAGCTTGGCGCTGTTGACAAAGCGCTGCTTCACGTCGGCAATGTCGGCTTCCGTCATTGCACGCGGCGCGGAAAACTGCTTGGAAAAGTTGCCCATATCCATGGGCACGGCCGAGGGCGCGATGGTTTCCTGTCCCATGGCGGCCGGCATCTGGCGTCCGGGATGGTTAATCTGCATCCAGATCTGCGCCCCGCGTGAACGGGCAGTGCGCGACCATTGCTCGAAGCGGGCGCCAAATTGCGCAGAATCGAGCACCACGCCGCCCGGTCCCGTCATGGCGCGGCGGTCGATCATCACATTTCCCGTGATCATCAGGCCAACGCCACCGTCGGCCCATGACTGGTAAAGGCGGATCAGCTCCTGTGAGGGCGCGTGATCGTTGTCAGCCATGTTCTCTTCCATGGCGGCTTTGGCGAGGCGGTTCGGAATGACGCTTCCATTGGGCAGCGTCAGTGGGGTAAAAGGCTTCATGCTTATCTCCAGGGTTGCGATGACCTCACGATAAGCTTTAAGCTAACTTGAAGGTCAAGCTCTAAAACGCACTTTTTTTGCCTGTGTACCGTTCGCAACACGGGCTGGAAGAAACGCAGCAGCCTGAGACAACAAAATCCTGTCACCGCCCATCTGCCGCTTGACATTCAAGTTGGCTTTAAGCTTATAGTGGATCACATGGCGCAGGCCACTCAATCATCAGGAGGACGATCCCATGTCAGTTTTCAAGCAGCTTTTCCTCGCGCTCATGCCCTTGCTGCTCATGCAGATCGTCGCTGCCGAACCGGCGTCGCCAAAGCGGGAACCGGGCACGGTACTCGTGGTCATGACCAATCATTCCCAGTATCCGAGCAGAAACGACCATACCGGGCTCTGGCTCACGGAACTCACCCACGTCTATGACGCGCTGAAGGACGCCGGCTTTGGCGTCGACTTCGTCAGCCCGAACGGCGGCGCCGTGCCGCTCGATGAGCGCAGTCTGGGATGGCTGTATATCGATGCCGCCGCAAAAAACCACTTGAAAGATCCCGCTTTCATGGCGGCTTTGGCGTCGACACGAGCGGCGGCCGACATCGATCCTGCTGGCTACCGGGCTATTTTCTACACGGGCGGCCATGGCACGATGTGGGATTTCAAGGGCAACCAGGACCTCAAGCGCATTGCCGAGGCGATCTACCGCAACGGCGGCATCGTTTCTTCCGTCTGCCACGGCGCCGCCGGCTTGCTCGACCTGCAGGACGACAACGGCAAGCCGCTGATACAAGGGCGCCGCGTGACGGGCTTTTCGAATACGGAGGAATCGCTGGCCGGCATCAAGGATCAGGTACCCTACCTGCTGCAAAGCGAGCTCGAGGGAAGGGGAGCGCTGTATGACAAGGGTTTTCTACCGTTTGGCAGCTTCGTCATGACCGATGGCCGCCTCGTCACGGGCCAGAACCCCGGATCGAGCAAGGAAGTGGCGCAAGCTCTGCTCGCGGCCCTGCGGAATAACACACCACAATAAGGGAGCAGGAAAAAAGATGAAAATCGGCGAACTGGCCAAGCGCAGCGGCCTGGCGGCGTCCACGATACGCTTCTATGAAGCCAAGGGCTTGCTGAAAGCCGTGGACCGGCAATCGAACGGCTACCGCGACTATCCGCTGGAAGCGGTGGCGGTACTGTCCATCATCACCGACGCCCAGCAGGCGGGCTTTTCCTTGGACGAAATCAGGCAGGTCTTGCCGGAGGATATTTCATCATGGAAACATGATGAGCTGATGGTGGCGCTCAAGAAGAAGATCGCCGATATCGAGTCGCTGGAAGTGCGGCTGGCGCAGAACAAGGCCCATCTTTTGTCGCTGATTCAGCTGATCGAGGCAAAACCCGAGGATATCGACTGCAAGGATAATACAGCCAGGATCATGGAAAGCATGGGGATAGCCAGCAAAAACTGAAGACAAAACTGCTTGTGCGTCAGGTCAAACGCGCCGGGGAATGGATGCGCTTGTCCAGCGGCCTCTCGTTGAGCGCATCGGCGGCCCGGTCCACGAATTGCCTGACGTCTCCCACCTCGGCAAACAGGCCGGCATAGGCTGCCCGGATCAGCACCGTGCACTGCTCGAATTTCGCGAGCTGCGACATGCCTTCCTCCGTGGGCACCAATAGCCGTCGGCGGGCATCATTGTCATCGTTCCGATACCGTACGAGGCCCAGGCGGAGCAGCTTTGGTATCTTTTGCATGACCAGCTGGTGCGAATGTCCGAGTTCACGCGCCAGATCCGCGGCGGAGGCCGTGCCGAGCGTTGCCAGGACAGTCATCAGCGAACACGAACGAACCTGGATGACGATCCCCATCGTATCGAAGACAGTCTTGGATTGCTCGGCGATCAGGACGCTCAGCCGTTCGACAGCGCGGCCGAGAAACACGGCGTCATCGATCGGGGCCGGTTGATGGGTTTTTTTAGTCAAGGCGCTTGTACCTCTGGATGCTGCCATCCTTGTTCACGCGTTCCAGCTCCGTCACTTTTCCGCGCAAGGTAGTCAGGCGGTATCGAAAATCCGACACGCCTTCCACCGCAAACAGGTTGGGACCGATCGGCTCAAGCGCGACCCGGAACCGTTCGCGCCAGAGATAGTAAAGCGTGCCATTGTCCAGGATGATCTGGCGGCCTTCGTATTTTCCGGCGGCTTTCGCCAACACCGCGGCATCGACGTGCGGGCGCTCGATCGCTGCCGTCAGGCTCGGGAGCAGCCAGGCAAGTTCGGTTCGCCTGGCGTCATCGGTCTTGGCCAGATGTTCAAGCGCCAGCTTGTGCGCCAGAGGCAGCGCGCGAATCGAGGGGCTAGGGATATCAGGTTGCACGCCGGCACCTTCGAAATCGCCGTGATTGGCGGTTCGGGCTCCTCCGAAGCGTTGCTGATGATCCACTGCTGCGCGGCAGCCAAGTTCATAGCATGCTGCTTTACGGCGGCGACGCACTCACGCGGGGTCCGCGTAAACATCTCTGTCGCCTTTTTGATTTCGGCGATTTCCTTGCTTTTATGGCGACGCAGATGCTGTGGTAGGCGATGGGCGTCTATCAAAGTTTTCCCCTCGGGCAGCAGCAATTATCGAAGATGGGGGAAGGGCGAACTGGAGTTCATTGAAGGTCAGCCCGTGCACATAGCCACCGCTGATAAACCATAAGATACAGCTGTTGATCGAACCAATCGACGTCTGGAATACCTCCAGACATTTAGCAAATGGTTTTCCGGCGTTCAACGGTTGCTGCACGAGCGCTTTAGTGAAGGAATAGAGCGCAGTAGCCTGCTCAAGTTACGTTCCGGTTGGCTGGGTCCAGTTTTTCAGCCAAGTCGCGAGATCAGTTGCTACAAAGTATGTCATCGCGACGGTGTCCCATCGTCCTACACCTTCATCATGTAGCAGGCCCCTAGCGACTAGTTCAGAACATGCTAAGCGTACAGAGATCAAAGAATACTGGTTGCCCAGTTCGTTCAACAGCGGTGCCGAAAGTCCATCTAATAGGGTATCGCCTGCCTGGATTTTCAATGCTATGACTTTTATTCCAGAAAATGAGTTCATGCCCTCGGGCGCAGCCAAGGCAGCGCCCAGTATACTCATGTGAATGTCCTCAAGGTCGGCCAACAGTCGCACCGCCATGTCTGCTTCATCCCAAGGCCGTACATCCGAAACTTGAGTAGCAACGATTTCTGCAAAACGCTGGGATTTTTGGGGCGTGCGCGATCGTGAAGCTTTTTCCAAGCAGGAAATCATGAAATCAATAAAGTCTTCACCGTCTAGGTTGATGCTGCCTGCTTCTACGTGAAGCAGGCGATCATGAAGCTGGCCGACAAATCGCTCCAAGCGCGCAAGCTGAAGGCGTGATCCCCGTCCCGATAATATCGTATCGATTGCTCCACCCACGACAGGCACAAACTGCACCGCTGCACGTAACGTGTCCGATGAAGCATATCGTTCTACGGCTTGGTCAACAGCGGCTTTCACGGCCTCGTATTTAGTAGACATTTTTTCCATTCCATCTTCGATCAAGGCTCGAAAGTCGATATCTCTATTTCCGCTAACCGGCAGCTTCTGGCCGACCTCGGCTGACAGCGCTTAGGATAGCAGCTTGCTCATCTGTAAAACTCACGCATCTTCACACTAGGCCGAAACCGCCCTAATGCGGCATTCGCAATTCCGTACTTGAAACCACCGAGATAAGTGGCTTGCTATGTTATGTTTAGAGTCCCGACTACAGGATAGTGTTAGCAGTGCAAAACAACTCGCAAAATCAACTTAATTGCAAGTTATACTTCACACGGGCTAAGCGAGGTGACTTCAATAAGTAACTTTTTAACAATTGTATAGATGTATATAAATCTCAATAATGCAATAAATTGTTGCAACAAAACCACCATTTCCATATATTTCTTTATAATTTTACGATTTGTGATAATTGGATTATCTATCTTATGATCTTGGATTTTTTTGCTGATAGCATAGGTGTCGTATTTAGAAAATAAAGATGAAATAAGTTTTTATGCCAATCCGTGGAATATATTAAAAGGAAATTTAATGTCGACAATTCAAGAGGACGTTCATGAATGGCTTTTGACGCAGCAGGAATGGCTTCAAGTAGCAGCTGACAGGCTAATGAGAAAAGGTGTACTCAGTGATGACGACATGTCGGAAATTACGGCCATTCTCAAGACTCCTGCTGGGCAGATCGTTACTAAAAATCGGATATTCGAAGGACTGATTGTAGGAAGGGATGTCGGGCATGAGCTTCGTTTGAATTCTATAGGTAGCGTTGTCGGCATCGAAAATCTCAGCCCGCGACACCCATTAGTTTTTGGGCCAGGAAATTTAACTATAATTTATGGTCACAATGGATCGGGGAAATCTAGTTACTCTCGAATTATTAAAAGAGCATCTGGAAAACCTAGGGCAATTGACCTTAAGCATAATGTGTTTCAGCCTGCACCTATCGATAAAAAATGCACAATTTCTTATAAATATGGCGAAGAAAATACTGTAACCGAATGGATTGCCAATGGTGATGTAATTGAGAATATTCGCGCCACTGATATTTTTGACAGCGATGAAGCCGGGCATTATTTAAGCAAAGAAAATGCCGCTGCATACACGCCACCTATGGTTGCCATGTTTGAGTCGTTGGCCTCCACAAGCGATAGGATAAGAGATGCGTTACAAGCAGAGCAGGACCGATTGGTTAGTGTTCTTCCTGTAGTTCCTGCTGCTTTTCTTGCAACTGAGCGTGGAAAACAGTATGTAGCGCTCCATGGTATAAAAGAATTAGCGCTCAAAAAGCTGCTTAATTGGACAGAGTTGGATGGTAAAAATCTCGATGAGCTTGTTGAGCGCTTAAAGGTAGTCGATCCAGCAGCACTTGCGAGGCAAAAGAGGGCAACAAAATTGCAAGTGGAGCAGCTAATCACCACCCTGAATCACACTGCGAAAAATTATGGTTTGGCTCATGTTGAACTTGTGAGGATGCTTCGGAACGACGCATGGGCTAAACGGAAAATTGCAACTGAAGCGGCACAAGTAGTGTCCGCCAGATTAGATGGTGTAGGGTCAGCCACCTGGCGCGCCCTTTGGAGCGCAGCTAAATCATATTCTGCAACGGCATATCCGCAACAGGTTTTTCCAGTAACTAATGATGCGTTTTGTGTTCTGTGTCATCAAGAGTTAAACGCCGATGCCCAACAACGGCTCAAGGATTTCGAGAACTTTGTACAAAGCAAGTTAGAATCCGAGGCTAAGGCTGCAGAGGCGCTTTATGGTGATATATTAAAAGATCTTCCTGTTGCTTTGAATAAACAGCAGATTGATACTCAATGTGAGGCCGCTGGCGTTAATACTGAAGAGTGGAAGCAGCATTTTTACAAGTTTTGGACTATGGTTATGCAGGTTCGAAGTAGTTTATTGACCGATGAGTCAACTGAAATGGCTTTTCCCGTTGATGAGCAGACTGAGAGTTTACGTATACTTCGTGAATATATTTTGCAGTTAGAGTTGGATGCTCAACGCTATGATATAGATGCAATGGGATTTGATCGAGTTAAAGCTGAAAATGCCAAGTTAGAGTTGGAAGCACAAAAATGGATATCACAACAAGCTGCGGCTGTGCTTGTCGAAGTTGAACGACTGAAGAAAATTAAAATCTACGATTCTTGGAAGACGCTGACTAATTCAAGGAAAATTTCCATTAAAGCAAGTGATGTATCAGAGAAGTTCATTACTCAAGCATATGTGGCACGCTTCAATAAAGAATTGCAAGCACTAGGAGCACGGAAAATTCAAATTGAGCTTATAAAAAGTCGTACTAGTCGAGCCAAGGTATATCATCAGCTAAGATTAAAGGGCGTAAAAAACGATAAAACAATGCCAGAGGCCATATTGAGTGAAGGTGAAAGACGAATTATTTCACTTGCGGCATTTTTGGCAGATGTGGCAGATAAGCCGCAAATTGCGCCATTTATTTTTGATGATCCTATTTCCTCCTTGGATCATGATTTTGAATGGAGCGTTGCTGTGCGTCTGGCTGAACTAGCAAAAAGTCGACAAGTTTTGGTGTTTACACATCGACTTTCCTTGTATGGATTATTGGATGATGCAGCGAAGAAAATAGGTGAAGATTGGAAAAAGAGAAATTTCACTCAGCTATGCATTGAGGCATTTTCTGGTGCTGCTGGTCATCCAGTTGAGCAAGCAGTATGGAACGGTAAGACTGAGAAGGCAAATAATATACTAATAACTCGAATTGATGCGGCAAAAAAGGTGGGTGAAGAGAGTGGCGCTGAAATGTATCGCGGCTTAGCACAGGGGATATGCAGCGATTTCCGGAAGTTATTGGAACGCACTGTCGAAGACGATCTTTTTAACGAAGTGGTTAAACGTCATCGTAGAAGCATAACTACAGATAATCGGCTTGGGACAATACACTCTATTGAGTCAGACGATTGCCAACTTATTGATAGGTTGATGACCAAATATTCATTTTATGAGCATAGTCAATCTCAAGAAATTCCGGCTTTCATTCCAGAAGCAGTTGAGTTGAAAGCAGATATTGAATTACTTAAGCAGTGGCGCACTGACTTTACTAATCGTCGTAAGTTGGCTGCCGCATAAGTAGGTTGTTGTAAATGTTCTTGGCCATTCAATTTCTTCCCAATGACTGAGACATTCTTCGTATTTTTGTTTTTTTAGGCATTCATGAGAGCGAGGCGGCGCTTAGTGACGATGGTAAAAGTTTCAAGCGCCTAGCTACTTTTCTTGTCATGTGCAGGTAGGGCCGAATGTCGACATTTTGCATAATAATGTTCCTGCTACTGCCCTCTAGCGAGATCGTCTATAAGTACAGTTTTATGCAAAAAAAATTTGCATAAAACTGTATCTTTTGCATGCATTTTGCATAAAATTGTATCTAATCCGAACACCTATCAAACTTCTTGTCCTCAGTTGTTGCATATGCTATTTTGATAACTGACTAGACATGATCTCGGGAGCTGGGATGCCAGAGGGTGGGGAGGTCAAGGCTCAATTCTCATTTCGCGTAATTAACGGCGAATGTATAGACGCGAGCCAGTGGCCTACTCCTGATGAGGGGGCGCTGAACAGCGAAGATTGTGCCCTTTATTTCGCACGGAAGTCCGCAGTCACGCTTTATTTGCAGGGGGCGGATGCCGCTCAAATAAAGCGAGTTACCTCACTTGGAGCGAAACAAGCATATAGACTGATTCGGGAACGCTGTCTAGCCATTCATGTCGATGGTCAACCATATGGGTGGCGTGCGCTAATTCCATACCTCCGAATACGATCATACAAGCGACGAAAAAAAATCCAACTCGATCAATTCGGGGCTGGTGGTGCCGGTGCGATGGATACAATGCTGGATGCTCACCCTGACCTAAGGCTAAGGTTTGAGAAGCGGATCAAAGCGGTGCCAGGTAGAGGGAAATTAGTCGAAATAAAACGTTCCGTGACTAGGCACTGCACTTGGTTTCTTGATGAGTTGCGAAGTCTTGGCTACGAACAACGAGGTGAATGGCCTTTCAATACCAGTAGTACTGCTTATTATTCGGTCCGACGATATATCAACAAAATTCTTGCATCTGATGTAAAAGCCTTGGCAAATAATGCCGGCGGAGAAAATCTTGTGCGCAAGCTTAAGACTGGAGATGGCTCTAACCGTCCAGTTATGCGGTTCATGCAACGGATTGAAATGGATGCACATAAGCTTGATGGCCGGTTTTGCGTATCGATACCAGATATTTCTGGGGAGAGCAGGGAGCGTATCGTATATCGACTTTGGGTCATTGTGCTGGTAGAGGTAGTATCCCGCGCCGTTATTGGCTACTACTTCAGCCTGAGGAAAGAAGTATCTTCCGATGATGTGATGCGAGCGATCAAGGGTGCTCTTACTAAGTGGCATCTTCGCCCGGTGTCGTTTTCCAAGGAACCTTATGTGCAAGGAGCAGGGCTGTTGTCAACGATGGGGGAAGACTTTGTAGGTCTTTGCTGGGATGAAACCAGCGTTGATGGGGCATTGGCAGAAGTTTGCACTCGCGTAAGGGGCGCACTGAAAGACGCAGTTGGGTCGGTGTTACTGGAACCGGAAAACTCCTTTTCTGTTAAGCGGGGTTTGGACGACCGACCTTATATTGAAACTTTTTTCCGGAACCTAGCTGGCAATGGGTTCCAACGTTTATCCAATACTACTGGTGCTAAAGCTGCTGATCGAAAGGGGCGTGATCCTGATACGGTGGCTATCACGTCTTGTTTTTCGTACGAGTACGCTGAAGAACTCCTGAACGTACTAATCGCTAACTACAATGCGCATCCGCACAAAGGTATTGGCAGAAAAACTCCGCTGAACTACGCGAAGTTCCTGTTTGAACACTCCCAACAACCGATGCGTCACGTTGAACCTGATGTGGTCGCATCACTGTTTAGTATTAGGAAAAAGTGCCGGGTTCGTGGTGGAGCCAAAGTTGGACGAGCAGCATTTGTCGAGTTTTACTATGCGCACTACACAAATGAGATGTTGCAAAATCGTCAGGATCTTGTAGGCACCGATATTTGGGTTATTAACCATAAAGAGGACGATGGCCGCGTAGCATTAGCTTCGACGCTAGACGGGATGCCATTAGGAATTCTCCGCGCATCACCGCCATGGCATATTTCACCGCATAGCCTGTCAGTTCGTAAAGCGGTCTGCCAAGCGGAGGCGCGGGGACAATTCTTGATTCCAGCGGGAGGCGACGCAATTGACACATTCATAAATTTTGTCGAACACCAGCCAAGTAATAAGCTGCCAATTCACCCAGCATATCTTGAGTCACGCAGAATATTGACACAAGCCGCAGATCAGTTTGTTGGCGAAAGTTTGCTGAAGGCCGCGCAGGACCGTGTAAGGCCCTCTCCGTCTCAAGATGATGTTAAATCTTCTAATGCTCCTCGGACTCCACGGGCCTCATCAAGCAATAATCTCAGTGCGCAAACTACCATACTGCTCCGCCGTATGACCTCGATACGGAAATAACTATGCGCGCATCTCACATTGATCCAGATCATTGCATTTTTACCAAGCAATACGCGGTCTACACCCAACCCATACACGAGATGACCGTTCAGATAGGTGATTGGATAGATCAGCAGCGTCCGGGAGGATACATTTATGGAGCATCGCGCCTGGGGAAGACACGTGCAATCATTTGGTATCTCGCAGACGTATTGGCTGAGCGTTTCGGTGCCATTGTTCCGCTTATTATCTGGGATAGGTCAGACTCATTGCCAACCGAAGCAGCATTCTGGCATCAATTATTGGTAGCTTCTAATTTTCAATTCGTTGATCCACGTAAGCCAGCAAAAAAAACTGAAGGAGCGTATCTGTGCCTGCAGCGATTCATTTCGATAGCCAAAAATGCTGGAAGAAACTATGTAGTACTAGTAATCGATGAGGCCCAGGAAATGA
The DNA here is from genome assembly GCF_003667705.1 of Janthinobacterium agaricidamnosum. Classification (NCBI taxonomy): domain Bacteria; kingdom Pseudomonadati; phylum Pseudomonadota; class Betaproteobacteria; order Burkholderiales; family Oxalobacteraceae; genus Janthinobacterium; species Janthinobacterium agaricidamnosum. The sequence continues at coordinate 2,871,157 of NZ_CP033019.1, read as the reverse complement.
CGCTGCATGAATGGAAGTGGCTAGTCGGTCTGCAAAATCGTTTGGATTACAGTGGGATTCTTCTGAGTGTATTCTCAATAGGATCGCATCAATTAGGTTATCGTCACGAATACTTAGCTAGCACCGGAAATGCACATATTGCTGCCAGATTTATGGCCGCACACGCTCGCTTCCATGGCATTCGTACACTAGAGGAGATTCGATATGTCCTCAATAACTATGACGTGGATTCCGAATGGCCAGCAGGTAGTGGGATATCATTCCTGAATTGTTTCGCCCCGACCTCATTTGCTCAGGGAAAGCGCCTTGTTGACTGTGCTGAATACTTATGGCGAGCACTGATTGAGCTACGTCCTGCATCCGTAAAAAATTATACGGAATTTCCGATGCAGCATATAGCGAGGACAGTGGAAGAGATATTAAGCCGCCTATCACACGGCGAAGATTGGAACGTAACTACATCATATGAAAGCTGGCTAAATGAGCTTGCCAAGGTCAACTACTCGGACCACATGCGAATCATTGCGACTGCTGGTTGATATGAAATCTTTTCCAGCCGTAAACTGGTGGAAAGGAAATTTGCGACCTTATGAGTCATTCATTTCACTAGCGACTCGTTTTTCCGTACTAAATGGAATCGATTTGAAACAATGTAATAGTTTCTTTCGTGGCCATCTTGAAGCGGGTTTTTCCCTCGATGATGTGGATATCAGGTGGATTAACGAAATACTGGGAGAGGATATTCAAGTCACCAAAAGTGTACTCAATATGGAGATTTCATTGCCGTATAATATTTATCTGAGCTCCGTTGATCAATTGCCGCGCTATTCCTTACGCTACTGTGCAGAATGTTCGAAAATCGGCTACCACAGTTACTTACATGAGCAACCTTGGATGGCACGATGCCCTTTCCATCAGACGCCATTGCACAGTACTTGCGCCGGAAAGGACTATACAAAAATTCAGGTGCGTCGCGGCCAAGCGTTGCTGGAGCTGATGCAGACGGCCTGCCCATATTGGCCAGCTTCAAGTCCGGAGCCTTTTTTTCCGGAATCTTACGAGTGCTTCCGAGCGCTCGCAGAATGGATGCCTCGTGTCATTAAAGTGGCAAAGCAATTTGATCAGGGAGAATTTTGGTATTGCACTAACACTAGACCCCCTCGGCCGCATGACAATGCTCAGTTGTTGGGAATGGTTCGTGCCCTTGAACATATTCCAGAAGCCTTGACTCCGCTGTTTACTGATGTGCAGGAGGGCTGGAAAGTGGAGGTAATGCATTTTCCGATTCAAGCTAAGGAAGAATTCGAAAGGATTTCCGATCTAAATATCGATCTACTGTGGATGTTTTATAAATGTGCGGCCGCATATTCTTCGCAACATTTTCCTTTTACTGAAAATATCAACCTTGTGCGTCAGGCCTTAGATAAGCGTCATCCAAAATGCCATTGCAAATGGGGGCGGGAGGTGGTTTCTTTCGGAACGCATTGGATTGGTGTATCTCCGAATCACTGGCCACATTGGCAAATAACCTGTCCATATGATGTTGCTCGTCAGGAATTTGAGCTTGCTGTGGGGTTGCGACTTGATTTTTTATCCGATCGAAAATCTTATAAAGAACGTCTTGAATACATAAAATATGCCAAAGAATTAAATGAAATAGGTCTAGTGAAATTTAATATGAAATTGAATTCATCTCCTGATGAATATTTTTACTTTTCCCCTAATTTTTTACCCTACATGGAGTGGATCGGAACTCCTTTTATTAATTTGGTGCTAGAAAATATTACACAATTTGAAGTGGAATCCTTTTCCGATTCACTATTCGATTGGCTGGACGATATTGAGTGCGGCGAAGATCCAGAAAACTGTCCGCCTCAAGGAGGTGCGATTCATTTAGCTAAGACTGAAGATGGTTTGCTCTTGTTAAAATGGTGGCGCAAAAAAAAGAAACATTAAGGAAGCTATACGAAGTAACGGCTTGTCACTACAATTGGTATTTTTAATAAAATTATTATGTCGGCGTATAGAGCAGTACCTTGCATATTTTCGTATATGCCTAGAAAGAGATTCTTGAAGAATTGCGCAAACAAATGAAATACGCGCAGTCAAAAATCGAGCAGTTCAAGCTGTAGATTGTTAAACTATTGTGTGTACAGTAGATCCTAAGTCTAAAAGTCAATGCTACCAGGTTGAGAAAATGGAGTCGCAGTTGAAGAACCTAGCGCTTCATTAGGGTAAGATGGCGAAAGAGAGATCGAAGCACAAGCGCTACGGGAAATGCTCACTTATCTGTGCAATTCACGATGTGCACACGGCACGGTAAGCAAATTTATGAGTGCATATTATTGTCTAAAATACATCTATCTGTCTGATGGCAAAACAATAGCTAACTATCATTGAGTATTTTCCCAACGGATTTTTATGAGAACCAAAATTTATTTTGCTGATGGTTTGCTGATTGCTGTACGCGAGGATGGTCTTCGCCTATCGGACACTGATGCCGTTCGCTTGGCTGACCTTCTTTGGGCGAATAATGTGGCATCGTCAGAAGTTTGGATGACCGACTGGCATGAGGACGCTGAACATGCGCCAATGTCCGGCCATAAGGTGGCAGTGTTTCAACGTCTACACCATCTTGAACAGCCTGATGAGATCGTTCGAAAAGTCTTGAGATAGGTTGAGATGTTCAGATAATTTGCATTTTAGGCATCGAAGTGTTTGTAAGGATGCAATTTAATAATCATATTTTTTGCGTGACACTATTTTTTATATAAAAAGTGAGCGGTTTAACTGAAAAATGACAGATTACATAGGTTTTAAGTGGCTGGCTAAACAGCTGAATATCCGGGAGGTACAGCCTCTCGCGGTAGAAAGTCAAGTAGGCAAGTTGCGTCGAACGGTGATCAGTTCAATCAGGAAAGAAACATATAGCAGGACTGTTCGGCCGGATCCAACAACAGCCAGTCATCTATCTTTTGCGCTGAAGCATGAGCTCGTCAATCTAGAGTTTCTGGCGAGACTCTTCTCGGTAATCGACAAGACGGTACTGGAGGACTGGATTCGTAGCGAACCTACTGGCGCGTACGCCCGGCGCGCAGGCTTTCTGTTTGAATGGCTCACAGGCCGCCGTCTCGACGTGCAAGATACCCCATCCGGAAATTACGTCGACGCCCTAAATCCCATCGAATTTGTCGTAGCATCCCGCGCTTCCAACACCCAGCGCTGGCGTGTTAGAGACAATCTTCCTGGAACCCGTGACTTCTGCCCAACGATCCGGCGAACTGACGCTGTTCGTGCTCTAGAGCACTTCAATTGCGCCGCAGCGCTTGAATCCCTCGAGATCCAGTTTGGTGCCGATATCTTGGTGCGTAGTGCCGTATGGCTTTCTATCAAAGAGAGTCGTGCCTCTTTTGCAATTGAGAAGGAGGAAAAACAGGTCGATCGAGTGAAGCGCTTCGCTGCACTCATGGAGCACCGATGCGGTCAAAATGGTGATTCTCTCGCGCTACAAGCACTTAGCGAGATTCAAGGTGAAATCCTCGGCATTGCTACGCGCTATGGCGTACGCCAATCACCAGCCGTCATCGGATATACGCACGGCGTTGAGAATATCGTCGAGTACATCGCACCGCCATGGGAGCGAACGACGGAATTGCTCGTAGGTCTCCAGCGGTGCTTGGCCAAGACTACAGGTACATCATCGTTATTGCGCGCATCGATCGCATCGTTCGGCTTCGTTTATATTCACCCGATGAGCGATGGAAACGGCCGCATCTCTCGATTTTTGGTCAATGACGTGCTGCGCAGAGACGGTGCTATACCGGCCCCCTTCATCCTGCCGATCTCAGCAACTATCACTAACAAGGCGCAGCAGCGCTTAGGGTATAGTCGCGCACTGGAAACCTTGTCGCGGCCCTTGGTAAGCATGTACCAAGAGGACTTTCATTTCGGTAACGAATACACTTGTCCAGATGGCGCTCGCTCCAATTTCCATTTTGATGCTTACGACGATGCTCTGCCGACCTGGCGTTACCCGGACCTGACACACCAGACCGAGTTTCTCGGAAATATCATCAGGTCCACCATCGAAGTAGAAATGAGCAACGAAGCTAGTTATCAGCGTGACATTGAACGTGCACGGCATGCCGTCAAAGGGTCGCTGGAGGGACCGAACTCTGATATAGATCAAATCATCCGGTCAGTGCGTGACAATGGCTGGACAGTGTCAAACGACCTAATTAAAAAGTTTCCTCAGCTCGCTGCTACCTCGTTAGCCGCGGCGGTCGTCGCGGCGGTAAGGAACGTCTTTCAGCCTGAAGCAGCGGATGCTACTTTTGTTGTCGACATGAAGCGTTCTTGATCTGTGTGAAACAAGGTATTTTTCGCCGTAGTGGCGCCAATTAAGTTTCGTCAGCGCCACGCTTGTCGGGAAAAATGCGGTCAAACGACTGTATTTCTGCATGGACTCGCTCCCATAGTTCTTTGCGCTGCTCGTCTGTTTCTGGCAAATACGCGAGTGCGAGTAGCGATAGAGGGTGCACTTCCAGCACCGATGAGATTTCATCAATCTTCGAAATAGTTGGCGCCTTCAGTCCTCGCTCCAAGCTACTAAGGTAAGTTCGACTGGATACAATCGAAAAGTCCTCCTGGGTAAGTCCGCGGCTCTTCCGTGCCTTCTGTAGGCCCGCGCCGAAGCGTTCAAGTAAACCCATACATTGGTCCAGTGCAAAATACACGATGTACTCACGCCGCGCACTTTAGGACTACAATCTATAGTGTTCATTTGTTGGTGAAAAACTGAAATGCTAACTACACAGCAGGAGCATGAGCTCCCTAGATTCCCTTTTGCGACCGGACCTGGCGTGTCAACATGGAGAGCGGTCACACTTCACGTAGGGGTGATTTACGTTGTCATGAGTTACGCAATTAGGCATGAAGATGGCTGGTTGCCACAGACCTCAATGTTCTGGAGACATAACGATGCGCTGTCGTTTTGCAAGCATGTGAACATAGACGAAAAGCGAAAGCTGCTGGATATCTTCCTACTTATTCCTGTCCACGATGGGGCACACGTCAAATGGAGCTTTGTACCGATAAGAGAAGTTTTTTTTAGGAAAGATGGCGACGAAAATAATGATTTTCCCCTCTACGTTACGCCCGATGGGAAAGTAGTAGATGGGCTAGGTCTAGGAGCGCCTGACAATGTTTCGCTCGTCGAAGATTGCCAGTCATTTCAACGGATATTCCCTGCTTAGCTTGGCGTGCCATGGGGCGCGATCGACATTGTCGGCGCCTGCCTGTGCTGGGGCATTGACAGCAACCTGACGTGCAAGGCGCCGGCCAGCGATGCCTCGCAAATTTCCGCCTTGAAGGGCCTGGTGGCCAGTTCCGTCAACCCGGCCATCTCCTTGGCCCTGGGTTACACCGTGCCTCTGTCGGCGCGCAGTCACCGTGGTACGTTCTCGAACGCGATGGCAAGATAGGCGGCTACGCCTAGCCTTCCGTTTCATTCGGTTAGTGATGCAGCAGTGGATAAATCAGCAAACCTGCCACTGCAGCGGTGGCCACGACGACGGGCTCCGGCAACTTTTTAAACTTCCACAACAGTACCACGGCGGCCACGGCGATCAAGGCCGTCGGGATGTCCATGATCGAGCGCCTGGCGATGACGATCACCGAGCCGGTGATGGCGCCGATGGCTGCGGCAGTGATGCCGTCGACGAAGGCCAGCACGCCCGGCAGCTTGCCGTATTTTTTAAAGTACGGTGCCGGAATCACGGTAAATAGGTAGCAGGGAATGAAGGTGGCCAGGGCCGCCACGGCGGCGCCCGGGAAACCGGCGATCAGGTAGCCTATAAAGCCGACGGTGATGACGACGGGTCCCGGCGTGATCATGGCAACGGCGACGGCGTCCACAAATTGCCTGTCGGTCAGCCAATGGTGCTCGGTGACGACGCCACCATACAAGAACGGCACGATGGCCAGGCCTGAACCGAACACAAAGGCGCCCGCTTCGGCAAAGAAGATGCCGATTTGCGTCAACTGCGACACGTCCACCACGCCCCAAATGCCAGGCGCCGTTGGCAGCTGCGCCATGCCGATCGCCTGCAATCCACCGCCTTTCACGAGGCCCTTTGGCGGGGCGCGCACCAGCCACACTAGTACGCCGGCCGCGATAAATAGCCAAGCCACCTCGGATTCAGTGACGATGGTCACGCCGGCGAGCAGCAGGTAGATGGCCCACAGCAATTTATCCTTGCCAATGCTCTTAATCGTCAGCTTCCTGGCGCTGATGGCAATGATACCGATCACCGCCGCACCCACACCATAAAACACGGCCTGCATCCAGGATAGGCCGCCAAAGCGCATGTACGCCCAGCCCAGCGCGACGACCATGAAAAACGACGGCAGCACGAACGCCAGGCCAGCCAAGGTGGCGCCGAGCAAGCGGTAATGGACGTAACCCATGTAGATGCCCAGCTGCGCGGCGAGCGGACCCGGCGCGAGCTGCGCCAGCGCCAGGCCTTCCTTGTAGTCGGCCTCCGTGATCCATCCGCGCTGTTCGACCAGGTCGCGGTGCATATAGCCGACCAGCGCAATCGGGCCACCGAATCCCAGGCTGCCCAGTCGCAGCATGTACGCGATCATCTGCCATAGCGTGTAGCTGGCACGGGCTGGCTGGGCGTCTATTGTCTTCATGGGGAATCCTTATGCCAGCGATGGCACAACCTTCAATTCACTGGAAAAATGCTGGTACAGGGCGTCGAGTACCAGGCTGATCTCTTGCAGCAACTGATCGTCGTCCCTGGCGCGTTGGCGGGCACCGCTGAGCATGGCTTCGAAACCGCTCGCTTCCGGCACAAAGGTGCCGCCCACGTCGAGCGCATGCACCATGGCGCCGAGACGCAGCAGGCCTGTATCGTGGCCCATTCCAAAACTGGCCACCAGCACTTCAAATGTCACACTGTCGCCCACGTGGGTAAAGCGGGCCTGGTCGAAATCAAATCCCAGTGCCTCGGGAGGGCAGTCGGCTGGCGTGTCCACCCAGGCAAAGCGGGCTTGCTGATCGATAAAACGCTGGATCAGCCATGCACTGGCTACCCGGTCCACCCACAGGTGGCGGCGAGTTGCCCAAAGGCGTCCCTGGAAGGCTGCGGCATCGAGTTGCACGATAGGCGCATTGCTGGCCTGCGGTTCGCCGGGCGACAGCAGGGCTTCGGCTACATGGATAAAGTCCATCCAGGCTGCCTGGGCAGCGGCGCTGGCCTGTGAGGGGAAATAGTCGGTGGCGCACAGGGCATCGAATTCGCGCCGCAGCTTGCGTAGGGCACGGTTGATGTCCGCCGGCGCCAGTCCATCCAGCGTGCGGCGCACGCGCGTCAGGCCCTCGACAAACTCGGCCATTTCGGCGCTGCGGTCGAACAGGCTGCAATACGCTTCGTTGTCGGCCGTGGACTGGGCCTGGACCGTCAATAGCCAGGCGCTGCCGCCTTCACGCAGGGTTTCCGCCGCGAGGTCGCTCAGCTGTTGCTGTTGGTCGGCGCGGTCGGGCAGCAGGTAGGCACCGTCGCGCAAGGCGCCGCACCCCAGGCTTTTCAGGGCACGCCAGATACGCATCCTGGCTGTCGCGCTATCGGTCGGCAGGCTCACGACGAGCAGCAGCCAATTTGGTGGAATAGTTTTCATGGATACAGCATACAATGCTGTAGTTATCTTTACAAGATATGTAGAGTAAATTACTCAATCGTGATTTTGAATCTGTTGGCGCGCTTTTCCTACCCTCACAAGTAGCACTCGCCAAGTCTAGGCTGGCGTGATACATTCCGGGCATGCGCAAGTCACTCTCCCATTACCTCGCTTTTTTTCTGTTCGTCATGTTCATGACGAACAGCGGCGCATGGACGGGGAGCAGCGTTCGCCTGGCGCATGAGATGGAGCATATCGGCCAGCTCGACCAGGATGCAGGTGAACATGAGCATGCCCACCTGGGCCACAGCGACGACGGCGATCATGATGATCGCAACAATGAGGTGCCCGGCAAGTCCGGACACCAGGCCTTGCACGCCGTCGACCACCTGCAGTTTTTCCCGGATACCGCCTTTGGTGGTTTTTCCATGCTGGCTGCGGACGCCAATGTCCCTCCGCAATTCGTCACCCTGCGCTTGCCGCTCCCATCGTACGACCCTCCGTTCCGCCCGCCTTGTAGCGGTGCGCTGACAGCCTAACTCCGTCTGCAAGACCGGGAGCCTGCGCTCCCCATCCAGCATCTGCCGGATTAGACGCGCGCCCTGATGCGCCGTGCGTCTCTGTCCTCGTTGCATCTTTACCTTGTGCTGCCTTCCTTCACAGCCGCCACTTTGGCGCGCCTGGGAGCGTTGGCGTGCCTGGCCCGCGGGCCATGGCGTCGATTGCCCGGTAGCCCTGTCTGTCTCATTCAGGAAAGAATCATGAAAACAAGAGAAATACTCTCGCCACTGTGCCTGGCGCTTGCGCTGGCATGGTGCCTTCCGTCGTCCGCTGCGGAGCGCTCGGCCAAATTTGCTGTCACGGAACAGCAGATGAAAGCCCTCGATATTCAAGTGCGGGCATTGCAGCGCGATGCCGAGCTGGTCGTGCTGAACCTGCCTGCACAAGTCACGTTGCCCGCCAGTGGTGAACAGATTGTCAGCTCGCCCGTGACGGGCCTGGCGGTGCAGTTGTACGTGCAGCCGAACCAGGTAGTCAAGCGCGGTGCACCATTGCTGCGCCTGGTGAGCCAGGAACTTGGGCCTTTGCAATTGCAATTGCTGCAAGCTGCGAGCCGGGCCGGCCTGGCCCGCCAGACTGCGCAGCGCGAACGCGCCTTGTTCGATGAAGGCATCATCGCCCAGCGCCGCGTTCAGGAAGCGCAGACAGCGTTACAGGACAGCGAAGCGACATTGCGCCAGGCGAAAGCTGCGCTGCGCCTGGCCGGTCTCCCGGCGCAGGCAATTGAGCGCATTATTGCCAGCGGCAAGCTGGAGGATGGAGTGACGCTGACGGCTACCCAGGCCGGCATCGTGACCCAGATCGACGTCAAACCAGGCCAGCGCATCGATCCTGCCACCGCCTTGCTGCACCTGACGCAACTCGATCGCCTGGCACTGGAAATCCAGGCGCCCGCAGCGCAATCTGCGGCCTGGCGTGTCGGCGGTACCCTGCAGGTCGAGGGGCGCAACAGCAAGGCACGCATCGTCAGTATCAGCCCCGTCGTCGCGCCAGGCAGCCAGACGGTTGCGATCCGCGCGGAACTCGATGCCGGCACCAGCGGCTTGCGGCCCGGCGAAATGGTCACAGTGCAATTGCCACTGGGCGCCAATACGGCCGCCTGGGACGTGCCACTGGCCGCGCTGGCGCACGACGGCAAGCAAGCCTATGTATTTGTGCACTCCAAGGACGGTTTTGAAGCGCGTCCAGTCGCCGTCGTCAGTAGCGCAGGGCAGCGCGTGCGGGTGTCCGGCATGCTCAAGGCCGGTGAGAAAATCGCCGTCTCCGGTGTCGTGGCCCTGAAAGGCTCCTGGCTGGGCGAGAAGGGGGGCAGCTGATGCTCGCCCGCCTGATCCAGGCCTGCCTCTCGCAACGCCTGTTTGTCCTGCTCGCAGCGCTGATGCTGGGCGGCGCCGGGTGGTATGCGTTCAAGCAGCTGCCCATCGATGCCTTTCCTGATGTGTCCAGTACACAGGTCAAGATCATCATGAAAGCCCCCGGCATGACGCCGGAAGAGGTGGAAAGCCGTATTGCGGTGCCGGTTGAAGTTGAAATGCTGGGCATTCCGAAGACCAAGGTCCTGCGGTCGGTGACGAAATACGGCCTGGCCGACGTAACCATCGACTTTCAGGACGGCACCGATATCTTCTGGGCACGCCAGCAAGTCAGTGAGCGGCTGGCGGGCATCACGGATAGCTTGCCCAGTGGCATCAGCGGCGGCATGGCGCCGGTTACCACGCCGCTCGGGGAAATGTTCATGTTTACCATCGAGGGCGGCGGTCTTTCCCTGGCCGAACGCCGCAGCTTGCTCGACTGGGTGATCCGGCCCGCCTTGCGCACGGTGCCCGGCGTGGCCGATGTGAATGCCCTTGGCGGTGTCGTGCGCGCCTTCGAGGTCGTGCCTAATCCACTGGCCATGGCGGCCGGCGGCGTCACCCTGGCGCAGTTGAGCGAGGCCATCCGTGCCAACAACCGCAACGACGGTGCCGGACGCTTGGGCGAAGGCGATGAAGTATTGCTGGTGCGTAGCGAGGGCAGCATCACCAGCCTCGATGATCTGCGCGCGGTCGTCGTGACGGTACAGAACGGGGCGCCGCTACGCGTGGGAGCATTGGCCGAAGTGCGTATCGGCTCGCTGACACGCTATGGCGTCGTCACCCAGAGCGGCAAAGGGGAGGCTGTGCAGGGACTGGTGCTGGGTCTTGCCGGCGCCAATGCGCAGCAAGTGGTTGAAGGCGTGCGCAAGAAGCTCGGCGAGATCCAGCCTACCTTGCCCAAGGGCGTCACCCTGAATGTTTTCTATGACCGGGCCGAGCTCGTTTCGAAAGCCGTGGGCGCCGTCTCGTCGGCGCTGCTGGAGGCAACGGTGATTGTCGTCGTCCTCCTGGTCCTGTTCCTGGGAAACATGCGCGCGGCGCTCACGGTAGCCCTGGTACTGCCGCTGGCGGCGCTGATCACGTTCATTCTCATGCGTGGTTTCAATATGTCGGCCAATCTGATGAGTCTGGGCGGCCTGGCCATTGCCATCGGCATGCTGGTCGATGCGGCCGTGGTGGTGGTGGAAAACATCGTCCAAAGGCTGGCGCACGACCCGACAGCGGGCAAGTTGCCACGCCTGCATACGATTTACCGGGCGGTGCGCGAAGTGGCTGTCCCGGTCACTTCCGGCATCGTCATCATCATCACGGTATTTTTGCCGCTACTGACCTTGCAGGACCTGGAAGGCAAATTCTTTGCACCGGTCGCCCTGGCCATCGTCTTTGCACTGGCAGGCTCGCTGCTGCTGTCGTTGACCGTCATTCCCGTGCTGGCCTCGTATCTGCTACGCGACGTAGCGCATCAGGAACCTTGGTTGCCGCGCAAGCTGCTGATCTGGTACGAACCCGTGCTGGCCTGGAGCATGCGCCGGCAACGGGTGGTTGCCATCGGCGCCGCAGTCATGCTGCTCGGCGCGGGCTTGCTCTACACACAGGTGGGCAAGACGTTCATGCCCACCATGGATGAGGGCGACCTGATTGTCGGCATCGAAAAGCTGCCTTCCGTCAGCCTGGAGCAAAGCGCTGCGCTGGACCTCAAGATCCATCAGGCTTTGATGCAGGCGCTGCCGGAAGTGACGGGCGTGGTGGCGCGTGCGGGTTCTGACGAGATCGGCCTCGACCCGATGGGCTTGAATCAAACCGACACCTATCTCTTGCTCAAGCCACGCGGCGAATGGCGGATGAAGGGCAAGGAAGCCCTGATGGACGAGATCCGCAAGGTACTCGACCAGCTGCCGGGCATTAAATACAGTTTTACGCAACCGATCGAAATGCGCGTGAGCGAGATGATTATTGGCGTGCGCGGCGACATCGCCGTGAAAATCTTCGGTCCCGATCTGGCGCAGCTGAACCAGTTCGCGTCGCAGGTGGAAAGCGTGCTGAAAACCATACCAGGCAATCAGGATGTGTACACGGTGCAAAACGATGGCGTGCAATACCTGCGCGTGGCGGTCGACCGCCTGCAGGCGGGCCGCCTGGGCTTGAGCGTTGAGGAAATCCAGGATGCGCTGCGGGTGCAGATCGAAGGCCAGCAGGCCGGGCATGCGGTCGAAGGCAACCGCCGCACACCGATCGTGCTGCGCGCCGACGAGTCCATCCGTCTGTCGCCGACGGATTTCGCCGCCGTACGCATTACCGCCAAGGATGGCAGCAGCGTGCCGCTCAGCACTGTGGCGAAGCTGGAACGCGCCGAAGGACCGGTCAAGATCGACCGCGAGATGGGCAGCCGCTACAGCGTGGTGATTGCTAATGTCAGCGGGCGCGACCTAGTGGGCTTTGTCAACGAGGCCAAGGCCAGCGTCGCCAAGACCTTGGCCTTGCCGACCGGCTACCGCATCACCTGGGGTGGCCAGTTCGAGAACCAGCAGCGTGCGGCCGCGCGCCTGGGCGTTGTCGTTCCGGTGGCCTTGGGACTGATCTTTATCGTGCTGTTTTCCACCTTCCGCTCGGTACGCCAGGCGCTGTTAATTCTGTCGATCATCCCGTTCGCCCTGGTGGGTGGCATCGTTGCCTTGTGGGCCACGGGTGAGTATCTGTCCGTGCCGGCATCCGTGGGCTTTATCGCCTTGCTGGGTATTACGGTGCTCAATGGCATCGTTCTGGTCAGTTACTTCAATCAGCTGCGTGCCGAAGGCATGGCCCTGGCCGAACTGGTGGTGCAGGGGGCGCGCCGGCGCCTGCGCCCCGTGATGATGACTGCCTCGATTACGGCCTTTGGCCTGATCCCGCTGCTCTTCGCCAGCGGGCCGGGCTCGGAAATTCAGCGCCCCCTGGCCATTGTGGTGATTGGCGGCTTGATCACGGCGACCGCCTTGACCCTGCTGCTGTTGCCCATTCTTTATTTGCGCTTCGCGGTGGCGAAGCAGGAGAAATTCCATGACTGAACTGTGTTTAACCTTGCTGTGTCCTCCAGCGCTGGAAGAGCGCGTGCTCGACACGCTGCTGATGAGCAGTGAAATTTCCCTATTTACCAGCACGTCGGCCGCCGCGCACGGCCTGGCGCACGATCGGCTCAGCGCCACCGAGCAAGTGCTCGGCTTGGCCAAGATGACGCGCATCGATGCACTTCTGCCGGAAACGCATCGGGAAACGGTGCTGACTATGCTGCGCCAAGTCTTGCAGGGCGGTGGTGTGCGCTATTGGCTCACACCCATTACCGAATCGGGGGAGCTGCTATGAAGTATGGATTACTCATTGCGCTGGCGGCGGGTGCGGTCCAGGCCGCGCCAATTCCGCCGGCGCCCGGCTTGTTGCCGACAGCGATGGTGCGCCCTTTACTGGACCAGGATCCTGAGGTGGCCGCCGCCCGTGCCGGGCGCGAGATGCTGCGCCAGGACGCCGCGCTGGCGCAGGAATCGCCGTACGAGTGGACCGCCAAGGTCACGGCCCAGCGGCGTACCGTGGAAGCCGGCCCCCATTACAGGGAGTGGAATGCGGGCGTGGAGCGCACTTTGCGCTTGCCGGCCAAGGCCAATGCGGATCGCCGCATCGGCCAGGCCTTGCAGGAAGAGGGGGAGGCGCGCTATGGCGAGGCCTTGCACGAGACCGCGCGTGAATTGCTGGGACTGTGGCTGGACTGGTCGCACGCTGAACAGGCGCTGGTATTGGCGGCCGAACACCAGCAGGCGGCCAGCGACAATCTTGCTGCGGTGAACAAGCGCGTCAAGGCCGGTGACGCCGCCGCACTCGACGCCAGCCTGGCGCGCGGGGACCTGGCCGACCAGCAACGAGTCAGTATCGAAGCCAAAACGGCGGCAGCTGTTGCTTGGGCACGCCTGCATGCGCGTTTTCCTGGCTTCCAGCGCGAGTTGTCCACCTTGCCTTCCTCGCTTCCCCTTGCCGAGTCGCCGACGTTCTGGCGTGAACGCATCCTGGCCCAGAGTGACGAACTCAAGATTACCGAGGCGCAACTGCTCAAGGCGCAAGGCATGAGCGCGCGCATGCGGGCCGAGCGCACGCCAGATCCCACTGTCGGCCTGTACACGGCGTCCGAGGTGGGCGGTCGTGAGCGCATCACGGGTGTCATGTTCAGCATTCCCTTGCCGGGCGCCCACCGGGCCGCACGCGATGGGCGGGCAGTCCAGGCCATGGAGGTGTCGCAGCATGAGGTCGCACTGAAGCGGCGCGCCCTCGATAGCGCCATTGCCGTATCGCTGGCGTCGGCACAGGGCGCGCATGAAAGCTGGCAGGTGGCCGAAGCGGGCGCGGCGGACATGCGTGACAACGCACGCCTGCTGCAACGTGCCTACACCTTGGGCGAAGCCGATCTTCCTACCTTGTTGGCGGCCCGCCGCCAGGCGACCACCGCTCAGCAAAACGCCCTGGCGGCGCGGGTGGCGGCGGCACGCGCGTATTACGGCATCCTGGTCGACGCGCATGTGGTGTGGGACATGGACCATGAATAAAGCACCTTACAGGCGTCTCCCGACACTATGACTTTTAACAGGAGCAATACATGAAATTGATGACGAACAAGCCGGGCCTTGGCGCCTGGTGGAGCTGGTTGGCCGGCGCCTTGCTGTGGCTATGCGCTGGTATCGCGGCCGCCCATGGCGTATCCGAGTCCGACAAGGGCTTTCTGCAGGCCAGCAGCGGCATGCAGATCCTGCCGTACATTTATCTGGGGGCCAAGCACATGGTCACCGGCTACGATCATTTGCTGTTTTTGTGCGGCGTGATCTTCTTCCTGTACCGCATGAAGGATATCGGCCTGTATGTGACGCTGTTTGCCATCGGCCACAGCACGACCTTGCTGCTGGGCGTGATCAACGGCTGGCATATCAATGCTTATTTTGTTGACGCCATTATCGGCCTGTCCATCGTGTACCGCGCATTCGACAACCTGGGCGGTTTCCAGGCGGTCTTTGGCGTGCAGCCGAACAAGCGGGCGGCCGTGCTGATCTTCGGCTTCTTCCATGGTCTTGGCCTGGCTACCAAGCTACAGGACTTTGCCTTGTCCGCCGATGGCCTGGTGCCAAACATGATCGCCTTCAATGTCGGCGTGGAGATCGGCCAGCTGCTGGCCTTGAGCATGATCCTGATCGCCATGCGCTACTGGCGCAGCACCACCAGCTTTGTACGGCATGCCGCCACCGGCAATTTCGTCCTGATGACGGCCGGATTCATTCTGGCCGGCTACCAATTCACCGGCTTTCTTAGCAAATAGGAGCACGACCCATGACATCCACACCAATGAACGGCGGCATTTCGGTCGCAAAAAAAGAACTGTTGCGCGGTACCGGCCTGGCGGCCGTGGTTGCCGGCCTCATTCTGACCGTTGCGATCCTGCCTGCCGAATATGGCATCGATCCGACTGGAATCGGCAAGGCGCTGGGCTTGACCACCTTGCATCGCCCGGCGACCGCCGCCGACAGCGCACCCGCAGCGCAGGGCTCGCAGGTAGCAGCGCCCGGCGAGGCGCGCGCACTCACGATTGCCGCCAAGCAAACGGTGCCATATCGCTCGGACGAGCAGGAAATTACGCTGGCGCCCGGTAAAGGCCTGGAAGTCAAAACCCACTTGGCCAAGGGCGCAACGCTGATTTATTCCTGGGAAACGAAGGGTGGCGCCGTGGTCAACCATGATTTTCATGGCGAACCGGTCAACGCGCGGGAAGACGAGTTCGAGAGCTTTATCGCCGACAAGGGCGTGAGCAGCTCCAGCGGCTCGCTCATCGCGCCCTTTACAGGCGTGCACGGCTGGTACTGGAAAAACAAATCGGCCGAGCCGGTGACCTTGGTCCTGCGCTCCAGTGGTTTTTACGCTGACATTTACAAGAAGTAATTAGTACCGCTGGTTTCAGTGCGCGGCACCAGTCACACGGTGCTGCGTATAAGCACGACGGCTTATCGCGGCGAGGCCGACCAAAATCGCCGCATCCATGGAGAATTACATGAAAAAAGTTATGTTGACGTTGGCTGCCTTGTTGTTTGTTTCGGCCGCACCTGGTGCGTGGGCCCACACCGACCACGACCATGATGAGGCGCCAGCGCAGATCAAGCTCGAACTGAAGGGCGGTAAGACGGGAGCCACGGTGTATGCCAAAAGCGCGGGCAAGAACTATGCGACCGCCGGCGCAACGGGTGTGTTGACGATTATCTCGGGCGGCACCAAGACTGACGTCGTATTGCAGCCTGGCGCCGACAATACGATGGTCGGCAAGACGGCGGCGCCGTTGGCCGCCGGCACCCGAGCCCAGGCCAGCATCACCTTCGCGGACAAGAACACGGTCAAGGCCGAGCTGGTCGCCAAGTAAGCCACCATGCGGCCCCTCACCGGGCCGCAATGAGGAAGGCGCTGCCAGCGTGTGTCGGATCGTGCATACTGGCAGCCAGGATAAAAAAACACCCCACGAAAGCATCGCATGGCATCTTTATCATCTTTACCCGGGCAGGGTGCGCATCAGGGCGTCGTGTACGCCTTGCTGGCGGCAGCCCTGTTTGGCGCCAGCACGCCCTTTGCCAAAACGCTGGTAGGGCAGGTCGCTCCGGTGACCCTGGCCGGTATCCTGTACCTAGGCAGCGGGCTGGGCCTGCTGGCCTGCTTCCTGGCGCGCGCGGTGCTCACCCGTAACAATCAGGACAAACCCGCCACGCTGACGGCTGCGGATCTGCCCTGGCTCGCGGGGGCGATCGCTTTCGGCGGGATTGCGGGGCCGGTCCTGCTGATGTTTGGCCTGACGCTCACGCCAGCCTCATCGGCATCGCTGCTGCTCAATATCGAGGGCGTGCTCACAGCGATGTTGGCCTGGTTCGTCTTCAAGGAAAATTTCGACCGCCGCATTTTCATCGGCATGCTGCTGATTGTCGCCGCCGGCATCCTGCTGTCGTGGGAACAAGTGCCCAAGCTTGGCGTGCCTTGGGGGGCGATCGCCATTGTCGGCGCCTGCCTGTGCTGGGGCATCGACAACAACCTGACGCGCAAGGTGTCGGCCAGCGATGCTTTGCAGATTGCCGCCTTGAAGGGTCTGGTGGCCGGTTCCGTCAACCTGGCCATTGCCCTGGCCCTCGGTTATTCCTTGCCCAGCGTCACCATTTCCCTGAGCGCCGGACTGGTCGGTTTTTGCGGCTATGGCTTGAGCCTGGTGATGTTCGTGCTGGCGTTGCGCCACCTGGGAACTGCCCGCACGGGCGCTTATTTTTCGGCGGCACCGTTTGTCGGGGCCGTCATCTCGCTGTTCATGCTGGGCGAGATACCCGGACTGCTATTCTGGCTAGCCGCGGCACTGATGGCCGCAGGCATCTGGCTGCATTTGACGGAAAAGCATGAGCACGATCACGAGCACGAGCCGCTGTTACACACGCATGCACACAGCCACGACGCCCATCATCAGCATACCCACGAGGATGGTTGGGACGGCAAGGAGCCACATGTGCACGCGCATCAGCATGTGCCGCTGCGCCATGCACATCCCCATTATCCAGACATTCATCATCGGCACGATCATTCATGAAACCATCAACAGTGCCCCTAACAAGCAAGGGCCGCGAACCTTACCGAGCGGCAAAGCAATGATACGAAGCGTATTCGCATCAGGTACGGTGCTGAGCGGCGAAGCGGCCTCTAGGTGAAGCCGAGGACACGACCCTGCGCGCCTTGGCAGCACACGGCCGCAGGCTACAGTCGCAAGCAAGGTAATGAGGTAAAGAAAGATGGTTGGACAGGCAACGGCCGTCCCTTTGTGCGGATCGCCCGCAAGCGAAGCGCGAAGGCCCGAAGCTGGGCGTCAGGGATGTGAAAGGCTGGAGATAGCCAATTCCGCCAAGGATGAGCGAAAAGCGAACTTGGAACAGCGCGGTCCGAGAAACGGAGACGCACTGATGTGTTATTTCGCTTATTATTAATTTGAATGAGTTAGCTACTACAGGTAGAACTGGATATTGACTCTAGCAAAACGCGAACGCTCCGCTATCTTTCGGCGAATATGGCTTTCTATGTAATTTCAAAAATTAGCGGAGGATTTTTCGTGCATCTTCACTCGTATCGCCTCAGAAACTTTCGACGCCTGAAAGATGCTCATATTGAGCTGGCTGACGACATCTCAATATTTGTAGGATCGAATAACAGTGGAAAAACGTCGGCAACTCAGGCGATCCATGCTTTCGTCACGGGCGGACGGGATCGTTTCAGTCTCTATGATTTCAGCTCATCGTGCTGGAAGATTTTCGATGAAGCTGCAAATATCAACTTGGCCGCCCCGATACCCAAGGGTTTCACGCTTCCAAGCATAGATCTTGATCTCTGGTTCGAGGTTGCGGCGCCAGACCTCTATCTAGTGATTCCCTTGCTTCCGAGTACAGCATGGGAGGGAACCAAGGTCGGCATCCGAGTTTCCCTAACCGCTAGAAGCCCCATTAACCTCATCCGAAATTTCCAAGAAGCTAAGGTTAAAGGTGCTGGGCAGGCAGCGGAACTGCCGCCCGAATCACAATATATCCCTTGGCCTCGCTCCATGACGGACTATCTCCAGCGCGAGCTCAAGAGCGAATATGAGCTCCGCTACTTCATCTTGGATCGCACGCAATTCGATGAGACCTTCCGCGAGATCGGCGGTTACATTCCAGATGAACTAGGCGGAGAGCCAGGTGGCGGAACGATTCTAAAATCTCTTATTCATATCGACAATCTTGGTGCTCAGCGACACCTTGCTGATCCTAATCCGGAAGCAGGCAGCAGATCAGAAGACCTGTCAAAGCGATTGAGCCGTTTTTACAAGCGAAACCTTAATCAGAGGCAAGACGATCACATAGCCCTCAAGGCTCTGTTCGAATCTGAGCAAGCGCTCAACATTCACCTGGATGGGGTATTCAAGCCAACGCTTGATCGGCTCGCCAAGCTTGGCTATCCGGGCGTCAATAACCCGCGCCTGAAGATAATGTCGGCGCTAGACCCCGCCCACGTCATGAGCCAAGACGCGCGGGTTCACTATCAGATCGGAGAAGGCGAAGACACCAATACCCTTCCAGACAGTTATAACGGGCTTGGCTTCAAGAATTTGATCTACATGGTCGTAGAGATTCTCGACTCTCAAGCCAGGTGGGCTACGATGGACGATCGCCCACCATTGCACCTGCTTTTTGTGGAGGAACCAGAGGCCCATCTTCACGCCCAACTCCAACAGGTCTTCATACGAAATATTCTTGAGCTTCTGAATATAGAGGGCGACGATGGAAGTATTTTTGGCAGCCAGATGGTCATCACGACCCACTCGCCGCACATCCTTTACGAGCGAGGCTTCAAGCCGATCCGCTACTTCCGACGCAAGAAAGTTGGCAAGGAACAGTTGACGGAAGTTCTAAACCTATCGGCATTCTATAAAAACCAGCCAGATGATCGTGATTTTCTGGAACGATATCTGAAGCTGACACACTGTGATCTATTTTTCTCAGATGCAGCTATTCTCGTTGAAGGCAACGTTGAGAGATTGCTCCTCCCTGTCATGATTCGAAAGAGCGCGAAGACTCTCCGCTCAGCTTGTCTATGCATTTTGGAGGTCGGCGGTGCCTTTGGGCACCGCTTCCAGTCGCTTATAGAATTTCTTGGTCTGACAACCCTGATCATTACTGATATTGATAGTGTTGCCCTTGTGGCACCTGCGGCCGTCGACGACGAGGAAGTCGAAGAGTTCGAGGTTCCACACGACGCCGAAGACGATGCTGCAGTGCAGGCCCAAGACAATGGGCAAGATCCAGTCGATGAGGCTATGGTTCCAGCACCCAAGAAGAAGTATGGCAAGGCTTGTTTGCCCAGCGAACCGGACGCTGCAACTTCGAATCAGACCCTCATCAAATGGCTTCCGGGGAAGTTCACAATCGAAGATTTGCGTAACGCATCTGAAGCAGACAAAATTCATGTGCTCGAAGACGATGCGAAGGTTCGCGTGGCCTATCAGACTGAACGGGCTATCACTTGGAACGGAGCCGCAGAAACCCTCTGCGGGCGTACGTTAGAGGAGGACTTTGGCCTCGAAAACCCCGACTGGTCCCAGGCCATTGCGAGGAAGCCTCTGGGCCTAATTGTGAAGGGCGGAGCCGCTAGTCCTGTTGCTCTTGCCAAAGGCCTTCATGAGAAGGTTTCGCGGAAGAGCTTCGACAAAACGAAGTTTGCGCTTGCCGTTCTCACTGAAGACGAAGAAGCCTGGCATGTACCGGCTTACATCCGTGATGGGCTTGTCTGGCTGAAGGACGAAATACGTATCGAACTTGAGACCGTGCTGCCCGACGCCATCCTCATCGCTGAAGAAGATGTCGCGATAAGGGGCGAGCATGAATAGCCGAGCGAATAAGCCGGACACACAGGCCGACATCGATCTGCGAAACTGCCTTGGAAACGTGCCACCTCGCAGTTTCATCATGAAGGCTGGTGCTGGCTCTGGAAAAACTACGTCGCTGATTAAAGGCCTGTCATCAATTATCCAAATGCACGGCGATAAGCTTAAGAAGACCCGTCAACGCGTTGCCTGCATTACCTACACCGAGATTGCGGCCGGAGAGATCTGGCGGGACGTCGGCAGTGACCCTCTGGTTCACGTTTCTACAATCCACAGCTTCATGTGGCTGCTGGCTAAGCCTTTCCAGAACGACATTCGCGTTTGGGTGTCTGGGCGCATCGTGGAAAAAATTGAGGCTCTTGAAGAAAAGCAGGCAGCCTATGGTCCCAGGGTTCAGCAACGGACGAAGGATAAGGACACCCGAGATATAGAACGCCTCCATCGGCAGTCGGGGCGGATCGCTGCAGTCAAAGGTTTCCGATACGGAACAGGTAGTAACTACGCAAAGGGGATTCTGGGCCATGATGAAATTCTGAAGCTCGTACCCTATCTGATTGCCGAACGCCCTCTCTTCCGAGTCCTTCTCGCGCGCCAGTTCCCTTTCGTATTTGTCGACGAAAGCCAAGACACGACCACCGAGGTCGTGGAAGCTTTGAAGACCGTCGAGCGTGAACCCGAAGTCACATTTTGTCTCGGCTTCTTTGGGGATCCGATGCAACGTATCTACGCTACGGGGACCGGACAGGTTGAAGCAGAACCCACTTGGGCTGACATTCCGAAACCTGAAAATTTTCGGTGCTCAACTAAAGTTCTGAAGCTCGCGAATGCCATTCGTCGTGATGGTGATGACCTAGTTCAAACCCCTGGCCAACGTCTAGGCCCAGACGGCATCGTTCCAACCCCTGAAGGTTCAGCGCACCTTTTCATTTTCCCTGCGGATGATACACGGGACGCGAATCTGGTTCGAGTACGCGAATGGATGGCGGCACGAACCGGTGATGACCATTGGCAATCAGGTGATGACGACCAAGCGCGCGTCAAGCTTCTTGTCATTGTTCACAATATGGCCGCAAGGCGGTTAGGATTTGGAGACCTCTACGCTGCGCTCAACTCCAAAGCTCCATTGGCGTTCAAAGACGGTTTTTTAGACGGATCTGCGTGGCCTATTTCGGCATGTGTAAAGTTTTTGATCCCGATCGCTATCGCTCACACTCGTGGCCGACAGCTTGAAGTGATGCGACTTATTCGGGAATATTCACTTCTTCTCGATAAAGATTCCCTTGTCGAGGTAAGCGTAGCTGAGCGTCTTAAAGTACTTGGTGACCTTATCGCTTCGATCGCAGAAGGCATAGCGGGGGATTCCGGAGTAACGATCGGCGCTCTTCTGAGACAGGTACATGTCGCTGAGTTATTGATCCTCGACCCTCGGTTAGTATCGTACTTGGACCCAAATGCAGCTGTTCCTGTGCCGCCTGAGCCCGAAAAAGGCGCGGACAATGACGACGACGTTCAAGAAGACGATGAGTCCGACAAGGAAATGGCCTCAATGGATGCTTTTCTAGCGTGCCCTGCTAGCCAGCTTTTGTCATACCATACCTATATCTCGGAACGGTCACCTTTTTGGACTCAGCAAGGCATCAAAGGAGCCGAGTTCGATAGGGTACTTGTCGTCTTGGATGATGCTGAAAGTAGCCACTTCCAGTTCTCCTACGAAAAATACCTAGGCCTTAAGGAACCGTCAGATAACGACCGAAAACATATAGATGCAGGCGAAGAAACAACCATGGATCGAACGCGCCGTCTTTTCTATGTGAGTTGCACGAGGGCGTTGAAAGACCTCGCGGTTGTTCTTTTCACGGCCAATCCTGAGCAGGCAGCGGAGCACATACGTCAGCTTGATCTTTTTGACGTTGAAGCAATCCACACTGGAGCCGTCTTCGTGGCACCATAAGTGATTCCCAACCGAATGAGTACACAAGGAAATGGCCGCCGCGTAAAGAATCTTCTGCGAGCACGCCGTTATATGAGAGCCTGACTGGATGAATATGCAAACCTACCGGGGCCGTTGCCCGGCCAGCGCCTCTGTATAGATGTGCTAGTCGATGCGCCAGAAGAGAAAGGTCAGTTCGGCATTGCCACACCGATCGCCATAGTGAATCATCCGTTACCGTCGCTTTGCGTTCACCGTCGAAGCGGGCTGCCAGTGAAGCAGGCCGAAGTAGTTGAGCGGTACCAGATTATTGACGTGCCGGCGAGAACCTGTCACTTGCCTTGAGTAGGAAGCAGGGCATGCTCGATACGGCGCTGGTTAAAGGGATCTTCCCGATCTATGTAGCGCATGGCGGACTGGGCATTTTTCCAGCCCACATGCTCCATCAGCGTTATCAGATCCCACCCATTCGCGGTTGCCCAACTGGCAAAGCCGCGGCGTAGCGAGTGGGCGCTGTACAACTCAGGCGCATCCACGCCAGCATCCTGCAGGATATTACGCAGGAGCGGTACCAAGCTATCGATATTTAGGCCGTTAGCGCTGATGTTGGCCCAGCGATCAACGGCACGGAACACCGGTCCAGCCGTCAATCTCGCTGCAGCGATCCATTCCTCATAAGCGGTGACAGGGCATAAGCATGATAGCAACGGCACCTTGAAATTGCCGCCTTTGAGCTGGCGATCACTTTTGGTGCGTGGTAAAAAGCAAGTCATCCCTTCACCTGGAGTGACATGGACATGCTCGATCTGCACGCGGGTCAGCTCATCCCCGCGAAACCCGCGCCAGAAACCCAGCAGAAACAACGCTTTGTTGCGGCGGTATCGCAGTTCGGAGGCCAAGTCTCCATGGGATTGCGCGGAGTCCGCATTAGCCGTCAACCAGCGATCGACTAGCTTGAGTTGATCGATTTGAAAGGGTTTTGCCCGCTTTTCCTGGGCCGGGTACAAGGTCTGGATGCCACGCAAGACCTGGCGTATCACGGATGCCTTGGTCGGATCTGGAAAGCCTTGATCGAGATGCCACTTGGCCAGTGCAGCCAAACGCTGACGCAAGGTGTTAACGGCATGTTTGTCGGCGCGATTGGCCAAGTAGCGCGCAATGCTGTCAGGCGTGGCGGGTAAAAACCCGCCCCATTCCACCTCGAAGTCGCGGATAGCGCTTTGATAGCTCTGCCGGGTATTTTCGCGTGTGGCGGCCTGCAGGAAGCGATCGATATCAGACATGGCAAGCAAAGCTGAAGGAATGTGGACAAGGGCCGTGACGTGGTCGTTGGTAAAGGAGCGGTGCCGCGTTTGTCTGGCTTTCAGACTAAATGTACAGATGCACTGGTCAAAACTGCACAAAACATGGCTTGGCACAGGATAAGAATACATTATCCTGCGTCATTTTCAAGTAAGAACTCTTCTTGAAGTTCGGCAAAAATGGTATGTAATTACATGGTACGTAATATCCTATCTTATTTCGTCGACACGCCATGGCCCGTATTGGACTTTATCATTTTGATGTCAAAAAAGCACGCGACACCTTGCTTGCGCAAGGACGGCATCCGTCGGTCGACGCAGTGCGCGTTGCCCTGGGCAACACCGGTTCCAAAACCACCATCCATAAATATTTGAAAAAATTGGAAGCGGAGGAGGGGGGACGTGATAAACGAAAGGCGCCTATCAGCGATGCATTGCAGGATATCGTGGCGCGGCTGGCGGCGCAGTTGCACGATGAAGCAAATGAACGCGTTTCAGTGATCGAGACAGCTGTAAAAGAGAAGGAGAGGGATCATGTTGTGATTGTGGCTGGTTTGCGGCAGGAATTGGTGTCGCTGGAAGAGCAACTGCGCCTGGCCAAGGACCAGGTCGAGGAAATAGGGCGGGCACATGCCGACACCGGTAACCGCTTGCAACAAGAAGCTATCTCTCGTCACACCGCACAACAGCAGGTGATTGGCCTCCAGGAGCGCCTGGCCGAAAATGAGGCGCACCGACAATCACTGGAAGAAAAACATACACATGCACGCAATTCTTTAGAACACTACAGGCAATCCGTCAAAGAGCAGCGAGACCAGGATCTCCGGCGCCACGAGCAACAGCTACAACAAGTTCAAGCAGAGCTACGGCAACAGCAACATACTCTTGTGCAAAAGCAGGAAGAAGCGACGCACCTCAATCAGGAAGGTGCACGGCTGGTTGCTGCGCTCTTGCAGGTTGAAAAGTCGTTATATGATGAGCAGGCAGCAGGGCGTCGATTAACCGAGCAGCTTGCCGCCAGCCAAAGTGCCGAACACCAGGTCGGAGTAATGTTGGTGCAAGTCGCCAGCAGCGAGCGTCGGATAGAGGCTCTTGAGGAACAGCTGACTCAGGCGGCAGCGCAAACAGAGGTGCTGTCAAACCAATCACGCACGTTGGAAGCGGCACTTGGGACGGCGCAGGCAACGTTGGTTTCACAGCAGCAAATTATTTGTGAGTTGCGTGGCCGTAATCCGCAACCTGATTGAGTTGAGATCGACGGCATATCCAACCCTCTACTTTGTCGGGGTGGTGCATCATTTTTAAGCAAAACATGTGCTATGCTGAAGTTATCGGTGAATTCTTAGCTATATACATAGCGGTCTGAGATGGCATTATGGTCGGCAATTCACAAATTCAACACAACAGTAAAGCGTTCTTGGATATTGATGAACGTCGTCTTGCAAAGCATGCGCCAGTTGCATTAGCCCTTCGTACGGCAGCGGCTCCGATTGTGAGCGAAATTATCTTTTTAGCCAACCTCCAGGTAGAACGATGGGAAAAGAGTTCACTCTGTAGCAGAGACTATATTTATGCTTGGCGAGAACTTCTCAAGCATCCTAATGACGCGGCTTCCATTTTGGAAGAACGGTCGCCTCACGCAGCTGCTTTGCGCCAGAACTCTCCTTTTGTTGCCTCGGTTCGAAAATTCCAAGCATCATCCAAAGTGTCCATACAAGACTAGACATTCATCTTATTGTTGATAGGTTAGGCAAGCACGCGGCGCGAGTTGCAGTCACTACAATGGGAGTCCATGTAGGCGTAGACGCTGGTGAATAGGGCCGTGTGGGTGCTCGCTTTATTATTTGAATTGATTCGTAATCCATCCGAACGTATAGGCTGAACGGAACTCCGATATTCATCGGTCGCATCGACTAATTACGGATGCTCCAATGCCTTTAACTGAATTGCCACGGGTTCACTAGACTCTCTCGAGCCACTCAAAATAGTGATTTTCGTAATTCACCGGTGGCTGCTTGTTGTTGACGCCATGACGACGCTTCGGATCGTAGAGCATCTCGATGTAGTCGAAGATCATCGGCCACTTTTACTGAACGCTTACCTAAAGTTATCTCTATTTCCTTGGCAACTCTAGTAAAATCTTTTTTAGTAGAAACTTGGCGCGCACGCTTTTCGCGGTTAACCATCACGCTGGCTTTTTCCACTCCTGGGAGACTACCACTTGTTGCTCACTGAAAATTTACTCGATGACTGGGTCCGAGGCAATGCCCGGGACGCACAAGGTGTCATCGTGGAACTGGTTTGGCGTATAGTTGCTGCATCTGTGCCAAAACCACGGGAGCGCCGTTTCCCGCTGGGCGACAGTATCGGGCAGCACGGCCCCGATGGAAAACTACGTGTTGATCTGGGTTTCGATCCCTTCGTGCCAGACGGTGATTCTTACTGGGAAATCGGTACCAATCTAGATGCTGGAGCGAAGGCTACGTCAGATTACAAAAGCCTGAAAGAAGCGACGCCTGAAGATGTTCGCAAGGCGGCGACCTTTGTATTTGTCACGCCATTTTCTGGACGACGAGGATGGGAGGGTTCGTGGAAACCTGAAGCTCAGCTTGATTGGCTGTCTAAGCGTCGAAATCAAGAGGAGTGGCGCGAGGTACGCGTGATCGATGGAACCGTGCTGCTGGACTGGATTCGCAAGTTTCCAGCGGTGGAAAAATGGTTGCTTCAAACGATGCGCGGCATGCCAATGCACGACATTGAAACTGCGGAGGAGCGCTGGGATCTAACGCGCTCAATTGGCGAGCCTCCGGCCCTGGTCAGCGAGCTATTTCTCGCCAACAGGGGAGATGCCTGCGTTAAATTGCAAGAAGTAATCGATGATAAGCTGACGCAGCTGAAGCTGGAGACCCATTATCCCGATCAAGTTGTCGACTTCATCTCGGCATATATCTCGACATTTGATGCAGAAACCAAGGCCGATGCAATGGGGCGGTGCTTGATCTTATCAAGCCCTGCAGCATGGGAAGCGCTTGTTCTTTACGACGAAAAGCACATTCTGATTGCTGACGCGCAACTCGACCTGAATAATGACATGGGGTTGCGTTTAATCCAGAAGGCACGACGCAAAGGGCATGCTGTGATATTCGGCGGCCCCCGAGGCGGCATTCCAGACCCGGCCAGTATTCCCTTGTCCATGCCCAAAATGCAGCATATCCAAGATGGGCTGGAGAAAGGCGGCTACAACGACGAGCGCGCCCGATCGCTTGCCCAGAAAAGTGGAGGGAATCTGGGATCGCTTTTACGCTGTATTCAAAACCTTTCTTTGATGCCCCAATGGGCGGAGAACTCGGCTTCGGCAGAACTGGCCATCGCGATGCTTTTGGGATCTTGGAACGAGCGCTCCGACGCGGATACTCAGGCAGTAGGAATCGCCGCGGGAAAGACCTACGGGGAGTGGATCGCGGCAATCCGTCAGGCAGCGTTGCGCCCGGGCACTCCCCTTAAACAATGGGAAAGCGAATGGCGCTTCGCCGCACGCTACGAGGGCTGGTTCGCACTAGGCCCAATGCTATTCGACGATCAGGTTGAGCGCGTCGGCCAAGTTGCTGTCACAGTTCTCCGTGAGGTGCATCCTGAACTTGATTTGCCGGCCGACCAGCGCCATTTTGCCAATTTTAAAGGAAAGTCAAATCGGCATTCGTCGACGCTGCGGCTAGGGGTGTCTGAATTCCTTGCATTGCTTGGCAGCGAACCGACTGCATTAACATCCTGTTCAACTGGCAAAGCCCCCCATATTGCCACTCGTGTGGTGCGCGACATCCTGGATGGTGCCACTTGGCAGCACTGGGCAACACTCAACGATGTCCTACCTTTGCTAGCTGAGGCGTCGCCTAGTGCTTTTCTAGCGGCGGTAGAGGACTCGCTCCAGGCCACTGATTGCCCATTTGATGAACTGTTTAAACAAGAAGGCGACGGCGCGCTCACTGGGGGAACATACATTAGCGGGTTATTGTGGGCACTGGAAACCCTTGCGTGGGCCCCAGATCTGTTCATTCGGTCAATTCATTGCCTGGCCCAGTTGGCCGAGCGGGATCCTGGAGGGAAGTGGTCCAACCGCCCAATAAATTCGCTTCGCACCATTTTGCTGCCGTGGCTCCCTTTAACGTGCGCTGATGTGCCCAAGCGAATTTCTGCGGTCGAAATATTGATCAAGGACCTACCCAGGGTTGCATGGTCACTGCTGTTGAAGCTTTTTCCCGAGTCTCATTCCACATCAGATGGGACGCGGCGTCCTGCATGGCGCTCTTGGATACCAGAGGACTGGAAGAAGGGAGTGTCCGAGGAGGAATACTGGCATCAGACTGGGGCATACGCGCGGCTAGCGACTGAAATGGCGCGTTCCGACACTGATCGCCTGATCGAGGTTACTGGCCGAATCGGCGTGTTGCCACCAGATGTGCAGGAATTGCTGTTTCAAAGTATCGAAGAGGGTGTGTCGAAGGACACTTCCGGCGAAACTGGCTTTGCCATTTGGTCCGCATTGGACCACGTTGTACGGAAGCACCGACGTTTCGCAGATGCGGCATGGGCCATGCCAGAGGAAGAAGTGGAGCAGATTGCCCGGTTGACGGACAAGCTCACGCCAAAGGATCCGCTCATCTTTTACCGTCGGCTATTTAACGGCAATGATTTTGATCTCTACAGTTCGGAAAACGACTGGGAGGCCGCCCGTCAGGCTTTGGAACAAAGCCGCCAAGATGCGGTGGCAGAGATCCACTCATCCGGTGGCTTTGAATCGGTTGTCCGGTTTGCGGAATCTACAAAGTCGCCTCGGCAGGTCGGCCTGGCTTATGGAGCAGAGGCGGACGAGCATCTGGACGCGCGCGTATTCCCTGCTTTCTTGAGCGACAGACATAGCGTCCGATACCAGTTTGCGAGCGGCTATGCCTGGTCACGCTTCACACTGGCTAAATGGGAATGGATCGACAAACAGGGCTTTGCGCAGTGGACGAAACCAGATGCGGCCGAATTCCTGTCCCTTTTCCCATTCACTCTGCCAACTTGGCAAAGGGCCGACGTGGTCTTGGGGGAAGACCAAGAACTGTATTGGCGCATCGCAGATGCCAACATGTACGAAGCGGACGAAGGAAGCCATGATGCGATTGATAAATTACTCCAGTATGACAGGCCCCGCACGGCTATCAGCTGCCTGTATCAGCTTCATCACCAGCACAAGAAGATCGACCATGCCCAAGTGGCCAAGGCTCTTCTCGCGGCGGTGAATTCGTCAGAGCCACAACATCAGTTGGAGGAGCATTCGTCCATTAAGTTGATAGCACTTCTTCAAGAAACCAAGGGCACTGACCAAAGCGAACTGGCGCGCATAGAATGGGTGTATCTGCCGCTCCTTGAACATCATCTAGGTGTTTCGCCGAAAACAATCGAATCGGAGATGGCAGAGAACTCCAATACATTCTGTGACATGATTCGCCTGGTTTTCGGGCCGGAGGAGGAAGAAAAACCCATTGAGGAGGCTTCCCCTTCACAGCAAAATATTGCCACCAACGCATATCGTTTGCTGAGTAACTGGAAGGTGGTCCCAGGATCACGTGATGGAAGATTTAACGGTGCAGCGTTAATCGAATGGTCACAGGCCATGCGGGAGAATGCAACTAGAACGGGACATCTCGGCATTTCATTGGATATGTTCGGCCGTGTCTTGACCCATGCACCAGAGGATCCATCTGGGCTGTGGATTCATAAGGTTGTGGCTGCTATCCTGGATGCACCTGACGCAGAGACTTTGCGTGACGGTTTTCGGATTCAGTTGTATAACTCGCGGGGTGCGCACTGGGTTGACCCCACCGGTGCCCCTGAGCGTGGATTAGCCGAAAAATACCGGACACGTGCGGAAGCTGTGGAGAACGCGGGCTTTATGCGGTTCGCGTCCACTCTACGAGATCTCGCCGCAGAGTATGACCATGAGGCCGAGCGCGTCATTGGGCGAAGCAAGCGGGATGAGTAATTGTGGGTAGCCACAATGTTCTAGTGTCGCTGCCGGAGGTGTAAAATGGCACGTGGAAGAGGAGTGTTTTCTGAATAGTTTAAGTACGAAGCAATGAACCATCCACGCTATAACCGAGAGGCCGGTTAAGCATCACTGGTCGCATGCCTAAAAAGGATTTCGTGAGAGCCATAATTCATCTTGCTGAAGGCGTGCTAGTTGCGGAGCGCGAAGACGGACTCCGTTTATCACACGCTGACGCCGCTCAACTAGCTGATCTGCTTGGGTTGAACGATGTGACATCGTCAGAAATTTCTATGATCGACTGGCATGAGGACGCAGAACATGCTCCACTATCCGGGCACAAGGTGGCCATATATCAACGTCTACGCCTCTATGAGCAATCATTAGAGTAACATTTGGCTAAGCCAAGTGCTGTCGCGTACCGCCAAGTATGGCCTGCAACGTATTAGAAGTCGATTGCTCAGTGGATCAACTGCTTGGACGCAAGGCCGATAAGGTGTTGCCCCAAATCGACCACGCCCGCTTGTCGAAGCACAGCGGCAACTTTTAGCGAACGACGCTCGTTTTTAGGCAGCAAAATCGCTTTGGCATTTTTAAATGGACGGGGCATGTAGTGCCATAACCATGTTGCCCTGAAGGCTTTCATTGCGTCATGAAACCGCAGTGAGACGGTCGTTTCATCAGAGATGACGAACATCTCGTAATCACGACAAAGCGATGTAATTGCATCTAAATTCAACGAATAAGTATAGAGCTTACCCTGAAGCGGAACCGACTCAGAAAGACGAGTGGCGATGTACTTTGCTGCGGCGAAGTGATGTGAACCACCGCTGTTCATCAAGAACAGACGGTTGTCCCAACGATAGCGTCCAAAATAGTCGCTCCCTGGGGAATGAATAATTCGAATCTCGCTGTGAGCGAGGTTTTTGGCCAACTTCTCGTGCGTGACCACATCGATCATTTCGCTTGAATTGGTTTCGACCATCTCATCGGTGCTGGAAAATTGTCGAAGTTCGGACTTTGATGCTGAGAATCCATGCACGTCGGCTATGTCGCAAGTCCAGTGCTCAATGACTTCCTGCTTCCCAATGTGTTCGTATTCTGGACGATTCAAAGTGAAACCGCTGTAGTGGTATTTGTCATGCAATTTCCACCCCATCAGCGTACCGTGTTTACGGCGGGAGTAGTCTGTATATGGAACCTGGCCCAACTTATGCCATTGCACGATGCTTTCAGCGGCAATACAGGGAGGTGGATCATCCAACGAAACCCGTATTTCTGGATGTTCGGCGAGAAGGCGCATTAGGCTGACTGGCTGACCAAAGTCCTCCCGAATACCATCTACAATTGTTTTAAGCAAAGTGGACAACGAAACCTCTCTTGGTTCTGAATGGTGAGTGTGCAAAATCTTATTAAGCGTCGTGCTCAGGATATTTGAAAAATATACATTCGTCACCACCAATTTACATGGATACCGCAGATAAGTTATCTGGCGAGGGAGCATCTCCCGAGCGAATTGCAAGATTTCTCATGGTACTTGATGAATCGGCGGCAACGTGGGCATATGACCATATCCATTTACATCATCGAGCGGGCCTTCGATGAGTTGCGCAAGAGACAGGATATTGCTCCAGAAAAGATCCCTTAAGCAAGAAGGAAAATGCATGGCCACACGAATCAGTAAGGTCGGTCATCGAACGGCTCGTGAACGTGGTGTGTTCACAGAACGGTCCAATATGCGAGGAGTTTACAGTAGGGCTATGGATGAAGGCGGTGATCAAGAGCGTATGCTTGCGAGAGAGTTTCACGAATGGGCCGAAACCATGTCGGCATGGCCGCGGACAGCCGCAATGTTGAACTCTATCCATTTATGAAAAAACTATCGATGAGAGACTATTGTGTCCACAGAGAGTAGAGAATTGTGTGGGCTTACTATTTGCTGCTAGGGGGGTAGGAACAAATTTATGCAAATTTCGGGAACAACTTTGTGCAAACGAACGAATGTACTAAAAGTATCGCCCACCTCCGTCCATAATTTGACATAATATAAATTATGCGAAGTTATGGACGGATTTGTCAAATCCCCCGTTTTGCAACTTATACAATCGCAAATGCGATTTTGGCCCTTTGCGCGCCGCTGTTGCCGGCGGCGCACCAGCTACATGAAATACGGCTTGTCCCCGTCCGTGTTCGGTTTGTTCACGCCCAGGTTGGCGTGCCGGTGCAGGTCTGGCGTTTCGATGATGCTGGCGATCAGGTCTGCCACGCTCCGGCGCGAGACCACGGTGCCTTTGAATGGCGCGCGGCGCGTGGTCAGTTCGTAGTCGACTTCGTCTTCGTTCGTCATCCAGGCTGGGCGCACGATGGTGTATGCCAGGCCCGATGCTTCGATGGCGTCGGCGGCGCGGCGGAATGGTTTCAGGTCTTCGGCCAGCATGGCGTTGTTCCACTCGCCGAATTTGCCGGGAACTTCATCGTAGATGCCCATCGACAGGACGAAAATCAGGCGTTCGACGCCCGAGGCCCGCATGGCGGCAATGATACTGTTGGCCTGGTGTTCCATGTCGTCGCCCACCAGATTGGCGTAGACCACGTCGTGACCGGGCATCGTTTGCCGCAGCAAAGCCTGGTCCAGCACGTCACCGGCCAGCACGCTGCTGTTGGCCGGGACTGGCGTTGGCAGCTTGCCGGGATTGCGCAGCAACAGCGTCAAGGCGAAGTCTTTACGGCCCGCGAAGGCGCGGATGACCCACTGCGCCACCTGTCCGCCTGCACCCAGTATCAATATCTTTTTCATCGTTATCGTTTTCGTCATGGCACGCTGCCATGCAGGAAGTTACAGCCTTTCTTCGACGAAAGGAACACGGCGCGCTTGAAAAAAAGACAAAACGCTCCATGAGTGCCAGCCCATCGCCTGGTCTCATGGTAGATTGCTGCCCGTGTAATTTCAATGAAATCAAGTGCTTGCCGACTATGTTGAATGAGAAGTCTCAACATTGGATAAGCAATCAGGAGACCCGCATGACTCACTCGCATCCACGCCCGGCGCTTCTTTTAGTGCATTGCTGCCGCTTTCTGTCGCTGCTGGATGTGCCGCGTGCCGCATGCCGATTTGCGCCAGGAAACAATACCGCAGCCGCTGAGAGAGTCATCCTCCCTTCCCCGCCCTGCTCCCGGCACCATTCCTGGCACCATACCAGCGCACCGGAAAACAGGCACTGGTATGGCCCGCATCGCCCATCCGAAGGGGAAAGTCCGCAACTGGTATTGTGATCTTGCACAAACAATAAAACCAGTTGACTACCACCTGCAATGCTTGCACTCTGAAAAATCGGACGGTGATAAACCGGCTGGGCCATGAAAAAAATACACAAGGAGACGCAATGAACCGGACAGTCATGAATACCCTCATCCTTACCCTCTTCGGCGGGACGTTGGCCGCTTGCGGCGGGGGCGACGGCTCCAGCGCAGGAGCAAGCCAGCTGCTGGCCGGCGCCACCGAAGCGGTCGCCTGCTACACGCCATGGAACAGCGGCACCGCCTACAACGGCGGCGGCAAGGCCAGTTACAACAACGTCAACTACACGGCCAACTGGTGGACGCAAGGCAATAACCCGTCGACCAGCAGCGGCGGCGCCGGCAGCGGCCAGCCCTGGACGGTGGTGGGAGACTGCGGTACGCCGACACCGACTCCTACCCCAAGGCCTACGCCCACCCCGACACCGACACCGACGCCTACCCCAACACCAACGCCAACTCCTACCCCAACCCCAACGCCGACACCAACTCCGACGCCGACCGGCCTGGCGAAGCACGCGCTGATTGGCTACTGGCATAACTTCACCAACCCCAGCGGCGCGACGTATCCGATCAGCCAGGTCAGCGACGACTGGGACGTGATCGTCGTCTCGTTCGGCGACAACGCGGGCGGCGGCAATGTCAGCCTGACCATCGATCCGGGTGCGGGCACGGAAGCGCAATTCATCGCCGACGTGGCCGCCAAGCGGGCGAAAGGCAAGAAAGTCATCCTGTCGCTGGGCGGGCAAAACGGTTCCGTTTCCGTCGGCAACACGGCCGAAGCGACGAATTTCACCAACAGCCTGTACGCCATCATCACCAAGTATGGTTTCGACGGCATCGACCTGGACCTGGAAAACGGCGTGGCGCAGGGCGCGGCCATTCAGACCTACTTGCCGATCGCCGTGAAAAACCTGAAAGCCAAGGTCGGCAGCAGCTTTTATTTGTCGATGGCGCCGGAATGGGTGTACGTGGAAGGGGGCTACACGAGCTACGGCAGCATCTGGGGCGCCTACATTCCCATCATCAATGCCTTGCGCAGCGAGCTGACGGTGCTGCACCCGCAGTACTACAACAACGGCGACATCTACACGCCGTACGCCACGGGTGCCATCAAGGCGGGCTCGGCCGACCAGCTGGTGGCCACGGCGCGCATGCTGATCGAGGGTTTTAACTATGGCGGCAACACCTTCGCCGGCTTGCGTCCGGACCAGGTGGGCTTCGGCGTGCCATCGGGCCGCAGCTCGGCTGGTTCCGGTTTCACGACGAATGCCGACGTCAGCAACGCCCTGAATTGCCTGACGCGCCTGCTCAACTGCGGCACCATCAAGCCTCTGCAGGCGTATCCGGACTTCCGCGGCGTGATGACGTGGTCAATTAACTGGGACCGCCACGACGGCTATAACTTCTCCGTGCCGACGAAGAATGTCCTGAAAACCTTGCCGTAAGCGGCATTGCCCGACTGCGCATGCGGGCTTTGCCGCTCACATGCGCAGCACCGCCGCGCCCAGCACGCGCATCTGCAGCGCAATGCCGTGGCGAAACGCCTCCCCTCCCCCCTGCGTGTGCTTGATGCCATCCATGGTGGCCACCAGCAAGGCGGCCACTTGCGCGGCAGTCGCGTCCACCCGGCGCAGCGCAATGTCGCCTGCCGCTTCGGCCTGTTCCAGCGCGCCGGCCAGCGACGCCACCAAGGTTGCCCGCGCCGTCAAGGTGATGTCGGCGGCCAGGGTCATGTTGGCGTCGAACAATTCCTGTCCGTGGGCGCTGTCGGAAATTTCCGCCATCAAGCCTTGCTGGAATGCCAGCAGTGCCGTTTCGATGCGCGCAAGAACGGGACCGGGCTCGGCCATCGCCGCCGCCACGTGCGCCATCACGGTGGCATGGGCCCGTTCGGAGCCGGCGCGGAACACGTCTTCCTTGTTCTTGAAGTGCAAATACAGCGCCGCGCGCGACATGCCGGCCGCCTGCGCGATGTCGAGCATGGACGTCTTGCGGTAGCCGTAGCGGCAAAACACGGCCAGGGCCGCATCGAGGATGAGCTGGCTTTTCAGGGTATCGGTCGTCATCCAGTCATGTTGACACTTTGAGCATATAGTGTCAACATGACTTTTGGACAAAAACCGTCAAAATGTCAATTACCTACCCGAACAGGACTGCGATGCACGATTTCAATGCCGCACCGACTGAAGAACAGCAGATGGACCTGCTGCGCCATACGGAACGCAGCCGTTTGCGCGCCCTCGTGGCCGCCGATACGCAGGCGGCGCGCGCCCTGCATGCCGACGACTTCCAGCTGATCACGCCCATCGGCAGCATGCTGTCACGGGAACACTACCTGGGCGCCATCGCCTCCGGCCACATGCGCTATCTGAGCTGGGAGCCGGACGCGATCAGCGTGCGCCTGTACGGCACGGCCGCCATCCTGCGTTACTCGGCGCAACTGGAAATCATCTTCGGCGGCCACGCCGTGCCGCGCGCCCGCTACTGGCATATGGATAGCTACGAATGGCGCGATGGGCGCTGGCAAGCCGTCTGGTCGCAGGCGACGGCTATACGAGGGTCGGCCGGGATTGCGGTTTTTTTCGCGAAAAGCTAACTAAGCTAATGATTACATGGAAAGAAATAGTAAATCGACACAATTCTCTATCCGCAGTGGATACAATAGTCGCCCATTGATGTTTTTTTATAAATGGATAGTCTTTTATGTCGTGGGTCCTGTGCTCTATCCAATCTACATCTGCGCCGACAGCATTTTGAGCACTCCCGCTGTGCTACTTAATCAACTCCTGCCCGTGCGCCAAGCCGGCTGTCACTCCAATGATTGCTCATGCAGGCGTAGACGCTGATAGACGGCTATCTTGTGCCCGGTTAGAGGGGCACGCTCTACGTCCTCATGCCAGTCAATCATGGATACTTCTTCCGATGTCACATCGTTTGTCCAAAGAAGATCAGCCAGTTCAGTGGCATCAGAGTGCGATAAACGAAGGCCGCTTTCGCAGTCCGCAACTAATGCATCATCGACAAGATAGATTCTCGCTCTCACAAAAGTCCTTTTAAGAAAACGCCAAGTGATCTGCACCCAACTTTTGTTTCGAAGGTCCTTATCATAAGATGGCATTATGGTAGTACAGCTCGGCCGCAACGGCTTTTCGTGTCTGGGCTACAAGGATTTGCATTTCAGTCGTTGATCAGCGCCTGAATGATTGGGCAGCATTCGTCCCGTTCCTCGTTGTCGCACCGTGCAACCATGCCTGTGAGAGCGATTTTGATCGTCTGCAGATCGGCCAATTTGGACTCCACCATGGCAAGCTTCCTGGCAGCCAGATTGCGCGTGCCGACGCAGGCCAGCGAACCTTCCAGTTTGAGCAAGCTCGTAATTTCATCGAGCGTGAAGCCAAGTAGCTGCGCGCGCTTGATGAACCGAATCCGACGAATGTCTTCTTCTCCATAGGTCCGGTAGCCTCCGTGCGGCCGCGCCGGTTCGTCGATTAGCCCGCTACGCTGGTAAAACCGGATTGTTTCCACGTTCACGCCGGCGGCGCCGGCCAAACGGCCGATGGTCATTTTCTCGATCATGCACTTGACTCCGTATCTATGTACGGAGTTTATCCTATTCTCGTGTAAAACCAATTGGAATCGCCATGACGATCGGAACGAAAGGCACTCTGGCCGCTGGGGTATTGGCGGCGCTTGGCGCATCCGCATGCTGCGCCGGCCCGCTCGTCCTGCTGATGCTTGGCGTCGGCGGTGGTTGGGCGTCGCGCCTTATCGCATTTGAGCTGTACAGTCCTTATTTCACCGGCCTGACGCTGCTGCTTCTCGGCCTGGCCTTCTACAATCTCTATGTGCGCCGACGCGCCTGCGCGCCGGGTGAAGCGTGCGCTGCAGATCGAGTCATCAGGAGCCAACGCATCCTGTACTGGCTCGTTACGTTGCCAGTGATACTGCTGCTGGCATTCCCCTTGTATGCCCCGCTGTTCTATTGAAAGGATATTCTATGCGCATCCCCACCTTCATTTTCTCGCTGCTACTGGCTGGATCGGTTTTCGCCAGTTCGCTGAAAACCGTCACCCTCAATATCCAGAATATGACTTGTCCGGCATGCCCGATCACCGTCAAAAAAGCGCTGGAGCAGGTTCCAGGTGTGAGCGATGTGAAGATCGATTTCGAGCACAAGACCGCAACGGTGCATCTGGATGCGGACAAGGCCAATATCGCGCTGCTGACCAAGGCGACCGCCGATGCGGGCTTCCCGTCCACGGTCGGGAAGTAACGCCATGGCCGAGGCAATTCTCACATCGACCCTGATCTGCCCGCACTGCGGACTAAGCAAGCAGGAAGTCATGCCTACCGATGCGTGCCAGTTCTATTATGAATGTACGGGCTGCGCCATCGTGTTGAGGCCGAAGGCCGGCGACTGTTGCGTCTTCTGTTCATACGGCACAGTGAAATGTCCGCCAATCCAACTGCAGCGTGGGTGCTGCGGCTAGCCGGCCGCTGAATGGACTGATACTGATCGACATAAGCACGCAAAAAACAATTAATTTGACTCAAAAACGATTACAAAAAGGTCCTTTTCTCAAAAAACGATTATATAATTGGCATTCTGGCATTGATCATAGACGGATACTCAGTGGTCTGCCTTTGAGGTTGCTGGGGTGGCTGCGATCTTGTCGAGGTAGGCTCGCAACTGCTCGCCGATTTGCTCCTGCGCCTGAACCTTGGCGTTGGCCTGCGCGAACATGAACTCCAGCTCGCTGACCTGCGCCTTCAGCGGCGCCATACCGTTGTTGGCGTCCCTCAACTGTTCAGCCAGCAATTTCGCCTCGGCAATTTTGCTGGCAAGTTGGTGCTCAGTATCGGCGGCATGTACGTGCAGCGATTGCAGCGTGTCGATTTTCTGCTCCAGCTTACGGTTCTGCGTCAACTGCTCATACAGGCCCAGTTTCGTGTAGGACAGATCCGCCACCAGCTTCGCCCCTTCCTGGTTCAGACGGGTCGTTTCGTCCTGTTTCACGGCGATCGTCTGCTGTGCCTGCCGCAGTTCGGCCTGCACTTGCTGGATCTGCTGTTCGTGGCGTCGGATGTCGGCTTCCCGCTGCTCCTTTACCGACTGGCGATAGTGCTCCAGCGCTTGGCGCGCGTGCTGGTGTTTTTCCTCCAGCGATTGGCGGTGCGCCTCATTCTCGGCAAGGCGCTGCTGGAGGTCTGACACCTGCTGTTCGGTGACCTGGCGCATGGTCGACTCCCTTTGATGATCGGCGTGGCTGACAACGAGCGCCGCCATCTGTTCCTGCAGGGAGATCTCCAGTTCCAGCGCGCGAGCCCGTAGCCGCGAATTCTCATTTTGGATACCTTGCAGCGACGCCGCATGCTCGGCAGCCTTCGCATCGGAATCGACACGGACCGCTGCTACCCGCTCCTCAGCCTCCTGCTGCAGCCGCGCGGCCAGTCGCTCCACCAGATCTTGCAAAGCTTCACTTACCGAGGTGCGCTTGCCGTCGCCGCCGCCGTCCTCGGTTTCCAGCTCCTTGAGGTACTTGTGGATGGTGGTTTTGGAGCCGGTGTTTCCCAACGCTACGCGAACGGCGTCAACCGACGGGTAGCGCCCTTGCGCCAGCAACGCATCGCGAGCTTTTTTGATATTCGATTGATACAGTCCGGCGCGGGCCATGGCGTCTCCACGAAATAAGATGATGGATTACATACCATGTAATTACATACCATTTTTCTCGAAATTCAAGCTCAACTTTTCCTTGAAATTGAAGCAGGATAATATAAGGTTATCCTGTGTCAGACCTGCTTTCGTGCCATTTTGGCCGCGTGTGTTGTACATTTGCCGATAGCGCCAGACATAATTGGTTACGCCGCTCGCTACGATCTACACGCCGGCGTTACCCGCCCGCTTTTTCTCCCTTGTCATGCCATGTCTAATATCGACCTCTTTCTGCAGGCCGCCACGCGCGAGAACACGCGAAAAAGCTATCAAAGCGCGATCCGCGACTTTGAAGTGGAATGGGGTGGTTTTTTGCCGGCGACGTCCGATAGCGTGGCACGCTACCTGGCCGATCGTGCCGGCAAACATGTCGTCAACACCCTGCGTCAGCGATTGGCCGCATTAGCTCAGTGGCATCTCGACCAAGGCTTTCCAGACCCAACCAAAGCTCCGGTAGTACGCCAGGTCTTGCGCGGTATCCAGACGCTGCATCCAGCCGAGGAAAAGCGGGCAAAACCATTTCTGATCGATCAACTCATGCTGGTCGAGCACTGGTTGACGGCCAACGTCGACGCCGCGCAATCCCAGGGAGAAATGGGCACCGAGCTGCGGTACCGCCGCAACAAAGCGTTGTTTCTGCTTGGTTTCTGGCGCGGGTTTCGCGGCGACGAGTTGACGCGCCTGCAAATTGAGCATGTTCACATCACGCAAGGTGAAGGGATGACTTGCTTCTTGCCGCGCACCAAAGGTGATCGCCAGTTCAAGGGCGGCAACTTCAAGGTGCCGTTGCTATCGCGCCTGTGCCCGGTCAGCGCTTATGAGGAATGGATCGCTGCGGCGAGATTGACGGCTGGACCGGTGTTTCGTGCCATTGATCGCTGGGGCAACATCAGCGATAACGGACTAAACATCGATAGCCTGGTACCGCTCCTGCGTAATATCCTGCAGGAAGCCGGCGTTGATGCGCCTGAGTTGTACAGCGCTCACTCGCTGCGGCGCGGCTTTGCCAGCTGGGCAACAGCCAATGGATGGGATCTCAAAACGCTAATGGAGCACGTGGGCTGGAAAAACGCCCAGTCCGCCATCCGCTACATCGACAGTGAAGATCCCTTTAACCGGCACCGCATCGAGCAAAATCTGCGTCCTCCTGAGAGCAAGTGATCGCACATCTGCGGCTGTACCGAAGGCGCGTATCCACTGAGCACCTTATGCAGGGCCGATTCGAATGAAGTGATGGGTTTGGTAAAGGCCATCAGCCTGAGCCTCGATCTGATGCGTAAACCTGCCGCCCACGACCGATACTGCTCAGTCAGTTCGGCTATCCGCACCGAGTTATTGCCCATATGGGGGGTATCTCAGAAAACGGAAAATTAAGCACGTTAAGCCCTGGCTTGCTCAGATGGCTGACTGTTCGGCACTTACAACATGGCAATTGCAATTGCCCAACCCTTGCAAAATGCCGCATGCCTGCACAGGGCGAGCACCTGAACACTGTTCGCGCAGAACAAGCAGGTATTGCCTCAACTGCAACAACGCTTCCACACGTACTTCCACTTGCTGGATATGGGTGTCCAGTAGCACATTAACCTCGCCACAATCCTGCGTTGGGTTGTCTCTCAGACCTAACAACGCCCGAATCTCGCTCAACGTCATGTCGAGCGAGCGGCAATGACGAATGAATTGCAAGCGCTCAATGTGAGCATCGCCGTACAGCCGGAAGTTACCACCGCTTCGCGCCGGCTTCGGCAGCAGCCCTTCCTTTTCGTAGTAGCGGATGGTCACAGCCACGCACCCAGAGCGCTTGGCGAGATCGCCAATTCTGATTTCCATGCCTCAATCTCCATTTATTACTTGACTCTATAGTGACTATAGGGATTTTAATTGAGATTGTATAGAACATTTGAAGGAGTTATCCATGAGCGAATGCGCTTCAAAGGGGTGTGGCTGCACAACTGAGCCGATCATCCAACCCACGACACAAGTCCCGCAGACAACCGAATCGGCTCAAGCGGTGTATCGCATCGAGAACATGGATTGCCCCACGGAAGAGGCGTTGATTCGAGGCAAGCTGGGCGGGCTGCCCGGCGTAGTCGGACTCGACTTCAACTTGATGCAGCGCACTTTAGCCGTGCGGCACGAATTGCCCTCGCTATCTTCCGTTGAGCAAGCGCTGACGGCCATCGGTATGCAAGCCGTGCGCATGGATCAGGCATCGACCGAAAAAAAGACCAAGCTGTCCATCGCCAAGATGGATTGCCCGACCGAAGAAGCGTTGATCCGCAACAAGCTCGGCACCGTGGCTGGGGTTGCCGATCTCGATTTCAACCTGATGCAGCGCACGCTGTCGGTACGCCATGCTGACCAAGCTCTACCTGACGTGCTCGCGGCTCTGCAAACGCTTGGATTTGAGGCGCAGGTGATGGACACGACCGAGGCCGCACCATCCACTTCTCCTTTGACCGCGCCAACCAACTGGTGGCCGCTGGGCATCTCGTTGGTAACTGCATCGGCGGCCGAGGCGGTCTACTGGTTCCACAATGGCAATCATTGGTCGGTCGTCGCTTTGGCCCTGGTCGCAGTCTTCACGGGCGGCCTCTCCACCTACAAGAAGGGTTGGATTGCGCTCAAGAACCGTAACCTCAACATGAACGCTCTGATGTCGATTGCCGTCACGGGTGCCATGTTGATCGGTCACTGGCCCGAAGCGGCTATGGTGATGGTGCTCTTCGCGCTGGCCGAAGTGATCGAAGCCAAGTCATTGGATCGCGCCCGCAACGCAATCCGTGGCCTGCTCGACCTGACCCCGGAACTGGCCACGGTGCAACAGATTGACGGTACATGGAGGGAGGTGAGTGCAAAGCAAATTGCCATTGAAAGCCGCGTCCGGGTCAAGCCGGGTGAGCGCATCGCCCTTGATGGTGAGGTGCTGGAAGGCCGCTCTGCCGTAAACCAAGCCCCGATCACGGGTGAAAGCCTCCCGGTCGAGAAGGCCCCGGTGATTCGGTGTTCGCTGGCACCATAAACGAATCCGGTTCATTCGAGTACCGCGTCACCGCTGTAGCCAGCCACTCCACACTAGCCCGCATCATTCACGCGGTTGAGGCTGCTCAGGGGAGCCGTGCACCAACCCAACGTTTTGTCGATCAGTTCGCCCGCTGGTACACACCCATTGTGTTTGGCGTTGCCATCGCCGTTGCGTTGTTGCCGCCGCTGTTCATGGGTGCGGCATGGCTCGACTGGATCTACCGTGCATTGGTTCTGTTGGTGGTCGCCTGCCCATGCGCACTAGTAATCTCTACACCGGTCAGCATTGTCAGCGGCTTGGCCGCTGCCGCCCGCCACGGCATTCTCATCAAGGGCGGCGTCTATCTGGAAGAAGGCCGCAAGCTGCGCTGGCTGGCTTTGGACAAGACCGGCACGATCACACACGGCAAGCCCGCACAGACCGATTTCGTCGCATGGGGCAATACACTCGCCTTGGACAGCCGCAGCATCGCTGCCAGTCTGGCTGCCCGCTCCGACCATCCTGTATCCAAAGCGGTGGCACAGGCCGCGCAGACTGATGCAGTTGCCCTATTCGACGTAGCCGAGTTCAGCGCGTTGCCCGGTCGGGGTGCGCAAGGTAAAATCAACGGGGAGACCTACCATCTTGGCAACCACCGGATGCTCGAAGAGCTGGGACAGAGCACTCCAGAGCTGGGACAGCGCATCGCTGCGCTGGAAACCGCGGGCAAGACCGTCGTGATGTTGGTAGGCGCAAAGGAGGTACATGCCTTATTCGCCGTAGCGGACACCATCAAGGACAGCAGCAGGAACGCCATTGCAGAGCTGCATGCACTGGGCATCAAAACCATGATGCTGACCGGCGATAACCCCCATACGGCACAGGCCATTGCCGCACAAGCCGGAATCAACCGTGCGCAAGGCAACCTGCTCCCAGACGACAAACTGCGCGAAGTTGAGAAACTTGCCAGAAACGGCAAGGTTGGCATGGTCGGTGATGGAATCAATGATGCCCCGGCCTTGGCACGAGCGGACATCGGCTTTGCAATGGGGGCTGCTGGCACGGATACCGCAATCGAGACCGCCGATGTGGCCCTGATGGACGACAACCTGCGCAAGATTCCGACGTTCGTGCGCCTGTCGCGTGCGACGGCGCAGGTGCTGATGCAAAACATTGTACTGGCCCTTGGCATCAAGGCAGTGTTTCTGGTGCTTACCTTCACGGGTCACGCGACCATGTGGATGGCTGTGTTTGCTGATATGGGGGCTAGCTTGCTCGTCGTTGGCAATGGCCTGAGGCTGTTGCGCAGATGAGCTGGAAATTCTTTCTCTATGACTGGGGTGGCCTGAACATCGCGTTGTTTCAAGCCATCAACACGGGTACACCAGCCACGCTGGGGCAGCTAGCGTGGTTCTTCAGCCTCGTGGGGAGTTACTGGACAGCGCCGCTGATGATGCTGGGTTTGTGGCGGTGGTCGAAGTTGGCCACCAACCCGGCGCGTGGCGCGGTCGTTCTGCGCCGCCTTATTGGATTTAGCGCGGCCGTTTTGCTGGCTTTCCTGGTCACCACCGTCTTGAAGCTATGGCTTGACTTTCCACGCCCGCCTGCCGTTCTCGGCGACCTGGTACGCGTCATCGGTGAGATTGAGCAGCACTACAGCCTGCCCAGCGGGCATGCTACCTATGGCGCGCTGGTGGGCGGCGCGCTCTGGCCTTTGATGGGCCGTCGTGGCCACATCGGTTTAATGCTGTACGCCATGCTGGTCGGCTGGTCGCGCATCGCAGCCGGAATGCACTTTCCAGCCGATGTGCTGGCGGGGTGGGTATTAGGATTAAGTTGCTCGGCGCTCACCGGGCGGCTGACCCTGCTGGCTGCCCCTGTGTGGCAATTGCCTCGCCGCACATCGACTTGGATCTGGTTTGCAATGGCCGCCAGCGCTGTCATGACCGATC
Organism: Janthinobacterium agaricidamnosum; assembly: GCF_003667705.1. Lineage (NCBI taxonomy): Bacteria > Pseudomonadati > Pseudomonadota > Betaproteobacteria > Burkholderiales > Oxalobacteraceae > Janthinobacterium > Janthinobacterium agaricidamnosum. The sequence goes on along the minus strand of NZ_CP033019.1, from coordinate 2,827,895 downwards.
AGCTCGCGAAGTTCGCCATCACCCGCACGTTTGCCTACGGTGAGCAGGTCGAAGTCACCACCTTCTTCAACTTTGTCCATGTTCTGAATCCCGGCGCGGCATTCAGCTTCTTGGCGAATGCCGGCGGCTGGCAACGTTACTTCTTCATCACGCTGGGTCTGGCCGTTTCTGTTTGGCTGGGACGCATGCTGTGCCAGCAACGGCCACGGCTTGAAGCGGCGGGCTACAGCCTGATTCTTGGTGGTGCGCTTGGCAATGTCGCGGATCGCGTGTTGCGTGGACAGGTTGTTGATTTCCTCGACTTCCATTGGCGGCTCGCGCACTGGCCCGCCTTCAATGTCGCCGATGTGGCAATTTCTGCCGGAGCCGTCTGCTTGCTTTTGGTAGTTGTAATCCAAAGAGGTGTAACCGCAGAAGGCGAATTGTCCGGTTGAGCTATACCCTGCGGCCGGAACTGGATGCAATGCTGGCTCACCAGAACCGTCTGCTCAAGATTGCCCGCGAGGGCGGCCAGATGACGCCTGCCGACCTGGCTAAGTTATCGAGGGCATGGCCACCGTCACCGACGAAATCATCGACCTGCACGAGCGCATTATGGGCAAGCTGTTTAATGCTGCCCAGAACAAGCATCAGCAGCAGTTCCAGGCGTCCGGCATGGCGATCAATGCCAAGGCGCGCCTGTGCGGACGCATCGGCCAGGTGCTGGTTGACGCCAAACAGTCGGGCCGCGACCCATTCGCCGCCATTGAGGCCGTCATGTCCTGGGATGCCTTCGTCGATCAGTCCTTCCTCGGTCGGGCAATCCATATTTTCGATGTGATATGTCGCGCGACTTTGGTCTGCAAGCGAGGAGGTCATCATTGACGTCGATGATGTCACCGCACAACCGCAACTTGTTGATTCGTTTTTGTCTTCAAAGAACTCCTTTATTCATGTTTCCCTAGTGTACTGAGTTGGAAATTCGTTGATGATTAAATGTGTTGAAATCGCATGGAGACAAGGAACAAAGCACAGCTAGGCCGGGGCCTGGCGCGCATTTGTGACGCAGTATCGGAGCGATTCTCGGCATATTTATTCAACGAATTTTTAACTCGGGACACTAGCGTTATTTTGCAGGGTTAGCGCTGATGACTGTTTCAGAGAGAATACCGGAAAAGCGTTACTCTCTAGGCTAGGCCAGTGTACGCCACTCGGCGCATGCTATCGAAGGTGACCAGCTTGGTGGCTTGGGCTACTTTTTGTCCCGAGTGAGAGGCGTTTCGGGGGAACTGTCAGGCGAAACACTACCCGACAGGATCTGTATTACTTCCGGCACGTTCCCGTCCTTGCAGTATTGTGGGGATATTTCGACCTTGTCGTAAAGCTCAGGCTTGATCGATGAAGGCACATGCGCGCTGAGATATTCGCCGTGGCGGCCGTGGGGAACCTTGATTCCTATATAAGTTCCGGCAGCGATCTGCGCTGATGTCAATGACGTAAGACAGCGCGGCGGGGATACGCGTAAATTCTCAACGGTGTAGATTTCGCTAACATAGCCGGCTCGGCTGTTGGGACCCAATCCCGGATCTGTCGCACATCCTGTTAGAGTTAGAACTGCAGCCGTCAATGCCGATGCTACCAATGCAAATATGTGAGTTTTCATCGCAGTCTATTTCCATGAAAGTGAGGTCACCTCGTCACTAGCCAACTTTAGTGGCGCTTTGAATGTCGTTGATGAAGACCCATCCTGTGCTGGGCTGCGCAGCCTGAATAATGAGCTGCTGCAGCGACTCAGCCAAGCCGTCGTCACAAATGAGTTCCAACTTTATTTCCGCCACTACCGGCTCGGCAAGCTCGACGGAATAGTGTTGCTGGTGCGGGTCCGCACTGGTGTACAGTCTTTGCACAGTTGAGACTGTCAGGTGATAGCAACCGATACCCGAAGTGATATCGCACATTCCGGAGTCACGCAATGCCTCGGTCACTGCGGTGATGTGATGAGGATGTACAAAAGCGTTAATCTGTTTCATGTCATGCTCCGCTAAGGGATGCCGCCCGTTGGGGCGGCAAATGGTCGATTAAGTCGCCGAAAGAGCTTTACGTTGCTTGCGATTCTCCACCCACTCGTAGAGCAGCGGAAGTAGTAAGAGGGTCAACGCCGTCGAAGTGAATAGACCGCCAACAACAACGGTGGCCAGCGGTCGCTGTGTCTCGGCCCCGACTCCGCTCGACAACAGCATCGGTACCAGACCAAAAATCGCGATCGATGCGGTCATCAGGACCGGTCGCAAACGCAATGCCGCTCCTTGCCGCACCGCGTCGCGAATCGACATGCCTTGTTCGCGCTGGTCATTCAGGAAGGTGACCAGGACTATGCCATTGAGCATGGCAACGCCAAAGACCGCGATGAATCCGATCGCCGACGGCACGGACAGGTATTGTCCCGTGATGAACAGGCCCACCACACCGCCGATTGTCGCGAAGGGCACGTTGGCGATGATGAGCGTGGCGTAGGTGAGTGAATTGAAAGCTGTGTAGAGCAAAATAAAGATCAGGCCGATGGTCAAGGGAACGATGATGGCCAGTTTGGTCATCGCTCGTTGCTGATTCTCGAAGGCACCGCCCCACTCGATCACATAGCCCTCCGGAAGCTTGACCTGTTGAGCGATTTTTGCGCTGGCTTCCTTCACGAAGCTATCTACGTCCCGGCCTTTGACGTCCATCTGGATGACCGCATAGCGCTGCAGCTGTTCCCGGCGGACGAACGAATAGCCTTCGTCGAGTTCGATTGTCGCCACATCCGACAGGGGCACCAGGGCGCCGCTCTCGGTGCGAATCGGGATAACACTGATGCTTTGGACGCTGTTGCGAAATTCTGGCGCCAACCACACCTGGATGTCGAAGCGTCTGGTGCCCTCGATCACCGTGGACACGGCCTTGCCGCCGATACCTGCCTGGACCACATCGAGGATGTCATTGGCGTTGATCCCGTAGCGCGCTGCGGCGTCCCGGTTCACATTAATGACCAATTGCGGCTTACCCTTGTTTGCTTCGAGCGACAGATCCGCTACGCCAGGAACTTTGTCAAGTACGCCCTTGAGCTGGCCGGATAGCCGGTCCAGCGTGTTCAGGTCCTCACCATACAGCTTCAATGCCAACGTGGCGCGTACGCCTGAAATCAGCTCTTCTACGCGCATCTGGATCGGTTGGGTCGCCGAAATCACCGATGAAGGTGCGGCCTTTTCGAGCTTCTCCTGCATCGTTTTTGCCAACGTCGGCACGTTGATCTTCTCGGGCCAGGTGGCTTGCGGTTTCAGATTCACCAGCAATTCCATGTAGTTCACGTCTGCCGTATCACCTTTTTCGGCCCGTCCAATCATCGCAATGGCCGAGTCAGTTTGGGGGAACGTTTTCAGCGTCTTTTCCAGTTGTTGGGAGATGCGGATCGATTCGTCGAGCGAGGTTGATGGGATGCTGCTTACTCGGAACATGATCGTGCCTTCCTGCAAAGAAGGCATGAACTCCTTGCCCAGAAAAGGAACCAATGCAAAGGACGCGAGCAGCGCCACGACCGCTACGCTGACGACGAGCTTTTTTCGTTCCAGTGCCCAATCCAGCAATGGCAGATAGAGTCGCTTTGCATGCCGAACAACAAAGGTATCCTTCTCTTGCTTAGGTTTCAGAATCAGCGCCGACAATACGGGCACCAGCGTCAGTGTCAGTACCAGTGAACCGATCATGGCAAAGGTGATGGCCAATGCCATCGGCTTGAACATCTTGCCCTCCAATCCGGTCAGGGAGAACAAGGGCAGGAAGACGACAATAATGATCAGGATGGCAAACGCAACGGGGTTCATCACTTCGCGCGCCGCCTCAAGGATGATGTGGGTCTTGTTGACGGACTTGCCGCCTTGATGGGACAGCAAACGAAATCCATTCTCGACCAGCACGACCGCGCCGTCGACCATCATGCCGATCCCCACCGCCAAGCCGGCAAGCGACATCAAGTTCGCTGAGAGACCCCATTGCTTCATCAGGATGAAGCTGATGAGCATTGCCAACGGCAAGGTGACGATAACGACTAGGGCGGACCGGATTTCACCCAGAAACAGGAACAGAATGAGTGCAACCAGAATCGACCCTTCAATCAAAGCGCGTTCCGCCGTGGCGACTGCCTTGTCAACCAATTCGGTACGGTCATAAATGGGCTTAATCGACACGCCTTTGGGCAGCCCTTGTTGAACGACCTTGAGTTTCTCCTTCACCCCTTCAACGACAACCTTGGCATTTTCCCCGATGCGCTGCAGCGCCGTGCCAAGCACGACTTCTTTGCCATCCTTTGTTACGGCACCTGAGCGCAGGGAGGGACCTTCCTTGACCTCGGCGATATCTCGCACATAGACCGGCGTACCGTTGCGGGTCGCCAGTACCACACTGCCAATGTCTTTCACACTAGCGACCAGACCCAGGCCGCGCACCAGATATTGCTCTTGTCCGATGTTCAAATACTGCCCGCCGACCTGGCGGTTATTGGCCGTTAACGTTTCCATGACGGCTTTGAGGCTGATGCCATATTTGATTAACTGATTCGGATTGATCAGCACCTGATACTGCTTTTCATCACCGCCCCAGGATGTCACGTCATCTACGCCAGCCGCCGTGCGCAGTTTGAGCCGCACATTCCAGTCTTGCAGCGTTCGCAAGTCCATTGTCGACATGCTTTGATCAGCCGATTCGACGGTATACCAGAAGACCTGTCCCAGTCCTGAGCTATTGGCACCGAGTGTCGGCTCCCCATACCCTTCCGGTATCCGCTGTTTCGCTTCCAGCAATTTTTCGCTGACCAGTCGCCGCGCGAAATAGGTATCGACGTCATCCTTGAAATTGACACTCACATAGGACAACCCAAACAGCGAGACTGACCGAATCGCCTCCACACCGGCGAGACCAGCCATGCTCGTTTCGATCGGCGTGGTCAGCAGTTTCTCGACATCTTCGGCAGCCAGTCCTGGCGATTCCGTGTAGATATTGACCTGAACCGGGGTGACGTCGGGGAAAGCATCAACCGGCAGATCGCGCCAGGTCTTTATCCCAAAAATAATAACAATCACGAACGCAACAATGACCAGCACCTTGTAGCGCAGCGATACATCAACAATGGTATTTAGCATAGTGGCCCCTTAATCAGCGTCGCCGATTTGCGACTTGAGCATCTTGGCCTTCAATGCATAGGCACCAGAAGTCACCACTTTTTCGCCTGGCTTGATACCCGACTTCAACACCACGTTTCCACGCAGCTTTTCGCCCAGGTCGACCGCGCGCGCCTCGAAGCCATCGTCCTCGCGCACAAATGCAGTAGGTTGTCCTTGAATTAGTACGACGGCCTGTTCGGGAAGCAGCAGCTTCTTGCTCCCACCTCCCGCCATGATCGCCGCTGTAGCGAACATGTCCAATTTCAGCTTCCCGTCTGGATTAGGAACCTCTACTCTGGCTTTGATTGTGCGCGTCTCCTTGTCCATTAGGCTGCTGATATAAGAGACCTTTCCTGTAAAGCTCTCACCGGGGTAAGCGGTCAAGGTAATGAGTGCCGCTGCGCCGGTCTTGACTCTCGCAATATCCTTCTCGTACAGGTTGACATCAATCCAAACACTGGAGAGGTCCGCTATGGCATAGAGGACCTTATCCGGCTGCGCAAGCTCACCGAGCACCGCTTTTTTTTCCACCACCGTGCCGGCAAACGGCGCGGAGACAGCAAATACAGAGGTGCCGCTTGTGGACGCCTGGTGCCCGGCGACTCCCAAGGTCTGACGCCTATCTTCCGCTGCGCGCAACACGGCCTTGGATTTCTCAAAATCTCCCTTGGCACGCAAATAATCCTTTTGTGGGATGATTTGATCGGCAAACAGCTTGTCAGCACGTTCCGCACCGGCCTTTGCCAAAGCATGTTCGCTGACCGCCTGTATGAATGCAGACTGAGCTTCTCCCACTTCAATGCTGTCGATCAACGCTAGCGTTTGACCCGACCGCACATTGTCTCCCAGATTGCCTATTACTTTGACTAGCCGACCTGCGACTCTCGGCGCGACGTGGGCAAACCGGTCTTGATTGGCACCGATCGATGCTGTCACTTCGATTTGCTCACTGACCTCTTTTTCTTGTAATGGGGCGATGGAGATGTCCGCAGCTTGAATCTCTTCAGCGGAAAGCTGTAGCTTTCCCTTTTCATGTTCGGCGCTTTCTGCCGATTTCCCTTTCTCGCTCGCCGAGTCGGCTCGCTGTCCAGCAGGCTGTTCTTGTTTAGCGGCGGTCGGTGTCGAGGATTGCCCTTTGCCGCAACCGGCGAGGGCCGCTACCAAGAGGAGCGCGCAGGCGCAACGCCATTGGAGTGAGGTCATGGATATTTTTCCGTCAGAATGTTTGGAGTTGGAGTGAATCTCTGGGCTCATCTTGGTGCCCCGGTATCGAGCCATCCGGCTGCCTGCTGCAGAGCAATGCGTGTCATCCGCAGTTCGGTTTCGGCATCGATCAGGTCGCGCCGTCCATCGAGTACTTGGCGGTTTACGAGAAGGAGTTGCATCAATCCGATCTCGCCTGCCTGGAGACTCTTGAGCGACAGGCGCTGGTTTTCTTCAAGAGCGGGAAGCGCGGACAGACGCAAAGCGTTCATCCGTACAATTTGGCTCTGTAGTTTTTGCCACATCGCGTTGATGTCCGCTCCTGTGTCGCGAATAGCGCTTTGCCGCTCGATCTGTGCCTGCGTCAGATCAGTACTTGCACGCCCGATTCCGCTGGCGTTATTTCGAAATAGTGGCAACGGCAGTGACAGTGTCAATCGGGTAATCCGTTCGCGGGCATCACTAGCGCCTTCACGGGCGGTCGAAATTCCCATTGTCACGTCCGGGTAACGCGCCGCGTGCTCAAGAGAGAGGCGATGTGTCGCCGCCTGTTCGCGGTGATCGAGTACTCGCAGCTGAGGACGGTTTGCGCTTTGCTCTAGCAATTTTTCCAGTGTGTAGTCGGGCGTCGGAACATCCAGCAAACCTATCGCTTCGGGAAGCTGGCCGGGTGGCAACTGGAGGATCGTGCCCAATTCTGCACGGGCTTGTATCACCTGTTCTTGCAATGAGCCGATTTGATTTCTGGCACGAACCGCTTCGACTTGGGCCAAGTTGCCATCGAGACGGCTATCCTCGCCGGCCGTCACCCGTTTCTTGATTGCCAATGCGGTATCTTCAATGGTCTTCAGCGAGCTCTGTTCCGTTGCCGCACGTTCCTGCAGCGACAGCACTTGGACGAACCGGCGTTCTACTTCACCGCGCAACCGGAGCCGCGCCTCCTCAATCGATGCATCGAGCACATCAAGTTCCTGTCGGGCCGCTTGGCGCCGATAACCTTGTTGGCCCGCGATTTCGACGGTTTGGGCGATGCCCACCATCCACTCGCGTTGAATGTCGGATGTCAAGCCAGCTTGGGGCACAGTGCGCCGAGTGCGTTCCAATGACAATTCCGGATTGTTACGTAGCAGGCCGCGCGCATCTGCCGCTTCGCCTTCGACCGCCGCCCGCTGTGCTAGCGCACGGCGCAGATCTGGGTTCTGTTGTTCAGCACGCAGAAACGCCTGTTCGAGCGAGAGCGAGGTTCCGGACGTCATGGCAGTAACGGCGGTTTGATCAACTGAGATTTGTATCACCCGTTCACTGGGATGGGCAGCAACGGGAATGACTAGTAGTGCCGCAAAGAGCGGCAGCATAACGACTTGCATCGAATTCTCCAACAAAACGAGGAATATTCGGCGAGAGGTCGCAATAGCGCCAACTAAAGTGTGCGCTTAGAACAGAACGCCCCCGCCAGCTCAGCTGGCGGCAGGCCATTTAGGCCGTATTGGCCCATCGGGAATGTGCGATTGGTATGCCGTGGCATCGGATAAAACGGACACAAAGTCTTGTTCTACCGGAATTAATGAATTGAAGGAATACGCTGGTGTAGCGGCGGCAAAATTACAAAACAGGTGGCAACCTGGGCAGCAACTACGTTGATATTTGTTGGCAGTTTTCTGAGTGGGCTTATCAACGGTGGAGCGTTGTCCTGCGTTTTCAGACGCAGCCTGCGAAAGACTCGTGTCCGCCAATTCGCGTATGCCTGCTACCGCTGCCCACGCCATGTGGAGCGGCAATAAAGTCATTAGCAGGATAAGGAGCGCACGTTTCATCCCTTAACATTATACACATAAGCCTACGACTAGCAAAAGAAGATTACAATGGGAATTATTCGCATTAACCTTTCGATTTTTGAAGAAAAAACTGTATGTTCACTCTCCGCTTTTTTTCGATTGCCCTGATCTGTCTCGCGTCATCGCTGCTGCCGGTTCATGCAGATGACCTATCCACACAGAACAAAACGAAGCAGGTCTGGCAGTTGCTCGACTATATCGCTGTTGACTATCATAAATCCGTCAAGGACGGCGCGGTGGTCAACCAAGTGGAATACACTGAGATGCAGGAGTTTGCTTACACCGCGGAACGGCAACTGACAGAAATGCCGACCAGCCAGGCCCTACCAGGATTGATAAAGGACGCGGCCACGCTGCGTGCGTCCGTTGCTGAAAAAGCGCCGGCGGCGGCGGTCGGCGACCAAGCGCACGCGTTAGCTGCCGCTTTGCTCGCGATCTATCCTGTTCCGGTTGCTCCCACCAAATTGCCGGATCTGCAGCGTGGTGCAGCGCTCTACCAAAGCCAGTGCGCTTCCTGTCACGGAGTATCGGGCCATGCTGATGGCCCACTGGCCGCCACCTTGAATCCACCACCCATTGCGCTGTCGGACCACAGTCGCGCTCAAGAGCGTAGCGTGTTCGCCCTGCAGCAAATCATCACACAGGGCGTCGCGGGTACATCAATGCCAAGCTTTGCACAACTATCAGAGGATGAGCGTTGGGCTGTCGCCTATTTTGCGTCTACGCTGTCGTACTCTGGGAGTGAGCGTCAGGCAGGCGCAAAGCTATGGTCGTCACGTGCGGATCTGCACGCGGCCGTGCCCACGCTTGCCAAATTGAGCCTGACCGCCGAGGCGGCGCTTGCCAAAACCGCTGTAGGAGATGCGGCGCGGCCGTTGGTCGCCTATTTGAGAAGCACGCCGGACGCCCTCAATGCATCGGGCGCGGACAGTCTTCCGATTGCCAAGAACAAGTTAAGGGAAAGCATTGCCGCCTTGGATAGCGGAGACAAGTCGGCGGCGGCGCGGCTTGCGTTATCTGCCTATCTCGACGGATTCGAACCCGTCGAGCCGGCGCTGGCGGCCAAGAACAAGGGCTTGTTTGAGAATATCGAAAAGACCATGGGCTCTTATCGCAATGCGGTCACTACTGGGAATGTCCCGCAGGCGCATTCCATCGAGCAGCGTTTGCAGGTGTTGCTGACCGAGGCGCAATTAGCGCTCGATTCATCCAATGATCCGCTGTCGACGTTTGTGGGCGCGTTGACGATCCTGCTGCGCGAAGGGCTTGAAGCATTGTTGGTTGTAGTCGCGATGATAGCTTTTCTGAAGAAGGCTGAACGCACCGACGTTCTGCCCTATGTGCATGCCGGCTGGATGGCGGCGCTGGCGGCAGGCGGACTAACATGGGCGGTCGCCACGTACCTAGTCGACCTGAGCGGAGCTAGCCGCGAGATGACAGAGGGGTTTTCGGCCATCTTTGCCGCTATCGTTCTACTCGGCGTTGGCATCTGGATGCATCAAAAGAGTCTGGCGGGGCGCTGGCAGTCCTACGTCAAACAAAAGCTGTCGTCGGCGCTGAACAAAAAATCGGCCATGATGCTGTTCCTATTGGCGTTCGTCACGGTCTATCGTGAGGTCTTTGAAACCGTCCTGTTTTACGCGGCGCTTTGGACACCAGAGAACGGTGGGTACTTACTCGCCGGCCTTGCGACCGGCACGGCAATCCTCGCTGCCATCGGTGTGATTTTATTGCGCTCGTCGGCGCGTTTGCCGATCAGCCAGTTTTTCGCGTTCAGCTCGGCTCTGGTTGCAGTGCTGGCAGTTGTACTCATGGGTAAAGGCGTCGCCGCATTGCAAAAGATTGGCTATCTGGAAATAACGCCAATCACCATGCCTCGGATTGACGTCCTGGGCGTCTATCCGTCGATGCAAACCATCCTGGCGCAAGTGCTGACCCTGATGATTATTGTGGCCAGCGTTGTCTACAATATCCAGTCACAACGGAAATCAAGTGCCAATGCGGCTGACGCCATGATGAAACGTTGACTCGGTCAAGATAATTACCGTAATCTCGTCCAAGGGAGATGACCGACTGGATTTCCATTCGTCGGCTGGGAATTGGCGCGAAGTTACTGTAATTGGCGGGGTATCGACGTTGATGCGAATCAGTTTCGTTTCGCCCTCGCACGTAGCAGGCTTCCGGCCACGTTATCCTCGAATCAACCGGCCTCCTCGATGTAACCTTGCCCCGTGCCATCCTGGCGCCAGTCGCCTTGGCACTCAATGTCGCGGAAGTCAGCACCAGCGCGATGCGCGCTGGTGGTCGTCCCCCGCAGCGGGCTATGGCCGGCCGGTGCCGCATAACCGAAGTGCATTGGTAATGACAGACACGGAACTCAGGCTCATCGCTAACGCGGCGATCATCGGCGATAGCAATTGGCCAGTAAATGGATACAGTACGCCGGCAGCCAGGGGAATGCCCAAGGCATTGTAGACAAAGGCGAAGCCCAGGTTCTGCCATATGTTACGAACAGTATCGACTGAGATTCGCCGGGCAAGGACAATCCCACGCAGGTCTCCTTTTACTAAGGCCACGTGAACGCTATTGATAGCCACGTCTGTTCCTGTAGCTTGTTGGTCACGAAAATACGCACACGCTCACCTTCGACAACTTCAATTAATCGTGAGTCAAGCCGGGCCGCTGCATGTTATTCTGCCCTACCGCTCAGCGGTGAGCCACTACTTGGCGGGGGGCGGCGTGCTGCCTGCCGACGAACCGACGAGGATCCGCGCTCTGATGTCCTACGCAGAATCCCTCAATCCGCGCACACTAGCACTGCGTCTGACGGCCCTCGGCGAGGCGGATTCAACTGGTCCTCGCAACACCAGATTATTGAGCAGATTTTAGATACTCGTCCAGCGCTTCGGCCGGAGTTTTCCAACCCAGTGTTTTTCGTGGTCTGGAATTCAATGCATTAGCAACGGCTCGGATTTCTTGAGCGCTCCACCGAGACAGGTCTGTGCCCTTTGGGAAGTATTGTCGCAGGAGGCCATTCGTGTTTTCGTTTGTACCTCGCTGCCATGGACTATGCGGATCGGCGAAAAATACCTTTACCCCTGATTCGATTGTGAAACGGGCATGATCAGACAGTTCTTTACCGCGGTCCCAAGTCAACGTTTGCCACAAAAGGGCAGGCATGTCGGTCACGGTATTCTTGAGCGCATTAGCCATCGTCACAGCTCCGTAGCCAGATAGGGCGGGGCCATTCTTCATCCTCGGCATCAACCCATAGCCGTCCTCACGAGGCAGGTGGACAAGCATCGTAAATCGGCTTGATCGCTCGACCAAGGTGCCGATCGCGGATCGGTTTAGGCCAATGATCAGGTCACCTTCCCAATGTCCTGGCACAGCACGATCTTCGGCCTCAGCGGGCCGCTTGGAGATCATCACATCCTCCCTGACGTGTGCCCAAGCCTTAGCTTGGGCCCTTGTCCTCGGCACGCGCAAAGCCCGCCCAGTGCGCAGACAACTAACCAACTCGCGCTTGAGGGCTCCTCGCCCTTGGATATAAAGTGCTTGATAAATGGCTTCGTGAGAAATGCGCATCGATTCGTCGTCAGGGAAATCGGTCTTCAGCCGGTTAGAAATTTGTTCGGGCGACCAACCACTGACCCATTTACGGTCACCGCGATGCGGCTTGTTTCTCCCAATGAACGGCGCTTGCTGCGGCCCAGAAACTGGACGGCCATTGGCGTCTCGAATCCTACCTTCAAGACGGTCTTGAACGTAGTCGTGCAAGCGCTCATTGATTGCCAGTTTCGAAGGTTTAGGTCTCTTGGCAACCAGCTCCGCCTTCCACTGCGCAACCGAAGCTCGATACTCAAGTCGGCCGCCGCGAGTTGCAGCGTTACGCGTCAGTTCGCGGGAAACCGTTGATGCACTGCGCCCGATAAGACGAGCAATCTCGCGTACTCCAGCACCTCGGCACGAAAGAAGTCCGATTTCCTCTCGTTCCGCGAACGACAAGTACCTCCCGGAAACCGGGCTCAAAATAGAAAGTGGCATGCCGCCATTATGGCGGAACCATCGCGTCCCAACCGCTTGAGAAACGCCCACCGCCTCAGCAGCCTTCTCACTCGTAATACCTGTTGCTATTTGCTCCCAGAATAGCCGCATTGTTTCGCGGCGAAGCGACGGCGCACCTGGTGAGCGCATCGCTCCACGCCCCGTCAATTTTTCCATCCACCTCGCGGGTCGTCCCATAAACACCTCCTTGATTTAGGGTGTTGCGAGGACCAGTTGAATCCGCCCTGGCTGCAAAGGTCGGAGTGGTGAATCAGACCCGGCGCCGGGCGTTTGTTGCGCACGGCCTTCCACAGCGCCGTTGCCGTCAGCGTTTGCGTCATGCGCTCGTCCATCGCGTAGCCCACCAGCTAGCAGGTGAACACGTCCTTGATGCCGTCCAGGTAAAGCCACCCCTCGCCGGTGGCCACATAAGTGATGTCGGTCACTCAGGCTTCGTTCGGACGGGTCGGTGCAAAGGTCTGATTGAGCAGGTTGTCGGCCACCGGCAGGTCATGATTCGAGTTCGTGGTGGCCTTGAACTTGCGCTTCTGCTTGCAGCGTAAGGCGAGTTCTCGACGCAGGCGGACGATGCGGTCACGCCCCGCCGGAAAGCCCTGCGCCGTCAATTCCGGCTGCATGCGCAGCGGGCCGTAGGTCTGCCGACTCTGCGCGTGCACGGCCTCGATGGCGACCTTCAGGCGCGCGTCGTCCTGTGCCCGCTGCGACGGCTTGCCGTTCGCCCAGGCATAAAAACCACTGCACGACACATCAAAGACGCGGCACATGACGGTGACGGGAAATTCGAGTCGCAATGTCTTCATGACCGCGTACTTGGAAGCGACTCCCGTGCGAAGTACGCTGCCGCTTTTTTTACGATATCGCGCTCCATGCGGGCCTCCGCGAGCTCTTTGCGCAGCTTGGTTACCTCGGCCTCAAGCTCCGGTACGGAGCGGCTGCCGGGGGCCACTTTGGGCGACGTGCCGCGCCTTGCCGCACTCACCCAGTTGCCAGCGTGCCCTTTGGAATGGTCAGGCGCAACGCAGCATCTTCCAGCGTCAGGCCTTGTGTCAGGACCAGTTTTACCGCTTCTTCCCGAAGCTCCGGTGTGTAGGTTTGTGAGCGTGTCATAAGTTCTCCAGTTGGTGAAGTTTACCAAACTAGAGTGTCCGAAAAAGTCAGGGTACCTCATTACTCGACGCGGAGAGAGCGGTAAAGATTGGGTAGCTGACGCTTACTGTTGTAATGCAAATGTAATGATTCGGCCATTCCGGTGTGCGATCACTTCTATAAAATGAACTCACCGAATTCGAAGATTCTTTCACCACAACCATGAGGCAGGAGATCAAATGAACTTAATCAAAACCAAAATCATCACCGCGTTTGTGATTGCATCCCTCAGCCCGCTAATTGCCACTGCTCAGTCTCAGAGTAAAGTCATGGCTAAAACCAACCTTGGCAGCACGGTCCAAACCCAAGCAGTAACACGTAGCGTCACAATTTTGCCATCTACAAAATATGTAAATGTCAGGCAGGGAGATGTCGTTACATTCACCTCTGATGGAAAACAGTTTACCTGGCTATTCGATACTCTTCGCCCTACAGATGATTTTGACCTATCCTCCATTGCCCCAGCCGAAATGAAAACGCATGGTGTTCGCGTATATGTGGGATCAAATCCTCTTTATGCCAACTAGCTGATAACTGTTTAACCGGCACATGTCATTTCCTTGCACGTGGCATGTAGCCCGACAGTGTAGCTTGTTACTCGCGTAGCTAAAGCCTGCCAAACAGCCTGCCAAACCGCTACGCGAACCGTAGTTTGCAGCATACATCTACGTGCCAGACTTATACATTACTTGCTATTCCAGAAGCAATGGCTTTGCACAGCCAATTCATTTTTTCTGCAATATCCAGAAATTTGTGCCCCTCCTATCTAAAATTCGAGATAAGAATATACGATGTATACTTCGCGGATATTTTTCTATGCGATGCTGAGAAAAGGTTGATCGAATACAGGCATCCGCCATCGAATTAACTATTATCCACTGATTCATTCTCTTACATATCATTTAAGTTGTTTTTTTGGAACGCCTTTTGTTATATCCCCCATAGAACAGCGCCACGTACCGATGCTTATATGGATGTCAGATCGCTTTCAAGACAGACTGCGACTCAAACGTTATTGTCTGGACGCGCGACGCGCCTTGCCTTACTCGCACGATAATGTATTCCATTCGATACTGGGATTGCTCGGCGTAAGCACCTCAGTTTACAAGCCAGAGCTTGATATCTTAAACGGATGCACCAATGCAGAGTAAGGCATACTCCAAGGCATTGCTCCTCTTAGCTGTTAGCGCCGGCTTGCTATTATGGATGGGGCAGGCCGCTAATATCGACATGTGGCTAGCAGGACTGAGCTTTGACGCCCAACAGCAGGTTTTTCCGTTGCGAAATCCATGGGTGACCGAACGCCTGTTACACAAATATCTTAAAAATTCACTGATTTTACTGGCTATTGGCTTTGCTATTCTAACCATGATCGGCTGGAAGTATCCGGGAAAGTTTTGGAAACCCAAATTCGACCGCCGCATCCGACTAGTCATTCTATCGTAGATACTGGTTCCTGCGACTATCAGTCTATTGAAGAGGCGTAGCCGGTCGCACTGCCCTTGGGATATTGATCAATTTGGCGGCACCGTGCCTTATTACCGTCTTCTGGAATTTATGCCGGATTTCGTTATAGCCGGAAATTGTTTTCCTGCCGGACACGCTTCAGGCGGCTTATGGCTGATTTCGTTATGTGTTTTTTGGCTACCGGCCGAGCCAAAAAAGGCTATTCTTGCGGGCGTAGCAGGTCTTGCGGTGGGGTTAACCATGGGTATATCACAGCAATTACGCGGGGCCCATTTTCTGAGCCATACGTTATGGTCGATCTGGTTCGCCGCGGCGCTAATCCTTGCTCTTTATTTTGGCTCTGCATAGAGCCAACGAGGGAGGATTTAAGAAAATAAATTTCGGCGCGCTACCGTTCAGCTCTGGAGCGCGCCCTTTCTTTTTACGCGATGGTTTTTGCAGATTTAACATCACCATAAACCAGCAAACGTAATGCATTGATGACAACCAGCAACGTCGATCCTTCATGGAATATGACCGCGGTCCCAATGTTCAAACCCATTATGGTGGCTGGTATCAATACCGCGACGACGCCCAAACTGACCCACAAGTTTTGCTTGATGATACGACTGGTGCTCCTGGACAGTCCTACGGCGAAGGGTAATTGTGCAAGGTCGTCTGCCATCAGTGCAACATCTGCCGTTTCTAGCGCAACGTCCGAACCCGCAGCGCCCATGGCGATTCCCACTGTTGCATTTGCCATAGCTGGTGCATCGTTGACGCCATCGCCAACCATGGCGACTTTGCCGTGCTTATCACGAAGTTCCTTGATCGCTTCGACCTTTTGCTCTGGCATCAGGTCGCCACGCGCCTCAGTTAAGCCTACGCTTTTGGCAACCGCATTGGCAACTTGCTGATTATCGCCTGAAATCATGATCAGGCGATCGATACCCAAACCACGCAGCGCCGCCATGACCTCTCCTGCCACAGGACGAGGCGTATCCATGACGCCCAGTACTCCCAGAAAGCGTTTCCCTTTAAGAACAATCATGGTCGTACGCCCAGCTTCCACTAGTTTCAGATCAGCGTTGAGCACGTCTACCGGCAGGACATTGCCGGCTGTTTCCGAAAAAAAGACCGGCTTGGCAATGTACACGAGTTCTTCACCAACCAGCGCCTGTACTCCGCGACCCGTAATGCTCTTGATATCGGACGCCTGCACTGGTATCACGGAGTTCCCTAGTCGTTCCTTTGCACCGACCACCACGGCAGACGCCAGCGGATGGTCACTATGCTCCTCGATTGCCATAGCTACTGATAACAGTTCCTGTTCGCTCGCCCCGTTAGCCGCAACAGCATCAGTCAGCTTAGGCTTGCCTTCAGTGAGAGTGCCGGTTTTATCAAAAGCAATTGAAGTAAGCGTGCCGAGATTTTCCAGCGGCGCTCCTCCTTTTACCAGCACACCACCCCGCGCCGCCCTTGCAACACCGCTCAATACAGCACTTGGTACGGAGATGGCCAACGCACATGGGCTTGCGGCAACCAGGACAGCCATGGCGCGGTAAAAGCTGTCCGAGAAAGGTTCATCCACCACAACTCCGGCAAACAGCAGAATGGTTACTAGAACAAGAACCGCCGGCACGAAAATACGCTCAAACTTTTCGGTAAAATTCTGCGTCGGTGAGCGCTGCGTTTCTGCATCGGCAACCATCTTGACTACGCGCGCCATCGTCGACTGATCCGCACGCCGGGCCACCATGACCTCGATGACGCCACTACCATTGATGGTGCCTGCGAACACGCGGTTTACAGCTGCGACCTTGTCGAAAGCCTTCACCGCCTCTGCAGGATTAGAAGCGGGTTGCTTGTCGACGGGAACGCTTTCGCCGGTTACTGGCGCCTGGTTCACACTGCTGGTACCCAGGGTCACCACACCGTCAGCAGGAAGGCGTTCGTTCGGTCGGACAATCACGATATCGCCGAGCTGCAGTTGTGACACTGGAAGCTCAATCATGGTCCCATTCCTGCGTACGTTGGCCGTTTCGGGAGCAAGCTTGGCCAATGCCTCGATCGCACGACGGGCACGCCCCATTGCATAATGCTCCAGCGAATGCCCAAGGCTAAACAAAAACAGTAATAGAGCCCCTTCCGCCCATTTTCCCAATGCCGCAGCACCCACGGCAGCGACCAGCATCAGAGTGTCAATTTCGAAACGACGCGCACGGATATTCTCGATCGCTTCCTTGGCGGTAAAAAATCCGCCGAAAAAATACGCTGCAACAAATGATGCAGTAGGCAACCAGCTTGGGCCGAACGAGAATTTTTCGATCCCCCATCCTGCCAGCAGCAAGACGCCAGATAAACCGGCAAAAATGAGTTCCGCATTTTCACCCAAAGCACCACCATGCGCATGGTCGTGGCCAACATGTTCATCCTTAGGGCGGTGATCAGATGCCACCTGCCCAGGATGGTCGTGGGCTTGCGCAGCCTTGTCAGGCTGTTTATCTTCCGGTCCGCCTTCAACGGGATGTTTAGTTGCATTCATGGATTAATTCTTTCATGTCAAAGGAATAATGGAGCTTGCGCTGTGGAACGTCGGTCGTACTTAACATTTTCCGATACCGCATCTTTCGCGCAGCTATTGGAACAGTGTCTTTAAGAACCATCCCTAACGATGGGAAGTAAAAAAACAGTACAAACCAAAGACAAGTTTTATCTCATCAGGTAAAAATTCTCTGCATTCCAGTGAGACCGGATTTTCACATAAATGTACTAGTAGTTTTCAGGAAAGCGCGAACGCTCTACCAATTCGATCAGTATGTGAATAATTTTAATATGCATCTCTTGCACGCGGTCTGCATATTGGCCAGCTGGTGCACAAATACAAACATCGCATAGTGGCTCAAATTCCGAACCCGCCTTGCCTGTCAATCCAATTACCTTCATTCCGAGATTGCGCGCGCTGGTAACAGCCATAATGATCGACGGACTTTTCCCGCTCGTACTAATGGCTAACAACACATCGCCTTTACGACCATGCGCTTCCAGATAGCGAGAAAATACCTGGTCATATCCGAAATCGTTTGCAACACACGACATATGGCTTGGGTCACTGATCGCTGTTGCTGGCAGACCAGATCGATCATTACGGAAACGCCCAGTAAACTCTTCTGCAAAATGCATCGCGTCGCACATGGACCCTCCGTTACCACATGTGAATATCCTTCCTTCACCATTAAAGGCAGCCAGCAAGACATTTGCTGCACGCTCTACCCGCTGCAGCCCAGCTTCGTCGGCTAGAAATGTATCGAGGGCCTGCTTAGCATCGGTCAAACTTGCTTTGATGTGTTCCAACATAGTTTACTCCGAAATATATTTTAAAATATCTTCCTATTGATAATAATTTTAAATTTCATTAATTTTAACAAATAATTATACATAAAACTTCAAAAGAAATATTCGTAATGATGGGCATTCATGATCATTCATGTATTTAATTTTCTGAGACGTAGTGTCAAAAAAGTTACAAAACTCAATACCACGGCGATATCGTACAAAGCAAATCCCACTGCAGCGCCAATTGCGCCAGTCACCCACACTGTCGATGCCGTGGTATTTCCGCGCATCTCGCTGCTACTCTTGAAGATAGTACCGGTACCAATAAATCCAATCCCCACGATCAAACCGTATAGAACCTGCGCTAACTGTGGTGAATTTTCACCGAACGCACCGATTCCAATTAAAATAAAACCGCAGCTGGCCATTGCAACTATAGGAAATGTCCGCAAACCTGCGCCACCATTTGTTGCTGACTCTCTGTCCCAGCCAATTGGCAATGCCAAAGCATAGGCGATCAACATATCAATAATGTGAGAAGCGACTTCAATCCAGCTCATTGCTTGAAAGCGAAGCATCAAAATATAACCTTCCTCTAATTTATTAAAATTTGGGAATTCACAATGGTTTTAATGGCGTCGCCGTTTTCGCTTGCGTGGATGTCGAATCGGTAGAAGAATTTCTTTCTTTACCAACTTTCTTCTACGACTCGACAGCCGCATCCATAACACGAATCCCATGAGCAGCAAGAATGTCAGAACGGATGTACCCAAAACTGTCCAAGTGACGTCCAGATGAAAATCAGGCATCTCTGTCAGATTGCGGGCTCCCACGCTTTCAAGTGGTTTGTTTTCTACTATCGGAGAATTTTTAATCGCATCATTCATTTCAAATCTCAATTAATATGTGAGATGTATATTAAAATTAATATGGCTTTTTAATTTTTATATTTTGTATTTAGAACGCAGTCAACGCCAAATGAATTTTCAGCACGGATTAGCCATTAAATATCCTTGGCCATAGGCGGTAGTAATAATGCCCGCACCCAGTTTGCGTCGGACCTGACAAATATGCACGGCTAGCGTATTGCTTTCAATCGTAGCCGCTCCGTCATACATCATTGCTTCCAGATGCTCATGTCCAACAACATGTCCCTTTCCCTGCATAAGGGTCAGCAGGATCCGGTATTCGTGATCGCTAAGCCGGACTGGCTTACCAGCACGCGTTACACTACGCTTTACGACGTCAATTTCAATATCGCCCCAAGTTATTAAAGGCACCATACGGCCCTCACTTCTTCGGGTTACTGCGCGTACACGCGCCCACAGCTCATCAAATTCAAATGGTTTCAGCAAATAATCGTCTGCACCAGCATCAATCCAGGTTATACGCTCACTCACCTTACAGGATTCGGCTGTTATGAGTACTGGTGTCACATCATATTGTGCACGCATATTTCGAAGGAGGTTCAACCCGAATTTCGAAGATAGATCATTATCGATTAGGACAATAGAGTAACTCGTCTCAAGCAAGGCCAATCTTGCTGCGATAAGGTCTTTTACATGATTGATATTCCAGCCATTTTTCAAGGCGCTATCAAATACCTTGTCGGCAAATGAGATATCACTTCCCAGCAATAATATACGCATGACTCCCCCCATCTTTACCAAAAAATTATTTTATTTGATTGTGAAATATTTTATTTCTATAAAATATTTGTGATTAACCAATTTAAATCCGGCAACCAATAGGACACAGAATCAAAAAAAACAAAAATCAACAATAAAACGAGTGCCAATATCAACAATTTTTCACCGATATATTTTATAAATTCTCTTTCATTTTCCATTGGTACACCAACTCTTTCCCTATACATCATATCAATGCATAATTAAATCGTAATATTTTTTGAAAAAATTCAATTACTGACAACCTTCTGATCGCGCGAACCAAGAAGAAATTCTAAAAATGTTAATTAAAAATTTTCATTTTTAATAAAATAAATAATAATTACATTAAGTATTATCGAAATCATACTTTTCTACTGTGCCTATGGCGGTGTTGTGATTTCTGACCACGTCTATGTCGCTCTTTTTCCGCCCAAGCGATGCCATGCTTGGGCGGTTTGTTATCAGTTGTCGTTAATCAATATGAGGATCAAGCAGGAAGTTGATCTTTTTCCTGGGCAGTACCGGATTCAGCATCCTCATCCTTGCCATGTGCTAAGCGATAAAGCAGCGGAAGGACCAGTAGCGTTAGCAGCGTCGATGAAATAATTCCCCCGATAACGACTGTCGCAAGTGGCTGTTGTACTTCCGCACCTGTGCCGGTCGCAATCGCCATCGGAATAAATCCCAGCGATGCCACTAATGCAGTCATCAAGACTGGTCGCAAACGAGTCAGCGCACCCGTCGTGATTGCCTGATCTAAGGACATGCCCTCATCGCGAAGTGTCCGGATAAAGGAGATCATCACTAAACCGTTCAGCACGGCCACACCAGACAAGGCGATAAAACCGACTGCAGCGGAAATCGAGAGCGGAATATCGCGCAGCCAAAGCGCCAGAATGCCGCCTGTCAGCGCAAACGGAATGCCTGTGAACACAATCAAGCCGTCCTTGGCGTTATTGAACATCACGAATAGCAAGGTAAACACGAGGAATAATGCGAGTGGCACGACCAGTTGCAGTCGCTGGGTTGCTGACTGCAGTTGTTCAAAAGTCCCGCCCCAGATCATCCAGTAACCAGGTGGTATTTTGACTTCCTTCTGAATCAGTTTTTCCGCTTCGGGAACGAAGGTACCAATATCGCGCCCACGCACATTCGCGCTCACCACGATGCGTCGCTTGCCATCCTCCCGGCTGATCTGATTAGGACCTGGTGCAAAATCGAGGGTGGCTACTTCGGAGAGAGGTATGAAACTAACTTCCCCGGCCGCACCGTTCGTTCCCGAAGAACGTGCCAAAGGAATAGGCAGGCGCTTGAGTGCCTCCAAGTCAGTTCTCAGATCTTCCGGAAGCCGCACGATGATGTCGAAACGGCGGTCACCCTCAAACACGGTGCCGGCATTTCTTCCGCCTGTAGCAATCGCCAACGCTTCTTGAACCGCGCCGACATTGAGGCCATAGCGAGCAGTCTTCTCCCGATCGATATTGACAGTGAGCATTGGCAGGCCTGAAGTCTGTTCGGTCTTGACCTCCGCCGCGCCGGGGATGCGAGAAAGTACACCAGCGATCTGCGCCGCTGTCGCATTCAGAACGTCCATATCGTCGCCAAATATCTTGACGGCGACATCGCTACGCACCCCAGAAATGAGTTCATTGAAGCGCAACTGAATGGGCTGTGAGAACTCATAACTGTTGCCGGCGTAAGTGGCTGCCTCCGCTTGTACGGCCGCTAGTACTTGCGCGCGGGTTTTTTTCGGACTCGGCCAGTCTTTTTCAGGCTTAAGCATCACATAGCCGTCTGAAATATTCGGCGGCATCGGGTCAGAAGCAATTTCCGCAGTACCTGTACGCGCGAAGACCCGCTCAATTTCCGGAAACTTGGCCTTCAGACCAGCTTCGAGCTGTTTCTGCATTTCGATCGACTGGGTCAGGCTAGTCCCGGGGATGCGCAACGACTGAATCGCAAAATCGCCTTCGTTCAGATTGGGAATGAACTCGCTCCCCATCCGACTTGCGACAGCACCCGACAGTACGATAAGCACGACTGCAGAGGTTACCACGATAGCTTTATTGAGCAACGCCTTGGCCAGCAAAGGCGTGTATAAGCGCTTGGCGAACTCCATTACGCGATTTTCTTTTTCAGCAACATTCTTGCCGATAAACAGTGCGATAGCGGCCGGGATGAAAGTGAGCGACAGAATCATCGCGCCGACAAGTGCCGCGACAACGGTAAATGCCATTGGATGGAACATTTTTCCTTCCACACCGGTCAGGGCGAAGATAGGAATATAGACGATCATGATGATGAGCTGACCGAACAACAATGGGCGACGTGCCTCTTTTGCCGCAGCAAATACCTCATGAAAACGTTCCGCGCGAGTCAATGTGCGTTGATGATGCGCTTGCGCATGAGCCAGACGGCGTACGCAGTTTTCTACAATGACAACGGCTCCGTCGACGATGATGCCGAAGTCAAGGGCGCCGAGACTCATCAGGTTCGCGCTGACCTTATAAGTTACCATCCCCGTGAACGTAAACAGCATGGCCAGCGGAATGACCATCGCGGTGATCAGAGCAGCTCGTATGTTACCAAGGAATAGGAACAGTACGACGATGACCAGTACCGCGCCTTCCATCAGATTTTTCTTAACGGTATTGATTGCCTTGTCAACCAGCACGGTCCTGTCATAAACAGTGACGGCTTTGACACCAGCGGGCAAAGTGCGGTTAATCTCCGCCATTTTTTTGTCTACCGCTTGCGAGACGATCCGACTGTTTTGTCCAATCAGCATGAAGACAGTACCCAACACAACCTCGCGGCCGTTATCGGTCGCCGCACCGGTACGCAGTTCACGCCCGAGTTCGACTTCGGCCACATCACGAATGCGAATCGGTACCCCTTGAACGGTATTGAGAATAATATTTCTCATATCCTCCAGCGACTTTACCTGGCCAGGAGCGCGGATCAGAAACTGTTCACCACGTTTTTCAATATAACCGGCACCGACATTGTTGTTGTTCGCGTCCAGCGCAGTGACGATGTCCTGAAACGTCAGGCCATACGATGACAGCTTTGTCGGGTTCGGTGTAACGTGATATTCCTTTGCAAAGCCACCTATGGAGTTGATTTCCGTAACCCCAGTCACGTTGCGCAATTGCGGCTTGATGATCCAGTCCTGGATTTCACGCAGATCCGTCGGCGTGTAAGGCTGGCCATCGGCCTTCTTTGCGTTCGGCTCACTCTCAACTGTCCAGAGATAAATTTCGCCCAAACCCGTTGAAATTGGACCGAGTACCGGAGAAACGCCTTCAGGCAGGCGTTCTTTCGCTTCCTGCAATCGTTGGTTGACCAGTTGCCTGGCGAAGTAAATATCCGTTCCATCTTTAAAGATGACGGTAATCTGCGACAAGCCATAACGCGACAATGAGCGCGTCTGCTCCAGACTTGGCAAGCCGGCCATCACTGTTTCGATCGGAAAAGTAACACGTTGTTCAACTTCCAGCGGCGAATATCCTGGTGCTGAGGTATTAATCTGAACCTGGACATTGGTAATATCGGGTACGGCATCAATTGGCAGCTTTTGGTAGCTGAAGATACCAATACCCATCATGGCAATAACACCGAGTATCACCAACCATCGATGCTCGATGGAAAAGCGGATTATGCGTTCAAACATTTGATTTCTCCGGCTTAATGTGCATGTTCGGCGCTGTCTTTGCCCTGCTCCGCCTTGAGGACGAAGCTACCTTTTGCCGCATACGTAGTACCAGCAGCAAGACCCTTTACGATCTCGGTGTATTTCCCATCGCTGCGGCCGGTCTCCACTGGCTGAGCGAAAAAGCCGCCATCGATGCGGATATACACGGCTGGACTACCTTCGACCGTCTGGATTGCATCGCTGGCCACCGCAACAGGTACTTCGCGCTCATCGGAGGTCATGTCGACATTGACGAACAGGCCCGGGCGCCAGGCCAGTTTCGGGTTGGCCAGGGTGACTCGGGCTTTAGCCGTGCGTGTCTGTTCTCCAAGCAGCGAACCGACATAGGAAACGACACCAGATGCCTCGGAATCCATCGTGGTTGCCTTGACGAGTGCTTTCGTACCAACGCGCACAGTGCCGAGATCCTTGGCGGGAACGATGATTTCTGCCCATACCGTTGACAGATCCGCAATCGTGAATACGTTCACATCGGCGGCCACAGATTCGCCTAAAGTAATGTGCTTTTCGATGATTGCACCATCGAATGGCGCACGCAGTTCAAAGCGGTTCAATGCACCGGAACTAGCACCAGAGGCACCAATGGCGGCGATTTTTTGAGAAGCGTTCTGAGCAGCTATTTCCGCTTCGCGCAGCCCCTGCTGGGCTTGCAAATAATCCTGCTCTGCGGAAATTTTGTCTTCCCACAATTTTTTCTCACGGTCGTAGGTCAATTTCGCCATCGCCAGGCGCTTTTGCGCACCAAGCGATTCGCTGCGCATTTCAGACAAAACGGTGCTGGCGATGATTGCTAGAACTTGTCCTTTCTTTACCTGCTGACCAAGGTCGACGGCCACACTTTCAACTACACCTTGCAAACGGGGCACGATGTGTGCAGTACGGTCTTCGTTGAAGCGCACTTCGCCAGCTAGTTGAAAGGCACTATTAATACTCGCCGTACCGGATTTTGCTACCATCACCCCAGCAGTCTTGATTTGAGCATCAGTCAACTCAATTTTGCCTTCCTCGCTTTGCAACTTGATCGGGATCGTGACGCCGCCCTTACGGACAGTAATGAGAGCATCAAAAATATGCGGTTCGGCAATGCTCTCTTTGGCCAGCAAACTATCTTTGTCGACTGCGAATTCAAAGTTCATCACCTGGCCGTCAGCGCGTTTGATTTGCTCGGTCGCAGTGGCGGTAGTCGGCGCGACGGGTTTGCCATTTTCGTAGAGCCATAAGCGATGGCGAGCTTCTCCCTTCTCTTCTGCAAGGATGACTTCAACGG
Organism: Janthinobacterium agaricidamnosum; assembly: GCF_003667705.1. Classification (NCBI taxonomy): domain Bacteria; kingdom Pseudomonadati; phylum Pseudomonadota; class Betaproteobacteria; order Burkholderiales; family Oxalobacteraceae; genus Janthinobacterium; species Janthinobacterium agaricidamnosum. The sequence continues at coordinate 2,803,038 of NZ_CP033019.1, read as the reverse complement.
TAGTCGCCCCTTGGACAAACAATTTTCCGCCATGGCTGCCTTTGCCGGCGCCTCCTCCAACGCCTTTCTCTTTTTCATCTGCCTTGGCGGTAGTTTCAGTGTCCGTCCCTTCCGGGGCGCCGCCGGATTTACCAGTAAATAAAATGGCGGCCAACAGCACAGCGCCGATTGCTACGATCGCCATCATCGCGCGCAGCGATTTCTTTTCAATGTTCGGTGTTTTCATTTTGTTTCCTGATATGAGATCGCAGGTGCAATCAAAGTGCCATTCGATTCAACGCGTCCGATAATGCGATCGATGTCGGCGGCGGAGCGATGTGATTCAGCGAGCGCGCGTACATATTGAGTTTTTGCCTGGAAAAGTGTGCGCTGTGCATCAAGGACATCCAGGAAGCTAAATTTTCCGAGTTCAAACCCTTTTGAAGCTGCCTCATATGCACTCAGCGCTCCTGGCAGAATGTCGGTCCGCAAAATTGTCAATTCGGACTGCGCAACACTGAGGCGTGCAGTTGCCTCAGCAACTTCCGCTGACAATCTGTTCTCTACTGCCTTCAGCTCATCTCTGGCTTTGTCTGCTCGGCGCAAGGCTGCGAGGACGTTGCCTTGATTACGATCGAAAAGTGGCAACGGAATCGATAGCCCCAAGATGGTGCGACGCGGCCCGACTTGACCAAGTTGTTCGTCACGCTGGGTTCCAACGATCAGATTTACATCAGGAATCCTGCGGCTGCGTTCTACCTTAGTCAACGCCTCTTGGCGATCAACTTCCAGACGTGCCCGGAGAGTCTGTGGGGCTGTCGGAAGGCGATTATTCAATTCATTAGAGGTAGGGACAGCCTGTGCTGGCATTTCAAGTGCGACAACGGAATCAAACTGGGGTGTCTGGCTTCCCCAAGTTGCAGCGAGACGCCGTTTGGACAGCGTCAGATCATTGGCAGCCTGATTGAGTTCAATCTTGCTGCTTGCTTCCGCCACACGAGCCCGGGTTTGCTCTACCGGAGACACCTTGCCTGCCATCACACGCCGCGCCGCTGCATCGCTGACGCGCTGCGCAAGTTGCTGTGATGCAAGCGCAAGTTGATAGCCCTCTTGAGCCGCTACGACGTCGAAAAAAGCAGTCACGACGTCAGCGCGCAACGAGGTACGGTACCCGGCCAGATCGGCAGAGGCAATATCTCCTCCGAGGCTCGCTGCCGCCATGCGGGCAGCACGTTTGCCACCCAGCTCCAACGGTTGACTGAATTGTATAGTTCGTGTCCTCTGTTCTTTTTTAAGACCCTCCGAAACAAAGGAAAGCTCAGGGTTAGGTCGGGTACCCGCCTGGATCAATTCGCCAGCGGCGATATCAATATCACGCATGGCTGTCCGGAGCCCAGGGTTGCCCTCAAAGGCGAGTTTGATTGCTTCTGCCAATGTCAATGCAGAAGCGCCTTTATGAGCAGCCGCTGGGGCTGCCGTTGCAACTGACGGTACTTCCGTCTGTGCAGCCGCTTGCAGCGGAAATGCGAGTACGATCGCAAGCACAAGCGGCAAAAATGATGGTCGCATAGAATTCTCCAAAAAATAAAATGGGAAGAATCCGGCGACGACACGCTCACCTGTAGTGGTGATCTACAAATACGAAGATGTATATGAGTCTATGTCGCCGGACTAGGCGGCAACATGCCACTGAGGGCGCTCAGGTAAGTCAGGATAGGGAGGGGGTAGTGCTCGAACTAATAACGGCGGGGAATGAATTGCCGTCAACGGCTCCTCGAAATTGGAAGCCCAAGTGATCATGCCTACCAAGCCATGCGAGCACGATGGGCAGTCAAGATGAACAGCCGATTTCTTTGAACTGGAAGAGGAAGAACCACAACAAGTATCTTTGGATGTTTTGTGTTCGTGCTGGTGATGCCCAAAATGCAAACTTGCTTTACCGGTCTCATGCAAGCAATATGCGCTCGCAATTCCCCAACTCATCTGGAGAGCGAAAGCGACAGCAAGAATATAGAGGAAGCGTTTGAGCATGACTGATTATAACTGGATATTACTTGGGATGTGATACATGCTAAACGCCAGATCAGCAAGCTGTTGCTACATAACTAAACCATTTAATTTGCCTTTAAGATAATATTTATTGGGTGAGGAGGCACGTTCTAACAACAGCTTTATCGATTCTTCCTGACTCGCATCCATGTCAGCAACCAAAAGCCTGAACACTGTCTTTTTCCTTGTTTTCATAGGCCCGCCGTGCAAATATCGTACATTCGAATGCATCATTTTCCATAATGCAGGATTTTCTCTACCAACCCGAACGGCCGAAGGGACATCGTCGAGGAAGGCTTGCAAGTGCCAGCAAGGCCATCAATACTTATCTGATTTTTGGCTCTAATAGGTTCGAAAACACGTTGATTCTGACAAAAATGTAATGTTGGCGTCAGACGGTTGTCACTTGGTCGAAGTAGACTCAACGCAAAAACGCTGACCAGAAGTCCCATATGCTGTCAGATGTCAATAATTAGCTTGCTCAGTGGAACAACAACATGCGTCTATTAGTGGTGGAAGATGAACAAAAGGCAGGCGAATATATTCGCAAGGGTCTCACCGAGTCAGGTTTTATAGTCGATCTCGCCACCACCGGCCCAGACGGGCTTCATGCTGCGACCGTGTCACAGTATGATCTGATCGTCCTTGACGTCATGCTTCCTGGCCTTGATGGCTGGCAGGTGATATCGGAGTTGCGCAAAACCATTGATACGCCGGTACTTTTTCTGACTGCGCGGGATGGCTTGGATGACCGCGTTAAGGGACTTGAACTCGGCGCGGATGACTACCTGGTAAAACCATTTGCTTTTGTAGAGCTTCTTGTGCGCATCCGCACACTGCTTCGGCGAGGTCCAACTAGGGAACCAGATCTCTTACACGTCGCCGATCTGGAGCTAGACGCTCCCAAGCGGCGAGTCATTCGGGCTGGGATCCGCATCGATTTGACTGCAAAGGAGTTTGCCCTCTTGCATTTGCTGCTGAAGCGCGTCGGTCAAGTTTTGTCGCGGCCACTGATTGCCTCTCAAGTCTGGGACATGAATTTCGACAGTGATACCAATGTTGTCGATGTTGCGATACGTCGCCTGCGGGCGAAAATTGATGATCCGTTTGAAGTTAAGCTTATCCATACAATCCGCAGTATGGGTTATGTTTTGGAAGACCGGCGGTGAGGGTCAGCAACTGGTCTCTCACCGCGCAGTTGGGAGCACTCTTTGCCTTTATTTCAGTGTTTGTGTTTTCCGTGCTTGGCATTTACCTTTATCAGGCGCTGGCAAGCCAACTCCAGGAACGGGACGATACCAACCTCGTGGAGTGCATTCTATTCATCAGACACGTTTTAGAGGAAACGGCTGATGTCGACTCGATCCGCCTGCATCCTCATCGTTTTTTGGAGGCAGTTAACATTCACGGAGAGTTTTCGTTGCTGATACAAGCTAAGAATAGGGAGATCTTGGTGCGTAATAATGTCCAGTACTCGTTCACGGATGCCGCCGCACCGATACCTGCAGCTGTGATACCTGAACCATCGCATGTTCGCAATGCCGTACAGCGCAACGAGCAAAATTTGCGAGTCATCCGTGCACTGGGTTCTGTTGGCGCCACCGGTACGGAAGTCACCATCACGCTTGCCCGCAGTAGCAATGGCCTTGCTGCGGTCTTAGCTACTTATAGATTGAAAGTTGTTATTGCAGGACTCATCGGCGCAGTGCTGACAGCGCTACTGGGCTTTATTGTCGTTCGTTGTGGCTTGGGGAAAGTGAAGTTATTTGCAGGTCAAGCACAACAGATTACGGCGCATAACCTTGAAATACGATTGGATGCACAATCGGCACCTGCTGAGCTAAGGGTTCTGGCCGATTCGTTTAACGAGGTGCTTAACCGCCTGCAAAGCAGTCTCAATAATCTGTCCGAATTTGCTGGCGACCTTGCTCATGATTTACGCACGCCGCTGAACAACCTGATGGTTCAGACCGAAGTCGTGTTATCTCAACCTAGAGAAACCGAGGAATATCAAAACCTGCTTTCATCTAACTATGAAGAATTTGGGCGGCTAGCGAGAATGGTGGAAAGCATGTTGTTCTTGGCTCGTGCAGATCACGATCAGGTTGCACTATCGACGGAACAACTGGACGCTCACGGCGAGCTCACGCGCATTACCGAGTACTTCGAAGGCCCCGCCTCCGAGGCTGGGGTTCTCCTTTTGCTGATTGCCACCGGCACGGTGCATGCCGACGCACACCTGCTGCGCCGCGCAGTAAGCAATCTGGTCTCCAACGCTATTCGTTACACGACAAGAGGCAACACCATCGTGTTGCGTACGGTGGCTGATCAAGATGGTGTGCACCTATCGGTTTCCAACACTGGCCCAAGTATTGTCGCGGAAGATTTGCCGCGCCTGTTCGACCGTTTTTACCGATCGGACAAATCAAGATCGAGCATTTCTGCATCAGCCGGATTAGGACTGGCCATCGTCAAGTCGATCATGTCCTTGCATCACGGAAGTGCTCAAGTTCAGAGCGAACAGGATGGTGTAACGACATTTACTTTATTTTTTCCAAGTGCCTCAGCGTCTGTACCTAGCGGCAATTGTCGGCAGCGACAAACGGGCAAGACTTTCTCCTGAGTGGCAGGCTACGTCGGAATAGAAACTTCAACGAGATATTAAAAAGTTTAATGGGATATTAGGTCGTTTTAATAAAAACTTGTATAAACAGCTGAGTGTTTCCGTGACAGTGGCAGCGTGGCGTGATTTGTAACATCGGTTCATTTTTTTGATTAACAAAGAAAAAAGTGCCAAACACTCGCTCGTTGACTTTTCAACCCCCTCGATCACCTTGCTGATGTTGCAAAAGCGTAAAAAGTTGCCGAGGTCCGTCTTTGTGGCCAATGCTGGCTTGGCGGCGCTGGAAATGTCGCATAGTTGATCGAATGAAGCGGAAACCAGGCCGTTTCGCTTCCACAAAGCTTGCTACCGTGAAGGCAGTGCCATGCACTTTCCTTCTAACGTGCAGGATTGCCAAAATTGTCAAAAAATCTACTATCTATAAGTACTTGGCGATAGCTCTGAATTCCGCAGCAACATTTCGGTCATGCCCTTGTGTATCGGCACTGGTAACGGTCAGGCATTCACTGATATGGTCGTGTATGAGTGCTTTTTTGGCCGAACCGATGGCACTTTCGACTGCCTGCAACTGTTGCGCGATTTCTACACAAGGGCGATCCTCCTCCAGCATGGCGACAATGCTGCTAAGGTGGCCGCCGGCACGCTTGAGGCGCTTTATGATCGCTGAATGCGAATTATGAATTGACATGGTATCCTCCCTAGGGGATATAATACTACACATACTTTGTTTGTTGCCTACCGACGATATCCTTCGCACATGAAGAAAGCGCTACTCATCTTGATGATGTTTTTGCTTCCCTTGCAATCGCTGATTGCTGCGGAACGCAACTTCGCTCACGTCATGGAAGGCTACAACACATACGGGATCGGCTTCGTCGCCAAGCACATGACGGAGCATTCCTCCGAAATTCTCCATCACCACGATCTCGACGACGCTGGTGACGACGACGGCGACGTCCATCTCGACGATTCTCAAAAATCATCCCGTCACCTGTCCGACTTCGAGCACGGAAACAGCATGAACTTGCTGTTCCCTCCGCCATTTCAGCTGCCGCTGGTTCTCGATATTCGTATCGCCCCTGAAGCATTTCTCGACACTTTTTCCGATCGAGCCACATTACCGCTGTTACGTCCTCCTCGTTCGCCCGTCTAACACGCGGGCTGCCCTCCTTCACATTCCTGTAAAGCGCATGAACGCCTGACGTTCATGCTGCGGCCCGCTGCACTGCACTCTTTTTAACAAGCAGGGGCTTAACTATGTACAGGTTATCCGTGAGTCCGTGCGCACTTGCGCGCGGCAAACTGACAGGCATCGTCCTGTCTCTATTCGTGGGCGCTGCCCAAGCGGCCGACGCGCCATCGCTGGCTGCACTATTGCAACAATCTGAAACGCAGGCACCGGCGCTGCTGGAGCAGGCCGCCACGGTGCGCGCTGCCGGCGCCGATGCGCGCCAGGCACGCGCCTGGGCTAACCCTTCGCTGGGTTACACCGGCGAAAATCTTGGCGCACCCAAGATGGACGGCGTCAGCCAGCGCCAAGACACTTATACCTTAACGCAGGTATTCGAGATCGGAGGCAAGCGCAGCGCCCGTATCGAAGCGGAGCAACGCAAGGCCGATGCGGTGGGCGCGCGCGAACGTCAGATTCGCATTGCTTTCGCCAATGAATTGGCAGTCGCCTACGCCACGGCAGAGGCCATGCAATTGCGAAAACAAGTGGCCGATGCCGAACTGGCTCGCGCCAACGATGACTTTCGCGCGACAACGGCGCTGGTGCAAGCCGGCCGTGAAGCCCAGCTGCGCTTGGCACAAGCGCGCGCCAGCGTATCTGCCGCCGAAGCAGCGGTTCAGTCGGCCGTGGCTGACGCTACTGATGCGCTGGAGCGATTATCTGCGGTAGCTGGCGCCGATCAGCCATACACCGGCATCAGCCATCCGTTTCTCGACCACGCAATAGCACCCCGTAGCGATCAACGCTGGACGACCGACGCGTCGCCAGCGCTGGCCAGCGCGCGTGCAGAAAGCGACGCATTAACGGCGCAAGTGAGGATGGAGCAAAAACGCTGGGTTCCCGATGTGGGTGTTAGCGCAGGCATGCGGAAGTTTGGCTGGAGTAACGAGCGTGCCGCCATCATTGGCGTCAACATCAACATCCCCTTGTTTGATCGCAATCAGCATGGCGTGACAGCCGCGCGTGAGCGGGCCAGCGCCGCCGAACAGCGTGTGGAAGCGGCGCGGTTGGAAGCACAGGCAACGCACCGCGCCGCACAAGCCCGGGTGGTGGCTACAGAGCGACGCCTCCAAGCCGCCGAACAGGGCGAAACTGCCGCAGTCGACGCCTATCGATTGGGGCGAGCCGGCTATGACGCTGGCAAGACACCACTGATCGAATTACTGGCTATCCGGCGCGCATTATCCGAAGCACAGGCTCTCTCCATTGAAGCCCGCTTGGCGCGCGTGCGCGCCCTCGCTACCCTTTTCACGGCCGAAGGCCGCATCGCATTTGGAGTTACACCATGACAGAAAAACCACGTCGCGCCATTAACCTGCCGCTCGCCGCAGCCCTGGTGGCAATCGCTGCCGCCGCCGGCTTCGGCGCCGCGCAATGGACCGGGACCAAAAAGGCACCGGTTGTTGCAGCGGTGGCCTCTTCCACACCTGCTGCGGCCGTAGAGCCGGTACAGGAAGTTAATATTCCTGGTGAATACCTCAAAGCTGCCGGCATCGCGGTTGAAGCCGTTGCTGCAGGCGGTCTGCGCTCCGAGATCCTGGCGCCAGGTTCGGTTGCCGCTCAACCTAACAGCGAAGCCGTCATTGTTGCCCGCGCGGCGGGCAACATCGCACGGATCAATCGCCAGTTAGGCGATACCGTGAAGGCCGGCGAAACGCTCGCTACCGTCGAAAGTATGGAAGCAGCAGGCCTTGCTGCGGAGCGCACCGTCGCCAATGCCAAGGCTGAACTCGCTCGCAAGAACCAAGCGCGTGAAGCCTCGCTATTCGAACAGGGTGTCACGCCGCGTGCTGATCTTGAAGCGGCACAGGCGACGCTGGCCGTTGCCGAAAGCGAGGCACAACGCGCCAACGCCGTGGCTCGTGCCGCGAAGGTGGCCGCCGATGGCAGATCGGTAGCCGTCGTCAGCCCGATCGCCGGCAAGGTCACGTTTAACGCCGCCACACTGGGCAGTTTTGTGCAGCCTCAGACCGAATTATTTCGCGTCGCTGGCACAGGTCCGGTACAGATTGAAGCTGCCGTCTCATCCGCCGACATCATCCGCATCTCCAGTGGCGACCAGGCGACCGTGATAGCGTCCAATGGCATGCCAGTCGATGCCACTGTGCGCTCGGTAACATCGACGGTCAACGGTGCTACGCGCTCCGCGACCGTGATACTGACGCCGACTGCCGCCACCGCGGCGCTGGTCGTCGGCGAAGGCGTGCGGGTACGCCTGCACGTCAAGGGTCAAGGCGACGGCTTGGTGGTACCGGAGGAAGCGGTACAAAACCTTGAGGGTCGTGACGTGGTGTTCGTGCGCAGCCAGAAAGGCTTTCGCATCCAACCAGTACTGGTGGGCATACGTAGCGGCGGTGTGGCGCAGATCGTCTCCGGCGTCAAGGCCGGCGACCAGGTCGCCACTCGCAACGCCTTTCTCGTGAAGGCCGACATGATTAAGTCTGGCAAGGAAGAATAATGATTGATTCCATAATTACCAGCTCCGTTCGGTCGCGTTGGCTGGTCCTGTTCATGACCATCATCGTGGCGGTGATCGGTGCGTGGCAGCTCAATTTACTGCCAATTGATGTCACACCGGACATCACCAACAAGCAAGTGCAGATCAATACTGTCGTTCCGACACTAAGTCCGGTCGAAATCGAAAAGCGCGTGACCTATCCGATCGAGACTGCGCTTTCCGGCTTGGCCGGCGTCGAGACTGTGCGCTCGTTCTCGCGTAACGGTTTTAGCCAGGTCACCGCCATCTTCAAGGAAAATACCGATCTCTATTTCATGCGTCAGCAAGTTTCTGAACGCTTGGCGCGGGCACGGGCAGATCTGCCTGAGGAGGCCCAACCGCAGATGGGTCCGGTGTCTACCGGGCTTGGTGAAGTGTTTCACTATAGTGTGGAGTTCACCCATCCTGAAGGCAAGGGAGCACCGCGTAACGATGGCAAGGCCGGCTGGCAAAGTGATGGCAGCTTTTTGACCGATCAGGGCGAGAGCCTGTCCGACGAAGTGTCAAAACTGGCGTACCTGCGTACAGTCCAGGACTGGATCGTGCGTCCGCAATTGCGTACGACACCGGGTGTGGCCGATGTCGATTCCTTGGGTGGTTACGTCAAGGAATACGTGGTCGAACCTGATTCCGCCAAATTGGTTGCGCTAGGCATTTCGTACGCCGAACTCGCCACCGCACTCGAAGCATCCAACGTGTCGGTGGGTGCCAATTACATTCGTCGCTCCGGCGAAGCTTATCTGGTGCGCGCGGACGGCCGCGCCCGCAGTGCCGACGAGATAGCGCGCGCAGTAATTGCTACCCGTAACGGTGTACCGATTATGGTCAGTCAGGTTGCCAAGGTTACCATCGGTGGCGAGTTGCGCCGTGGCGCGGCAAGTCGCGATGGCTACGAAACGGTGATCGGTAGCGCGCTGATGCTGGTTGGTGCAAACAGCCGCACAGTCGCCAGCGCCGTCGGCGAAAAGCTGAAGGTGGTGACTAAAACGCTTCCTGCCGGCATCACTATCGTGCCAACGCTGGATCGCTCACAACTGGTGGTTGCCACCATTACCACTGTCGCGAAAAATCTGGCTGAGGGCGCGCTGCTGGTGATCGTCATTCTGTTTGCATTGTTGGGCAACTGGCGCGCAGCGATCATCGCCGCATTGGTCATCCCACTATCGCTGCTGATGAGCGCCATCGGCATGAATTCGATGGGGATCTCCGGCAACCTGATGAGCCTTGGTGCGCTCGACTTTGGTCTGATCATCGATGGCGCCGTGATCATCGTTGAAAATACCTTGCGCCGCTTGGCCCAACGCCAGCATCAAGAAGGGCGACTCCTGTTGCTGAAGGAACGTCTGGAAGAAGTGGTGGCGTCATCACGCGAAATGCTTCGTCCCACCATTTACGGCCAATTGGTGATCTTCCTGGTGTTTCTGCCTTGTCTGAGCTTCCAAGGCGTGGAAGGAAAGATGTTCTCGCCGATGGTGATCACTCTGATGCTCGCCCTGGGCTCAGCTTTCGTCCTGTCGCTGACGTTCGTGCCGGCGCTGATCGCGGTAATGATGAACGGGAAAGTGGCCGAGCATGAGGTCAAAGCTATCGTCATGACGAAAAACCGCTATGAGCCGCTGCTGCGCCGTGCTGTAGCGCGACCGCTGCCGTTTATCGGCGCCGGTGTCGCCGTACTGATACTTGCAGGTGTGGCCTTCAGCTTTGTTGGTCGCGAGTTCATGCCTACCCTCGATGAGCATAATCTGAATCTGTCTTCGGTACGTATCCCGTCGACGCCGATCGAAGCATCGGCAGCACTTGACCTGCCGATCGAGCGCGCCATTCTGTCACTTCCGGAAGTCAAAACCGTGTATTCGAAAGCTGGTACCGCCAGCTTGGCGGCCGACCCGATGCCACCGAACGCGTCGGATAACTACGTGATTCTGAAACCGAAGGAGGAATGGCCTGCAGGCATCACCACCAAAGAACAGGTCATCGAACGTATCCGCGCCAAGACTGCGCCTATCATCGGTAACAACTATGACGTCACTCAGCCGATTGAAATGCGCTTCAATGAGCTGATCGGCGGCGTGCGCAGTGATGTCGCCGTCAAGGTCTTTGGTGATGATCTGGACAAGCTCGCCCAAAATGCCAAGGAAATTGCAGCAGTGCTGCGCAAGGTGCCAGGTGCGGCCGACGTGCGAGTGGCGCAAACGGAAGGGTTTCCGACATTCGACATTTCGTTTGACCGTGCCGCTATCGCTCGATATGGCCTGACAGTCAAAGAAGTTGCCGACACTGTGGCCACTGCGCTGGCGGGCCGTTCGGCCGGTCAGATCTTTGAAGGCGACCGGCGTTTCGATATTGTCGTGCGCTTGCCGCCGGCACTGCGCGACAACCTTGATGAGCTGGGTGCTTTGCCCATCATGCTGCCAGCCACCGGTGAACAAGTGCGCCAGTCAGTGCCACTGCGTCAGCTTGTGGAATTCCGCTTTACCCAAGGCTTGAACGAAGTCAGCCGCGACAATGGCAAGCGCCGTATCTATGTCGAGGCCAATGTCGTCGGCCGCGATATGGGCAGCTATGTCGACGAAGCGCAGCAGCGCCTGCAGAAAGAGGTCAAATTGGCGCCAGGTTCATGGATTGAATGGGGTGGCCAATTCCAAAACCTGCGTGCGGCGACCGAACGTCTGATGATCATTGTGCCTATCTGCTTCGTGCTGATCTCTGTCGCGTTGTACATGGCAATCGGAAATGCGATGTTGACGGCAACCGTGCTGACGGCTGTGCCGCTGGCGTTGGCAGGAGGCGTGTTTGCATTGGTACTGCGCGGCATTCCGTTCTCGATTTCAGCAGCAGTGGGCTTCATTGCCGTATCTGGCGTGGCCGTGCTCAACGGCCTGGTGCTCATCTCTGCTGTCAATAAACGGATAGCTGATGGCATGGAAGCTTCCAAGGCGGTAATCGACGGTGCAATGGAGCGTCTGCGGCCTGTCCTGATGACCGCATTGGTGGCCTCCCTGGGCTTCGTGCCGATGGCAATTGCCACCGGCACAGGCGCCGAAGTGCAAAAACCACTTGCGACTGTGGTCATCGGGGGCCTTGTGACGGCCACCATCCTGACGCTGTTCGTACTCCCGGCTATAGCAGGTATCGTTTTGCGTCGTCGCCGTACCGTCAAGGACGATGGGGATACCAGCGGCACCGTGCCTGTACTTGTGGCTGAGCCTAAGCCGGTGTAATGCAATCGCCTGCGACGCCCGCCAATACAAGCGGACGTCGCACTCGAACAGCGAGGAATATGCATGTCGTTTTTTTGATCGTAGCACTGCGTTGGCCGCGTGGTTTACGGCCTTGCTTGCCGGAACAACTGCCGTTGAGGTCGTGACGGTCGGAGTATCGGTGACGCTGGTTGACAGCGCCGTCGCGTTGGCATAACTCATCACCAAGCGACTTCACTCGGAGCATAAGCTGGCGGCCATGTCGCCAGCTTGAATCCCTTGTTCGTGCTTAAAAGGAGCTGAATTAACATGTTAAATATATTGGCCAATCGTACATACAGGCACCTGTTCTTGGCACAAATTATTGCCTTGGTGGGCACCGGTTTGCTGACCGTAGCGTTGGGTTTGCTTGCATATAAGCTTGCTGGCACCAATGCCGGCAGCGTGTTGGGAACCGCTCTGGCGATCAAGATGCTCGCTTACGTGCTGATCGCCCCCGTGGTCGGTGCCTTTGCCAACATGCTCCCGCGCCGCGCCTTCTTGGTCGCAATGGATTTGGTACGCGCCGGCGTCGCGTTATCACTTCCGTTCGTGACACAGATATGGCAGATTTATCTGCTGATCTTTTTTCTCCAATCGGCCTCAGCCGCCTTTACCCCTACCTTCCAGGCAACGATTCCCGATGTTTTGCCAGAGGAAAGCGATTACACGCGAGCATTGTCCCTCTCGCGTATGGCCTACGATATGGAAACCCTGGTGAGCCCGATATTAGCGGCCGCTTTGCTATCGATAATCAGTTACCACTGGCTTTTTGGTGGCACGGTGATCGGTTTCATCTGCTCGGCGGCGCTGGTCGTTTCAGTGTCGCTGCCGCAATCACCAGCGGTGCCAGCGACCGGCAGCATCTATGCCAAGACCTTTCGCGGCATCGCCATTTACCTGCGCACGCCACGCCTACGTGGACTGTTGGGCCTGAACCTGGCCGCAGCGGCGGGCAGTTCCATGGTCATCGTCAATACGGTGGTGTATGTGCAAAGTAAGCTTCTCCGCCCCAGCTCCGATGTGCCATTCGCGCTGGCTGCATTTGGCTGTGGCTCGATGCTGATCGCGTTGTTCTTGCCCAAGTTACTCGATCAGCGGCCGGATCGTCCGGCCATGCTGGCAGGTGCTGCACTGATGGGCGGCGGCCTGATTGCGGGCGCTTTTGTAGCCACCATGGGCGGGGCCTACGAATGGCCCGCCCTCCTTATGACCTGGTTTGTAATCGGCGTCGGTTACTCCACCACTCTCACGCCCAGTGGCCGACTTTTACGCCGATCGGCTAGCTCCGATAGCCGGCCAGCGGTATTCGCCGCGCAATTTTCGCTCTCGCACGTATGCTGGTTGATCACGTATCCAATCGCCGGCTTCATGGGCGCCAAGTTTGGCATGCCAGCCACTTTCGTGGTGCTGGCAGCGATTACGATAGTGGGCGTGGCGGTTGCCGCGATCGCCTGGCCAGCCAACGATCCGGATGTCATTGAGCATCGCCATACCGGCCTGGCTGACCAGGAACACCTGCACCAGGGCGGGCAAAACGATACTGATACGCATGAACATGTATTTGTCATCGATGAGCATCACCGGCGCTGGCCGGACTGAGACCATGACGATGCGCCTTTTTCAAACTCCGATTGTGTTGCCACATTGCGGACCCGTCTTGCTGGAGAACGAGCATGTGGACGTCAAGGACTGCGGAGCAATGCCGTCGTATGTGAAGCCGGGTGCTACGCGTGCCGAGGGTATGCCATGACCATCAACGCTGCCGTGCCAACATTGGACAAGCCACGCGAGGTCGCCGCTTGGCTGCAGCAACGCCCGACTGCTCAGGCGTTGCGCACAGCATTTCCAGATGAATGGATAACGATGGAACAGGAACTGCAAGCGGCATTGTCACAACGTGATTCAGCCCGCCTTCACCATTTGCTCCATCCTGCCATGCCGCCTGGTGGGAACCCCAGGCATGCACGACGTGAGCTCGTGCGCGTAGCGGTACGCCAGCGTATGGCCGCGCTGACAATTGAGCACTATGGAATGGCGGCGGTCACAGGGAAAGCATCGGGCACGATGCGTTTCAACCTGTTCAACGGCTGGCTGGCACAGCGCCTGCTGTTCCGACGTGACCTCGAACGCAAAGCTGTGCCATTGCTATGGTTTCGTTTGTTGTGGCCTCTGGTCTGGCAAAAGCGCCTGCTGATGCCACTGGTAACGCGCAAGGGCATCTACTGTTTTTATTCAGATGCCTTCGTTAGGCGGGTAGCAGAAATCATCGGCGAGCGGTCTTGCCTGGAAATTGCCGCAGGCGACGGGACGTTGAGCCGTTTCTTGCGTCAGGAAGGAATCCAGGTACGGGCAACTGATAACTATAGCTGGCATGACCGGATCAGCTTTCCGGCTGACGTGGAGCGGCTTGAGGCCATTGCGGCAATACGAAAATATGCCCCCGAGGTTGTGTTGTGCTCCTGGCCGCCATCGCAAAACAATTTCGAGCGCGAAGTCTTCCAAACAGCAAGCGTACGGATCTACTTGGTGGTGGTGAGCATTCACCATTTTGCTAGTGGGAACTGGAGTGATTATGCATCCCAACAGTCATTTGCAATGGAACACAGACCGGATCTGGCGCGTCTGCTGCTGCCGCCTGAACTGGGTTGTGATGTTCTCCTGTTCCGGCGCAATGGATCAAGGGCGGAAAGTAGCCGTGGCGAGCATGATTAACCGTACTGAATCAGGCCGCTGGACATTCCTTTCGGACGAGCTGTCTTTTTCAACCGCCGGCCTTCGGTGCGAATACATAAGACATTTAAGTGGACTGAATTTATCTCTTTTGGAATTGCCATGAACCTGTGTCGTGCTACCGTCCGCCTTATTCTGGCGCTAATGATGATTTCGATGCTTGGCCTCAGTTTATGGGGAGCCAAGTCGGGTTCGCACGTCCTATTGCCGCACACGCATCAGCTGGATGCCAGCACGGATGACGCTGACGCTATTGAATCGTCCGAGCTGTCGGCAACACACTTACACAAACATAATCCAGGCGACCATACCCACGATATCCCACTATTGCCCGTTCCTTTCGGCGTCCCAAGTGTGACAGCCGACGACGGGTACCAACGGCAGACGGTGCGCTTTCCATCCGTCATTTTGCCGCTGCCCGATAAGCCGCCAAAAGCCTCCACGTCCGTCTAACCTTTTCTGGTGGCCTCAACATCCGCCATTCTTAGTAACTGGAGAATATATGTTTTTTCTGTCTCAAATCGACGGTGGGAGAACGCTTTTACGTCAGCGTCCCCTCCGTCACCTGCGGTGGGTCATCGGCACGCTGCTCTTGTACTTTCTCACGCTCTCCCTGGCCCATGCTCATGGCATCGCCCAGGGTGACAAGGGCTATATTTCCGAGATCACTGGCGTGCACTTTTTGTCCTTTATGTATCTGGGCGCCAAGCACATGTTCACTGGCTACGATCACATCCTCTTCCTGTTCGGCGTGATCTTTTTTCTGTACAAGCTCAAAGATATCGGACTGTATGTCAGCTTGTTCGCCATCGGCCATTCCAGCACGATGTTGCTCGGCGTGTTCATGGGTACGACGATCAATGGCTACCTGATTGACGCGATTATCGGTTTATCTGTGGTCTACAAGGCCCTGGACAACGTCGGCGCATTCCAGCGCTGGTTTGGGGTGCAGCCCAACACCAAGGTCGCAACACTCATCTTTGGCTTGTTCCACGGATTTGGCTTGGCCACCAAGATTCAGGAATATGAAATTTCTCCTGATGGGCTACTGGCGAACATGATCGGATTTAACGTCGGTGTAGAGATAGGTCAACTGCTCGCACTATCAGCCATTCTGATTGGTATGGGCTACTGGCGTCGTACCAGTAGTTTCCTCAAGCATGCCTATACCGCCAACACCGTGATGATGACCGCAGGCTTCATGCTGATTGGCTATCAGCTCACCGGTTATTTCACATCTTAATAAGGAATTCAAATGTACAACACAGATTTGCCAACACGGGCGGAATTGCCTAGCTCGGCCAAATTATTACGCTCCACGGCAATCGCATTGATAACCGCCGCAGCGCTGCTGGTCACGGTGGTGCTGCCATCGGAATACGGCATTGATCCAACCGGCATTGGGAAGGTACTCGGCTTGAAAGCGATGGGCGAGATCAAAACACAACTCGCCACCGAAGCTGCCGCTGATGCGCAAGCTGACGCCTTGGCAGCCGCGCGCCAAGCGCTTACGCCGGCGCCAGTCACTGCTGCAATTAATGCACCAGCCGTTGCACAGCCTGCACCTGTCCAAGATGATGCGGCCAAAGCCGGTATTACACAGGAGATCACGATAGTACTTCCTCCAGGTGCGGGCAAAGAAGTCAAGATGGACATGCTCAAAGGCCAGGAAGTAAGTTATGCCTGGCAAACCGATGGCGGTGTAGTGAACCACGACACGCACGGCGAGCCGGTCAGTGGGCCAGCCAATGCATTTCACAGTTATTTGAAGGAAGCGAATGTCGCTGGCAATCGCGGCCAGTTGACGGCCGAATTCGATGGCTCCCACGGCTGGTATTGGCGTAATCGCGGCGAAAGCAGCATTCGCATTTCATTGACCGTCAGCGGTCAATTCAAAAATCTGAAGCAAAAATCCTGATTCCCACCCCGCTTGATCACTTGAAGGAAATTGTAATGAAAAAATTTATGCAAAAACTCGCTGTCGCCGCTCTGTCCCTGTCAGTACTCAGCGCCTGCCAAGGTGAGGAAAAACATGGCCATGATCATGATGCGCCAACGTCTGCAAAAACCGCAGTGGCAGCACCAACATCAATGGCGATAGCCGCGCCGAACGTCAACACAGGCATCCGTAGCGATGAAGTGAAGGTGACGCTCGCTTCAAATCAGGGCACCGAAGTTAAAATGCTCATGGCCAAGGGTGCCAGGGTCGAGTACTCATGGACCACAGATGGCGGACTGGTCAATCATGATACGCATGGTGAATCGACCATCGTCGGGACAAAAGGCTCGCATCGCTACTCAAAGGGTGTGCAGGTTGGCTCCGACAAAGGTGAATTGATCGCTGCCTTTGATGGAGAGCATGGCTGGTTCTGGCGAAATCGCGGCGATAAGGCCGTGACCATCACAGTCAAAGTGAGCGGTCAGTACCAAGATATCAAACAGAAGAAGTAGTAGTATTTTCATGTTTTAGTAACCTCCGTCGGTGGCGTTTCATGTAGAAGCGCCACCGACTAAGGCCATTGACTGGCACATTTTCAACTTTGTCATTTCCCCATTGGCGGTCTCGCCGTTTTCAAAGATATGCCTGTGACTTTCCGAAATAGATGCGACGTTTTGGAAATTGCTGCGACTACCGGGGGTGAAGTAGCAAGGCCCCCCGCTCCTTGCCGAGTTAAACTAGCCGCGATGAACTTCCGCTTTCGGCCCAGGCTGTGTAAAAATGCAATTCTGTTTCCACAATGGCGGACTCGGGCCGCCAAGCTATGTTGAGGAGGGTCTAAAACGCGTTGCACTGTGCCATATCGTTTTATGGGAATTCTCCTTCGAAATGCCACGACATCGCTGGAAGCGCCGCTTTTAAGCCGCGGAAATGGATAAAAGCCTCGATGGCCTTCATCATATCCGTAATGCCGAGGATAGCGATCAGCAGCTTCAGGTTATAGGCGAGGACATGAAGGCTCATCTCGGTCCTTACGCGCTCCAACCCCTTGCTCAGGAAAGGCGTCGCCCCTACCGTAGAGGAAAGCAATTGTGTCACCGGTTTCAACGCTTGCTTCCCTCTTGACCGCAGCCGGAAAGTGACACATTTACCGGCACGTCCAAGAAAGCAATTGTGTCAATTCGTAGCATCGGAAAGAAAATCCGTCAACTCGTAGCTTTGAAGATGCGGCAGCAGCGATAAGCTGCTGAAATCATGAACAAAACCGCACGATTCCACTCTGCTGTTCCGCGCGCAAGGCCTGCCGGTTCTCGCATCATCGAGGCGTACAGTCTGAAGCTGGGTCGGCGCCTGCAGTGCTTTGGCGAAGCCGTTTTTGAACAGTGGATACGTCTCGAAGTTGATCCAACAATCCAGACATTTTGCGAGCGCCCACTCGACTTGAATTTCGCGGATGGGGTACTCCGAGTTGACTTCTGGGTACGCCAAGGCGACCGCGAAATGTTGCTCGTCATGGACGATGCCTGCGAGGCGCGCAGCACGATAATCGATGGCGTCGAAATGGCAGTGCGCGTCGTACCGCCAGCCGAACTTTCAGCGAGCAAAATGTGGACCGACAACTGGCAGCGCATGCTGGTGGCAATCACCTGCTCTCGAACGGAAATCCCACCCTCGCTCCAACAATCGATCCTGAAATTTGTAGCCGAGCCGATGCAGCTTTCCCGCATCGAACAGGAATTTTCCGCCGGTGATCCGACGCCTGTGTGAGCCGCTGTCTTTTGCTTACTCCATGCTGGAAAACTCCGGGCCCCGCAGCTGCACCCGGAAAAAATTTCGTTCTTGACTTCAATCCACCCGGTGAGGCCGCCATCATGAATCGTCAACGCGGAGACCTTCATGGCATCGACATCGGTATCTGGCCTGACGTTGATTTCAATGCCCTCTCCGATGCACAGCGCATCATTTTTTCCAAAAGACGGCGAGCGATTGAACTGTATGTCAAAGGAGAAGCCGTACGCCTGATTGAAGAGCGGACAGGCATCAACCGACGCCAGCTCTATTTCCTGCTTGATCGTTGCCTGAAGATCGATGCGGATGGCCGAGTTGTTGGATTTCCGGCGCTACTCAAGTATCAACGCATTGCGCCATATACCCGCACTGCGCCTTTGGGAAGTGCTCGCGCCGCCGCCAGCGGCGGCGGATTGGGCGGCGCCTTCGCATTTCTGCTTGAACAGCATCCACCGTTGGCGCAATGGCTGACGCAAAAGATTTGCAAGCGCGCCGTCACACTACACCAAGTCAGTACAGATGGCCCGCTCAAGACCAGGTTGAGTGGGCTGGGCAATCTGCATGCCGGTTTTCTTACGCAGTGCAGGGCCGTCGGTATCACGGCTGCCGACTATCCCTTGAACACCGATCGCATGGGCATCCGCTCATTGTCGGCCTACGTGACGGCGGAAATACTCACCAACTTCGGTGACGCGGCGCGCGCCGCCGGCGCCACGCGTCTCAAGGGTATGCCCGGCGCCGCCGGCCGCGGCGCCGTTCGTCCATACCAGGTGGTCGAATTCGACGGACACCGGCTCGATGTGCGCTTGAAGATAGTGATCCGCGACCCGCTTGGCTTCGAACAGGAATTCGAAATCGAGCGCATCTGGCTGCTGGTGATCATCGACGTATGCACCCGCGCGGTGCTGGGTTACCACCTGGTGCTGTCGCGCGAATACAGCCGCTACGATGTGATCAAGACAATCGAGCAGGCGCTGACACCGCACCGGCCGCGCACGTTCACCCTGCCCGACGTCGGATATGGATCGACGGGCGGCTTCCCATCCGGCAAGCTGCCAGAGCTGGGGTACGCGATATGGGAACGCATGCGGCTCGACAACGCGAAGGCCAACCTGGCCAGCGACACCATGACGGCATTGTGTGAATTCATCGGCTGCGCCGCCGACGCCGGCCCGCCACATCACCCCGACGACCGACCCTATATCGAACGTTTCTTCGGCACGGTCGCCAGCACGCTATCCTCCCGCCTGCCCGGCTACACAGGCTCGAATCCCAAAGATCTCCGCCGCGCATTGGCCGACCCGAAGGGCAACCTGCGCTTGTTCGTGTCGCTCGCCGAGATGGAGGAATTGATGGAGGCATCGATCGCTGGCTACAACGCCACACCGCACGATGGTTTGAACGGGCGCACGCCGCTAGAGGCGATGGAATATCTGGTGCGCGGCAAAGGACAGATGATCTGGTGGCTATCCGAGGCGAAGCGCCGCACGATGTGCCTGATGCAAACGGCGCACCGTTGCCGGGTCCGCGGCTATCTGGCGCAAGGCACCAGGCCGCATATTAACCTGTTCCAGGTGCGTTACACGAGCGAAATGCTGGCCGCCAGCGGTGCACTGCTGGGCAGGGAGCTGCGCGTCTATTACAACAGTGACGACTTGCGCAGCGTGCGCGCCTTCCTCGCCGACGGCTCGGAGCTAGGCATACTCAAGGCGCAGGGTGCGTGGGGTGAGATCAGCCACGACCTGAAGCTGCGCCGCGAGATCATGAAACTGCGCGCCAAGAAGCGGCTGGCATTCACGGTCACGCAGGAATTCATCGACCGCTTCGTCGAAGAAAAACGGAAGAAGGCAGAGCACAGCCGGCGCGCTGCCAGCGACCTGGAAAGAACGATGCGCGCTCTGGCCAATGCGCCAACGGCCAACACACCACCGGGGCCGCCAAAGTCCGGGCCGGTGGCGCCGGCCGCCGCGCCGCAAGCAACGACAGATTCGGCACTCCCGGCACAGACTCCCCAGAAAATCGAACCACAAAAGCTCACGATCCCTTCCGGCTTCACGACAGTCATCTAAACGATTCTTTCGCCAAGGAGAAGTCTGATGTCTTTGAAACTGCCCCGGCCCATCGCCCCAGATCTGCATCCCATCGCCACCGGCAACTACCGCATCGCCACACCGGCCATCCAGGAACTGCACGAGCTCGTCATGCGCTGTCTGCGCTACCGGACCACCGGTGCGCTCATCCACGGTGCCTCCCGCATCGGCAAGACCCGCGCCATCGAATATGTGCGGCTGCTGCTGGCAGAGACCCATCCCAAGATCACCACCTACCACGCCCAGGCTGAACACAAGCCGCGCCATGCCGAAGGCCCCTTCTTCTCGAATCTGCTGGAAGCCGTGGGCTACCCCGATCCGGACCACGGATCGAATCCGACCAAGCGCATTCGGCTCATCAACAAGATCAAGGAAGCCTGCGCCAAGAATGGTGGCGGGACGGTCATCCTGTTTTGTGACGAGGCGCAGAGGTACGACGACAACGAGTACGAATGGCTGCGCGACGTGCATGACCATCTGGACCGGTTGCAGATCAAGTTGTTCACGATCCTCGTCGGCCAGCAGGATCTGCTGGCCATCAAGATCGCCATGCAGTGCGCCGGCAAGACCCAGATTGTGGCGCGCCTGATGGTCGACGAACTCGCATTCCATGGCATTCGCAATGCCGACGATGTCGCCACCTGCCTGGTCGGTTATGGCCAGACCAATTTCCCGCGCCGCACCGACTGGTCTTTCACGCGCTTCTATCTGCAGCAGGCGGTGGACGCCGGATATCGCCTGGTCGACGATGCCCAAGTGCTTTGGGAGGCCTTTGCCGCGATACACAACAAGGCGGGGCTGGCCGGCGCACTGGAGATTCCGATGGAATCGTTTACACGTGCCGTCGAGATCGTACTCAAGGAAAGCGAGCTGCAGGACGCTGCGCATTACCGGCCGTCGCCCCAGTTGTGGATCCAGGCGGTGCGCAGTTCCGGCTATGTCCAGGCCCGGGTGGCGACTACCCGCGGCCTGTCGGAACTGTCCAGCGCCGCATGATGTGATGGAGACCAAGAGCTTGCCCATCATGTTGTTCGACGAGCGCACGCTGACGCCGTCGTTCGGCTACGTGTTCGACCCGAAATGGCTCGATCCGTTTGAATCGATCGTGTCCATCCTGTGGAAGCTGGCCAGGATGAACCGGCTATCCGGCCAGGCGATCACCACGCAGTTGGCCAAGTCCGACATTGACCCATATGAGGGCTTAGCGGCACGCCGCTCGGAGGTCGACCTGTGCCGCTTACATCTCACCCTGGGGCTACCGCTCAAGCTAGTGCGGGACTCTGTGCTCCCTGATGCATTGCAAGCTGTCAGCGGCCCCCATTTCCGGTATTGCCGGAAATGCCTGTGCCGCGGCTATCACAGTGTCGTGCATCAGATCGGCGCCAACAAATGCTGCCTGGTGCATGGCGACATGCTGGAAATTGCCTGTCTTACGTGCGGCGCCAAGGCGCCCTACCGGCTCAACGTAGCCCTGCTCGACGCGCCCTACCGATGCGGAAACTGTGGCCACCTATATGGCGCATCGCCGCCCGTTTCGCCGCGGAACAAGCGTCCATTCAACAAGAAGGCGCGCATCGCCATCACGCGGCTGCGATGGAGCTATTTTGCGTATTTCTGATCGCATCGATATGACGCTGACGATGCGAATCGGTGCCGATTTAAGGCGGCAATGAAGTGACACATTTCCTTTCCTTGCGTCCCAGTTGACACAATTGCTTTCCAGATTCGGTAAGCCATTGAAAAAATTAACAAATTTTGAATTTTCCGAGACCAAAAAGATGGATTGACACATTTACCCTCGCAAAAGTGACACTTTCGCTTTCCACTACGGCCGCCGACGCCGGCCCGCCACATCATCCCGACGACAGGCCCTATATCGAACGTTTTTTCGGCACCGTCGCCAGTACGCTCTCCTCGCGTCTGCCGGGCTACACAGGCTCGAATCCCAAGGATCTCCGTCGTGCGTTGGCCGACCCGAAGGGTAACCTGCGCTTGTTCGTGTCGCTTGCCGAGATGGAGGAATTGATGGAGGCGTCGATCGCCGGCTATAACGCTACGCCGCACGATGGTTTGAATGGCCGTACGCCGCTGGAGGCTATGGAATACCTGGTACGCGGCAAAGGACAGATGATCTGGTGGCTGCCAGAAGCGAAGCGGCGCACGATGTGCCTGATGCAGACGGCGCACCGTTGCCGGATCCGCGGCTATCTGGCGCAAGGCACCAGGCCGCATATCAACCTGTTCCAGGTACGCTACACAAGCGAGGTGCTGGCCGCCAGCGGTGCGCTGCTGGGGAAGGAGCTGCGCGTCTATTACAACAGCGACGACCTGCGCACCGTGCGCGCCTTTCTCGCAGACGGATCGGAGCTTGGCATACTCAAGGCGCAGGGTGCGTGGGGCGAGATCAGGCACGACCTGAAGCTGCGCCGCGAGATCATGAAACTGCGCGCCAAGAAGCGGCTGGCATCCACGGTTACGCAGGAATTCATTGACCGCTTTGTAGAAGAGAAGCGGAAGAAGGCAAAGCACAGCCGGCGCGCTGCCAGCGCCCTGGAAAGAACGATGCGCGCTCTGGCGAACGCGCCAACGGCTAACACACCGCCAGATCTGCCAAAGTCCACGCCGTTGTCACCAGCCGCCGCGCCGCTAGCGACAACAGATTCGGTGCCCGCGGCACAGACTCCTCAGAATATCGAGCCACAAAAACTCACGATCCCTTCCGGCTTTACGACAGTCATCTAAACGATTCTTTCGCCAAGGAGAAGTCTGATGTCATTGAAACTGCCCCGGCCAATCGCCCCCGATTTGCATCCCATTGCCACCGGCAACTACCGCATCGCCACACCGGCCATCCAGGAACTGCACGAGCTCGTCATGCGCTGTCTACGCTACCGGACCACCGGTGCGCTCATCTACGGCGCCTCGCGCATTGGCAAGACGCGCGCCATCGAATATGTGCGGCTGTTGCTGGCCGAGACCCATCCCAAGATCACCACCTATCACGCCCAGGCCGAACACAAGCCGCGCCATGCCGAGGGTCCATTTTTCTCAAATCTGTTAGAAGCCGTGGGCTATCCCGATCCTGACCACGGGTCGAATCCAACCAAGCGCATTCGGCTCATCAACAAAATCAAGGAAGCCTGTGCCAAGAACGGCGGCGGGACAGTCATCCTGTTTTGCGACGAGGCACAACGCTACGACGACAACGAGTACGAATGGCTGCGCGACGTACATGATCATCTTGATCGGCTGCAGATCAAGCTGTTCACGATCCTCGTCGGCCAGCAGGATCTGCTGGCCATCAAGATCGCCATGCAGTGCGCCGGCAAGACCCAGATTGTGGCGCGCCTGATGGTCGACGAACTCGCATTCCATGGCATTCGCAATGCCGACGATGTCGCCACCTGCCTGGTCGGTTATGGCCAGACCAATTTCCCCCGCAGGACCGACTGGTCTTTTACGCGCTTCTATCTGCAGCAGGCGGTGGATGCCGGATATCGCCTGGTTGACGATGCCCAAGTGCTCTGGGAGGCCTTCGCCTCGATACACAACAAGGCGGGGCTGGCCGGCGCACTGGAAATTCCGATGGAATCGTTCACCCGTGCCGTCGAGATCGTGCTCAAGGAAAGTGAGCTGCAGGATGCTGCGCAGTATCGGCCGTCGGCCCAGTTGTGGACCCAGGCGGTGCGCAGTTCCGGTTATGTCCAAGCCAGGGTGGCGACCACCCGCGGCCTCTCTGAACTGTCCAGCGCTGCGTGACGCGATGGAGAGCAAGAGCTTGCCCATCATGCTGTTCGACGAGCGCGCGCTGAGGCCATCTTTCGGCTACGTGTTCGACCCCAAATGGCTCGATCCGTTTGAATCGATCGTGTCCATCCTGTGGAAGCTGGCCAGGATGAACCGGCTATCCGGCCAGGCGATCACCACGCAGTTGGCCAAGTCCGACATTGACCCATACGAGGGCGTGGCGGCACGCCGCTCAGAGGTCGACCTGTGCCGCTTACATCTCACCCTGGGGCTACCGCTCAAGCTGGTGCGGGACTCTGTGCTCCCTGATGCATTGCAAGCTATCAGCGGCCCCGATTTCCGGTATTGTCGGAAGTGCCTGTGCCGCGGATATCACAGCGTCGTGCATCAAATCGGCGCCAACAAATGCTGCCCGGTGCATGGCGACATGCTGGAAATCGCCTGTCGAACTTGTGGTGCTAAGGGGTTGTGTCGCGTTGTTGATCCGAAGACGGAATTTTCCAGGAAAGGAACTGGGGTGCCTCAAACTGGACGGACCTGTGCTGCCAGCGCATAAAATTGGTCGGCGAACGACATCGCATCGGTTCCGTTGATTGCGAACTGGCCCTTGCGGATCATGTGCATGAGCTCAACGCCGGCGAGCACGCAGTGGGCGGCGCGGAACGATTTGAAGTTGAGCATCGGACTGGTTACCCGCTTGATGGCGCGATGGTCCTGTTCGACGATGTTGTTGAGGTACTTGACTTGGCGCACCACGATCGGCACGTCACGGCTGGCGTTGATCGCATCGATCGCCGCCTTGTTGGCCCCGCTCTTGTCCATCGCGACTTTGTCCGGATCGCCGTGCGCTCCCATCGCCTTGTCGAAGAAGCGCTTCGCTGAGACCATATCGCGTTTGGCCGTGAGCAGGAAGTCGACGGTTTTGCCCTGCTTGTCGACGGCGCGGTACAGGTATTTCCAGACGCCCTTGACCTTGATATACGTCTCATCCATTCGCCAGCTGCCACCGACCGGGCGCTTGTGTTTCCGGGCCATCTTCTCGACGAGAGGCAGGAAACGAATCGCCCACCGATTGATCGACGAATGGTCGACCGATACGCCGCGCTCTTCCATCATTTCTTCCAGGTGCCGGTAGCTCAGCGGGTATGCTACGTACCAGCGAATGCAGACCAGGATCACATCGATCGGAAAGCGCATCCCTTTGAAGTTGAGCATGGCGATTCATCCAAGGTTCGGGCGCCGTAGCTTACCTGATCGGCCATCGACGGTATGCTAATGCGACAGAACCTCCAGACGCTGCATCCAGCCGAGGAAAAGCGGGCAAAACCATTTCAGATCGATCAACTCATGCTGGTCGAGCACTGGTTGACGGCCAACGTCGACGCCGCGCAATCCCAGGGAGAAATGGGCACCGAGCTGCGGTACCGCCGCAACAAAGCGTTGTTTCTGCTTGGTTTCTGGCGCGGGTTTCGCGGCGACGAGTTGACGCGCCTGCAAATCGAGCATGTTCACATCACGCAAGGTGAAGGGATGACTTGCTTCTTGCCGCGCACCAAAGGTGATCGCCAGTTCAAGGGCGGCTACTTCAAGGTGCCGTTGCTATCGCGCCTGTGCCCGGTCAGCGCTTATGAGGAATGGATCGCTGCGGCGAGATTGACGGCTGGACCGGTGTTTCGTGCCATTGATCGCTGGGGCAACATCAGCGATAACGGACTGAACATCGATAGCCTGGTACCGCTCCTGCGTAATATCCTGCAGGAAGCTGGCGTTGATGCGCCTGAGTTGTACAGTGCTCACTCGCTGCGGCGCGGCTTTGCCAGCTGGGCAACAGCCAATGGCTGGGATCTCAAGACGCTGATGGAGCACGTGGGCTGGAAAAACGCCCAATCCGCCATGCGCTACATCGATAGGGAAGATCCCTTTAACCAGCGCCGTATCGAACAAAACCTGTATCCTCTTTATAGCAAGTAATTAAACAGCTGCAGGTGGACCTTTAATTCTGACAAGATTGTAATCCTGGCGTTAGACGATTGTCATCTTTCCAAGGTAGACTGAAGAAAGAGACCGACGGCGATCTTCACCATCCGCATAACGTGGACACAGCAGTTGAACTAGTGGAAAAGTGACATGCGATTATTAGTGGTTGAGGACGAGCAAAAGGCGGGCGAATATATTCAGAAAGGTCTGAGTGAGTCTGGTTTTGTTGTTGACTTGGCGAGAACTGGGCCCGACGGCCTTCACGCTGCCACGACTGCCCATTACGACCTGATCGTGCTTGACGTCATGCTTCCGGGCTTAGATGGTTGGCAAGTCATTGCTGAGTTGCGCAAAACGGTCGATACGCCGGTGCTGTTTCTTACCGCACGGGATGGACTCGATGACCGCATCAAAGGCCTGGAGCTCGGTGCGGATGATTACTTAGTCAAGCCATTCGCTTTTGTTGAACTGCTTGTTCGTATTCGAACGTTGTTGCGTCGAGGGCCGATCAGAGAAGCTGATATTTTTCAGATTGCCGATCTGGAACTGGACATTCCTAAGCGAAGAGTAATACGTGCCGGTGTTCGGATTGATTTGACTGCGAAAGAATTTGCACTTTTGCATTTGCTATCCAAGCGGGTCGGACAAGTTTTATCCCGGCCGTTGATTGCATCGCAAGTCTGGGATATGAATTTTGACAGCGACACGAACGTGGTGGATGTCGCGGTACGCCGTCTACGAGCAAAAATTGACGACCCCTTCGAGGTAAAACTGATCCATACGATTCGGAGTATGGGCTATGTATTAGAAGATAGACAATGAAGGCCAAGAACTGGTCTCTTACCACGCAGCTGGGGGTGCTCTTCGCCTGCATCTCGGCAATTGCATTTTCGGTCTTAGGCATCTATCTCTATCAAGCACTCGCGGCGCAGCTCCAAGCACGGGATGATGCAGACCTTGTCGACCGTATTGTGTTCATCAGACATATGCTGGAGGAAACACCGAGTGTAGAGTCGATTCGTGTGGATCCGCACCGTTTTTTAGATGCTGTCGATTTGCATGGCGGCTTTTTGCTCGTTATGCAGGCACAAGACGGTGAAGAATTAATCCGCAATACCCGTGACCGTTCATTCATGCATGCCAGCGGGGCTGTGCCGGTAGAGACGATGCCAGAGCCATCTCACGTACGTGCTGCACCAGGGCATAGCGAACCCAACCTAAGAGTTATTGCTGCGCTGGGTACCGTTGGTTCGACCGGTTCCGTGGTGAAAATCACGCTCGCCAGAAGCGAAGAGAGCCGCGCAGCTGTTCTATCTGCATACAAGTTAAAAGTGCTTGCATCGGGCTTCTTTGGTGCGGTGCTAACAGCCCTACTGGGGTTTCTACTAGTACGTCGCGCGTTGCACAAAGTAAAGCTCATCGCGCAGCAAGCTCAGCAAGTCAGTGCGCACAATTTGGAAGTGCGCTTGCATGCAAAATCAGCCCCGAAGGAAATCCAGATACTGGCTGATTCGTTCAATGAGGTGCTTGACCGCCTGCAAAATAGCTTTAATAACCTTTCCCAGTTCGCAGATGACTTGGCACACGATTTGCGTACGCCTCTCAACAATCTGATGGTCCAAACAGAAGTTGCCCTGTCTCAGCCCAGATCATCCGATGAATATCAAAACCTGCTTTCATCTAATTACGAGGAGTTTGGCCGTCTAGCTAGAATGGTGGAAAGCATATTATTTTTGGCGCGGGCTGACCATGACCAAATTTCGCTAGCAACTGAGCAGCTTGATATGGATGTTGAGCTGACGCGAATCGCCGAGTACTTTGAAGGGCCGGCATCCGACGCCGAAATATCATTCGTCGTCATCGCCTCTGGCACAGTGCTTGCTGATGGGCACCTGCTTCGCCGCGCGGTGAGCAACCTTGTGTCGAACGCCCTTCGATACACCCCGAAGGGAGGAACTATCTCGCTCGAGGCAAAAGCCGACGACGACGGGGCACTGGTTTCCGTTTCCAATCCTGGCCCTGGCATCGTGAAGGAACACCTGCCGCGGCTGTTTGACCGGTTCTACCGTTCCGATAAATCGAGGTCCAGCACGTCAGCCTCCGCTGGATTGGGTCTTTCAATCGTCAAATCCATTATGACGCTTCACCATGGCCGCGCCAGCGTCACGAGTGAGCCCGATGGAGTGACCCAATTCACGCTATTTTTTCCAGGCGTTATTACCCACTGATAGTTCGATGCGGGTGCGCTTGTGGCGCTGCACCGCTAGCTCAGGCGTCTACTGGTCGTCCTATTCTGCCTGCTGACTGCGGCTGAACAGTCACTAAACAGTTAGTTCAAGTTGAATTGGGGATAGGTACTTGACCTTGGAACTGCTGAAGTTTCTGTAATGTAAATGTAATGCTTCCGTCATTCGGGTGTGCGGGTCCCCTACGTAGAATAGCTTCATCGGATCCGCAACTTCATTCACCCGCAACTGAAAAATAAGGACATTCCAATGAAATCCATCAAAGCCAACATCGTCGCCGTTTTCGCTGTCATCGCTCTCAGCCCGCTTGCCGCGATGGCACACCAAGGCGAAATGCACTCGAATCCAGCGTTTGGCAGTGCGGCTCCGGCGCCGGCCGCCACGCGCACTATCACGATTTCATCGACTACGAAGTATGTGAATGTCGCCCAGGGCGACGTCGTCAAGTTTGATGTGGATGGTAAGACGTTCACTTGGCAGTTCGATACGCTGCGAGCCAATGCCAGCTTTGACTTTTCGGCAATTGCGCCGTCCGGCGTGAATACCCACGGCGTACGCGTGTATGTGGCACCTAACCCGACCTACGCCAACTAACTACATGTACGCCCGCCAGTGCGTTGCCGGCACATGAAATTACTGAGATTTCCGGGACGACCAGTGAAGATGAAAGATGACCCATTGATCGCCCTGTTTTTCAAGCAAAGCTGTTTCTGTGCCGAATAAGTGGACATTTTTGCCTTGGAATTGTCCTGTGGTCTCTGTTTCCTGCATCACGACGGCCAGGTTTCCATCAATACGTTCGTTTTGTTTTAGGACTTTGCTTTTAGTGGCCTTAGCAAAGGCGGTATCGGCTGGCAGGTGATGGCCAGCATATTCATCACGTGAACGTTCAACATGTCCAGATTCGTAAATTTTAATTTCAGGGCTAAGCAAAGTACTCGCCTGCTCGGATTTTCCGCTGGCAAGCGCTTCGTGAAATGCAGCAACAGTTTCAGTTGGTGTGGCGGCGTATAGGGGAAGACTGAATACGGAAATAGCGATTAGGGAAGTAAGTTGGCGCACGAGGTCTCCAGTGTTTTTTGTTTATATGATGAATTGCAGCGATGCAATTAAATCAGCGGGCGGTGATTGTGACAAGGTGGAAGTGAAAATACTCTGGAAAACTGAAATTCGCTTGACCTTCCGTCCGTTGGAAGGTGTAGCCTAAAAAGGCGATTTCATCTCAGGTGGTTCAGGCAATTTGCAAGCAACTTAGTTGTCCGTCATAGGGAAGATACTGCAGATGAATTTCATGCTGACGCGCATTGTAAGCAACCGGGCCGAAATAGGTGCAGAACAGCGTACGCCTTGCTCTACCTTTGGAGGCAACAAGAGCCGCCACTCGTTCCTCGCGTCCCTTGAGCTCCCTTCTCACCACTTTCCCCGCCGTCTCCTGAAATCATGTACTGGCGTTCGCCTCACCTCGTGCTGTATCCACCCAGTAACCAGTCATTTTGAAAGAGAATCATGCAACGCTTCCACTTATTGCTTCTGGCAACGGTTAGCTTCTCGCCGGTTGTCTATGCACAATCCACTCAACCCGCGCGCACCACGGCGACAGTGACGGATGCTAAGGCGATGGTGCCGCCGTTGAAATATGTTTCCGCTTTTGCGGATGTTAAGCCGATTGGGGAGCCCCCGACATCTCCGGATAAGGCCTGGATTCAGGCAAATCAAGATGTAACAGGGGGCTCTCAGCATGGCGCTCAGGGGGACATGTCGATGGAAATGGTACCCGGGGCAAAAAGCCAGGAAAAACCCAAGCCGTCTTCGGCGAACGATCCGCACAAAGGCCATCAAATGAACATGAAAGGCAAATAGCATGAAGCGATTATCGTTGCCGACAGCCAATCGGGTAGCCACTGTATTCGGCGTGGTATTTCTTGCAGGTTGCGCCAGCTTTTCACCGGATGGTGGCTTAAATGATGTCTCTCGGCTAACACAAGAGCGGATTGGGCAAGTCAAGCCCTTCACGAAAGAGACGCTGAAAGACAGCCAGCAGTCCAATACACAGGTGCAGTCCTTGCTGTCCGCACCACTTACGCCTGAATCTGCTGTCCAGATTGCGCTGCTCAATAATGCAGCGCTGAAGGTCTCCTTCGCTGAATTGGGGGTCTCGGAGGCTGAGTTTGTACAAGCTGGACGGATGCGTAATCCAAGTTTTAGTTTTGGCCGCGTCAGCGGCGGTGGCGACGCTGAAATCGATCGCAGTGTGATGTTTGACATTGCGGGCCTGCTGACGCTGCCCACGCGTCGACGCATTGAGCAAGGACGCTTTGAACAAACAAAGTTGCTAACAGCTGCTCAGGCTGTGCAGTTGGCGGCAGAGACACGTCGGGCATATTTTATGGCCGTTGCGGCGGCCCAATCGGCCGCATTCGCGGAGCAAGTGCGCGGCGCCGCCGAGGCATCATCGCAACTCGCCGACAGCATGACCAAGGTTGGCAACTGGAGCACACTTGACCAGGCCCGTGAGCGTGCGTTTTACCAAGATGCGTTGACACAATTGGCGAGGACCAAGCATGAAGCAACAGCCACGCGCGAACAGCTCATTCGCCTCCTGGGCCTGTGGGGAGAGCAGCAAAATTTCGTCCTGCCGGACAGATTGCCTCCACTGCCGGACAAGCCGCGGGAAACGAACAATGCGGAAGCACAGGCCATGTCACAACGCCTCGATATGCTGTCGGCCCGCCGCGAGACCGAAGCAACGGCCGCAGCACTTGGCTTAACAAAGGCAACTGGCTTCATCAACGTCTTTGACGCTGGCTACACCAACAAGAGTACGACAGGCTTGCCACGCGAGAACGGCTACCAGATTTCCCTTGAATTACCGATCTTCGATTGGGGTGGCGCCAAGGTCGCACGGGCGGAAGCGCTTTATATGCAGTCCGTCCATCGCACCACCGACACCGCCGTGCGGGCGCGCTCAGAGGTGCGTGAGGCCTTCTCCGCATACCGTACTAGCTATGACATCGCTCGTCATTATCGCGACGATGTTGTGCCGCTGCGGAAAAAAATATCCGACGAGGTTCTGCTTCGCTACAACGGGATGCTTGCCAGCGTATTCGAATTGCTGGCGGACTCGCGCGAGCAACTGGTGAGCGTGAATACCGCCATCGAAACCCAGCGCGACTTTTGGATAGCGGAAACCAAACTTCAATCCGCCATCAACGGTGGAAGTACGAACGATACAAGGGCCATGCCATGATTTCACGTAGAGACTTTTTCAGAGGTGCCGGTGCTGTAGCGGTGAGTGCCGTTGCCGTTAGCAAGGCTGGTGCCGCGTCATTGCCTGAGGCGATGTTGATGGACAATGCCAAGACACACATTCCCTTGGCGCCCCCCACTGGACGGCCCTACAATCCGGTCGTGACCCTGAACGGCTGGTCATTGCCATGGCGCATGAAAAATGGCGTAAAGGAATTCCATCTGGTGGCCGAACCCGTGGTGCGTGAACTTGCACCAGGAATGAAAGCCAACCTGTGGGGCTATAACGGTCAATCCCCAGGTCCGACAATTGAAGTGGTCGAAGGTGACCGTGTGCGTATTTTCGTGACCAACAAGTTACCTGAGCACACCAGTGTTCATTGGCATGGCCAGCGACTGCCGAACGGCATGGATGGCGTAACGGGCCTCAATCAACCAGGTATCGCTCCTGGAAGGACTTTCGTCTACGAATTCGAGGCCAAACGGCCAGGTACGTTTATGTACCATCCCCACGCCGACGAGATGGCCCAAATGGCGATGGGGATGATGGGCTTCTGGGTGACCCATCCAAAGGATCCTTCGCTCCATGCGGTGGACCGCGATTTCGTCTTCCTGCTCAACGCGTACGACGTAGAGCCGGGAAGCTATACGCCGAAGATCAACACCATGCTGGACTTCAACTTGTGGACATTCAATAGCCGCGTCTTCCCCGGCATTGATTCATTGCCGGTGCGCCAAGGTGACAAGGTACGTATCCGTGTCGGTAATTTGACGATGACGAATCATCCTATTCACATTCATGGCCATGAATTTTTCGTTACTGGTACGGATGGCGGCTGGACTCCACCAGCGTCGCGCTGGCCTGAAGTCACCACCGATGTCGCCGTTGGACAAATGCGCGCCATCGAGTTCGTCGCTACCGACCTGGGTGACTGGGCACTTCACTGCCATAAATCCCACCATACCATGAATGCAATGGGCCACTCGGTACCGACAATGATTGGCGTCAACCATCGCGGGGTTGCAGAGAAAATTAACAAAATCGTTCCTGAATATATGGTGATGGGCGACAAGGGCGGCTCCATGGGAGGCATGGAAATGCCACTGCCAGATAATACTTTACCGATGATGTCAGGTGAAGGACCGTTCGGTGGGGTTGAGATGGGAGGCATGTTTACCGTACTGAAGGTACGCAAGGATCAGAAGCGCGGCGACTATTCCGACCCTGGTTGGTACAAGCATCCGGCCGGAACCGTGGCATACGAGTGGACGGGTACCCTTCCTGAACCAGAACGTGCCACCAATGCTGGGGGGCAGTCGATGCCAACGATGAACAAACCTAATATTGAAGTCACTGTTCGTAAACCGACCGGACATAGCGGTCACTAATTTTTTAACTGAAAGGAAACATCATGAAAAACCTGCACAAAGTTGTATTGGCAACCTTGATTGGCCTGTCTTCCGTGGCAACCACCTCCGTGGCGTTCGCCCAGCAGCAGAGCGCCTCCGCGACGCAAGACGCGATGAGCGAAGGGGAAATTAAGAAAGTGGACAAGGACGCCGGCAAGCTGACCATCAAGCATGGTGAGCTGAAGAACCTGGGCATGCCAGGGATGACCATGATGTTCAAAGTCAAAGAGCCGTCAATGCTCGACAAGGTCAAACAAGGGGACAAAGTACGTTTCGTCGTGGAAAAAGTTGGTGGCGCACTCACGGTCACCTCCATCGAGGCAGTAAAGTAAATTTAACAACGAAAGTAGAAGATGAAGACCCTGCGGAACATTATTCTTGCCACGTCCATATTGGCGGCAACGCTGGCTACCCCATTTGCCTTGGCACATGCGAGCTTGAAGAGCTCCAATCCCGAGGCGGGCGCCTCCCTGGCAGTTGCACCGAAAGAGATTGCGCTGACCTTCAACGAGAAGGTGGAAGAAGCCTTTAGCACGATCGTTCTGGCCGATGGCGAAGGCAAAACCGTCGCTGCAAACAAGGCAAAGGTCGATGCCGCAAATCCAGCCATCTTACGCTTGGAAGTACCGGCATTGAATGCTGGCGCCTATACCGTGAGCTGGGCAGTTGCAGGGCACGATGGACACCGTCGCAAAGGCGACTTTAAGTTCACGGTGAAATAATTGGATGCAGTCTCGCTGTTGCAAGTCAGTTCAGCGTTGCTGCTGAACCTCGGCTTTGCCTGGCTCGTCGGATCATGGTTTGCACGCTACTGGATGCGTTCTAGCGGTGTCGATCATGATCATTTCGAGCCAGCGCTGCGCAAACTTGACTTGATGGCAGCGGCAATCAGCATAGTTGGTAGTGCATCGGCACTATTGAGCGCGACGGCAGTTATGGGAGGTGTTGGCCTGCGCGAAGCGTGCCCGATGTTCTGGATGATGGTGTCTACAACCGACTACGGACATGCAGGCTGCGCCATTATTGTGGCGATGCTTGTTCTCTTTTTTGTGCGATTAGCAGGCGGAGTCGGCCGCATCAGCGATATTGCAGTCGTTCTACTTTTGGCTGTTTTTTCTGTAACACGGGCGTCCATGGGGCATGCGGGAGAGGAAGGCTTCTGGACTATTCCGCTAGCGGTTGAAGCGATTCATTTTTTTGCCATCGGCCTATGGACTGGTGCGGTGATGGTTACCGGCTGGTTTGTTCTGCATGAGGCGCGGGTACGGAAATTTGATACGGGTAGCACCGATCAGTACCTCGAATTGATGTCTCAGGCAGCAATGCTTGCAGTAGTTGCCATTGCCGCCACTGGTATTTACAGCGCCTGGCACCGTGTGGGGAGCTCAGAGCATCTTGTTCATACCACCTATGGCATAACCTTGTTGGTCAAAGTTGCATTGGTCCTCCTGGCTATCGCCTTGGGCGGCTACAACAAATTTCTTGGACTGCCTGCCGCCTCCCGCTCCTTGCGCGGCGTCACTCTGGTGAGAGTCGTTTTACAAGTGGAAACCTTGCTACTGCTCGGTGCACTGTTTGCGGCGGCAATTCTTACCACTCAACAACCACCTACCGCGATGTAATGCCGCGACGGTTTTCTACAAGGGAGTACGATATGAAAAAGATGACCTTAAATGCAATTGCAGTAATGTTACTGGCCAGCTTGAGCACTTTCAGCAATGCTGCGGTACCGGATAGCAGCCCAGTAGCACATAGTGGCCACCAGCATGGCGCAAATGAGCAGAGCGCATCTCTTGTGGGCAAGGCGGGAGACCCGAAAAAAGTGACGCGTACCGTCACTGTCGATATGAACGACAGCATGCGCTTTAGCCCAGCGTCTATTGCCGTGAAACGGGGCGAGATCATTCGCTTTGTCGTCAACAATTCCGGCAAGATCAAGCATGAAATGGTCATTGGTTCTGAGAGCGAGTTAAAAGAACATGCCCAACAAATGGCAAAGTTTCCGGAGATGGAGCATGCGGAACCCAATCAAGTGACCGTGACGCCTGGAAAATCGGGAACCATCGTTTGGCAGTTCGACAAAGCCGGCAAAGTGGAGTTTGCTTGCTTACAACCCGGTCACTTTGAGGCCGGCATGAAGGGGCTGGTAGTAGTCTCCGCCAAGTAGATGACTTCGTTCGGCGGGAATGTTCAATTCCCGCCATTGTCACCATAGCTGGTTCCACCGTAGGCAAAGAAACAGGCGAATCTGCCCAAGGAGTGATTCATGAGTAGAACTGACGCCGAGCATCATGCGCACGAGCATCATCACGATACCCATAGCAAGACCGGGCCTGGCAATACGATGAAGACAGGGGAAGAAAAACCATTCATCGATCCTGTGTGCGGCATGCGCGTTGGCGCAAATCCCGAGCAAGAAATCACCTACAAAAGTATGGTCTACCACTTCTGTAGCGGGAAATGCATGGCAAAGTTCAACGCAGCGCCAGATTCCTTCATCGATAGAGCGAATGCGGCGCCCAGCCCCGAGCACTCGCCACAGCAGGGAGCGGTCTACACCTGCCCCATGCACCCCGAGATACGCCAGCCTGCACCGGGAACTTGCCCCATTTGCGGCATGTCGCTCGAACCTGAAATGCCGACGCTAGATGAGGCGGAAAATCCGGAACTAGTCGATTTCCGCCACCGCTTCTGGTGGACGCTGCCTCTGACTCTGGTGGTGTTCCTGTTGGCGATGTTTGGGCATGTGTTCCTTGAAATGGGGCTGCCAGGCCAGAACTGGATTGAATTCGCATTAAGTACCCCTGTCGTACTGTGGGCCGGCTGGCCATTTTTCACGCGCTGGGCGCAATCGCTGGCACGCATGCGCCCGAATATGTGGACCTTGATTGGTTTTGGCGTAATGGCTGCCTATGGCTATAGTGTCGTCGCCACCATCGCACCGGGCTTCTTCCCACCTACCTTTGCTGCACATGGCCGCATAGGCGTCTATTTTGAAGCCGCAGCAGTCATTGTTTCGCTCACGCTACTGGGACAGATCCTTGAGCTGCGCGCACGCTCCCAAACTTCCGCGGCAATCAAATCCTTACTTGGCCTCGCTCCGAAAACGGCTCGGCGCATTCAGGACGATGGGGCCGAAGACGACATTCCTCTCACGCACGTCCACGTCGGCGACAAACTCCGTGTCAGACCCGGTGAGAAGGTGCCGGTTGATGGCGTAGTGCTTGATGGCGAGAGTTCGCTTGATGAATCAATGCTGACTGGCGAGCCCTTACCTGTGACAAAACGTCCCGGAGACACGTTGATTGGCGCAACGATCAATACCAGCGGGAGCCTGATTATGCGTGCCGAGAAAATCGGCAGCGACACGATGTTGTCTCAAATCGTACAAATGGTCGCGCAGGCACAGCGCTCCCGCGCGCCTATGCAACGACTCGCCGATAGTGTCGCAGGCTATTTCGTGGTCGTGGTCGTGGCCATAGCGCTACTGACGTTCGTGTTATGGGGAATGTATGGCCCTGAACCAAGCTGGGTCTTTGGTTTTGTTAACGCCGTTGCAGTACTGATCATTGCTTGCCCATGTGCATTGGGGTTAGCCACACCGATGTCCATCATGGCCGCCACTGGCCGCGCCGCCACCCAGGGGGTGCTCTTTCGGGATGCCGCGGCAATAGAAGACCTCAAGAAGGTCGACACACTGATTGTCGACAAGACGGGGACCCTCACTGAAGGTAAGCCTTCCTTTAACAGCGTGGTCGCAGCGCCTGGTTTCAAGGACGAAGACGTCCTGCAAATGGCGGCGAGCATAGACCAGGGAAGCGAACATCCTTTAGCGCACGCGATTGTCAACGAAGCGAATCGGCGAGCACTGGCGCTAACAAAGCCTGACAGTTTTGAGTCCGCCAGCGGTATTGGCGTGCGCGGCACGCTTGGCGGGGTGCACATCGCACTGGGCAACACCGCCCTGATGGATACTGACAAAGTTGATTGGCGGCCGCTTGCTGAGGTCGCTGAACGCTTGCGAACAGAAGGTGCTAGCGTCATGTATCTATCCTCTGACGGCGTTTTGGCTGGACTGATCGCCGTGTCGGATCCCATCAAGGCAACGACGCGTGAGGCGATAGAGGGCCTGCGCGCCGAAGGGCTGACCGTGATCATGGCCACTGGCGATGGCGTCACTACTGCGAGGTCCGTGGCCGAAAGGCTGGGCATCACGGAGTTCTACGGCGAGGTGAAACCACAGGACAAGTTGGCCTTGGTAGAAAAACTCCAAAAGCAAGGCAAGGTGGTCGCAATGGCCGGCGATGGAATCAATGATGCCCCCGCACTGGCGAAGGCCAACGTTGGTATTGCCATGGGTACAGGAACAGACGTGGCTATCAATAGCGCTCACGTCGCTTTAGTAAAAGGAGATCTGCGTGGGATTGCCCTTGCCCGTCGAATCTCGGTCGACACTGTTCGAAATATGTGGCAGAACCTGGGCTTCGCGTTTGTCTACAATGCCTTGGGCATTCCCCTGGCTGCCGGTGTGCTGTATCCATTTACTGGCCAACTGCTATCGCCGATGATCGCCGCGTTAGCGATGAGCCTGAGTTCCGTGTCTGTCATTACTAATGCACTCCGGTTGCGCGGTACCGGTCGGCCTTAACCGCTGACTGTGGCACCGAGCGACATTCTTGTGGAAGCAAACATGAATACACCTGCGATAGTGAAAGCTGCATCGAAAAACGGCTGCTTGCTTAGCAACGAAGAATTGAGCTTTCTTCCGGCTGCACGCCTCAATAGAGACTGTTTCTGCACCAGTTTGGATAGCTCCGCATTGAAAATAGCGCTTTCTAGCGAACCGGGTATGGACGGATTGCACGAGTTGATCGAGGAGCGGTGTCCCTATCTATTTTCTGCGCGGCCTATTTTTGTCTCCTATCACCAAAGCAAACGTATTGCGGACGTTATTGCAGCGATTGAATCCGTGATATCGCTGCCATCCTTTCGTGCGCGCGTTCTGACTGATGCTCCTGACATTGCCAAGCATAATCCTGATGGTGCAAAAGGAGTATTTTTTGGCTATGACTTCCACATGCGCGACGATACCTTGGCGCTCATCGAAATCAACACAAATGCCGGTGGAGCGATGCTCAACGCCGCGATGGCCAAAGCCCATAGATCGTGCTGTCTCAGCGATAGTGAATTGACACGTGCCATTGATAGCGGTGCGACCCTTGAAGACACCATCTTCAACATGTTTGAGTCTGAATGGGTACTCTCTCGACGTTCACAGCCACTTCGGACAGTCGCGATAGTTGACGAACATCCAGAGCAGCAGTATCTCTATCCCGAGTTTGTTCTTTTTCAACGCTTGTTCCAACGCCACGGCATCGAGGCCGTCATTGCCTCACCATCGGACCTTACCTATCGTGATGGCGTTTTACGTCATGGGGATCTTGCTGTCGACTTGGTCTATAACCGGCTGACCGATTTCATGCTTGAG
Organism: Janthinobacterium agaricidamnosum; assembly: GCF_003667705.1. Classification (NCBI taxonomy): domain Bacteria; kingdom Pseudomonadati; phylum Pseudomonadota; class Betaproteobacteria; order Burkholderiales; family Oxalobacteraceae; genus Janthinobacterium; species Janthinobacterium agaricidamnosum. Next base: position 2,764,756 of record NZ_CP033019.1, on the reverse strand, counting down.
TCGCCCCAGTGTCTCCCATTGCGGTCGGCGTATCTAGACAGTGCGATCGTGCTAACGCCGCACCCCCAAGCGCATGCCCTCTATGCAAATAAGGCAAATCTGGTTCTGCTATCGGATAAGAAAGAGCTCGTAGCGCTTGGCGTAGCCCCCGCCGTGCAAGATATTCTGCTCAAGAGCATACCGCGAACGCAGATTGTGACGGCCTCCGATGCGGACCGCTTGTGGACGGAGCGCCGAAAGTTGTTTTTTAAACCTGTTGCAGGTTACGGGGGGCGAGCCACGTACCGTGGTGAAAAGATCACCAAACGGGTATGGCAGGACATTCTGGCTGGTGACTACGTCGCTCAGGCCCTCGTCATACCCGGTGAGCGCTCGATCGGTTCCACCGATAATCCTAGCTCGCTGAAATTCGACCTTCGAGTCTATGTTTATGACGGAAAGGTGCAGTGGACCGCGGCCAGGATGTATCAGGGGCAAACCACCAACTTTCGCACCCCTGGAGGTGGTTTTGCACCTGTTTATAGTTTGGACGACGAGCGCACTGCGAATGAAATCAGCTCTATCGCGACTAGAGCTAGTTCCCATCACGATTGAGACGTGTTTGATCCTTAAAGCGAACAGGTTAGTTAGTTACTCTATCCGACCAGCTCTCTGAAACGTCAGAAATCGAATGTCAATGAGGGAGGAATCCATGAATAAAATTGAATCGATCCAGGCATCTATCGGGCTCACAGTTAAGGGTAGCACTAGCGCGGAAGGCAAGACGGCAGGGCAAATGTTTTCTGCCACATTAGCTAATGCACTTGGATCGACGCCAAAAGTGGCAATGGCCTTGCCTCCAGTGGCAACTATTCAACACACACAGTTTGACCTTCCATTGAATTTGACCGCTGCTAAGATTTGGCAGCAGCCGAGTATCAATGAACGTGCGCTCGGACTGCGGGCATACCGTCAAGAACTTCTCGCATCCAATATCGCGAATGCCGATACGCCTGGATATGTGGCGGTAGATATTGATGTTGAGAAGGCCTTAAAAACAGGAAAGTCAAAAGATGACGTTTCCCTGCAATTTCGTCTTCCAGCCCAAGGTAGTATTGATGGCAATACCGTTGATATGGATGTTGAACGGGCCCAGTTTGCTCACAATTCCCTCATGTATGAATACAGCGTTGATCGTGTCAAGGGACGCTTCAAGGAACTAGATGACCTTTTGAAAAATACACCATATTAGTAATCCCTACTTGGAAATACTGACAGTAGCGACTTAATGCAACTACCGCAGGCAACGGAAAGATTAAGTCATGGCGTGATCGGGTAAGCACCTGAATGGATACGATCGCTGCTGTCCGCATATGCCACCAGCAGCGATCGCATCCAGCACTCAAAAACGCGTTACTTTTTCTTCATCATTTCCTGACAGTCCTTCATCATTTGATCCATTTTTTCATGCATTTTCGGATCCATTTGATGATCCATTTTTGGCTCCATCTGATGTTCCATTCCAGCTTGCGGGGCTTTATTGGCCGCTCGCATCATTTGCGCCTGCTTGGCCTTGCGCCCTTGCTCAATCAGTTGCCAGTCCGGGCCAGCGAAGGCGGGAAATGCAGTGCTAAGAGTGCTGATACAGAGCAGCGTAAGTAGTAATTTTTTCATGATAGACTCCTCGATAAACTAATTTGATGTATGCATCGTCATCCCCATGGTCAAGTGGCTAATTCAACCATCGACAATACAAAAGCCGCAGCGCAACTGCGGGAACGTCTGACATATCAGAAAAAAAATCACCTCTATCCGTTTGCGAAACAAAACGCATCGTAGCAGTGGTAGCACCGAGATCCGGATAGTCGCCGCCTGCGTTATGGTCGGCAAAAGGTGGTCCCATATAGCAGAAGGCGCATGGCTGGCAGCTTGGCATGGCCATCGGCTGCGCAATCGCCGCAGATGCACGCATGTCGTTTTGCAGTGGAAACGCCGGCACATGGCTGCACCAGATAAAACCGAACAACACCACCGCACACCTCACGAAATACACGAGGTGCTTAGCCGATCGGTAGGTGCCAAACGGTCTCATGACGGCTAATTCTCCTCTGCTGCTGCCGAGCCGGCGGCACGGATCTGACGCCGACGTAGCAGCAGATAAACCGCAGGGACCACAAACATGGACAACAACGGCGCGGTAATCATGCCGCCAACCATCGGCGCGGCGATGCGCTGCATGACCTCCGACCCAGTGCCGGTGCCCAGCATAATCGGCACCAGGCCGGCGATAATGACCGCCACCGTCATTGCCTTGGGCCTCACGCGCAAGACCGCCCCTTCACGAATTGCATCGAGCAGATCGGTTTCACCAGCGTTACCATTCGCCAGACGTTCATCCCAGGCATGCTTTAAATAAAGCAGCATGATTACGCCGAATTCGGCCGAGACGCCAGCCAACGCGATGAAGCCGACGCTGCCGGCGACTGACAGGTGATAGTCGAGCAACCACAGTAGCCAAATGCCGCCGGCCAGCGCAAACGGCAACGTTGCCATGATCAAGGCCGCTTCATCGAAGCGCTTGAAGGTCAAATAAAGCAGCACGAAGATAATAAGCAAGGTCGCTGGCACGACGATTTTGAGTTTTTCAGTGGCACGCTCTAGATATTCGAACTGCCCCGACCATGCAATGGAGTAACCCGCCGGCAATTTGACTTCCCTGGCGACGACTTGCTTCATGTCATACACAGTCGAACTCAAGTCGCGATCGCGAATATCGACATACACCCAGCCTGACAGCCGGGCATTTTCACTCTTGAGCATCGGTGGACCGTCGTCGATGCGGATCGCGGCGACATCACCCAGCCGGATTTGCGCCCCCCGCTCTGTCAGCACCGGTAGCTGGCGCAGTTTCTCGACTGAGTCGCGCACCTCGCGTGGATAACGCACATTAATCGGGAAACGCTGCAATCCTTCGACAGTTTCACCGATATTGTCACCGCCGATCGCCGCCGACACCACGCTTTGCACGTCTGCAATATTCAAGCCGTAGCGGGCGGCCGCGTCGCGATCGATGTTGACGTCGATGTACCGTCCGCCGTTCAGGCGCTCGGCCAGCGCTGAGGAGACACCCGGCACCTTCTTGACTGCGCGTTCTATCTCACCAGTGATGCGGTCAATTTCCTGCAAGCTAACGCCTGCGACCTTGACGCCGACCGGGCTTTTTATGCCGGTGGCCAGCATGTCAATCCGGTTGCGGATCGGCGGCACCCAGATGTTGGACAGCCCAGGCACCTTGACGGTGCGGTCCAGTTCCTGTATCAATTTTTCCGGCGTCATGCCAGGGCGCCACTGATCGCGCGGCTTGAACTGGATCATGGTTTCGAACATTTCCAGCGGCGCCGGATCAGTGGCGCTCTCGGCTCGACCGGCCTTGCCGAAGACGCTTTGTACCTCTGGTACCGTTTTAATCAGCCGGTCAGTCTGCTGCAACAACTGCGCGACCTTGCCGGCCGACAGACCGGGCAACGCCGACGGCATGTACAGCACATCGCCTTCATCCAATGGCGGCATGAATTCGCCGCCGAGCCGGGTCATGGGCCAGATCGTGATGGCTGCTACCAGTGCTGCCGCCAGCAAAGTCAGCTTTGGAAAACGCAGTACGACATCGAGCAAGGGGCGGTATAGCGCGACCAGGAAACGATTGAGGGGATTCTTTTGCTCATCGGGAATCCGGCCGCGGATCAGATAGCCCATTAAAATGGGAATCAGCGTCACCGCCAGTCCAGCCGCCGCCGCCATCGCATACGTCTTGGTAAAGGCCAGCGGCGAAAACAGACGGCCCTCTTGCGCTTCCAGAGTGAACACGGGAATAAACGAGAGAACGATGATCAAAAGCGAAAAGAACAGTGCTGGTCCAACCTCAACAGCAGCGTCGCCAATGACGCGCCAATGCTCATGACCCTTTAGCTGTTTACCTGGATGGGCATGATTCCAGGCTTCAATATGCTTATGGGCATTCTCGATCATCACCACGGCGGCATCGACCATCGCGCCTACAGCAATGGCGATACCGCCCAGCGACATGATATTGGCGTTGACTCCCTGGTAGTACATGACGATAAAGGCGATCAGGATGCCGATCGGCAGCGTGATGATGGCCACCAGCGCCGAGCGCAAGTGAAACAGGAACAGCGCACAGACCACAGCGACGACAATGAATTCCTCGATCAGCTTTTCTTTCAGGTTGGTCACAGCGCGCTTGATCAGGTTCGATCGGTCGTAGGTGGGGATGATCTCGACGCCGGGCGGAAGGCTCGCTTTTAGCTTTTCCAGCTTGACCTTGACGGCATCGATGGTTTCCAGCGCATTTTTCCCGGAACGCATGATGATCACGCCGCCAGCAACTTCGCCCTCACCATTCAAATCGGCAATCCCGCGCCGCATCTCTGGCCCGATCTGGATGCGCGCGACATCGCCCAGCCGGACCGATACGCCAGCGTCAGTCGTCATCAACGGAATCTTGCGGAAGTCGTCAAGCGACTTCAGATAACCAGAGGCCCGTACCATGTATTCGGCCTCGCCCAATTCCAGCACGGAACCGCCCGTTTCCTGGTTGGCTTTCTGCACGGCATCGATAATTTTGCCATGTGGGATGTTAAAGGCGCGCATCTTGTCTGGATCGAGCACGATCTGGTACTGACGCACCATGCCGCCAATGCTGGCCACTTCCGAGACGTTGGGCACCGCTTTCAACTCATACTTGAGAAACCAGTCCTGCAAGGCGCGCAATTGCGACAAATCGGTCTTGCCGCTACGGTCGACCAGCGCATATTCATAGACCCAGCCGACGCCGGTCGCATCTGGTCCGAGCGCGGTTTTTGCCTGCGGTGGCAGGCGTGACTGCACCTGGTTCAGATATTCCAACACCCGTGAACGCGCCCAGTACGGATCGGTACCGTCTTCAAACAGAATGTAGACGAAGGAGTCACCGAAAAACGAGTATCCGCGCACCGTCTTGGCACCCGGCACCGACAGCATGGTGGTGGTCAGTGGATACGTGACCTGGTTCTCGACGATTTGCGGCGCTTGCCCCGGATAGCTGGTGCGGATAATAACCTGCACGTCCGACAGGTCGGGAATGGCATCGAGCGGCGTGCGCGCCAGCGACCAAATGCCCCAGACCGTAATGAATACAGTCGCCAACAAGACCAGAAAACGGTTGCTGATAGACCAGCGGATCAGTTTTGTGATCATTTCGCCACTCCCGCGGGTGCTTTCATGCCACCCATGGGTTTATTTTCGGGTTTCGGCGCACCGGAGGTCGGCGCAATGGCCACGATCTCAAAGCTGCCATCCTCGCCTTGCTGGATGTCGAAGGCGACTCGGTCACCTATGCCAATATTGCGCTGCAAGCCCGTGGAAGACACTTTGAAACCCATCGTCATCGCCCCCCACTGCAGCGACGTGATAGGGCCATGCGAAATGGTGATTTCATCCTTGCCGATCTGTTCGACCTTGCCTACCCCATGGTGGCGCGGAAGTGCCTTGTCTGCGTCAGGGGACTGCGTATCGCTCATGCGTGTCGTCGTTCCCTTCAGGCTGGCCTCGGAATCGATCAAGAACTGCGCCGAGACGACCACTTTCTGACCAGCGGATAGGCCCTTGCGAATTTCGGTGAGACCACTGCCTTCGCTGCCGACCTCCACATCGACGGGCATAAACTTGCCGCCCTCCTGGGCAAGCATGACAACGCTGCGCGTACCCGTCTGGATGACTGCCTCCGACGGCACCTGCAAAACATCGGTGCCACTGTTTGACGCGAAGGTCAGAGTAGCAAACATACCGGGCAACAACTGAGCGCCGGGGTTAGCCAGCTCCACACGGGCTTTCAGGGTTCGCGTCGCGGCATTAACTTCCGGCAAAATGGCACCCACCTTGCCCTTGAAAATAGTTCCGGGTAGCGCCTGTACCTGCGCTTCGACGGCGTCACCAGGGCGAACCTTGGCCGCCACGCTTTCGGGAACCTCCGCGTTGACCCATACTGTCGCAAGTCCATTGATGCGAAACAGCGGCGCACCAGCGGAGACGGTCATTCCTTCGCGGGCGCCAAGCTCTGCGATCACACCGCTGATGGGTGCTGAAACCGTCAAGCGAGGATGGACCTTTCCACTTGACTCGACTAGCCGGATTTGCCCCTCACTCATACCAACTAGCCGCATGCGCTGGCGGGCAGCGTCGACCAGGGATGCTGTTTCATTGCCTTGCATACGACGGCTTGCCAGATAGTCTTCTTGTGCCGCGATCCAGTCAGGGACATACAAGTCAGCCAAGGGTTGCCCCTTTTCCACCGGATCGAGCAGGGCACGCGCATACAAGCGCTCTACAAATCCACCGCTACGCGCCTGCACCAGTGCCACGTCGCGCTCGTTATAGGCAACGTTACCGACGGCAACCAAGCCGGCGGACATCCTTCCTGATGTGACGAGCGCTGTGCGCACTCCCAGGTTTTGCTGGACCCGCGGGCTAATCGTAACATTACTGTCCTCACCATCCCCCGCAGCATAGACGGGCACCAGCGGCATATCCATGAACGGTGACTTACCGGGTTTGTCAAACTTCTGGCCCGGCACCATGGGGTCATGCCAATATAATGGTTTCTTGTTGGCAGCACTCGCGGCGCCTGCTGCGTTGCCGGATACCGCCTTGACGTCACCTGTAGATACTGTCTGATGTGCTTGTCGTACACCAAACTGGTAACCGGCATAAGCGACCGCTGCAAGGGCACCCGCAAGTACTAGGACGCGTAATTTCTTATTGTTCATTTGAGTTCCTGCTGGCTATGTACTGCGGAAATCTGCGCGCTTGCGGTGTCGGGAAAGAGGAAGCGAAGCTGTGCCCAAAACTGGGCTGTATTCATCTGCAACTGCAGCAACTGAACGTGCATGTCAGCACTGTTACGCCTGGCAGCGAGCACCTCGGCCAAAGAGGCTTTACCGCCACGATAGGAGGCCAGGAGCGCCAGGCTGCGCTCGTCGGCTAGTGGCAATAGCTGGAGCGCGTAGCGCTCGCTACGTTCTTGGCCACTCCTCCATTCGATGAGCAAGGCACGGATGTTGGCAGCATCTTCCCGCAGCAGTTCGTCGCGCTCGCTCCTGGCTTGTTCGACCAAGGCGAGTTTGGAGCCTAGTTCGCGGTCCTGCCGGTTCTTGCGATCCCACTGCAATGGCAGAGACAGGCCAATGGAGACCATGTTTGAATAGGCCGCACCGCGCTGCTGGAATGCGAACTCGATACTCCAGTCCGGGCGTCGGTTCGCTTGCGCCAGATTGACGTCCGCCTGGGCGGCTTCTTCCTGCCGATTCAACACCATGATCTGCGGGCGGTGCGCCAGTTCAGTGTCGAGCAACACCGGGTCCAGAGGGATGGTGCCCAAGTCGGGCATGCTGGCATCGGCAAGTTCGCCGCTGCTGCCGGTCCAACGCACCAGCATGTTTTTTGCCGTATTGAGGTCGCGTTCGACCTGACTGGCTCGGTCCTCAAGGGTTAACAAGGCAGAACGCGCAGCCAGCACGTCGGCCTGGCTGCCACGCCCGCCCCGATAGGCGGCCGTAGCGGCGTCAATTTCCTGGCGGGAAAAGACCACTTGTTCTGTCAGAACTACTGACATTTTCCGAATGTAGTAGACGTTGAGCCAGGAGATCGCCGTGTCGCGCTGAATCGCGGCGAGTGCGACATCTTTTTGCGCCTGCGCCTTGTCGGCTTCGCGCTCAAGACGTGCGGAACGCCAGCGCAATTTATCGGCGCGTGTCAGTTCCTGCGAAATGCCGATGCGCCGCATCGTCATGAAATCCCCGCTCAAACTAAAGCGATCACTGCCACTTAAGGGCACATTATCGATGCCGACCTTGAGAGTGGGATCGGGGCGCTGCGCCACCGCTACCGCCATTTCATGTGCAGCGACAGTGGCCTGGTCCTGCGCATGAAGTTGGCGCGAGCGGACGACAGCCTGCTGCAGCGCCTCGGTGAAGGTGATTGGCTGGGGGGCCGCGCGCGCATCATGAACGAAGGCAAGCAGCGGAAAAGTAAGGGCGAGAGCGAGCGCCGTCTTCATGAATGGGCGAAGACGGACGACGCGTGCATGCGACTGCACGGAGTACGGGATTGGCATGGCAGCTCCAGAATGCGATGGGCAACAACGCCCTGTCGAACCCGACAAGGCGATGACGATCTAGGCAGTCTGGAGTATCAAATACGCAAACAGCAATGGCGGATAGCGATAGGCGGTGCCGTTGGCCTCGCCAAGGTAATGAGCAAAGGAGGTTTTGCTGAATACACTACGGGAGTGTCATAAATAGCTAACGTCAAAAGCAGGACAACAGGGACGAATGATGGGTGGTCGGCGACAGGTGTCTTGTCCAGCGACTGCCTGGATGCATCTCCCACAGCATAAATTTGACACAACGTCGACTGGTCAGTGTCCATGCCAGCGCAATCTGTCATCGCGGGCATCGCAGATGCCCTAACACCTGCGGCTACAACAGAGCCACCGCCTCCCATCGGTACGCCAGGGCACAGGTACGAAGCAACCGCATGCTGCATGAACAGCATGCTAAGTATCGCGACAAGAGTCGTGAACAATCGCACTGTGCGGGAGGTCTTCATAAACTATCTATATGGACGGTATTCGTAGCCTAGGTTGTATCAGACCCACTGTCAAGGTATTGCTGCGATGCACTTGACCGTGAGCAAGTACGGATCCGAATGACCGGTATCATCACTATACGCATTACCATAATGGGGAAGGTCAAAGACATATGTCGCCGGATTGGAATGCTTTACGTTTAATTGCTTGACAAAAAACTTGCAATCGATGCACGATTTCCAGCAATTCCTTCGCTGGACCGGTGTCGACTGATTTCAATGACGAATATTCATGAAACGGCTTATCCACGCCTGAAACAAGAATTCACTGAGCAGGAGCTCGGGGCGATCTACACGCCTTCGCGCGCTCAAATTGACCATATCTTCACGCTGTATCGCCAAGCATCGCATCGTACTTTTTTGCTGATCCAACTTATGCTGTTGCAAAGGCTCGGTTATTTCGTCCCTTTGTCGAGCATCCCGTCTATCGTGGTGCGGCATATCTGCGAACATAGCGGTCTGCGCGTTCCGGCAAAACGAGCGCTGGCGCAATACGATCAATCCGGTAGCAAGACAACACACCAGCGCCGTCTGCGCGGGTACGTGGGGATCCGGGTGATGGACTCGTCCGATGAATACTGGCTGGAAGATCAGGCCCTGCAGGCTGCCCATACCAAGCAGGAGCTACCCGACATTATCAATGTCCTGATTGAAGAGTTGGTCCAGCGTCGCCTGGAACTGCCTGGATTCACCTACTTGTTCAGGCTGGCTCGCCATTCCCGTACCAGCGTCAATGACGGCATCTATAAGGCGGTGGCTGGCGGATTGCCAACTTGCGTGGTCGAGCGTTTTGAACACATGCTCACTGCGGGTAAGAACCTGCGCATATGGGATAGCCTCAAACGCGAGCCGAAGCAGCCCAATGTGCGTGCGGTGACGGATTTCCTGGCCCACATTGAGACCATGATCGCGCTGGCGCAGGATCTGCCCAATACCGAGGCCATCGCCGCAACCAAGCGTGAACAACTCGTTTTGGAGGCGCGTGCCCTGGATGTGGCGGAAATGCGGCGGCTCAAGCCACTCAAGCGCCACACCCTCATCGTGCTGCTGATTCAAAGCCAGTTGCAGAAGGCAATGGACGATATCGCCGAAATCTTCATCAAGACCATCCGCAGCTTGCATAACGGTGCCGAGGAACGGTTGCGGCAATATCACCTGCAGCACGCCGAACAGATTGAGCGTTTGATCGGACAGTTCCGCGAAGTGCTGACCGTCCTGAGCGACGAGGGCAGCGACGAGGAGCGCGTCGCTAGGGTCGAGCAATCCCTCGACGGGGATCTTGGGGCATGGATCACTGAATGCGACGAGCACATGGCGTATGCTGGCAATAACTATTATCCGTTCATGCTGGTCGGGTATGTTGGCAAGCGCAGCCTGCTCTTCAAGTGCCTCGAAGCGCTCAGTCTGAAATCGAGCTCCCAGGATCAGAGCCTGCTGGCGGCGATCGCCATCATCCAAAAGCATCGCTCCAGCCACAAGGAACAACTGCCAGCGGCAGAAGGTGCGCTACCTGAATTGGCACTGGACTGGATGTCCGATAAGTGGCGCAAGCTGGTTTTTGGCCGAGTCGCAGCCGATGCCCCAGCGAACGTGCATCGCAAGTATTTCGAACTTGCCGTGATGACGCAAGTCATGGATGAACTCAAGTCGGGCGATCTGTACGTCGAGCATAGCGGCGACTACGATGATTATCGCAACCACCTGGTGGACTGGGAGCAATACGAGCGTGAAGTGAAAGCCTATGGTGAACTGGTAGGGCTGTCGGTGGAAGCTCCGGCGTTTGTCGCGCAGTTGCGCGACAAACTCGGCAGTCTAGCGCGCGACGTTGACAGCCGATTCCCGCAAAATAGCCTTGCCGATATAGACGAGAGCGGCATTGTGATCCGTCGCATGGAGCGCCCGAAGCCGCCACCCGAACTTGACGCCATCGAGCAGATGGTCACCAATGAAATGGATCCGGTGAGCATCCTTGATGTATTGACCGAGACTGAAAAATGGTTGGACTTGCATAAACTCTTCGGTCCGTTGTCCGGCTTCGAGGCCAAAGTAGACGATCCGCGCAAGCGCTTCATCACTACGTTGTTTTGCTATGGTTGTAACCTGGGCGCCACGCAAACCGCACGCTCGATCAAGGGACTGAGCCGCAAGCAGGTGGCCTGGCTCAATCTCAAGCATGTCACCGAGCAGCGTCTGGACAAGGCGATCGTCAAGGTGATCAATGCATACAACCGCTTCGCATTGCCACGTTATTGGGGGTCGGGAAAGAGCGCGTCGGCCGACGGTACCAAATGGAACATTTACGAGGCTAACCTGCTTTCCGAATACCATATCCGCTACGGTGGATACGGCGGCATTGGCTACTACCATGTGTCCGACAAGTACATCGCGTTGTTCAGTCACTTTATTCCATGCGGCGTCTATGAGGCGGTTTACATCCTCGATGGGCTAATCAACAACCAGTCGGACATCCAGCCAGATACGCTGCACGGCGATACCCAGGCCCAAAGCACGCCTGTCTTTGGCCTGGCTTCGCTGCTGGGTATCGACCTGATGCCGCGCATCCGCAATATCAAAGATCTGGTGTTCTTCAAGGCGGACAAGGCCGACCAGTATGACAATATTGGCAGCCTGTTCCGTGGATCGATCGACTGGGAACTGATCGCGCGTCATATGAAGGACATGCTGCGCGTCGTTATTTCCATAAAAGCGGGCAAGATTGCGCCATCGACGATCCTGCGCCGCCTAGGGACCGCTAGCCGCAAGAACAAGCTCTACTACGCGTTCCGCGAGCTCGGTAGGGTACATCGGACAATGTTCCTGCTCAAGTACATCAACGACGCGGAATTGCGTCGTACCATCCATGCAGCAACCAACAAGAGCGAGGAATTCAACGGCTTCATCAAATGGTTGTTTTTTGGGGGCGAAGGCATCATTGCCGAAAACGTTCGGCACGAACAGCGCAAGGTTATCAAGTACAACCAGCTCGTTGCGAACATGGTCATCCTGCACAATGTCCATGAGATGACGCGGCTCCTCAAGACAATACAGGCAAAGGGATATGTGCTAACGGAGGAGGTGCTTCGCGGCTTAGCGCCATATCGGAAAGGGCACATCAACCGATTCGGCGAATACATGCTGGACCTTGAGCGAGAGGTGGCCCCGATGAACTACAAAGTCGAATTTACTAAATAAATCAATTGGTTAGAATTCTTTTTGCGGTAAAAGCCGCAATCCCGGCCGGCCCTCTATACGCTGACGGCGATGCCTGCAGCGGGATACGCCCGCAGCATGGGTAATTGATATTTCCAAATCAATAGATGAAATCTATCGATCCAGTTGAAATATTTCACTTCCTTTTGTAAATGAGAATCGTTACTATCTAAATCAAGGATAAGCGAATTCAACAGAAAGGAGCGTCCCTTGTTCACAGCCATCAAAACATTCAGCCAGGTGTGCACGCACATGTCGATCGCCTTCGGCCTAGCCTATTTGCTGACGGGCTCGTTGGCACTCGGTGGCCTGGCCGCAATCATCGAACCGATCATCAATGTGAGCCTGCTGCCGTGGCATGAAAAAGCCTGGCACGCGATCCGCCGCCGCTACGCGGCCAGCCGCCTGGGCTTTGCCGCCCTGGCCGGTGAAAAGCTGAGCCAGACGGCCATGCACATGGGCGTCGCTTTCAGCGTCATGTACTGGGCCACGGGTTCCATGGCCTTCGGCGGCTTGCTGGCCGTGGTCGAGCCCATCTGCAACGTGATCGTGCTGCCCTTCCACGACCGGCTGTGGGAACGATTTCGTTTCCGTATGGAAGGCCGGGGCGCGGCGCAGCTGACTACGATGCCCACCTGATACTTTTCACCCAAGAACAAGGACTGGGGTCGGACCCGGCGGGTCCGACCCCGGCTTCTTGTCGCTGGCCAAAGCCGCGATGGTGGCCGGTTTCAGCCGTCCGCAAGGCGTGCTTGCACCTTGCCTGCCCACACAGGCGGCCGCCTTGGAAGCCATGGCGCCGCCCGCTCCAGCTGGCCCGCCAGGCGCAGCAAGGTTCCATCGTTTCCATACCCGGCCATGAACTGCATGCCGATCGGCAAGCCATCATTGGACATGGCCAGCGGCACGGACATGGCCGGCAAGCCCGCCACGTTGGCCAGCGGCGTGTACGGCGAATGCTCGAACAGGCGTGCCGTCCAGCCCAGCCCATCGAGCTTTTCCTCGTTTTCTCCATAGCACCCCAGTTGCCACGGCATATCCGGCATGGTGGGCGTGAGCAGCACGTCGTACTGCTCAAACAAGGCGCCGGCCTGACGCGTGACGGTGTTGCGCACGTCGAGCGCGGCCACGAAATCGACGGCCGACACCGTCTGCCCGTACCGGTAGCAGGCCAACGTGGCCGGTTCCAGCGTATCGAGCGACACGGTCCGCCCGCTTTCCCGCGCCAGGCCGTCTATCCACGGCACCAGGTTGGCGCACCAGATGCCGGCATTGGCTTGTACGAAGGCTTGCCACGACACGCCCAGCGCGGGCGACACTTCTTCCACGTGGTGGCCCAGGCTTTCCAGCAGGCGCACGGTGTCTTGCAGCGCGGCATCGACGGCGGGTACGGGCCGGGCGCCATTGCTGGCGGTCCGCTGCACGGCGATGCGCAGCTTGCCCGGCGCCACGCTCACCTGCGACAACCAGCTGTGGCCGGGAGGATTCGTCACATACGGCTCACCCGGCAGCACGCCCTGCACGCAGTCGAGCAAGGCGGCGCTGTCGCGCACGCTGCGGCTCACGCCCAGCTGCACGCCCAGGCCGCTGAAGATTTCGTCCATGGCGGGGCCGTTCGACACCCGTCCCCGGCTGGGCTTGAAGCCGAACAGGCCCGTCGAGGCGGCGGGCACGCGGATGGAGCCGGCCGCATCCGTCGCATGCGCCAGCGGCACGATGCCAGCCGCCACGGCCGCCGCCGCGCCGCCGCTGGAGCCGCCCGCGCTCAGGTGGACGTTCCACGGGTTGCGCGTGGCGCCATATAAGACCGGTTCGGTGGTGGTGGCAAACGCCATTTCCGGCGTGCTGGTGCGGCCGAACGTCGCCAGGCCGGCGGCGCGGAACTGCGTCATCAGATGGGAATCGGCGGACGCGACATGGCCGGCGCCCAGGCGGCTGCCCGCTTCGCTGCGCTGGCCCGCCATGGTGACGGCCACATCCTTGATCAGGAATGGCACGCCGGCGAATGGCGCGGTGCCGTCCACCTGCGATACATCGGCCGGCCACAGCTCGACCACGGCATTGATCTGCGGATTGACGGCGGCGCAGGCGCGCTGGGCTGCGTCGTGCAATTCGGCGGCGGAAACGGCGCCCTCGCGCAGCAGCTGGGCCAGTCCTAATCCATCAAAGCTTGTATATTCATGCAGTTGCATCAGTTAGTTCCTGTAAAAGGTGAAGAGTAAAAGTCACAGGAACCACTGTAGGGCTTGCGCTATCATAGCGGAAATGAATAGTTGATATACAAGGTATAGTCATGGACAATTTGCGCAAGCTGGACCTGAACCTGCTGCTGACCCTCAACGCCCTGCTGATCGAGCGCAACGTCACGCGGGCGGCCGCGCGACTGCACCTGAGCCAGCCCTCCGTCAGCGTGCAACTGGGCAAGCTGCGCGCGGCCTTCGACGATCCGCTGCTCTTGCCCGGTCCGCGCGGCATGCTGCCCACGGCGCGGGCGCTGGCCCTGCTGGCGCCCTTGCAAGCCGTGCTGGCCCAGCTGGAGCAAGTCTTGCAACCCGAAGCGGCCTTCGATCCGGCCACGGCCCAGGTGCGCTGGAACCTGGCGGCGGCCGACGCCGCCGAATATGCGATCCTGCTGCCCATGCTGCCCGCCCTGCGCGCGCAGGCGCCGTTGTCGCGCATGGCCGTGTTCGAAGCCGTGCCGGCGCGCATGGCGCACGACCTGGAAACGGGCCAGGTCGACCTGGGTTTCCTGGCGCAGGAAGAAGCGCCGCCCGGCTTGCGCCACCGCACGCTGTTCACTGAACACTATGTGCTGGCGGGCCGCCACGACCACCCGTTGCTGCAATCGCCGCCCAAGCTCGACCAGTTCTGCGCGCTGGAATTCATCGTCGTCTCGCCCAACGGCGGCGGTTTCCGCAGCAACGTCGATACGGCACTGGAAAAGCTGGGGCGCACGCGCAAGGTGGTGCTGTCCGTGCCGCATTTCCTGATCGTGCCGCCCTTGCTGACAGCGTCCGACATGGTGGCCCTGCTGCCGTCGCGCCTGCTGAAGAATGCGCTGGGCGCGCTGCGCACCTGGGAGCCGCCCGTCGCCCTGCCCGACTACGAAATGGCCATGGTCTGGCACGAACGCATGCACCTGGACCCGGCGCACCGCTGGCTGCGCGAACGCATCCTGGCCAGCTTGCAGGCGCCGCTACACGATTTCCCGCTATAAAACACTAGGGAAGATTACCTAGTTGCTCGAAAGAAATTCCCAATGTTCGCCGTGGTGACGACTGCGTAAGCTTGCGCGTAATAATAAAGGGTCACCATGAACGCCATTTCCATCCTGCATCGCGGTTCGCGCCGCCCTCCCGCTTTTTCCTTTTCGATCACTGCCTGGCTGGCGGCAATGCTTCTGGGCATGCTGGGCTTCTGCGCCAACGCCAGGGCGGCACCCGCCGCCGCGCCCGCCAGGATGCCCGCAGCCTCGGCCGAGCTGATCAAGCGCGGCGAATACGTCGCCCGCCTTGGCGACTGCGTGGCCTGCCATACCAGCCCGAACGGCGCCGCCATGGCCGGCGGCCTGGAACTGAAAACGCCGTTCGGCACCATCTACAGCACGAATATCACGCCCGACGCGAAGACGGGCCTGGGCACGTACACGTTTGCCCAGTTCGACCGCGCCATGCGCAAGGGCGTGGCGGCGGACGGCCACAATCTGTACCCGGCCATGCCCTACCCTTCCTACGCGAAGATCACGCCCGACGACATGCAGGCGCTGTACGCCTATCTGCAGCGGGGCGTGGCGCCCGTGGCGCAGCAAAACCGCGAAACGGACATGAAATGGCCGTTCAGCATGCGCTGGGGCTTGTCGCTGTGGAACGCCGTCTTCCTCGACGACGCACCGTTCAAGCCCGACAGCGCCAAGTCGGCCCAGTGGAACCGGGGCAGCTACCTGGCCCAAGGGTTGGGCCATTGCGGCTCCTGCCACACGCCGCGCGGCGTGGCTTTCCAGGAAAAAACCATGGGCCAGGACGGCGGCAGCGGCAAGCACTACCTGTCCGGTTTTACCTTCGATGGCTGGCATGCGGTGAACCTGCGCAATCTGTGGACGCCGGGCGACATCGTGCAATTGCTGAAAACCGGCCGCAACAGTTTCGGCACGGCGGCCGGCAGCATGACGGAAGTCATCACGCACAGCACGCAATACTTCACGGATGCCGACCTCGACGCGCTGGCGCACTACCTGCACGGCTTGCCGGCCAAGGATGGGGCGGCCGCGCCGCCGAAGAAAACGGCGCCCGTCGTGGCGGCCAGCAACGATGCCCTGTACAACACGCGGGGCGGCCTCGGCTACCTGCAGTTCTGCGCCACCTGCCACCGCCGCGACGGCCGTGGCGTGGAAAACATCTTCCCGCCGCTGGCGCAGAACGACTCGGTGCAATCGAAAGACGCCACCTCCGTCATCCATATCGCGCTGACGGGCTGGCAGTCGGCCGTCACGCAGCACTCGCCCCGCTCGTTCGGCATGCCCGCGTATGACCGCCTGGCGGACACGGAACTGGCGGAAATCCTCACCTTTGTGCGCGGCAAGTGGGGCAACCAGGGCGCACCCGTGACCCCGGCGCAGATCGCCAAAGTGCGCAAGGAGCTCAAGCTCAAGGCGCCGGACGCGGGCGGCTTCGTCACGCCCCGCTTCGCCGCCCTGACGGCCGATCCGAACGCCAGTCAATTGATTCACGGCATGCAGCTGATGACGGAAACACGGGCCCGGCTGCCGCAAAACGTGGGCAACGACCTCAATTGCAGCAGCTGCCACCTGAATGGCGGCACCGTGGCCAACGGTTCGCCCTTCCTCGGCATTTCCGCCTTCTTCCCGTCGGAAGCGCCGCGTGCCGGCAAGGTCATCAGCCTGGGAGAGCGCATCAACGGCTGCTTCCGCCGCTCCATGCACGGCAAGCCGCTGCCCGTGGACGGCCCCGACCTGCAGGCGATGGTCGCCTACATCGACTGGATGAAGGGCGCCACGCAAGCGGGCGACAAGGTGGCGGGACGCGGCGTGGCGAAGATTGACCGGGCTCTGCTGCCCGATCCCGTGCATGGCAAAAAAGTGTATGCCGAGCAATGCGCCGTTTGCCATGGCGCGAATGGCGAAGGCATCAAGGGCGCCAACGGCGTCGTCGCCTTCCCGCCGCTGTGGGGTGAGCGTTCCTTCAACATTGGCGCCGGCATGGCCCGCACCTACACGGCGGCCGGCTTCGTCAAGGCCAATATGGTGATGGGCCACGGCCAGAAATTCCCGCTGGGACAAGGCAACCTGTCCGACCAGGACGCCGTCGACGTGGCCGAATATTTTACGCACATGCCCCGTCCGGACTTCCCCGACAAGGTCAAGGATTGGCCCAAGGGCGGCAAGCCGAAGGATGCGCGCTACTGACGCGTGAATTTTCCGGGCGGCGCCCTTCTGGACGCCGCCCGCCTGTGATACGCTGCTCGCTCCATCACGCAGGAGCGACGCATGCAGACCGACAGCGGCCGGGCCGACCCATCCGACACCTGGCTGGGCAAGCTGGGCCCCGGCCTGATCACAGGCGCGGCCGATGACGACCCCAGCGGCATCGCCACGTATTCGCAGGCGGGCGCCCAGTTCGGTTTCGGCATGCTGTGGACCGTCTGCCTGACGTTCCCCCTGATGCTGGGCATCCAGGTCATCAGCGCCAAGATCGGCCGGGTCAGCGGCCATGGGCTGGCAACGAACATCCGCCGCCACTATCCGAAATCCTTGCTGTACGCCATCGTCAGCTTGCTGCTGCTGGCCAATGTCATCAATATCGCCGCCGACGTGGCCGCCATGGGCGATGCCCTGACCCTGATCATCGGCGGCCCCACGCATCTGTACGCCGCTGGCTTTGGCCTGCTGTCGCTGCTGCTGCAAGTCTTCATTCCGTATCAACAGTACGTGCGCATCCTGAAATGGCTGACCCTGGGCTTGCTGGCCTATGTGGCCACCGTGCTGACCGTGCACATTCCCTGGGGCGAAGTGGCGCTGCGCACCGTCTGGCCCCAGTTCGCCTGGTCGGCCGCCTCGGTCACCATGATCGTGGCCGTGTTCGGCACCACGATCAGCCCCTATTTATTCTTTTGGCAAGCCTCGCAGGAAGTGGAAGACTTGCAGGCGGACGCTGGCGCGCAAGCCTTGCGCCGTGCGCCGGAACAGGCGCCACGGCAATTCCAGCGCATCAAGATGGACACGGCTATCGGCATGGGCTTTTCCAACCTGGTGGCCTTCTTCATCATGCTGACGACGGCCGTGACCCTGGGCGCGCAAGGCATCACGCACATCGATACGTCCGCCCAGGCCGCTTCCGCCCTGCGCCCCATCGCGGGCGACTTCGCCTTCGCGCTGTTCAGCCTGGGCATCATCGGCACGGGCTTGCTGGCCATTCCCGTGCTGGCCGGCTCGGCCGCCTACGCCATGGCCGGCGCCTTTCACTGGAAAAACAGCCTGGAACTGGCGCCCCGGGCCGCCAAGAAGTTTTACGGCATCATCGTCACGGCCACCGTGATCGGCGCCGCCCTGTGCTTTTCGCCGCTCGACCCCATCAAGGCCCTGTACTGGAGCGCCGTCATCAACGGCGTCATTTCCGTGCCCATCATGGCCCTGATGATGGTGATGGCCTCGCGCCCCGCCATCATGGGCACCTTGACCATTTCGCGCCGCCTGCGGGCGCTGGGCTGGCTGTCGACCATCGTCATGGCGACGGCCGTGCTGTCCATGTTCGCCACCATGGCGTTCTGATGCCTAGGCCGCCTTCGGCTTGAGCATGCCTTCCACGATGCCCAGCACGGTCTGGCGCGGCAGCAAGCGCGGCAGCCAGGCCAGCAGCCGGTTCGGGCGGCCCGCCACGTGGCTGCTGCGGCCCCGGTCCAGCGCGCGCAGCGCTTCGTCGACGACCGTTTGAGGATCCATGCGCTGGCCCACGGCTGCCTCCGGCGCGGCCACGACGTCGAAGAAAGCCGTGTCCGTGGCGCCCGGGCACAAGCCCAGCATGCGCACGCCGCGGCTGCGGTTTTCCGCCCACAGCGCTTCCGAGAACGACAGCACGAAAGCCTTGCTGGCGCCGTAGACCGCCATATAGGGATCGGGCTGCAGGGCCGCCGTGGACGCCACGTTGATGATGGCGCCCCGCTTTTGCGCCAGCATGTGCGGCAAGGCGCAGTGCGTCATTTCCATCAGGGCCGTGCAATTGACGGTCACTTCATCGACTTGCCGCGCCAGGGCGATGTTTTCGAAGCGGCCATGCGTGGCGAAACCCGCGTTATTGATCAGCACGTCGGGCGGCATGCCCAGCGCGCAAGCCTGCGCATGGGCTTGTGCGGCGGCGCCAGGCAGGCTCAGGTCGGCCACCAGCGCGTGGGCGCGGATGCCGTGGCGCTGGGACAGTTCCTTGGCCAGGCTGTCGAGCACGGCGCCGGAGCGGGCCAGCAGCAGCAAATGGGCGCCGCGCGCGGCCAGGGTTTCCGCAAAGACGCGGCCGATGCCGGACGAGGCGCCCGTGATCAGCACGGTCTGGTTGGTGTAGTTGATGGCGGTCATGGCAGCGGTGTGTAGTTGAAAGTGTTTCTACTGTAAACTGTAGACTTTAGTCCACGGTCAAGGGGAATCGATGCGTATCGGAGAAATCACCCGCCTGACGGGCGTCAGCAAGGATACGGTGCGCTTTTACGAGCGCCAGGGGCTGCTGGACGAAGCGCCGCAGCCGGGCCTGACGAATAACTACAAGGAATATTCGGCGCAAGCCTTGCGCCGCATCGAGCTGATCGGCCACGCCAAGGCGCTGGGCTTTACCTTGAAGGAAATCGCCGAGGTCATTGCCGTATGGCAGGAAAATGCGCTCGATGCGCAAACCAAGCGGGCCATGCTGGAAACGAAAATCGCGCAGATCGACGACAAGGCCCGCTCGATGGCCGTGCTGCGGGCCGGACTCGTCGATGCGCTGGCCAAGGTGGAGACGGGCTGCAAGGATAGCGTGGCGGCCGCAGGAAACTACAAGGATAATCAATGACTTATTACACGCAATACCGCCACCTGGCGCTCGAGGGCGCCAAGCCCGCCCCCACGGCGCAGCAGCTCGCCGCCATCGAAGCCCTGCTGGAAGCGCCGTTGCCGCCCGCCTTCCTGGCGTTCTTGCAAGTGGCCAACGGCGCCTGGTTTGATTACACCTGCGATGTGCCGGACGGCAATGGCGGCGTGGAAAAAATGGGCTTCAATACCTTTTTCAGCGCCGACGAAGGCGATTTCTGCGACGAAACCTTGGTCGGCGAAATCCGCGCCGCGCGCAAGCATACGGACATGCCGGTGCGCATCCTGCCGTTCGCCCGCGATGGCGGCAATTCCATGGTTTATCTGGATCTGACGGAGGAAGGCGGCGGCCGCGTGCTGGCCTATGTGCAGGAGTTGCCGGAGTGGACGGGCAAGCGCGCCCATGGCCTGATGGAACTGGCGCCTTCATTCGACGCGTGGCTGGATAGCCTGTATATCGACCGCGACACGGTGCTTGACGAACTCGAACACAGCGTCTCGGAACCGTCGCACCTGGACGCGATGGCGGAATGGCTCGATATCGGCATGCCCGCGTGGCGCCGCGATGCCGGTATTGCCGCCTTATTTGCCCTGAAGCAAGTCGAACTGTGCGCTAACGAACAGGACTAATCCTACGGGCATGATCGCGACTGTCCTATGGGTGTGCGCAGGCTGCTGGCTTAACATTGTCATCAGCTTGTAGAAAAAACCACACTCGAAAGGATTTCCCATGCCTATCCCGACCACCAGCTCCCGTGCCCCGTCCTTCAAAAGCGTGGCAATCGGCGCCGCCGTTGCCTTATTGAGCGGCATCGCCATCAACAGCATCGCCGCCGCGGCGCCGGGCGCGTACGACAAGCAATTCCTCAGCAAGGCCGCCGACGCTGGCAGCACGGAAATTGCCGCCAGCAAAGTCGCGCAAAGCAAGAGCAGCAATGCGGAAGTGAAGAAATTCGCCGATGCCATGGTCACCGATCACACGAAAGTGGCGGATGAGCTGAAACAGCTGGCCAGCAGCAAGCAGATCGAGATCAGCGACCAGCCCGGCAAGAAGCACCGGGCGCAGATCGACAAGCTGAGCCGCCTGGAAGGCGCGCAGTTTGACAAGGAATATGCGGCCACCATCGGCGTGGCGGCGCACAAGGAGGCGGTGAAACTGTTCACGGATGCCAGCCAGAAGGCGAGCGATCCCGACATCAAGGCCTTTGCCGCGAAGACCTTGCCAGCGTTGCAACATCATCTGGACATGGCCAATACCCTGCACACGGCGGTGGGCAAATAGCCAAGTCAATAGCCAAGTTACCGGCAATTAGCGGGGATATGCTTGCTGTACGTGCCGTACGGCAAGCATATCTGCTATTGACATACAATGCGGCAACTTCGTTTTTGGCCATGCCATGACCTCATGCAGCTACTCAAGAAAACCGGCCTGATCGCCGCCGCCTTCCTGCTCATCCTCGTGCTGGCAGGCTGGCTCTTCATCAAAGTGAGCGCGGCGCGCAATGCCAGCGTATATGCCCAGGAATGGAACGATCAGCGCACGTGCGTGATCAATACCTACGTACCCCACTACGGCAACGGCGTGCCGCAGAACATCGTGCGCGCCCTCAGCACTTCCACCTTCTTCCGCGTCTACCACAAGGATGGCACCTTGCTGGAAAGCACGGAATGGGTACTGGACATGCATGAAGACGGCATCCTCGACCATGCGCGCTGGGGCCAGAACCAGACCCGCGCCATCTACCCGACGGACATGGGCGACGAAAGCTGGACCTTGCCCGAATGCGCGTGATCATTTAGCAATCAAACGAAAGAGTCCCATGCTGCGCGGCCCCTGGAGCGATGCTCCCTACATTCCTACGCTTCACCATTTTCTCGGCCCCTTCGACGTGTATGATCGTGAAGAAACCTTGGGCGTGGAACTGGACCGCTGGGACATGAACGACCCGCTCCAGCGCGTGGCCCTGATACGGCGCGACATCACGTCGCAATACAAGGAACTCAGCTATCGCCACCGCCATGCGCTGGTGGCCGTGCTGGCGCAGGCGCTGCAAGACCCCGGCTATGATTTCCAGGCCATCCTCGAACATGACCCGGAAAGCACGAATGCCCTGCCTGCCTTGTGGGATGAAATGGCCGATCCGCGCGCCTTCTTTGCCGAGATCTACCGCCTGGTGCAGCAAGATTGGCACGACGACCTGGCGCGCGCGGCGGCGGAAGACCCGGCCAGCTGGTAACGCGGCGCCCGCACCACACTATCGATACGCTAGTCTGCGCTCTCACTTTCCCTCTGTGGACGCGATTACGGCCGTCTGCACGCATCGTTGCAAAAACGCCCCATTCAAAAAAAATCTGTTGCACCAGCGCATGTCTGCTGGCATCGCGCTACTATGAAACGTCGGCACTTCGATAGGCGCCGCCTCACCGCACCGGTTCCCCGCCGGCTTTCCCCTGCCGCAATGTGAAGGAGATTCTCATGCCCAAGTTCGCCCCTGCCATTTGCCTGTCGGTCATGCTTGCCGCCGGCATGCTGCCCTGTATCGCCAGCGCTGCCGAAGGCGGCGCCACGCGCGCCGACGCGGAAGCCATGGTCAAGAAAGGCGTGTCCTACATCAAGAGCGCCGGCGACGCCAAGGCGTATGGCGACATCACGGCCAAGTCGCCGCAATTCATCCTGCACGACCTGTACCTGGTCGTCTATAAACTCGACGGGACGGTGGTTGCGCATGGCGCCAATCCGAAAATGGTCGGCAAGAACTTGATCGAGCTGAAGGATATCGATGGCAAGGCTTTCGTGAAGGAACGAGTCGACCTGGCCAAGAGCAAGGGCACGTTCTGGCAGGAATACAAATTCACGAATCCGGAAACCAAGAAGATCGAGCCGAAGGTAATGTATTGCGAGAAACTCGCCGAGACCGTCGTCTGCGGCGGCATCTACCTGTAGCCGCCGCCGCGCCGCCAGCGCCGGGATGGCACACCGATCTCTCAACGAATTTCTCAACGATATGGGCCTCATGTGAAAATCGCACAGAAGATGTTGATCGTCCCGGTGGTCGCGCTGGCTTGCCTGCTGGCCATGGGGGCCTTGTCCTATTTCGCCATGCAGCAAAACGAAAGCCGCATGCGCGACTTGAAAGACGTGACCTTGACGGCCGAGCGGCTTGCCAACCAGCAAGCCATTGCCCTGGGTCAGGTACACGCCGACGTGTATGCGAAGATCGCCATCGCCGCCAGCCTGTCGGACGAACAGTTCAAGCAGTTCGGCGCGCAAACGGATCGCCAGCTCAATGCCATCGCGCAAGGCTTGAAGGAACTCAAGCAATTCTCGGGCGCCGCCACGGAAGCGGGCCAGGCGCTGCCCGGTGTCGAGCGCTACCGTGCCAGCGTGGCGCAGGCGCTGGACCTGGCCTCGATGGACCCGAATACGGGCGTGGCGGCGATGCAAAATGCCGCCGGGCACTACCAGCAAGTGAGCGGGCAACTGCGCCAGGTGCTGCTCAACCTCGACCACCGCACGGTCGACGCGCTGCAAGAGACAAAAAATGCGGGCCAGCGCGCCGGCTGGCTGTCGCTGGGCACCATGGCTGTCGGCTTTGCCCTGCTGGCCCTGATTGCCACCTGGGTGGCGCGCTCCGTCGTGCGCCCCATCGACGAGGCGTGCCGCGCCGCTGAAAGCCTGGCGGCCGGCGACCTGACCACGCGCATCGACGCCCGGAGCGACGATGAGGTCGGCAAGCTGTCGCGGGCGCTGGCTACCGTCTTGAAAAACTGGAACACTTTATTGGGCGAGATACGCCAGGCGGGCTCCACCATCACGGTAGAAGCGAGCGAAATCGCCCTCGGCAATGCGGACCTGTCGGCCCGTACGGAGTCGCAAGCGCATTCTTTGCAGGAAACAGCCTCGTCCATGCATGCGCTGACCGATACCGTGAAGGAAAACGCCAGCCATGCGCACCAGGCCAACCAGATGGTGCTGTCGACCTCAAACGTGGCGCTGGAAGGCGGCCGCGTCGTGGGCCAGGTGGTCGAGACGATGGGGTCGATCAAGGCCAGTTCCGGGCGCATCGTCGACATCATCGCCGTCATCGACGGCATTGCCTTCCAGACCAATATCCTCGCCTTGAACGCGGCCGTGGAAGCGGCGCGCGCGGGCGAACAGGGGCGCGGCTTCGCCGTCGTCGCCACGGAAGTGCGGGGCCTGGCGCAGCGCTCGGCCACGGCGGCGCGCGAAATCAAGCAGCTGATCGAGGATTCCGTTGCCAGAATAGAAACGGGCAGCGAGCTGGCCGACAGCGCCGGGCGCACCATGGGCGATATCGTCGCCTCCGTTCAGCAGGTGACGGAGATCATGAACGACATCACGGCGGCCAGCCAGCGCCAGAGCAAGGGCATCGAGGAAGTCAACAATGCCATCACGGAAATGGACGAATTGACCCAGCGCAATGCCGCCCTGGTCGAGCAATCGGCCGCCGCCGCGCAAAGCATGCAGGACCAGGCGCATGATTTATTGCGCGTGGTCGACGCCTTCCGCCTGGGCGACGGTGGCCCGCCGCTGCTGCCGCGTTAGCGCGGCGACCGCATGGCCGCTGCCGCGCAGGCGAGCATCCGCTTGCCTGCCGCCGCCAGTGCCGGATCGTCCTCGTCCTGCAGCAGCGTCCCGACGACGCTCTGGTCGGCAACGCTGCCCTGCATGGCGGCCAGGCGTGCCACGCGGTCTTGCGTGGCACCATCGCCAAGGGTACGGGCGCTGAAAAAGCTGTACAGGCCGGCGATTTCGCGTTGCTGCAGCCATGCCATCAATTGCACCAGGCGCGCCTGCTCCACATAGCTCAGTTCGCTCACCTTGCGCTCCGCCAGCGCCTCATACACTTCCAGGCGCGCCATCCAGTTGCCCTGCGCGGCAGCCGCAAGCAGCTGGTCCCAGGCGGCACCGGCGTGCGGCACGGGCCGCGGCTGCAGCTGATAGGCCAGCACGGCTTGCTGCTGCGGCAACGCGCCGTAGGCCGTGGGCGCCTTGCAGACAAACTGGCGCGCATCGGGGCCGCCTTGCCGCAAGCCGCTGGCGATATGCCGCTCGATCTTGTCGCCGATGGCCAGCAGGCGCCTGGCGTGTTCCTGTACGGAACACTGCGGCGGCAATTTGCCCAGCCAGGCCAGCGCATCGTCGTTGGCCCGCACCGCCAGCTCGTAGGCTACCGCCTTGGCCTGTTGATCTTTCTCTCTGGCCAGTTTTTCCGCATCCTGTCTGATATCGTATTGGCTGGCGCTTTGCTTGAGTTTCAGGCATGACTGGAAGGCGGCAGGCGCTTCTTGCCAGCAGCGAGCCGGCACCGTGAACGTCCAGCGCATGCTGACCGTTTCCAGGACATACGTCTCTTCGCCCTCTTCTGCCTTGAGATAGGCTCGGCCGTCCGCCTTGGTCACGCCCTTTGTCAGTTGCTTGCCGCCCACCGTGCTCCAGGTGTACGGATCATCGTCTTGCGGCACGCCGGGGGCGGCGTACAGGGTCAGGTAGTGGCCGGCGGCGGCGGGAATATCTGCCGCATGGCTCAGCGGCGACAGCAGGGACAAGGTGAATAAAGCTCTTGCAGGTAACAGTTTCAGCATGAATCAATGGGATTGTGGGAGTTCGGTATGGCAGGCGCAGTCGTGGCCGCTGGCCGCCTCGGACAGGTTTTGCAGAATCGCGCAGTCTTGCGATGGCTGCGGCTGGTCGCACTGGTGGCGCAAGGTCACAAGCTGCTGCTGCAGGGTTTGCAAATTTGCCATCTGCTCGGCGATGCGCAGGATATGGTGGTCGAGCAATTCGTTGACGCTCTGGCAGCCTTCGGCCGGATTGTTCTTAAATTCCAGCAAGGCGCGGATATCGGTCAAGCCGATCTGCAAGGAGCGGCAATGGCGGATGAATTGCAGCCGTTCCTGGTGTTCTTCGCGGTATTCGCGGTAGCCGGCGCTGTTGCGCCCCGGTTCCTGCAGCAAGCCCGCCTTTTCATAGTAACGCACGGTTTCCACGTCACAATCTGTCCGTTTGGCCAGTTCTCCGATACGCATGGCATCCCCTTTTTCATTCTTTCGTGCAAATTCCGCTTGACCCTGTAGCGGCTACAGGGTTTCTAATGGAAGCATACACGAAACCGGAAGGACGAATGCGATGCCGCACGATAGCCACGATCATACCCACGAGCACAAGCACGACCATGAGCATCAGCATGCACCCAAGGCGGCCAGTTGCTGTTCCAGCCAGCATGCGTGCTCGTCCACGCCTGCGGCCCCGTCTGGTCCAGCGCTGCCCAGCGCGGCCATCGCCGGCGCGAGCACGGCCAAATACCGCATCGCCAACATGGATTGCCCCACGGAAGAACGCTTGATCCGCAACAAGCTGGCGAATATGGCGGGCGTGGTGGGCCTCGATTTCAACCTGATGAACCGCGTGCTGGACGTGCACCACACCCTGCCCGCGCTGGCCACGGTGGAAGCGGCCCTGCACGGCATCGGCATGCAGGCCATTCCCATGGAAGCGAACGCTGCCGTTGCGCGTGACCCGAACGAAGGCAATCTGTCCGGCATGCAAAAAGGCTTGCTGGTCGTTTCCGGCCTGGCCGCAGCGGGCGCCGAAGCGCTGGCGTGGACCACGCATGAAGACAGTTCGCCCCTCGTCATCGCCCTGGCCCTGCTGTCGATCGCCACGGGCGGCTGGCCGACCCTGAAGAAGGGCTGGATTGCCCTGAAGACGTTCACCCTGAACATCAATTTCCTGATGAGCCTGGCAGTGTTTGGCGCCATCGCCATCGGCCAGTGGCCGGAAGCGGCCATGGTCATCTTCCTGTTCGCCATCGCCGAGCTGATCGAGGGCCTGTCCCTGAACCGCGCGCGCAACGCCGTGCACAGCCTGATGCAGCTGGCGCCGGACACGGCGACAGTGGCCGACGCCAGCGGCGCCTGGCAGCAAGTATCCGTCGCCACCGTGGCCATCGGCGCGACCATGCGCGTGAAACCGGGCGAGCGCATCGCCCTCGATGGCGTCGTGGCCAGCGGCGAATCGTCCGTCAACCAGGCGCCGATCACCGGTGAAAGCATGCCGGTGGACAAGGCCGTGGGCGACGTCGTGTATGCGGGCACCATCAATGAACGGGGTTTGCTCGACGTCACCGTGACGGTCAACAGCGGCAACAGCACTCTGGCCAAGATCGTCAAGGTGATCGAGGAAACCCAGGGCAAGCAGGCGCCCACGCAGCGCTTTGTCGACAATTTCGCCCGCTACTACACGCCTGCCGTGGTCGTCTTCGCCATCCTCGTGGCCGTGCTGCCGCCCTTGCTGCTGGGCCAGCCCTTCATGGCCTGGGTCTACAAGGCCTTGGTGATGCTGGTGATCGCCTGCCCTTGCGCGCTCGTCATTTCCACGCCCGTCACGGTGGTCAGCGGCCTGACGGCGGCCGCGCGGCGCGGCATTTTAGTGAAAGGCGGGCAATTCCTGGAAACGGGTTATCGGATCAAGGCCATTGCCGTCGACAAGACGGGCACCCTGACCATGGGCAAGCCGGCCGTCACGGATGTGGTGGCCCTGGATGGCAGCGACCGCGACACCATCCTGCTGCTGGCCGCCAGCCTGGACGCCAACTCGGCCCACCCGCTGGCCGCCGCCATCGTCAAGGCGGGTCCGCCCGCCGGCAGCCACTTGCCCGTCAGCCAGTTTGCCGCCCTGCATGGACGCGGCGTGCAAGGCAATATCGATGGCCAGACCTATTATCTGGGCAACGCGCGCCTGATGACGGAATTGAAAGTCTTGACGCCGGCACTGCAAGCGATTTTGGCACGGCTGGAACAGCAAGCCTACACGGCCATGGTGCTGGCCACCCCGGCCGGTGCGCTGGGCGTGATCGCCGTGGCCGACGTGCTGCGTCCGACGGCCGCGTCCGCCATTGCCCGCCTGAATGCGCTGGGCGTGACGACCGTCATGCTGACGGGAGACAATCTGCTGACGGCGCAGCGCATCGCGTTTGACGTCGGCGTGAGCCTGGTCAAGGCGGAATTGCTGCCGGAAAACAAGCTCGATGAAATCAAGGCCTTGCAGCAAGAGTTCGGCGTGGTGGCCATGCTGGGCGACGGCGTCAACGACGCCCCGGCCCTGGCGCAGGCGGACATCGGCTTTGCCATGGGCGCGGCCGGCAGCGACACGGCCATCGAAACGGCGGACGTGGCCCTGATGGATGATGAACTGGGCAAGTTGCCTGAATTCATCAGCCTGAGCCAGCGCACGCGCAGCATCCTCGTGCAAAACATCAGCTTTGCCATCGGCATCAAGGCCGTGTTCTTCGGCCTGGCCCTGGCCGGCATGGCGACCCTGTGGATGGCCGTGTTTGCCGACGTGGGCGCCAGCCTGCTGGTGGTGGCCAATGGCTTGCGCCTGTTGCGCAATAACAAGCAAACATAGTCCCGGAAAGAAATATTTCCATCTGGACAATTGGTGTAAAAAACGCTACTTTGGCGGCTGCTCCCACCGCCGCCAAAGTAGCCGATGACCTTGCTGCCCCGCCTGTCCCTGCTGGCCGCTCTGCTGGCTGGCACCTCCTTGCACGCCGAACCGATGTTCTTCACGCCCTGCTCCGATACGGCCGCCCCCGGCAGCCTGTGCTCGGGCTTGAACGTGCCCGGCAGCTACGATGCCCAGGGCCACGCCGTCGGCGACGCGGATGCCATGCACGTCTTCGTGCGCAAGTTTGCCGCCGATGTGCCTGCCGGCAAGCCTGCCAAGGGTACGCTGTGAGTATTAACCCCCAAGGCAAGGTCTGGGGTCGGACCCTCAGGGTCCGACCCCAGTTTCTGCTTTCGGGTTGCACGTTTTTCCGATGCATCGCCGTTATGGAACATTCTGTCAGGATAATATGCGCAAAATCTGCTCAGTACTTTCACTACTGTCCTGCCTGGGGTTTGTCGAGGCAGCCGAACCCGCTTTTTCCGCTGGCACCATCTTCGCCTCGCCCGCGCAAGCCGTGCGCGAACAGGGCTACGTGCCCATCAATGGCATCGAACAATGGATCACGGTCACGGGCGCCGCCTGCGGCAATCCCGTGATCCTGTTTATCCATGGCGGTCCCGGCAATGCCTTGAGTCCGTTTGCCGACGCCATCTATGCACCCTGGCAACAGAATTACACCCTGGTGCAGTGGGACCAGCGCGGCGCGGGCATGACCTACGCGAAACAGCGCCCGACGGAAGATATCCCCTTGACGGTGGAACAGATGCGCGACGACGGCATCGCCGTAGCCCGTTATCTGCGGCAGCACCTGGGCAAGGACAAGGTCATCTTGATGGGCAGTTCCTGGGGTTCGATCCTGGGCGTGCACATGGCCAAGGCGCAGCCGGACCTGTTCCACGCGTATCTCGGCACGGCGCAAGTGGTCAATGCGCGCGACAACGAGGCCGGCATGTACCGCGAAGTGCTTGCGCTGGCGCAAGCGGCCGGCGATACCCCTACGGTGGACAAGCTGGCAGCGCTGGGGCCGCCGCCATGGACCGATCCGCGCAACTTCGGCATCCTGCGCCGTTTCGACCGCAAATATGAGGGATTGGCAACGGATGCGCCGCCAAAACACTGGTGGCAGCCGGCGCCGTTCTACGCCACGCCGCAAGCGCTGGCCGATGCCGAGGCGGCCGATGACTACTCGTACCTCCAGTTCATCGGCCTGCGCGGCGACGGCATGTTCGCCAAGGTCGACCTGCCCGCGCTGGGGACACGCTTCGACTTGCCCGTCTTCTTCATCACGGGCGAAGCGGACTTGTTGACCTCGCCCGCCATCGCGCGCACGTATTTCGACAGCATCACGGCGCCGGCCAAGGGTTTTACCCTGGTAAAACGGGCCGGACACGACCCCAACCAGGCCGTGCTGCACGCCCAATGGACGGTCTTGCGCGACCAGGTGGTGCCGCTGATTCATTAAATCGCGCGGCGCGCCCGCAGATGCAGGTAACGGATGGTGGCGGCGGCCGCCATCAGGATGGCGGAAGCCGTTGCCAGCACGACAATAAATGCCTTGTCGAAGGCCGAACGGGCCAGTTCCGACACTTGCAAGCCCAGTTCGGCCGGCAATTGCTCGGCGGCCAGCAGCGCCGCGTCCAAGGTGTCATGGGCGTTCGGCAGCAGGCCCGCGCTTTCCGGGATCACCAGGGTGGCGCTGTAGACGGCCGACATGATGGTGCCCAGAACCGTCACGCCGATCACGGCGCCCAGTTCGTACGACACTTCCTCGATCGAGGCGGCCATGCCGGCTTGCTGGGGAGCCACGTTGAGCATCACGGCGCTCGATGCGGCCGTCATGACGGCGCCCAGGCCAAGGCCCAGGATCACCAGGCTGGCCACTTGCGCCGAGACGGCGGCGTCATGCAGCACCAGATACGATGCCATGCCTATACCGGACAGCAACAGCGAACCCCACAAGACCTTGGCCTTGTCGGCGCGCGGCAGCATGAAACCCGTCAACGGACCGGCAAACACGGACGCCAGCGGCAGCGGCAACAGCAGCAGACCCGCTTCCAGCGGCGACAGTTCCCGCACCAGCTGCATGTGCTGGCTCAGCGCCAGTTCCATGCCGATCAGGGCGGCGGACGCCACCATGGCGGCGGCCACTGCGCTGGAAAACGGCAGTTCGCGGAACAGGGCGAAGTCGATCAGCGGCCGGGCTTGGCGCTTCTGGCGACGCACGAACTTCAGCATGAAGAAGGCGCCCACGGCGAACGAGGCGGCGGCCAGCGCATACGAGGGCTGCGACTTGCCCAGCTCCTTGATCGCATACACGCCACCAAGCAAACCCATCATGACTTGCAGCGAGCCCTTCAAGTCCCATGGCTTGTCGCGGTTACCGGCCCGTTTCGGCAGGATGACAGTGGCCAATACCAAGGTCAGCAGCACGATGGGCACGTTGATCAGGAAGACGGAACCCCACCAGTAATGTTCCAGCAGGAAACCACCGAGCACGGGCCCGAAGGCGGCACCGCCGGAGGCGATGGCCGCCCACACGCCGATGGCGAACGAGCGCTCGCGGTTATCCGTAAAGGTCAGGCGGATGATGGACAAGGTGGCCGGCATCATCAGGGCGGCGCCGATGGCCAGCAGCACGCGGGCAAAGATCAGCCATTCCGGCGCAGGCGAAAACGCGGCGCACAGCGAGGCGATGCCGAACACGGCCAGGCCGGCGAGGAAAACGGGTTTGTGGCTCAAGCGGTCACCGAGGGTGCCGAGGCCGGGCAACAGACCGGAGACGACCAGCGCGTAGACGTTGATGATCCACAGTTTTTGCGAGGAAGTGGCTTGCAAGTCGCGCGTCAGCGCGGGCAAGGCGGTGTAGAGCACGGTCATGTCGACCACGATCAGGAACAGGGCGCTGGAGACGATGGCCAGCGTCAGCCATTTTTTCATTGGATGCATAAACAACTCATGGATTTTAGTGTAACTTTTAACAACTATCGGTTTGGATAAATCTGGTGCTGCGCAAATATTTACGTTCCAGGCTGCCACGGGCCTGGCCTTGTCGGGGGCGGCTTGCGTCAGCCACGGTCGCCATCCTTGTCATCCACGGCGGCACTCGCTGTAGTTGCGTCGAGTTCGCGCAGCATGACGACGGACACTTGCTTGAAGCCGCGGCCCTGGAAGAATTGTTGTGCCGTCAGGTTGTGCGCGCCGCATTCAAGGAACAAGCGGGCGATGCCGTGGCTGCGCAGCTCGTCGGCCACCCACTCCACCAGCAAGCTGCCGATGCCGCTGCCGCGCACGGAAGGCAGCAAGACCAGGTCGTCCAGCGCGGCGAACGATTTCGAGGCGCGCTGGCGCGTATCGATGGACACCAAGGCCATGCCGACGATGGCGTCGCCGGCAGTGGCGACGGCCAGCAGGGTCGAATCGCCATGCGCCCAGTCGTGCGACAGGGCGGCGCGGATTTCGCCGCGTATGACTTCAGGCAAGTCCGCGCGCCAGTTGCCGGGCGCATCGGCCCGTTCGCCCTGCAGCTCCGAATGGGAGATATAGTCGGCGCTGACATTGTCAAGGTAGAGCTTGCACAGCGCGTCTTCGGCGGTGGCGTCGTGACACCAGCTGAAGCTGATGGCGGGGGTATGGGCTTGGGCGTTTTTCATGGCGGATCTCGTGTTATTGAATTAGTAAAAGCATTTTATGTCGCCCCTGAATGGCATTCAAGTTAAAATCCATCTGTAAAACAGATAGGTGGATGCCATGCAATGGACTTTGGAACAAATGCGTTACTTTGAAGCGGCTGTCGCGGCCGGTTCTTTCTCGGGCGCGGCGCGCAGGCTGGGCCGCGCGCAATCGGTGGTCAGCACCTCGATCGGCTTGCTGGAAGCGGAATTCGGCGTGGAACTGTTCGACCGCTCGCGCCGCAGCGCCGTGCTGACGGAAGCGGGCAAGGTCATGCACCTCGAAGCGTGCGAACTGCTGCGCCAGGCCGAGCGCTTGCAGCTGCGCGCCCAGCTGCTGAGCGAGGCGCCCGAAGCGCAGCTGACCCTGGCCCTGGACGAAGCCCTGCCCTATCTGGCCATCGGCACCCTGGTAAAAGAGCTGGCGGCGCGCTACCCGGCGCTGGAACTGGTGATGCTCAACGCCACGGCGTCGGAAGTGGCGCAATACGTGGAGCAGCAGCAAGCCGACGTGGCTTTTCATTTTGACCGTGGCCCGATTTCTCCCGTGCTGGAACAGCAGCACATTGGCAGCGTGGCGCAAGGCGTGTTCGTGGCCAAGGGCCACCCCATGGCGCACGGCCAGGAAGTAAGCCGCAACGAGCTGACCCGCTACCGCCAGCTGATCATGGATTCCGAGCTCAACCGCGAACAGGCCTTCAGCCCCGCCGTCTGGTTTTCCGACAGTTTTTACAGCATCGCGGAAATGGTCGCGGACGAGCTGGGCTGGGCAATTTTGCCGCTGAACATCGCCAATTACGATAACTACAAGGGCTATCTGCAGGAAGTGCCCTGCCCTGCGCTGGCTTTATCCAGGCTACCGGTGCGGCGGCTGGCTATCCATGGCAAGAAGCTGAGCGAGACGAGTTTGTGGCTGACGACCAGGCTGGCGGAGTTGTTGGCGGATGGGCCTAGGGGGTGAGACAGTTGGACAGTCGCTGAACTGTTGCCCATGATCTAGAATGGCACGCTCTGGCCATTCAAGGTAATACAGCAAAGGGAATACAGCATGGAATTCGATTGGCACGGCGGCATTATTTCCCGCCACACTGTCGTTGATGTGCACTACAGGAATACGCAGAACGTCAGGCGCTTCTTGCTTGCCCAATGCGGACCGCAATTTACGTTCCAGCGCGATTTCATGGCCTGGATACGCGACGGCGCCGCGAAAACCATGGGCGATGTTGCCGATGAGTGGCTACGCCGC
Organism: Janthinobacterium agaricidamnosum; assembly: GCF_003667705.1. Classification (NCBI taxonomy): domain Bacteria; kingdom Pseudomonadati; phylum Pseudomonadota; class Betaproteobacteria; order Burkholderiales; family Oxalobacteraceae; genus Janthinobacterium; species Janthinobacterium agaricidamnosum. The sequence continues at coordinate 2,731,409 of NZ_CP033019.1, read as the reverse complement.
CACCGCATTGCCCGCTAGCCGCTTGCACGCACGAAAATAGAAAGATTGACATGACGCTATCAACGGTGTTCAGCAACTGGCTCACCATGGCCAAAGACGATCCCGTGGAGATTGATCCCGACGACATCAACCACGAAGCCAGAGCCAATATGTGGAGCTTCTCTCCCACAGACGAGGAAACGCCGCAGATCCATGCGGCCGATATCGTCGCCTTCATCGGCGAGGTGATCGCGGCGCGCCGCAGTGCCCTCGCTGGCGAGGATATGCTGTTCTATTGCTGGCACGATGCGCAATGCCGGCAGTTGCGTTTTAGCCTGGTGTCGCGCTCGCATGGGCGGCTGCCGTTTCGCTGCGAACTGCGCGAAACGCAGGATATGGCGCTGATCGCCGAGCGCGTGGTCAACGGCGACTGGCGCAATGAGGATTTCATGCAGGCCCCGTCGGAGGAAGGCGATGCGCAGGAGCAAGTGCCGTTCGTCCTGCCCGTGTTCGTGGTAGCCGTGCCTTAAAAGTCAGCACGCCAGAAAACGCGCGGGCCGGCAAGCCTCCAGGGCCGGCGCTGGCTCGCCAGTGACAATCTCCCCGCTGGCCAGCTGGCCCACGATGGCGGCCAGCACCACGCCCGGATGCATGGCGCATACGTACACTCCTTTGATATTTGGCAGATAGCCGATGACGGGTACGCCGTCTGCGGGCATGGGGCGCAAGCCGATGCCGGCGAATTCCGGCACAATGGCATCGGCGCCCGCCAGTTCTGCCCTAATCGCGCAGGCCGTGCGTAGCGCGATGGCGGCGGGCTGGTTTTCCGGCGCGTCGTCCAGATAGTCTTCCGCTGCCAGCATGGTCCCGTCCTCGGCTTGCCGCACTTCCATTGCATGATTGGAAATGATGCCGCGCACGAGGCCGGGCGGCGCCTGGTAGCGCAGGAAGATGGCGGGCGAGGCGTGAATCGGCAAGTCAACTCCCAGTTGCGCGGCCAGGCTGGCCGTGCCCGTACCCGCCGCCAGCACGACAATATCGGCCCCGATGAGGCCCGCGGCCGTCTCCACGCCCGTCACCTGTGCGTCCCGTATGGTAAAACCCAGCACGGGCGTGTGCGTGCGGACCGTTGCACCGAGCGCCTGGGCCGCCGCCAGCAAAGCGTGCGTGGCGGCAATGGCGTCGAGCGCACCCTCATCCGGCTCGTGGACGGCCTGTTCCGGCGGCTGCCGCAGCTGAGGTTCAAGCTGGGCGATGCGCGAGCGGTCAATCAAGATGGATTCGGGCGACACACGCCCATCCTGCGTGCCATACGACAAGGCTCCGTGCCAGCGCATCGTCAAGCCCGGCACCTGCGATTCCAGCTTCCGGTAGGCTGCGATGGCGCCGCCGCGCAGGGCCGCGATGGGATCAATCCCCGCGCAGGAGGTGTTAATCCACGCAAACGAGGTGCCCGTCACGCCGGACGCGATGGCGCCCGCCTCGACCACGGTGACTTGTGCGCCCTTGCTGGCCAGGTGGTAGGCGAGCGACGCGCCGACGATGCCGGCGCCGATGACGACGACGCGTTCTGGAGCACTTTGATTCACAGTTGACAACTTTGCTTATTTATCACGGGACCGAGTCTACCACGGGCGCAGCAACTCCAGCGCATAGGCATGGCCATCGACAACCTTGCCTTCCACGATGGCGATATCTAGAACCCGGCAAGGCGCCGCGCAGCCGTGCGCGAACCCACCAGCCACGCCACCAGCAGCGAAGCGGCCATGGCGGAGCATTGCAATAAGTCGATGAATTCGGACATGGTGCCTCCTGTTTTCGATGAGCGTAGCAACATTCGCGCTTGATCAGCGCGCGCCTTGCAGACGACAACTACATTGATATTTATCAAACTGACAGCCCGATACCCGGGCTATTGTCGGTGCCATCTTTGATTTGAAACAGAAACTCTGCTGCCAAGAATCGACCATACCAGACGCAACGCCAGTTCTCGCCAGGCTCTTCATTTCCCAGCCGATAACGCTCGCCAAGTGCGGTAACACCCAGCGTTCCCCCTCTCTTGCCTACACGAGCTGGGGAAACTTTTGCTAACGATTTTGCAGCTTTTTTAATGAACGTTAAAAAGGAATTTCGTATGAGCACGTATTCTGATATTTGCATCATCGGCGCCGGCATAGGCGGCCTGACTTGCGCCAATCGGCTGATCGACGGCGCCGCCGGCAGGAAGCTGCGCATCCACGTATTCGACCTGAATGCCACCGTCGGCGGCCGCATCCAGTCGCGGAAAATAGATGGCGAGGAAATCGCCGAACTGGGCGCCGCCCGCTACTCGCCGCAGCTGCATCCGCATTTCCAGCAACTCATGCAGGGTAGCGGATTGCCGCATGCGGTCTACCCGTTCACCGAAGTCATCTCCCACGATAGCGTGCTGGAAGAGCTGAAGGCAACACTGGATGACCTGAGCCCGATGCTGAAAGAGCATCCGAATGACTCCTTCCTCGCGTTCGTCAGCCATTACCTGGGCGCCGCCAAGGCCACCCACATCATCAAGGCGACCGGCTATGACGCATTGCTGCTGCCGATGGTGTCGGCGGTCATGGCCTACGACATCATCAAGAAACACCCGGAAACGCAGCACTTTACGGAAAACGCCGCCAACCAGTGGCACTATGCGACCGACGGCTACCACGCGTTGCTGTGCCAGTTGCAGCACCAGGCCCAGGCCGCCGGGGTGGAATTCCGGCTCGAACATCGTCTGCTGTCCGTTGAAAAATCCGGCGCCGAGCATGTGCTCGCCTTCAGCCACCATGGCGACACGCAGATGCACCGCACACGCCATCTGGTGATGGCCATCCCGCCGTCCGCCATGCCGCGCCTGAACCTGGATTTCCCGCACGCCTGGAGTCCATTCCAGTACGACTCGCTGCCCCTGTTCAAGGGCTTCCTGACGTTCGACACGGCCTGGTGGGACGCGCTCGGGCTGACCGACAAGGTGCTGATGGCGGCAAATCCCCTGCGCAAGATCTACTTCAAGAGCGACAAATATGTGCTGTTCTATACCGACAGCAAAAGCGCCGCCTACTGGCGGGACAGCCTCGAGCTCGGTGAAGACGTGTACCTGGAGCGTGTCCGCAGCCACCTGGAAGAAGTGCTGCCGCTCGACGGTCAGCCGCTGCCACAGATCAAGGCGCACTTTCACAAGTTCTGGCCCCATGGCGTCGAGTTTTGCGTGGAGCCGGAAGCCGAGCACCCGGCCGTCCTGCTGCACCGGGACGGCATCATTTCCTGTTCGGATGCGTATACCGCGCATTGCGGCTGGATGGAAGGCAGCCTGATCAGTGCCCAGCAAGCCTGCGGCCTGTTGCTGCAACGGCTAGATCAGCTGGAAGACGTCGCCGCCGCCAACGATACCTTCATCACTACCTCGACCGAGCGCGCATGAGCCTACTTGACTTCCCCCGCCTGCATTTTCGGGGTTTTGCCCGCGCCAATGTGCCGACCGGGAATCGCAATACGCATGGCAACATCGATATCGCCACGAATGCGGTATCGATGGCGGGCGAAGCTGTCGACCTGAGCCGGCCGCCGGCCGAATTCCATGCGCACCTGAAACAGCTTGCCCCCCGTTTCAATGCGGAGGGCAAGCCCGATCCGGACGGCATCTTCAGCCAGGCGGCAGGCTATAATTTTTGTGGCAACAATCATTTCTCGTGGGAGAACGCGAGGATCACGGGCGTCCAGCTGCGCGATGGCGAGGTCGATACGCAAGACGCGCTGGTGGGCGCCAGGCTGGCGCTGTGGGGCCACTACAACGAGTATCTGCGTACGACGTTCAACCGCGCCAGGTGGATCGACAACAACCCGGCGCAGCCGGACACCACGCTGATCTACGCCGGCCAGTTCACCTTGAGCGACAAACTGGCCACGCCAAACACGCCCACCTTGTTCACCGCCGACATCGCGCAGGCGCATTCGGTGCGCTGGCTCGGCAGCGGCCATATCACGGAACGCAGCGGGCATTTCCTGGATGATGAATTCGGCCGCTCCAGGCTGTTCCAGTTTTCCGTGGCAAAGGGGGACCCGCATTTCCTGTTCAATGCGGACCTGCCGCTGCCGGCCAGCATGCATGCCTTGCAGCAAGCCCTGGCCGACGACGAGGTGCTGGGACTGACGGTGCAGTATTGCCTGTTCAATATGTCCACGCCGCAAAAACCCGACTCGCCCGTGTTCTACGACCTGGCCGGCAGCATCGGCCTGTGGCGGCGCGACGAGCTGGCCACCTATCCGGCCGGCCGCCTGCTGCAGCCGCGCCAGGGCAGCCTGGGGCCGGTGCTGGTAAAAGTACATGCGGACCGCGTCTCGTTCAACATGCCGACCGCCATTCCGTTCACCACGCGCGGCACGGGCGCCGTCTCGGAACAGCATCCGACGCATGCCTTGGGCGGCAAGCAGGCGCTGGGCGAGCTGTTGCTGCATGACGGCGCCGGCACCTTGCTGGCCCGGATTCCCGAGCAGCTGTACCGCGACTATTGGCGCCATCACGGCGTCTTCGATGTGCCGCTGCAACATGCCGCCGCCTCGGGTTCGCTCAGCCTGGGCAGCGCGCAGGCGCAGTGGGAAGAAGCCGACTGGGTGCTGCAATCGGACAGCAACCAGCTGTACCTGGAAGCGCCGAACCGGAAAAAGCACGAGCAATTTCCGCAGACGATCACCGTACAAAGCCGCTTCCGCGGCGAACTGGCGGCACTTGCTACCCTGTCAGCGCAGGCCGAGGACGGTGCGCTGCTGGCCGTGGAGCAGCAGCCGTCGCCGCTCGGGCATGGCTACACGGCGCTGACCCTGACGGGCCGCCAGCCGGGCGCGACCAGGATCGTGCTGGGGACCGGCAACGACAAACAGTACCTCGGCGTGCGCGTGCTGCCCGACGACTGGGACCTCGACGATGTACCGGCCGAACAGGTCGACTACGCCTTCCTCTACCGGCATGTGATGAGCTACTACGAGCTCGTGTACCCCTTCATGTCGGACAAGGTCTTCAGCCTGGCGGACCAGTGCAAGTGCGAAACGTATTCGCGCCTGATGTGGCAGATGTGCGACCCGCAGAACCGCGACAAGAGCTATTACATGCCCAGCACCCGCGAACTGTCGCTGCCGAAGTCGCGCCTGTTCCTGAAATACCTGACGCAGGTCGAGGCAAAGGCCAAGGCGGCGCTGCCGCAACCGGCGGCACAGCATGTCATCGGCGGCAAGGCGGAGCTGATCGACGAGCTGAAGAAGGCCATCGACCTGGAATTGTCGCTGATGCTGCAATACCTGTATGCCGCGTATTCGATTCCCAATTACGCGCAGGGGGCGGCGCTGGTGCGGGCCGGCCGCTGGCTGCCGGCCGAGCTGGAACTGGCCTGCGGCGGCGAAGACCGGCGCCGCAACAGCGGGACGCGCGGCGCGCTGCTGGAAATCGCCCATGAAGAAATGATTCACTACTTATTAGTCAACAATGTGTTGATGGCGCTGGGCGAACCGTTTTATAGCGGCACCCCGGTGCTGGGCCAGCAGGCGCGCCAGCGTTTCGGCCTGGACACGGAATTCGCCTTCGAGCCATTTTCCGAACACGTGCTGGCCCGCTTCGTGCGTTTCGAATGGCCCGACTATATTCCCACGCCGGGCAAATCCATCGCGACCTTCTATACGGCGATCCGCCAGGCCGTGGCCGAGCTGCCCGGCCTGTTCGAGAGCGGCGGCGGCAAGCGCGGCGGCGAACACCACCTGTTCCTGAAAGAGCTGACCAACCACGCCTATCCCGGCTACCAGCTGGAGGTGTCCGACCGCGACAGCGCGCTGTTCGCCATCGACTTCGTCACCGAGCAGGGAGAAGGTGTGGCTGTCGATTCGCCGCATTTCGCCTCGTCACATTTCCACCGCCTGCGTGCCGTCGCCGGCAGGTTTTCCGCCTGCGACAAGCCGTTCGAGCCGGCCCTGCCGGCGCTGAAGAATCCCGTGCTGGAAGCGCGCGCGGACTGCAGCGTGGTGACCGACCCGAAGGCGCGCGCGCTGATGCGGCTGTATCAGGGGTGCTACGAACTGACCTTCCTGCTGATGGCGCACCATTTCGCGCAGCAGCCGCTGGGCAGCCTGCGCCGCTCGCGCCTGATGAACGCCTCGATCGACATCATGACCGGCCTGTTGCGTCCCCTGTCGGCGGCCCTGATGAACATGCCGTCCGGCTTGCCCGGCCGCCACGCGGGACCGCCCGTACCCGAGCCGGTCGGCAGCCGGGTCAGCAGCGACTACAGCCTGGGCTGCGACATGCTGGCGCAGAAATGCCTGGCGCTGGCGCAGTACGCGCGCAGCCTTGAGAGCGATGTCATCGGCATGGCGCCGATAGAAATGTTGGAGTTTTTCAATCAGCAACTTACCGATTTATCTCGGGGAAAGATGTCAAGAGAGGCCTGAAATGCATAAAATCATTATCGTCGGCGGAGGCCTGGCAGGTAGCCTCAGCGCCATTTATCTGGCGCAACGGGGACACGATGTCCACGTTGTCGAAAAACGCGGCGATCCGCTGCTGGAGAATGCCGCAAACGCCGACCCGGTCAACTCGCGCGCCATCGGCGTGAGCATGACCGTGCGCGGCATCAAGGCCGTCCTGGGAGCCGGCATCAATAAACAGGAGCTCGACCAGTGCGGCGAGCCCATCGTCGGCATGGCGTTCAGCGTGGGCGGCCGGCACCGGATACGCGAGCTGACCCCGCTCGAAGGCCTGTTTCCCCTGTCGCTGGACCGCACGGCCTTCCAGCGCCTGCTGAACCGGCATGCCGTCAAGCACGAGGTGAAGTATTACTTTGAGCATAAATGCCTGGATGTCGACCTGGAAAGAAAGAGCGTACTGATCCAGGCCCCGGACGGCGCCGTACGGCAGCTGGATGGCGACCTGATCATTGGCGCAGACGGCGCCCACTCCGCAGTACGGCGTGCCATGCAAAGCGGCGTGCGCCGCTTTGAGTTCAGGCAGAGTTACTTCCGCCATGGCTACAAAACCTTGGTGTTGCCGAACGCGGCGGACTTGGGATTCAGGAAGGATTTGCTGTACTTCTTCGGCATGGATTCCAAGGGGCTGTTTGCCGGCCGCGCGGCCACCATTCCGGACGGCAGCATCAGCTTTGCCCTGTGCCTGCCCTACACCGGCACACCGAGCCTGGGCACGCTGAACCGCGAAGCCATGGCCGACTTCTTCAGCCGCTACTTCGGCAGCCTGCCGCCGGAGCATCGCAAGGAGATGCTGGACCAGTTCATGACGCTGCCCAGTAACGACCTCATCAATGTCCGCTCCAGCACCTTCCACTACAAGGCCAATATTCTGCTGATCGGCGATGCGGCGCATGCCACCGCCCCCTTCCTCGGGCAGGGCATGAACATGGCGCTGGAAGACGTCCACGTCTTCGTTTCCCTGCTGGAAAAGCATGGCAATGCCCTGGGCCCCGCCCTGTCCGAATTCACGCAGCAGCGCAAGGTGCAGGCCGACGCCATGCAGGACATGGCGATCGCCAACTATGAAGCGCTGAGCAATCCGAATCTGATTTTCTTCCTGCAGACGCGCTACACGCGCTACATGCACAAGAAATTCCCCCGTGTTTATCCGCCAGACATGGCGGAGAAACTGTACTTCACATCGGTTCCCTACGATGAACTGCAGCAAATCCAGAAGAAACAAAACGTTTGGTACAAACTTGGAAGGGTAAATTAATGAACATTCTCGTTATCGGCGCAGGACCCGCAGGACTGATCTTTGCCAGTCAGATGAAACAAGCCCAACCGGGCTGGGATATCAGCATTACGGAAAAAAATACCCCGGAAGAAGTGCTGGGCTGGGGCGTGGTGCTGCCGGGCCGGCCGCCGCGCCATCCTGCCAATCCGCTCTCCTACCTGGAGCAGCCGGAACGGCTCAATCCGCAGTTCCTGGAAGAATTCAAGCTCGTGCATCACGACCAGCCCAACCTGATGAGCACCGGTGTGACCCTGTGCGGCGTGGGACGCCAGGCCCTGGTGCAGGCCTTGCGCGCCAAGTGCGTGGCGGCCGGCATCGCCATCCGCTATGAAACGCCGCCGGCGGACAAGGCGCAGCTGGAAGCCGAGTACGACCTGGTGGTGGTGTCGAATGGCGTCAACTACAAATCGCTGGACTTGCCGCCCGCGCTGGCGCCGCACATCGATTTCGGCCGCAACAAATACATCTGGTACGGCACCACCCAGCTGTTTGACCAGATGAACCTGGTGTTCCGCAGCAATGACCAAGGGATTTTCATCGGCCATGCCTATAAATACTCGGACACGATGAGCACCTTTATCGTCGAATGCAGCGAAGAAACGTACGCCAAGGCGGGGCTGGAGGCGCTGTCCGAACGCGACGCCGCCGCGTATATCGCCCAAACCTTCAAGGCCGAACTCGGCGAGCACGGGTTGCAGAGCCAACCGGGCCAGGGCTGGCGCAACTTCATGACTCTCAGCCGCGACCGGGCCTGCGACGGCAAGTTCGTGCTGCTCGGCGATGCGCTGCAATCGGGGCATTTTTCCATCGGCCATGGCACCACCATGGCGGTGGTGGCAGCCCTGCTGCTGGTCAAGATCCTCCATACCGAAGCCGGCGCGGCGGCCGCCCTGGACAGCTTCAACGCGCGCGCCGTGCCCCTGATGCAATTGTTCAAGGACCACGCCAACAGCAGCCGCCTGTGGTTTGAAAGCGTGGGCGAGCGTATCGGACTGAGCAATGAAGAGCTGACCGCCAGCTTCGACGCGCGACGCAAGGACTTGCCGTCGCTGCAGGAAGCGCTGATGGCCAGCCTCGGCTACGCGCTGGGCCGCTAGGGAGCCGCCATGCCGACACACCTCGCCCCGCCGCTGCTGCCGCTGCAATGGAGCAGCGCCTATATCTCCTACTGGACACCGATGCAGGAGGACGATCAGGTCACGTCCGGCTATTGCTGGTTCGACTATGCGCGCAACATCTGCCGCATCGATGGCCTGTTCAATCCCTGGTCGGAAAAGGAACATGGGCACCTGCTGTGGATGTCGGAAATCGGCGATGCCAGGCGCGAACAAAGCCGCAAGCAGAAAGTGGCCTACGCGAGGCAGGCGCAGGCAACTGGCGAGCAGCTGCAGGGCACGGCGCTGGCCGACGAGGTCACGCCATTCCATGACTTGTTCCTGCCGCAAGCCGTGCTGCTGGACGGCGGTGCGCGTCACGACGGCCGCCACACCGTGCTGGGCCAGGAGGCGGACGCCTGGGTAGTCGAGCGTGCGGGCAAGCCGCCATCGGTCTTTTACCTGGAGGCCGGCGGCAACCGCCTGCTGCGCATGGTCACCGGCAATGATCCGCAGCACCTTTCGGTACGCGACTTCCCCAACCTGCTAGTCGGCGACATTCCGGATAGCGTCTTTACGTCTTGCAACACCTGACCAGGATGTGGCGCGCGCCCGAGCCCCATACGGCCCGGGCGCGCGCGCGCCTGGCGAGTGTTTTAGTTATTAATCTCGAAGGATATTGCTATGCCGCTGGTTGTTTACATTCTGGGGTTGACGATCTTTTCGTTAACGACATCCGAATTCATGGTGGCGGGCATGATGCCGTCGCTGGCCCTGGCCATGGACGAACCGGTGACACGGATCGGCTACCTGATCTCGCTCTATGCCATGGGCATGGTCATCGGCGGGCCGCTGAGCACCATTGCCTTGCTCAAACTGCGCGTGCCGAACAAGAAGGGACTGCTGTGGCTGCTGGGCTTTTATATCCTTGCCCAATCCGTCGCCGCGTCGGCCACCAGCTATGACATGCTGGCCATTGCACGCGTGGTAACGGGCGTGGCGGCCTCCACCTGCTTTGGCTTGTCCCTGGCCATTTGTGCCGACATCGTCAACCCCAACGCGCGCGGACGCGCCGCCGCCGTCGTGATCGGCGGCCTCATGCTCGCTTCGGTGGTCGGCGTGCCGGTCGCCACGCTCATCGACCAGCACCTGGGGTGGCGCGCCAGCTTCTGGCTGGTGGTACTGTTGGCGCTCTTGTGCCTGGCACTGATCACCGTGCTGGTGCCGCGCGCCAAGCCGTCCGAAATCGTCAGCCTCGGCAAGGAACTGGGGGAGTTTCGCAACCGCCATCTGTGGGCAGCGTATGCCAGCAGCGGCCTCATCATCGGTGCGATTTTCGCGGCGTTCAGCTACTTCGCGGCCATCCTGACGGAAATTACCGGCTTTCCAGCGTCTTCGATCCCCTGGCTGCTGGGCGTCTATGGCATCGCGAACGTGGTAGGCAATGGCGTGGTCGGCCGTTATGCGGACCGCTACACCACGCCCATCATGGTCTGGGGCATGGTCATCCTGAGCATCAGTCTGGCACTGTTCGCGGTCTTTGCGCACGACAAGGCCATCAGCGTCGCCTTGCTGGTCGTCACAGGCCTCGTGGGCATGTCGATGAATCCCGCCATCATCGCCCGCGTGATGAAAACCGCCCATCCCGGGCCCCTGGTCAACACCGTCCATACCTCCGTCATCAACATCGGCCTGGGCGCCGGCTCATGGCTCGGAGGCCTCGGCATTGCCGCCGGCTACGGCTTGCGCTCCCCACTGTGGGTCGGCGTCGCGCTGGCAGTGCTTGGACTAATCAGCTTGCTGCCTTACCTCGGGCACAGGTCGCGCGATTCGGTGCTGTCGCATTAACGGTATGCGTGCGGACCGTGGCGTCGAGCGCCCCGGCCGCTGCCAGCAAGGCGTGGGTTGCGGCAACGGCGTCGACGACGCCCTGCTCCGGCTCGTGGACAGCCTGTTCCGGCGTTTGCCGCAACTGTGGTGCTAGCCAGGCAAATCAGGTCCCCGTCACGCCGGACGCGATGCCGCCTGCCTCGACCACGGTGACTTGTGGCCCTTGCTGGCCCGGTGGTAGGCGAGCGACGCGCCGACGATGGCAATGCGTCCAGCGCGTTTTGGGCCATCATGATTCATATTTGTCAACATTGCCTATCTATTACCTGGCAGAGTCTACCCCAGCCGCCCGCAACTGCAGCGCATAGCCATGGCCATCCACAACCTTGCCTTCCACGATGGCGATATCGGGCACGGCCATTCCCTGCACAAAACCGCAGCGTTCCAGCACGCGGATCGACGCCGCATTACCGTCGATGGCGTAGGCGCACAGGCTGGCCAGCTGCCATTCGTTTTGCGCCAGATCAATCAGATGGCGCAGCGCGGCCGTGGCCAGGCCCTTGCCAGCCTGTAATTCCCCGATGCGGTAGCCGACTTCGGCTACGCCTTGCTGTTGGTCAATGTCCTTGAGGTTGGCGCGCCCGATCAATTGTCCCTGTTCATCGACGATGATGCAGGGGTGCATGCGGCCCTGTGCGTGCTGGTCCAGGAATTGCGCGACGTGGGCATGAATGCCGTCGAGGCTGTAAAAATCGTCGGGGCGCCGGTCGATATGGCGCTCGAACCAGGCCCGGTTGGCTTGCTCGAAGGCCAGCAAGGGCGCGGCATCGCCGGGGCGCAGGGTGCGAATGGTAAATATGCTCATGGAGACTCCTGGAAAGGCATGAGTCTAGTGACGTGCCGCCCGGCCCGTCAATCTTGATTCCATCAATCAATGTAAAGCGACAGCCGCTACAATGGCCGCCATGAACAACGATCTGTCTGCTGCCGAGGCCGCGCGCCTCTTGAACGTCAGCCTGCCCACCCTGTATTCCTATGTGAGCCGGGGCTTGCTGGCCTCCGTCAGCAACGGTGCATCGCGCCGCAAGCGCTATCCGCAGGAAGACGTGCTGCGCCTGGCGGCCCGCAAGAACGACGCCAAGCGCGGCGGCCAGACGGCCGTGGCCGCCATGCACTGGGGCCTGCCCGTGCTGGAGACACGGATTTCCCACATTCTCGATGGACGATTGCTGTACCGGGGCTGCGATGCGACGGCATTGGCCGAGTCCGCGACGCTGGAAGCGACTGCCGGCCTGCTGTGGGACGATAACGCGAGCGACTATTTTCAGCAGGACGCGCCGGCCCTGCCGCCAGGACTGGCCAGCGCGCCGGACGCGCCGCCGCTGGCGCGCGCCATGCTCGCCCTGGCCATGCTGGCGTCCACGTCCGCGAATCTGCCTGCAAGCATGCTGTCATCCGGTCCCGCCCAGATGCGCATCTTGGCCGCCGCCCTGCTCCGGACGCCGCCGTCCGCCCTGCCGCTGCACCTGCAGCTGGCCTGGGCGTGGCATGCCGATGCGCAGCAAACGGAATTGCTGCGCGCGGCCCTCGTGCTGCTGGCCGACCACGAATTGAATGCCTCGACCTTTGCCGTACGCTGCGTCGCTTCGACGGGCGCCAGCCTGCCCGCCGCGCTGATGGCCGGGTTGGGTGCCTTGTCCGGAGACAAGCACGGCGGCGGCAGCGCGGCGGCCAGGCGCATGTTGACGCAGGCGCTGGCCGCACCGGACGCCAGGGCCGCCATCGGCCAGTATTACAAGACCATCGCACCGGAATTTGCCGGCTTTGGCCATCCGCTGTATCCAGACGGCGACCCGCGTGCCGCGTATCTGCTGGGAAGCTTGTCGGCGCTGTCGCCCGGGTACCCCCATCTGGCCGCCATTCTGTCCGTCTGCGCCACGGCGAGCAAACGGCTCAATGCCCGCCCGAATGCCGACCTGGCGCTGGCCGCCATGGAACTGGCGTTCGGCTGGTCCGAAGGCGCGGGCATGAGCGTATTTGCGCTGGCCCGCTCGGCCGGCTGGATCGCGCATGCCGCCGAGCAAGCCGCCAGCGCGGCACTGATACGGCCCCGCGCCCGCTACGTGGGGCGCCACCAGCGCGACTGAAAATAGTCGCTTGATTTATTACGCATACGTAGTAGTATACTTCGCATGCGTACCAATACCTCCCTCCAGCCAGACCTTCCCGATGCCGCCGCCTGCCCGCTGGGCGAGCGTTCGCCGCGCCTGTTCAATCTGCTCAACCTGGCGCGCCAGAACCTGTTCCGCTCGGCTGATGCCGTTTTCACCAGTGAGCTGGGCTTTTCCGGCACGCAAGTGGTCGCCCTGTTTGCCCTGAAGGGCGAAGAAGGCTGCCAATTGAAGGATCTGGGGCGGGCATTGCAGCTGAAAAACTCGGCCGTAACGGGCCTGGTGGCGCGCATGGAAGAAAACGGCCTGATCGTGCGCGGCCAGTCGGCGCTCGACGCACGTGCCGGCACCCTGCACATGTCGGCCAAGGGCGGCGAGGTACTGGCCCATGCCCTGCCCCTGCTCGACAGCCTGAACGAACAACTGAAAGCCGGTTTCAGCGAGGAAGAGCTGGCCGTCGTCGCCCGCTTCCTGCTGCACGCCTCGCGCCTGCGTTTTGCGCAGGACGTCTGATTCATCCCCCCATCACCACCACAGGAGTTACCCATGCACCCCAACGACATGAACGGCTTGCAACTGATGCAAGCATTCGCGCAAGGCCTGTTCCCCCGGCCCGGCATTTCCAAGACCATGCCCATGGATGCGCACACGATCGAGCACGGCCGCGTGATCTTCACGGCCACGGCGAATGAAAACCACACGAATCCCATGGGCGGCGTGCACGGCGGTTTCGCCGCCACCGTGCTCGACACGGTCACGGGCTGCGCCACGCACACGGTCTTGCCGGCCGGCGAAAGCTACGGCACGACGGACCTGAACATCAAGATGTGCCGCCCCCTGCCCTTCAACGTGACGGTCTTTGCGGAAGGAAAGGTCATCAATGCAGGCCGCAACCTGGTCATTTCCGAAGGCACGATCCGCGACGAAGCCGGCAAAGTCTACGCGCACGCGACGGCCACCTGCATGATCATCCGGCCGCGGGAGCAAGCGGCCGCGTGATATGGCCCGGTACCTGGCGCAGTTGCAGGGCCGGCTGTCCGCCAGCGCGCTGGCGCTGATCGCGGAAGCGGGCGGCCAGCCCATGGGCCGCAAGCTGGGCTATGGCACCGACGATGGCTCCTTGTATAGCTGACTGGGCGGTGTGCTGCCCGCGCACCGCAAGACAGGCCTGACGCAGCGCCCGCTGGAACGCCAGGAAGCCGGGGCCGGTGCACAAGGCTTTGCGGCCGTCACCGTGAAATCGATGAACCGCTACCCGGCCATGCTGCGCTTGCTGGTCCGCAAAGGGTATCGGATACGCGCAGTGGAGCACTTTGGAGACCCGACCCGGGAGCGCATACACTTCATCAAGCCCTTGCCTTCGAACGGCTCACGCAGCCACTGGTTTGGTTCTTCCTTGTCATGGGAGTAACAACACCATACACTGAGACATATATCGCTAGCACCGCATACGTCCATCTACCTTTGTAAAGTCGAATGAATATGGCAGTTTTCTTACCTGAACTGAAAGATGCATGTTTCAAGAGCGAAGGTGAATACAAGCTGTTCAATACGCTGGCTGCGCTAGACGACGAATTTACTGTCGTCCATTCCTGCCCCTGGCTGAGGCCGAGTGTAAATCGCATTTTCTCACAAACAAAGCACCGCTATATAAACCTTTTCCGGAACAATAAAAAAAACTTAACAGGGGAAACAGATTTCGTTATTACGCATCCCAAGTACGGGATACTCTGCATCGAGGTCAAGACCGGCGATTACCACCCACTCGGAGCCCGTTTCGTACATGCGAAGGATCGTCACATCATTGATCCGCTGGATCAGGTCAAGAAAAATGCGTTCACAACCATTGATTTACTTGAACAAAAGCAGATTTCCTGCCCGGTCGGTTATGCAGTTTATATCTGCAACAGTCAGCTCGACACTCCGGATTTCGCTTCAGCATATTTCCCTATCGGTGAGACCCAACTACAGGAAGGCATCATTCTTCTGCCCAAGCACGAGCAACGCATCCAGGAACGTATTCTCGAATTATTTGAATTTTGGCGCACGGCATTGTCTCCTGCCAAACAGGATTTTGCAGATGTGATAGAGCGATTCATCGCTACCGTTTGGCCGAAGGAAATCATCGATAACGAATTAGCCCGCAAGATTTCCTTCGACAACGAAGTCTGGCTAAAACTCGATCAGAATCAGCATCATATCGTAAAGAGATGCCTAAAGAACAATTCCTGGATAACCGCCGGCTTTGCAGGGACAGGTAAGACCGTCATCGCATATGCCGTCGCGACGGCATATGCGGCTGCTGGAAAGCGTGTTGCTTTCCTGTTCAAGAATAAGAAAATCGCTTCCCATATTGCAGAACAAGTTAACACCGCGCCGAATGGTGACAGAATCATGGTATCGACATTTCATGCTTATTGCGATAAGTATTCCCGGGATGACCTGACGGAACGGCACGCATTTGACGACTATCACAAATACTTGATGTCGAGCGTCGATACAATTTATGACTGTTTGATCGTTGATGAGGCTCAAGGGTTGAGCGAAACCGACCACGCTGCGCTCGTGCGTCACTTTCAACATGCAAAGAAATATATCTTTGCGGATCGCTACCAAGTATTTTCGCCTATGGAAAAAGGCGTAGACTACAGCTACTTGGAAGCGACGTATGGCGTCGAGGCTTATTATTTGCATGCCGTGTACCGGAATCCCTGGTCGGTAACCGAAAAAATCCTGGAAATATTGCCGGTGAATCATGAAATCATCAATCAGCGCACCGACAGGAATATGGCGCTCAACCAGTATTTCGTCAAAAACGTCGAAGTAAGCCTCAAAAACCAAATTAAGAACCTGAAAAGCGCGGGGGCGAAGGCGCAAGATATCGTCGTCTTATCACAATTCAGTGTCGACTTCATAATCCCCGGCGTCGAAGTCACGACAATTGCAGCCTTCCGTGGCATGGAGGCTCCCATCGTGATTATCCTCGGCGATGTCGACATGGATGGAAACACCCTCGCCTGTGCACTTGGTCGATGCACGACACGTGCTATTGTCCTGTGGCACCAAGCCCAGTGTTTTACCGATCCTGCGCATATCCGGCTCGATTATTTGAAGGACGAGCTTGAGCATTGCCGGCCCAAACTCATCGAAAAAGATTTCAACGAGCGCGAGCCCGTCTATATCGCGAACATCATTAAGAAATATGCCGGCAAGAGTCAGTCCTATGATGTTGCGGGATGTACTTTTTCGTTTTCAGAAGCTTGGCGAGGATGGTTGACGGATACGCAGAGCTGGCCAAACTCAGAAGCACAACTTTGGGGCATTTTGCTCAAAATTCTGACGAACACGCGTTTCTATAGTATTGAGCAGGCGCAGAATCGCTTGGCATATGCAGTCAGGCCCAAGTACTGCAACGCATGCGCGCGTATGACACCACATCCGTTCCTCCAATCCTGTATTCCCTGTTCCTCGGTAGCGTTGAACGCGGATGCCATCCGTCAGGCTTACGACCTACTCGAGGGCAAGGAGGTTACCCTTTCCGCCCCTTTGACCTCAATTCGGAATGTCGCAGCAAAGATTGCTGGCACGAACCAGTTGTTCGACCCTCGCGCGAGCGTTGAAAACAATGGGCGTGAGCTTGAACTACTCCTAGGTTCGATCCTCGTGATATTCAATGGTCGACGTGAGGGCAGCGAGATCACACGGCAGAGTATTGCTGGCTGGATCGAGGAATGCATCGTGCCTCAGGATTTCGGTACGTCTATCGACGATATTGTTGGGCGCGTCATCACCAGCTTGTGCGCGCGGAAGATATTCAAGAAGATCGCGGACAAGACGTATGCGCTCACCAGTTGAGTCTTGCGCCGGCCAGCTACAGCTGCTGGGTGCTCAAGTCTCTGGCTGCGATTGAAGGCCAGCAATGTCGTTGACTGGATATAGTTCTTTGAGTGTGATTAACAGCATGTGAAGCGGGCAACCGACTACTTCAAAGGGAGCCTCTATACGTATTCATGCCATCCGCTGAAGGCCTGCCGCGAGGTGTTGTCGCTCGCCTCATCCCGCCGCCTTCTTCTTCCCCTTCAACAAACTCCCCGCCGCATTTTCCTCGAAGCGGCCCGCCTCTTCTATATAGCCATGCACGGTGCCGTCGTGGCGCCAGCCGCCCTGGCGCTTGATGGCCTGGAAATCGGCGCCGGCCCGGTGGGCGCTGGTGGCCATGCCGCGGCGCAGGCTGTGGCTCGATAGTTCCGGCACGTAATCGAGCCCGGCCAGCCGGGCGCAGCCTTCCAATATCGTGTTGATGCTGCTCGCGTGCAATCCTTTTCCTCCCACATGGCCCCACTGGTTGACGGTGCGCAAGAGCGGCCCGGCGGCGATGCCCGCCACGCCCAGCCAGGCGCGCAGGGCCGTGGCCGGGCAGCAGATGCCGTCGCCGAACGGGATCGCCTTGACGATGCCTTCCCCCAGTTGATCCGTTTTCGAACGGGGCAAGGTGATCACCAGGCCTTGCGGCTCCCAGCGGATGTCTTCCAGCCTCAATCCCACCAGTTCGCTGCGGCGGAAAGCGCCAAAAAAGCCCAGCTGCAGCAAGGCGCTGTCGCGCAAGGCCTTGTTGGTACCCAGGGCGGCCAGCCTGGCGACGATCAGTTCCAGATCTTCCAGCGGCAGCGCCCTCGCCTTCTTTTTCGGCTTGCCATGCAGGCGCGCGATGCCGGCCAGGGTCTTGCGCACGGTGGGCGTGGACGCGGGGTCGGCAAAGCCCTGGTACACATGCCATTGCGACAGCGCCGTCAGGCGCAGGGCCAGGGTGCGCGCGTTCAGGCTGTCCGCATAGGCCATCAGGTAGCGGATGACGGTGGACTCGTCGGCGGGCAGCGTCCCGCCCCAGGCCTGGAAGTGGCGGATGGCGGAACGGTAGGTGCGGCGCGTGTTGTCGGACGTGGCGGCGGCTAAAAAGGCCTGGTGGCGCGCGGCCAGCTCGGCATCGACCAGGGCGCCGCGTAACGGCACAGGAGCCAAGGCGGCGTTTTTCGGCACGGCAAGGCGGCGTTTAGTCAGGGGCAAATCGGGCATGGCGGCGGCGAAATCGCGGTTTTGTACTGAGAGGGTCACAGAATAGCATGCCAGACACCCCCATAACATGCGATAAGCGATCTTATCGTGCCTTATATTTTTCAAAAACGATGAAAATTTATATCGTAATATTATGCGATATTACGTATCATGTAATACGTTACTAAATTTCGTTCATAGGTGATTTCATGGCCCGCACCGGCATTCTGTACTCTGATGTTATGAAAGCAGCCCAAATCGTCGCTGCCGATGGGCGCAATCCCACGGTCGACAATGTGCGCGAAGCGCTGGGCAGCACGGGCAGCAAGAGCACCATCGCACCCCTGCTCAAGCGCTGGAAGGAAGAGTTTCAGGGCGCGGGCGCCGTGAAAACGGAGTCAGGCTTGCCGGCCGAATTGATGGAAGCGATGCGCGGCGTCTATGAAAAGCAGCAGCGCGACGTGGCGCAGCAGCTGGAAACGGGCATGCAGCAACACCGCGCGGAACGCGATGCGGCGCTGGAAACACTGAAGAAGACGGAAAGCGAACGCTTGAAACTGACGGAGGCGCGCGCCGCCCTCACCCAGGAATTGCGCGCCACCCAGCATGCGCTGGCGCAACTGAAGGAAGAACACCATTTTCGCGCCGTCACGCTGGCGACCTTGCACAGCGACAATGCGGGCCTGACGCAGCGCCTGGCCGACCGGGGCGAGGAAATCGCCGCCCTGAACCGCCAGCTGGCGCAGGTGCGCTCGCAGTTCGACCATTACCAGGAAGCGGCCGCGACCCAGCGCAGCGAGGAGCGGGCCCAGGCGCAGCAACGGATCAGCCGTCTGGAGCAGGATAACGCGCAGTTGCAGCAACGCCTGCAAGGCCAGCAGGCGACCCTGGTGCAGCAAGACATGCGCCTGTCACAGATGCAGGCGGAACACGCGCGCCTGGCAGATGAAGCGGCCGCCGACCGCGAGGCGCTGGCCACCGTGCGCCCCGAGCGCGACCAGTTCGAGTTTCAATATTTGCAGGCGGCCGCCTCGGCCGACGCCCTGCTGGCCAAGCTGGACACGGCCTTGCTGGCGCTGAACGACGCCAAGGTGGCGCTGGCTGCACAGGACAGACAGCTCGACATGCTGGCGGAAAACACCCAGGCAGCGCAGCAGCGCGCCGAAGCGCTGACGCTGGAACGCGATACCTTGCTGCGCGACAGTGCCGGCATGGCGGCCAAGCTGGCCCTGCTCATGGATAGCCGGGAGAAACGCGCTGTTTGAGCTTGTCTACATGGTATGGGGTCTCTATGACGGTCGCGGGACGGGCCTGGCCAGCGTTCAAGGCTTGCCCCAGTATTTCGCCTGCCAGATGACGGCCGACGGGGACGAGTACGCACAGCATTTCACCTTGATGCCAATCCACGCGACGCTGCTGGCGCTGGCAACTGAGCAATGAGACATCTTCCGCCGCCGGGAGCTGCAATTTCAAACGGGCACCGTCGCACTGGACAGCCATCGCGGACACCGTGGCGTCGGCGTCCGCCAGGATGCGCTTGAGGACGCCATCCAGGCTGCCCTGGTGCCGCTGCTGCGGCAAAGCCGCGCTGTGCCCCGCTTTTTACATCTTTTCCTGGATGCCGCCGAGACCAAACCGTGCCGCCAGTATCAAGCAGGCCGGCGGCGCGCCAGCACCAGGCCGAGCGCCGTATCGGGAAACTTGCGCCATCGCCTGGGCGGCGTGGCACGCACGCGATTCTCGACCGCTGCCAACTGCTCGGCGTCGTCCGCTTTCAGGGTGGACGCCAATAGTTGCTCTTGCGTATGTCTCTCCATGCGATTCGCCCGTGCCTTGGCGGCGTGAATCGCCTTGCGCGAGGATTTACTGTTTTCGCCATAAGTATTGCGGCGGTCTTTGGCGTAACTGAGGTGTTTCTTTTCTTGTGGCGTTTTCATGGGCTACAAACGGCGGTTCAGCACGCTGTCGATATCGTGGGTTTTCAGCTCGGCCTGGACCGCGCCATCCTGCAGCCAATAACCTTCGCCTCCCCGTTGCAGCGCGTCCATGTCGAGCGCGCCCAAGGTTGGCGCGATGGCGCCGGCAAGCAAGGCCGCCGCGTCGTCCCATGCCGCATACAACAGTTTCAGGTACCAGCCGTCGTCGTGCGCAAAGGCGAGAAAGCGGCTGCGCAAGGCGGCAGGCGGCGTGAGCGCGCCACGATGGTCAAGCATCGCGGCCACGTCCGCATCGCCGGGGGCCGGCGGCGCGCCCTGCCAATCGGCCCAGGCGTGGCTGCCCCAGGCATGGATATCTTCATGCGCCAGCGCTGGCAATTGCTGCCGCGCCAGGGTCTGGTAGCCGGCAGGTTTCCTGGGCGTCCCGGCGCTGCCCTTGCGCAGCACGATGCCGTCCGCGTCCAGGAGCGCGGGGATGACATCGTTGAATTCGATGCCGGAGGCGACCAGCATGCGCGCGGCCGGGTCGTGCCAGATATACAGATAATGTCTCAAGTGTTCGTTCGCTTTGGTTTTGGCGCCGTATTTGCGGCCACGGCGGCGCGTATCAACGCCTTGAACGCCGCGGCATCGAGATGCTCGCCTTCGTGGATGTCGATGGCCCGGCGCGTGTTGCCGTCCAGGCTGGAATTGAACAGGTGGGCCGGATCGGGCAAGGTGGCGCCCTTGGCGAAGGTGAGTTTCACGGCCAGTTTATACGTTTCGCCCGTGCAAATCATGCCCGCATGCGACCAGACGGGCACGCCGCGCCATTTGACTTCTTCGACCACCTCCGGGTCCGCCTGGTGGATCAGTGCGCGCACGGCGGCCAGGGTTTTGCCGCGCCAGTCCGCCAGCGAGGCGATTTTCGCGTCGATCTGGCGGGCGGGCGATTCGGTGATTGCCGCTTCCCCGGCGGGCGGCGCGCTTGCAGCGGCTTTTTTCATGGTTCACGTCTCCTTCCTGTGCGCTTGTCTTACTGCGCAGGATCGGCCATGCAGTTGGCAAGCGAAGCAATGAATTGGTCGCGCAAGGCCTGGTATTGGGCATCCGTGGCAAAGTCGCGCGGGTCGGCCGGCTGGTTCAGCACATAGGCGCTGGCGACCGTGCCGCTGGCGGCATGCAGCAGCGTATAGAAACTGATAATGCCCGGTGTCTCCGCGATGCTGGCGTTATTCAATCCTAGCACTTCCACTCCCTGGCGCGCGTCCGTTTCCAGCGGCACCTGATTCGGCGGCTTGCTGCTGGCCGACATCTCCTGCATTTGCGCCACGATGGTCTCGCGGTCGGCGGCAAACTGGCCTGCGGCGCTGCGCTCGATCTTCAGATTCGCGAGGGGCAAGCTGCTCTTGCGGAACAGCATCAGCCGGTAGCCATCGGCCGTCGAGACCCGGCGCTCCCCCGCCGCCATCTTGACGACGCGCGTGGTCGCGCTGGCCGGCAAGCGGTCCTGCGTTTTGAACTGGAACTGGCTGCGGTTGATGCATTGCGCCAGCGGCGCCAGAGGATCGGCCGTGCGGTCCTGGGCATGGGCGGCCTGCGCGGCGAGCAGCATGGGGATGGCAAGCAAATGGCGGAGTTTCATGGGGTGCAATCATTTCATCGGGTCACAGTGACGCGAGCATAACCGGCGACGTTGCCAAAAGGCAAATGTTTAGTTTCCATCCTCTAAATATCCGTGGGGATAGCTTCTTAATATGAAATTCACCTGGCCCGCGTAGCATTCAAATTGGCAAGGCTCTCATTGTGCAGCGCCTGCCATTTTCCGGCAGAACCATGAATGACATCGCTTTGACCTTGCACCACGGCGCCGCCGTGCCGCCCGCCACGCCACCCGCAGTGCCACTATATTCCGCCAGCGGCCACCGTCTGAAAGCGGCGCTGGGCGCCCTCTTCTTTCCCCGCCAGCGCACGCGCTGGCACGCCTTCCTCGGCAGCATGCCGGGCTTGAACTCGCTGGCGCAGCTGCATCCCTGCCTGCGCTTCAAGATTTACCGCCCATACGCCTCGCGCCGGCTCGGCTGCGCGGATCGCCTGGCCTTGCTGGAAGGGCATTACCGCTTCCTGTGGCAGGCGGGTGCGCGTGCGCTGGTCGAGCGGGCCGCGCGCGAAGCCGTGGTGCTGGCCGCGTTCGACGGCAAGGACGGGGCGCAATACCGTTTGCAGCTGACGGCCATCCACGACAGCTACCGCGAGGGCGAACTGTGCCTGCGCCTGACGCGCGACGGCCTGCCCCTGTACCTGGCCAGCTTTTTGTTCGTGCCGCGCGCCGATGGCGTCTCGCTGCAGCTGGGCGCGCTGCAAGGCTTGCGCTCGGAAGCGGGCAAGCTGGCCGTCAAGGACGCCACGCGGGCGCTGCACGGCTGCCGTCCGAAAAACCTGATGGTGACGGCCTTGCGCGATTTTGGCGATTTTTTCGCCTGCACCAACCTGTTCTTGATCAGCAATGACAACCGCATCGCCCTGAATGCGCGCCGGCGGCGCCATATCGCCGCCGATTACGACCAGGCGTGGCAGGAATTGCATGCCTTGCGCATGCGCGACGGCAATTATCACTTGCCCTGCGCTGCTTACCGCGTGCCGGATCTGGCCGCGGTGCCATCGAAGAAACGGGCCGATGCGCGCCGGCGCGGTGAATTGCTGCTCGGCATGGCCGCCGACATGCGCGCGCAGCTGGCGGCCATGATCGCCGCACCATCTTGCCAAAACGGCTATCTTTCCAGTGATGCTGTTATGCTGTATTCCCACCAATCACTTTCCTGACGGAATCGACGATGCCTCCACGCTTACGCACCCTGCTGCTGCCCCTCCTGTCCCTGTCCGGCGGTGCCGCCTTGGCCGCGCCCACCCTCGACGCGGCCATGCGGGAACGGGCGGAAACATTGGTGCGTGACGGCAAGCATGCGAGCCTGGTCATCGCCGTGATCGACGGCAAGGACAGCGCCGTGTACGGCTTCGGCCGCGTGCGGCCCGGCGACCAGGGCGTGCCCGATGCCGACACCGTGTATGAAATCGGCTCCGTGACGAAAACCATGACGGGCTTGCTGCTGGCCGACGCCGTCGTGGCGGGCAAAGCGCAACTGGATCAACCGGTGGCCGAACTGCTGCCCGCCTACGCCATCCCCGCGCTGACGGGCCAGAAAATTACCGTGGGCCAGCTGGCCACGCACTTTTCCGGCTTGCCCCGCCTGCCTGCCAACCTGGCGCCGGCGGACATGGCCAATCCCTACGTCGGCTATGGCGAGGCGCAGCTGCGCACCTTTTTGGCCGGCCATGCGCTGGCGCGCGCGCCGGGCGCCGCGTATGAATACTCGAATCTCGCGTATGGCTTGCTGGGCACGGCCTTGGCCACGCAAGCCAATATGTCTTACGAAGAACTGCTGCAAGCGCGCATTTTCCGTCCGCTGGGCATGGGCAGCAGCTCGGCAGTGACGACGCCCGCCCTGCGCGCGCGGCTGGCGCCCGGCCACCTGGCCGATGGCAAGCCGGCCGCGAACTGGGATTTCCAGGCCATCGCGGGGGCTGGCGCCGTGCGTTCCAGCGCGCGCGACATGATTGCCTACATGCAATCGTACATGCGGGCGAGCAGTCCTGCGCAGCAGCTGGCCGTGCAGCCGCGCCGGGTATTGGCCGGCGAAGGTGAAGGCGACGGCGTGAAAAAGATCGGCCTGGCGTGGATGCTCGACCAGGTCAAGGGCCAGCCTTTCGCCTGGCATAACGGGCAGACGGGCGGCTATGCCAGCTTTGCCGGCTACACCCTGGACGGCAAGCGGGGCGTGGTGGTACTGAGCAGCACGGCGCGCAACGTCGATGGGCTGGGCGTGGGCGTGCTGCTGCCCGGCAGCCTGCCGCCGCCAAATGCCCCGGCGCCGAAGGAAATCGCCATCGCCCCGGCCGAGCTGGCGCAATATGCGGGCCAGTATGCGCTGGCGCCCACGTTTGTCCTCAGCGTGCGCCAGGGTCCCGACGGCTTGCTGGTGGGCGCCACGGGCCAGCCCGAAGCGCCCGTGTACGCGAGCGCGAAGGACACCTTCTTTTACAAGGTGGTCGAAGCGCAACTGGTGTTCCAGCGCGACGCCCAGGGTGCCATCACGGGCGTCGTCCTGCACCAGAACGGCCAGGCCATGCCGGGCAAGCGCAAACCTTAGCAAAGCGGTAAAAGTAGCATAAAACTCAGACGCCCTTCATGTTGGCGCCGTATGCTTCCCAGGGCATGCCAGCCATCTTATCCAGGTGCCGGCGTGCATTCGGCCCACCCTGGACAAGGTTACCCATGACACCCACTTTCGCCCTTCTCCCCCTTTGCCTGCTCGGCAGCGCCGCCCTGGCCGCGCCCGTCCTGGACGACGCCGTGCGCCAGCGCGCCGAGGAACTCACGCGCACGGGCATGCTCCCCAGCATCGTCATCGCCGTGATCGACGGCAAGACCAGCGCCGTCTACGGCTTTGGCAGCGTGCATGCAGGCAAGAATACCAAGCCGGGCGCCGACACCGTCTACCAGATCGGTTCCGTCACCAAGACCATGACGGCCTTGCTGCTGGCCGACGCCGTCGTCGAAGGCAAGGTCAAACTCGACGCGCCGGTGACGGCAATATTGCCTGGGTACACCATGCCGGCCTTCGACGGCAAGCAGATCAGCCTGCTCGACCTGGCCACGCATTATTCCTCGCTGCCGCGCCTGCCCGACAATTTCGCGCCCAAGGACCCCGCCAATCCGTATGCGGACTACACGGAAGCGAAGCAGCGGCAGTTTCTCGCCGCCTACCATCTGCCCCGCGCGCCGGGCACCAAATTTGACTACTCGAACATCGGCTATGCCGTGCTGGGCACGGCCCTGGCCGCACAGGCCGGTACCAGCTATGAAGCGCTGCTGCAAAAGCGCATCGCGGTACCGCTGGGCATGCGCTCGACGTCGAACACGCCCACGCACGGCATGCTGGCGCGCCTGGCGCCCGGTCATTTGCTGTCGGGCGAGCCGACACCCGCCTGGGATTTGAACGTGGTGGCGCCGGCCGGCGGCGTATATTCGAGCGCGCGCGACATGGTTGCCTACCTGCAAGCATACATGTTCAAGCCGCTGCGCCCGTATGCGCTGGCGCTCAAGCCGCAGCGGCAACTGGCACCGGACAGCGAGACGAAAATCGGCCTGGCGTGGCTGCTGGAGCAGCGGCAGGGTCAAAGCTACGCCTGGCACAGCGGCCAGACGGGCGGCTACACCAGCTATGCGGCGTTCACGACGGACGGCAAGCGGGGCGTGGTGGTGTTGACGAACGCGGCGCGCGATATCGACGCGCTGGGCTTGTCCGCCCTGCTGCCCGGCACGCCCTTGCCGCCGCTGAAAAAGCCGCCGGCCGCCATCGAATTGCCGCGCGCCGCGCTGGCCGAGTACGTGGGCGAGTATCCATTGGACAAGGATTTCACGTTGACGGTGACCTTGGGCAAGCATGGCCTGGAAGCGGCAGGCACGGGCGTCGGCTCAGCCCCCTTGTTTGCCAGCGCGAAAGATCAATTTTTCTTCCGCGCCATCGAGGCGGACCTGGCCTTTACGCGCGATGCCGCGGGCAAGATCGCCGGCGCCGTGCTCACGCAAGGCGGGCAGGACGTGGTGTTGCCGCGCAAGCAGTAACCCTAGGCTGCCGGGTCCTGCATGAATTGCTCGACCCGGGCGACGAATTGCGCCTTGCTGCGCGTGCGAAATTCGCCGAGGAAGGCGTCGCTGCCCTGGACGATCTTGCCGTGGCGGTCGTATGCCACCTTGCCCATCTCCAGCACGAATTCGCCATCGGGATCGTCTTCCGGTTCAAAATGCGAATTGAAGCAGTAACCGCTGTCGCGGCAGCTGCCCCACAGCAGCAATGCGCTGCTGAACCATTGCATGGTATCCGGGCCAGGCTCCACCTCGAACAGGGTGTTGACGGTGATGTGCCAGCCGCCCGGCACGCGCAGCGGCTGCAATGGATAGGGAAAGCGTGGCTGTTTCATGTGGGCGATGGCAGGCGGCGGCTTGCGTAAAAGGCGAGGAAGTCCAAGGCCGGCAGCGCTTTGGCAAACAGCCAGCCCTGGCCGAATTCGACCTTGCGTTCCAGCAAATAATCGGCTTGCTGCTGCGTTTCGATGCCTTCGGCCACGATCAGCATGTTCAAAGTGCGCGCCATGTCGATGATGTGCGGCGTGACGCTGCTGGTGGCCGCATCCGTGCCGATGGTGTCGACAAAGGACTTGTCGATTTTCAAGGCGTCGAGCGGCAGGTTTTGCAGGCTCGACAGGCTGGAATAACCGGTGCCGAAGTCGTCGATGGCCACGGCGTGGCCCCGTGCCCTGGCTTTTTCGATGGTGGCGCGGGCCGCTTCCACGTTGATGAAGCCCCGTTCCGTCGCTTCCAGCCAGATCTGCTGCGCCTCGATGCCCGTGCCGGCCAGCGCCCGTTCGAGCACGTCGAGCACCCTGCCCGTCTCGATATCGCTGGCGCACAGGTTGATGGCGATGTGCAGTTCGCGGTCGGCCAGCAGCGCGGCGCGCATGTCGGCGATGACGCAGGCGATCACCTGGTCCGTGATGGGCAGAATCAGGTCGCTTTCCTCGGCCACGGGGATGAACAGGTCGGGCCGTATCATGCTGCCGTCGGGACGGCGCCAGCGTATCAGCGCCTCGGCGCCCACGCACACGCCCGTGTCGAGCGCGATGATCGGTTGATAATGAACAAAGAATTCGCGCCGCTCGACCGCCGTTTCCAGTTCGCCGCGCAAGGACAGCCGGCGGCGCGACAGCCAGATGACAATGCCGACGATGAAGGCCGCCATCAGCAGGCCCAGCGGCAGGAGCAGCAGCTGTTCGCGGCGCAGCCTGTCGTTCAGCTTGCTGCGGGGCTCGATCATGACGGCCGTCAAGCCGTCGCGGTACAGCGTCGCGTGGATGTGGCCGTCCGCCGCTGGCTGGCCGGCGAGCAGGGCCTGCACCACGGCCGGGTCGGGATGATGGAGGGTGTCGAGCACGCCCTGCTTGCCGATGGCCACGGCCATCTGGATATCGCTGTCGACGATGACGTCGGAAAAGCGTACGGGATCGATCAGCACCTTGTAGGCGCGGTGGGACAGCCCCACCATGCGCTTGCCGCCGCTGACGACGGGCCGCAGGTTGAAATCGATGCCCATGCCGTTGGCCAGGGTGAAACCGGCAGGCGTGACGGCGATGCGTGCTTCTTCGATGCCCGTGGACGTGCATTTGAGCAAGCCATTTTCCACGTAGCCGATATCGTCGATGCTGCGCGTGGTGATGGTGATGCGGCGCAACTGCAGGATATGCGCCTCCGAGCACGGCGCCAGGTCCAGCGCATCGGCGCTGCGCAAGGCGAGCCCGGCCGACGCGATGGAGCGGTGGGCGCGCTCGAGCGCGTAGCCGGCCAGCAGGCGCAGGCGTTCCTGCTCGCCCTGCTCGGCGCGCACGGACGACAAATAGAAGGCCAGGCTCAGGGGGGCGGCCACGCCGATGACGGCGACCAGCACGCTGGTCACGATAATGCGTTTTCTGCGCATGCTACTCCCTGCGATAGTTATATTATTGCCATGTATTTCTCGATGGCATCATATTACAAGTGCGGGCGGCGCACGCGCATCTTGCTGAAGAGTTACACTTTTTCCAGCGGCCTGGCCAGCACGAACACCAGCGCCGCCACCACGGCCGCCAGCCCGCCAGCCAGATACAGCACGCTGGCAAAGCCGTCGATGAAGGCGTGGCGCGCCGCTTCCTGCGCCACGGCTTGCAGCGCGGGCGGCAGCTGGCCGAAGGCGTCGGCCGCGTTGCCGGCCACGATGCGCCCGATCATCTCGGGCGAGGCTTTCAAGCCGTGCAGCCACGCCAGTTTCTCGAACGAGGCGGCCGTGCGCATGGCCAGCACGGCGCCCAGCGCGCCCACGGCCAGCACGATGCCGACGAAGCGCGTGGTGGTGCTGATGCCCGAGCCCATGCCCGTGCGTTCGCGGGGGATGCAGGCGAGGATGGCCTTCTGGGTCGTGCCGTTGAGCAAGCCCGCCCCCGCGCCCGTGACGACCATGCCGGCTGCCACCCAGCCGTACTGCAGGCTGGCGGCGGCCAGCGCCGTGGCGACGTTGCCCACGGCGACGATCAGCAAGCCCGTCACCAATATGCCGCGGTCGTCCAGCACCCGCATGGCGCGCGGCGCCAGCCTTGACAACACCACCATGGCGACGGCGAACGGCAGCATGGCGCAGCCGGCCAGCACGGCGGAAAAGCCGAAGCCGTTCTGCAGGTACAGCGGCAAGAAGGTCATCATCACTTGCGCGGCGATGGCGTAGCCGAACATGCCCAGCACGGCGCCGACGAACACGCGCCGGCCAAACAGGCTCAAATCGACCATGGGCGCGCGCTGGCGCCGTTCCACCAGCACGAACACCAGCAGCAGCGCGGCGCCGGCCGCAAAGCGCAGCATGGTGGCATGGCTGGACCAGCCCGCCACGCTGGCGTCGATCAAGCCCCAGATGATGCAGAACAGGCCGGCGGAAAACAGCAGCGCGCCCAATGGATCAAAACTGGCGTTGGAAGCGTCCTTCGACTCGTCCACGTGCCTGCCTACCAGCCACATCAGGATGGCGACGACGGGCAGGTTCAGGTAGAAAATCCAGCGCCAGTTGATGGCGCTCGTGACGAGGCCGCCCAAGAGCGGCGCCACCGTCATGGCCACGCCCATGGCCGCCCCCCACACGGACCAGGCGCGCGCCCTCTCCTTTTCCGCATGAAACGTGTGGCCGATGACGGCCAGCGCGGACGTGAGCAGCAGCGCGGCACCGAGTCCCTTGACGGCGCGCGCCACGTTGAGCACGAACGGCGTCCACGCCAGGCCGCACAGCAAGGACGCCAGCGCGAACACGGAGAGGCCATACAGCATGACCTTGCGCCGTCCCAGGCGGTCGGCGATGCTGCCGGCCGGCAACAGGAACGAGGCAAACGCCAGCATGTAGGCGCTGACCACCCATTCCACGTCGACGAAGCTGGCGTTGAGCGAGCGGGCGATCGACGGCAGCGAAACGGCGACGACGTTGGTGTCGAGCATGATCAGCGCGCACACGCCCGAGCAGGTATAGAGGGTCCAGTTGGTATTCTTCATGCCTGTATTTTAAGCAGGCTGCTGTTATTTCCTGTTATAAGACAAGCGCCTTATAATTTACCTATGGTGAATACAGACAAAGACATGGAATTGCGGCATTTCCGCTGCGTGCTGGCCGTGGCGCACAGCCTGCACTTCGCGCGGGCGGCGGCGGAACTCGGCATTTCGCCGCCCGCGCTGACCAAGCAGGTGCAGGAAACGGAGCAGCTGCTGGGCACGCGCCTGTTCCAGCGCAGCAAGCGCGCCGTGTCCCTGACGGCCGCCGGAGAACTGTTCGTGCTGGAAGCGGCGCGCGCGCTGGAGCAGCTGGCGCAGGCGCAGGACGTGGCGCGCCGGGCGGGACGGGGCGAACTGGGACGGCTGGAAATCGGCTACGTGGCTTCGGCCGCCTATGCCGGCGTGCTGCAGGGACAGTTTGCGCAGTTTCGCGCCAGCCACCCCGGCATCCGGATCGGCGCGCGCGAAT
The DNA here is from genome assembly GCF_003667705.1 of Janthinobacterium agaricidamnosum. Taxonomy (NCBI): domain Bacteria; kingdom Pseudomonadati; phylum Pseudomonadota; class Betaproteobacteria; order Burkholderiales; family Oxalobacteraceae; genus Janthinobacterium; species Janthinobacterium agaricidamnosum. Next base: position 2,701,955 of record NZ_CP033019.1, on the reverse strand, counting down.
ACGCGATGGATGCCCTGCCCGGCTTGCTGGACCAGGGCAGAGTCGACCTGGCCTTCGTGCGCCCGCCCCTGCGCCTGCCGGACGGACTGGACAGAGTTGTGTTGCTGCGCGACCGCTTCGTGCTGGCCGTGCCGGCCGACAGCCCGCTCGCCCGGCTGGAGGTGGCGGCACCGGCCGTGCTGGCGCAGCAGGCGTTCATCGTGCCGGAACAGGAACTGGGCACCCTGGAGGTGAGCCGGCGCGGCGGCTTTGCGGCGCAGGTAGTGTCGCGCCCCGGCAGCCTGGTGGCCGTGCTGACGGAAGTGTCGCTGGGCATGGGCTGCGCCATCGTGCCCCACTCCGTGATGGCCAGCGTGCAATTGCCCGGCGTGGTGTTCCGCGAACTGGCAGCGCCGCAGATCAGCTCGGAAATCGCCGTGGCCTTCCGCCGCCACGAACAGGCGCCCGCCGCGCGCGCCTTCATTGCCCAGCTGCGCGCGGCGGCACTGGCTTAAGGTCAAGCGCCTTTCAATACCGCCACGGCGTAGGTGCAGGCCGTAGTCGTTTCATTCCTAAACACGCAGTCGGCCGGCGGACCCAGTTCCAGGCAGTCGCCCTCGTCCAGCACGTGGCGGGTGTCGCCCTCGATGAAGACGAGCCTGCCGCTGAGTGACCAGATCAGCTGGCGCCGCGCCACGTAGGCGGCGGCCGGCATGGCCACCACGGCGCCCGGCGGCAAGGTAATGTGCACGAGGTCGAGCGGCATGTCGGACGCGGGCGACACGTGGCGCCGCACATAGCCGCTCTGCGGGTCGACCCACACGGGCTGCTCAAGCTTGCGCAGCAAGCGTCCCTCGCGCATCTCGGCGCGGGCGATTAGTTCGGACATGCTGAGGCCGAAGGCGCCCGACAGGCGCGCCAGCAAGGTGGCCGTGGGGCTGCAATCGCCGCGCTCCACCTTGTGCACCATCGCGCGCGACACGCCCGAGCGGGCCGCCAGGTCCGTCAGCGACCAGCCCAGGCTTTCCCGCTCGAGGCGCACCCGGGCCCCGATGCGCTGGTTCAATTCGTCTGGTTTAGTGGACATATATCGGGTTCCATTCGGATTTTATTGGACAAGGCGTGGGCGGCACACTATTATTTGTCCATTATAGTAGACTACCAGCAAGGAGAGCAACATGCACATACGCGATGCCCACGCGGGCGATATCGAGGCCATCACGGCCATCTACAACGATGCCGTCAGCCATACCCTGGCCATCTGGAATGAACGGACAGTCGATGCGGCCAACCGCGCCGCCTGGCTGGCCGATCGCGAGCGGGCCGGCTATCCCGTGCTCGTCGCCATCGATGCAGAGGAAAAGGTGGCTGGCTACGCCTCGTTCGGCGACTGGCGCCCGTTCGAGGGTTTCCGCCATACGGTCGAGCATTCCGTGTATGTGCGCGCCGATCGCCGCGGCGCCGGGGTCGGCAAGGCCTTGATGGGGGAACTGATTATGCGGGCGCGCGGCCTGGGCAAGCATGTGATGGTGGCGGGCATTGAGGCGGGCAATGCCGGCTCGATCGCCCTGCACAAGCAGCTGGGCTTCGAGGAAGTGGGTTTGATGCGCCAGGTGGGCACCAAGTTCGGCGCCTGGCTGGACCTGGCGTTCTTGCAGCTGCAACTCGATGCGCGCAGCGATCCGGACGACATCGCGCCGGCCGGTTGAGGTCAAACAGACGTCAAGGATCAATCTCCGGCGGCGGGCGGCGCAGCGCCATATGTTCCCACACGGCCACCAGTACCAGCACGCAGCTCGTGATGCAGGCCAGGATCAAGGGCGAATACAGGCGGCCGTAGGCCATCGGGATCAGCGCCAGGATGATCAAAATGCCCAGCAGATGCGACAGCGGCGGCGCGGTGCGGTCGCTGCTGACCCATTTGAACAGCGCATTGCCCAGCAGATACAGGATCGGGCCGCCCAGCAAGGCGCTGATGCCGGCGAAGCTTGCTTCATCCGGATGCACGAGGGCCAGTTCATCGGCCACGGCACTGACGATCACGCCGCCCACGATCAGCACGTGGATATACGTGTAAGCCTTGCGGGCGATGCGGCCCGGGTCCTTCGAGTGGGCGATGCGGTGGTGGCCCGCTTCGGCGCCCGTGTCGAAATAAATCCACCACATGGCGATGCTGCCGACCAGAGCAGACAAGAAGCTCAGCCAGTTGCCGGCCGTCCATTCCAGGCCCGCGAACGTGGCGCCCGTCACCAGCAAGGATTCGCCCAGGGCGATGATGACGAACAGGCCGCAGCGTTCGGCCATGTGGCTGCCATCGACGTCCCAGTCGGCCGTCGTCGAGCGGCCCAGGCCCGGCATGCCGAACAGCATCCATGGTCCGGCCAGGTCGATCAGCAGGGCCGCTGCCCACCAGAAGATGCGCTGCTCGGGCGACGCGATGCCGCCGGCGATCCAGAAGATGCCGGACAGCACGGCCCACAAGGCGATGCGCTGGAAATTGCGGCGGCGCGCCAGCGCTTCATGGCGCACGGCCCACCAGGCGAACAGGGGCCGGCCCACCTGCATGGCGACATAGGCGCCAGCAAAGCCCAGGCCCCGCGTGCCGAACGCTTCCGGTATCGAGGCCGACATGATCAACCCGCCCAGCATCAGCGCAAACAGGCTGATGCGCACGGGAATGCGCTCGGGGTCGAGCCAGTTGGTGATCCACGAGGTGAAGATCCACACCCACCAGACGGCCATCAGCAGCAAGCCCGTCTGCAGCCAGCCCATGGCGCTCAGGTGCGCCAGCAAGCCGTGCGACAGTTGCGTGACCGCAAACACGAACACGAGATCGAAGAACAGCTCGATCATGCCCACCTTGCCGCTGTCCAGCCCGCCGCGCGTGCGCAACAGCGATTTACTTAATTCCATAGCGACTCTTTCATTCATGCTTGATTAAAACGGTGCATTCCGGGCTTATGCGCTTGCTGGTGTCATTAAGGGCAAGCCGGCGAAGTGGGCGGCCAGGTTATCGACGACCAGTTGTCCCATCGCATGGCGTGTTTCCACGGTCAGGCTGCCCACGTGCGGCGTGAGCACGACGTTGGGCAAGGCGCGCAAGGCGTTTGGCACGCGCGGTTCGTCCGCAAACACGTCGAGGCCGGCCGCGCCCAGGTGGCCATCCTGCAAGGCGGCGATCAGGGCGTCTTCGTCGATCAGGGCGCCACGGGCGATATTGATCAGGGTGCCTTGCGGCCCCAGCGCGTCGAGCACGGTGCGGTCGACGATCTTGCGCGTGGCCGGCGTGCCCGGCGCGCAGACGATCAAATAATCGCTTTCCTGCGCCAGGGCCAGCAAGGACTCCGCGCGCGGCACTCTGGTGCCGGCAATGGCGCGCGGCTGGAAGTAGCGCACATGAATGCCGAAGGCGGCCAGGCGCAGTGCGATGGCTTGCCCGATCTGGCCAAAACCGAAGATGCCGGCCGTCTTGCCGCGCAAGGTAGATGCGGGGGCGATGGCCTCGCGGCGTTCCCAGCCCCCATCGCGCACGAAACGGTCGAGTGCCACGACATGCCGCGCGCTGGCCAGCAGCAAGGCCAGCGCCATGTCGGCCACGTCGTCCGTCAGCACGTTCGGCGTGGTCGTAACGGCAATGCCGCGCTCGCGCGCCACGTCGAGCGCCACGCCATCGAGGCCCACGCCATTGACGGCAACGATTTCCAATGCGGGCAGCAGGCCCATGTCGGCGGCGTTCAAGCCCAGCGCGCCCGTCGTGACGACGGCGCGGATACCGGGTGCGCGTTCAGCCAGCCAGGCGCGGCGTTCATCCGCCGGCACTTGCCAGGCATGGTGGCAGGTATATTGCTGTTCCAGCTGCGCGTTGACGGCAGCCGAGGGACTGGGGGCGAGGATGAGGAGTTCGGGTGGCATGGGCGTCCTGGGTCGTGTCGACAAGATTTGCAGACGCAACTTAGCATATTTGAGACCCAGCCGGGGATGGCATACCCTAATACCGCCCCTAAAACCCTGCACGCCGCGCGGTCTTTGCCTGCGTCAGGCTGCCCGATTCCGCCGTAGGTCGGCTTAGCCCGCAGGGCGCAAGTCGACAAGCGCCGCGACGCAGCCTGTCAGATTGCGCTGCGCTAATCTGACCTACAACTGGTCTTTGCCAGCGTCGGGCTGCCCGATTCCGCCGTAGGTCGGCTTAGCCCGCAGGGCGCAAGCCGACAAGCGCTGCCACGCAGCCTGTCAGATTACGCTGCGCTAATCTGACCTACAACTGCATGCCGCGCGGTCTTTGCCTGCGTGGAGCCACCCGATTCCATCGTAGGTCGGCTTAGCCCAACGGGCGTAAGCCGACAAGCGCCGCCACGCAGCCTGTCAGATTACGCTGCGCTAATCTGACCTACATAGCATTCAATCCGGCTCAACCAGGGCAAGGCACGCGTTTGATCTTGCCGCCCGTCTTGAACGGGTCGGCGCCCGCGCCCGGGTTCGCATCCATGCCAAAGCACGTGGCACCGCCGGGGTTGACGACGCGCGTGGCGGGACGCCCATCGGCCGTCAGGTATTCCTCTACGCGGATGACGGCGCCGCCGCGCCAGGCGGAGGCGACCTGTTTCTGGAACGCGCTGTCGCCTTTGAGGTCGGCCGCGGCCAGCCAAGGCTGTTGTTGTTTGAGTTCGCCGCGCAAGGCCTTGTCGGCCGCGCCCGCAGCCAGCCGGGCGCGCGTGCGCAAATCGGGGCCAGCTGGCGCGTTCGGGGGCGCGGCGGACAATTCCTCGGCGGGCATGGTGATGGCTTCTGCTGTCACGGGCGGCATGTCAGGCACGACGGACGGAACCTGAGCCCGCGCGCGCGGCACGGGAATCGGCACGGGAATCGGCATGGGTGGCGGCATGGCCATCGGCGGCGCCGGCGGCGCGGGCCGGGGCGGCAGCAAGGTCATGAAAGCCACTTCCGTATATTGCTTGAGCTTCCGCGCCGGCAGCAGGAGGAAATACAGGCCCAGCACATGCATGGCCAGGATCAGGGCGACGGCGGCGCCTTTGAAGCTCAAGCCGCCCCGTAGGCGCATGGAAGCGGACTGTAGATGGCGGTGCAATGGCATGCGGTTTCCTGTGGGCGCCGGGCGCGATGGCTTATTTTAGCGAAACTTGACCATAGGCATTAATAAATCCACAAGGTATCGCCTGGCGCGCCTTTTCTCGCCAGATTCCGGCACCCTGGGGTATCGGATGTTGCACAAATGACGACTTTTTCATCGCTTTCTCACACTTTCCCACGCGCCGCACCGCGCTGGAATATAATGATAATCATTCTCATTAATATCCAGATAACTCCATGCGCACCTTCCACCTCGTCCCTACCCCGTTCGCCCTGGCCGCCTTCCTGCTGGCCAGCGCCGCCGCCCACGCGCAAACCAGCACCGCAGCAGCGGCCGGCGACGCGCCAACCATGCCCACGGTAGTCGTCAATGCCTCGGCCGACGCGTCGGCGCAAGGACTGTCGAAAGCGTATGCGGGTGGCCAGGTGGCGCGCGGCGGGCGCATGGGCATCCTCGGTGCCGTGGACATGATGGACTCGCCATTCGGCAGCACCAGTTATACACAGCAATTCATTGCCGACCAGCAAGCGCGCAGCGTGGGCGACTTGCTGCAAAGCGATGGCGCGGTGCGCATGTCTCGCGGTTACGGCAACTTCCAGGAAGTGTATGTGATCCGCGGCTTCGCCCTCGATTCGGACGACGTGGCTTACAACGGTCTGTACGGCGTTCTGCCCCGCCAATATGTCTCGCCGGAATTACTCGAGCGCGTGGAAGTGTTCCGCGGCGCCAGCGCCTTCCTCAACGGCGCGGCGCCGGGCGGCAGCGGCATCGGCGGCGCCATCAACCTGATGCCCAAGCGCGCCGGCAACACGCCGCTGACGGAATTGACCGTGGGCGTGGAATCGGGCGGCCACGCCTACGCGGCCATCGACGTGGCGCGCCGCTTCGGCGAGCAGCAGGAATTCGGCGTGCGCGTGAATGCCGCCAAGCGCCAGGGCGAAACCGGCATCCAGCGCGAAGACCACGACGTGGGCATGTTCTCGGTCGGCCTCGACTACCGGGGCCGCGGCTACCGCCTGTCGGCCGACGCCGGCTACCAGAATTTCGATTTGACGGCGCCGCGCCCTTCCATCAACACGGGCAGCCTGACGGCCTTGCCAGGCGCACCCGATGCGTCGAAGAACTTTGCCCAGCCGTGGAGCTATTCGAAGGAGCATGACGTGTTCGGCACGGCGCGCGCCGAAGTCGACCTCGCCAAGGATGTCGTAGCCTGGGCCGCGTTCGGCAGCCGCTCGACGAAGGAAGCGAACAGCCTGGCCCAACCGACGTTGAGCGCGCTCAATGGCGATGCCAGCGTGTACCGCTTCGACAATGCCCGCAAGCAGGAAATCCGCACGGGCGAACTGGGCGTGCGCGGCAAGCTCCATACCGGCGCCGTCCGCCACACCCTGGTGGCCAGCTGGTCCGGTCACTGGAACGAGGCGAAGAATGCGTATGCGATCAGCGATTACGCGGGCTTGCCGACGAATATCTACCATCCGCTGGACGTGGCCATGCCGCCCACCCTGCCCGCGAACTCGGGCGGCGTGATGAACGACCCGCGCCTGACACAAAAGACTATCCTCAACAGCTACGCCGTGGCCGATACCATGGCCTTCCTCGACGACCGGCTGCTGCTGACCGTGGGCCTGCGCCGCCAGCAGATCCGCGACGCGGCGTATGCCTATGGCACGGCCGTGCAATATTCCAGCTATGACAAGAGCGCCACGACGCCCGTGGCCGGCATCGTCTACAAGGCCGGCAAGAACGTGTCGGTCTACGCCAACTACATCGAAGCGCTGGTCAAGGGTCCCGTTGCCAGCGGCACCTACTTCGATGGCAAGGAGAACCAGCTGGTCAGCAACCATGGCGAAGTCTTCGCGCCCTACAAGTCGAAGCAGAAGGAAATCGGCATCAAGTACGACGGCGGCAGGCTGGGCATGAGCGCCGCGCTGTTCTCGACCGCCAAGCCCTTGCCGGCCGTGGTCGGCTCGCGCGCCACCTTGTCGGGCGAACAGCGCAACCAGGGCCTGGAACTGTCCGTCTTCGGCACGCCGATGGCGGGGGTGCGCCTGCTGGGCGGCCTGACCTGGCTCGATACGGAACAGCGCAAGACGGACAAGCCGGCCAACAATGGCAAGAACGCCATCGGCGCGCCAAAAACACAGCTCAGCGTTGCCGGCGAATGGGACGTGCCCGGCGCGCCAGGCTTGAGCCTGAATGCCCGCACCGTCTACACCTCGACGCAGTATGCGGATCTGGCCAACACCAAACAGTTGCCATCCTGGACCCGCGTCGACATCGGCGCGCGCTACCTGACGCAACTGGCGGGCCATGACGTGACCTTGCGCGCGCGCATCGACAACGTGGCCGACCGCAGCTACTGGGCTTCCGCCGTGTCTTCCTTCGATGCGGGCAGCCTCGTGCTGGCCGCGCCGCGCACCTTCGTCGTATCGGGCAGCGTGGCGTTTTAACCGGACAGACGCGAAGCTGCCGCTTTCCTGGGCAGCTTCGCGTGCGCGCCTGTGCCAACGGCCGGATTTGGGCGACAATGCCCGCATGAAACTCCCTGCCCTCCTGTTATTGCTCTGCCTGTCCCTGCCCGCCGCTGCCCAAAAGCAGGCCGCCTGCCCTTACGCCGCCTGGAAAAGTGGTTTCAAGGGCGATGCGCGGGCGCAAGCCACGTGTCTGCTGCGCCCCGTGAAACTGTATGCGCGCCTGGGCGACAGTGCGCCGCTGCCGGCCTTTCTTGCCGCCCACGTCGGCCAGCGCACGGGCATCGCCCCCGTCGCCCTGCGGGCCTGGCTGGCGCAGCAATCGATCAGCGAAGCGGACGCGGGCGGCGCCGTCGATGCACCGCTGTCGCGCGCCGTGGGCCGGCTGGCCGCGCCCATGGCCCGCTATTTCGTCATCCACGACACCAGCTACCCGAATTTCTTGTTAGAAACTATTCCCGATCACATCAACGACGCCAGCTGGGATTTCAACGACTTCAGCTTGCACAATCCGGCGCTGGGCGGCGGTCCGAAAGGCCATGTCTACGTGAACCGTCTCGGCGATTCCCTGGCCGTGCGCGACTTCGGCACGGCCGGCTATGCCAGCAAGCTGGAAAAGGACAAGCCGTCGCTGACGGGCCTGTTCCTGCACGTGGAACTGGTGCAGCCGCGCAACTCCGTGCCCGGCGGCGGCAAGGGCAACGACGGCCTGGCGCCCGATCCCGGCTTTACGCCGGCCCAATACGACCGCCTGGCCCTGCTGTACATCGCCGCCAGCGTGCGCAAGGGCACGTGGCTGATTCCCGCCTTCCACGCCGTGCTCGATACGGGCTTTGCGAACGGTCATGACGACCCGCAAAACTTTTCGCTGGAGCAATGGGATGCGGCCCTCAGCCATTTGAGCGCCGTCATGACGGGCGCCCACGCGTCAAATTGAACGCCACCTGCGCGCCGATTTGGAGGATACTTTAGCTCCCGCCTTGCATCGCGCGGATGCCGGGATGTCGATGGGGAGCCGCGATGACCTATGCCTCTGACCAGAAAATGCACGCGCTGGACATGCCCGCACGCACGCGGCGCATCTTCAGCATGCGCGATGCCGTGCTGACGCAGTGGGAGCACGAGGTGCGCGCCAAGGTACGCGGCGCCGATGCCTTGCTCACGCCCATCCTCATCAACACCTTGCCCGCCTTCTTCGACAACCTGGCCGAAGCGCTCACGCCAGGCTACCCGCGCGACGACGCCACCAGCAACACCAACGCGCCTGCCGTGCATGGCAACGAACGGGCGCGCATGACCAGTTATGGCCCGGAACAGGTAATTCAGGAATACCAGATTTTCCGCGACTGCTTCGCCGCCGCCGCGCTGGAGGCGGGCGTGCCGCTGCGGCGAAAGGACTGGAAGGTGATCAATGCCTCGATCGATACGGGCATCCGCGAAGCCATCCTGGAATTTACCGCCATGCACGAAAGTTTTCAGCGCCGCATCGCCGCCGGGCTGTCGCACGACATGCGCAATCCCCTGTCCGTCATGCTCAACAGTGCACAGCTGCTGCAGCGGCGCGCGCAACAGCCGGACGTGGCGGCGCTGGCGCTGAAAATTATCGAGCACGGCAAGCGCCTCGACGACATGATCCAGGAATTGCTCGATACGCTCAGCTACCACCGGGGACAAAAGCTGCCCCTCGTCCTGCGGCGCCTCGACGTACTGCCGCTGGCATGGCAGGTTGCCGACAGCGTCAATATCGGCCATCCGGGCAAATGCGTGGTCAGCGGCACCTCCGTGACGGGCTGGTGGTGCGAAAATTCGCTGCGCCGTGCCCTGGAAAACCTCGTCGTCAATGCCGTCAAGTATGGCGACGACGGTCCCATCCATATTCATATCGACAGTTTGCGCGAACGCATGATCTTGAGCGTGCACAACACGGGCAGCAATATCGCGCAAGACCAGACGCAGCGCATCTTCGAATACCTGCGCCGCGAGCACGAAGGCAACGCGCCCGGCTGGGGCATCGGCCTGCCCTTCGTACAAAACGTGGCGGAAAGTCACGGCGGCAGCGCGCTGGTCGACAGTGCGCCGGAAACGGGCACCACGTTTACCATCGACCTGCCGATCGATTGCCGGCCCTTCGTCACGCCAGGCGCCTGACCTCACCTGCCCTGCGCCCCATCTGCCGGCAAAATCGCTGCCGTAGCGCACCAAAGCGGTGCGGATGACGGTTTTACGCCACAAAAGTGGTCATTTTTTACATACTTTCGGGTGTGCGCCATTGGCACGCTTCCTGCTGAGCTATAGTCAGACACGGCTCAAGGGAAATCACAACATGGCAAATTTTTTCAATGAAATGACTGCAGATGACGTGGGTACGGACAGCAAGGTACGCGAACACTATCGTGAATTCAGCAACTGGCTGGCACAGCAATCGCCCGAGACCATCGCCCGCAAGCGGGCCGAAGCCGACCTGACGTTCCGCCGCGTCGGCATCACGTTCGCCGTCTACGGCGACGATGCCGGCACGGAACGCCTGATTCCGTTCGACACCATCCCCCGCATCATCCCCGCCGCCGAATGGGCGCAGATGCAGACGGGCCTGGTGCAGCGCGTGCAAGCCTTGAACATGTTCATCCATGATATTTACCATGAGCAAAACATCATCAAGGCGGGCATCATTCCCGCCGAGCAAATCTACAAGAATGCCCAATACCGCCCGGAAATGCAGGGCATTGCCGTCGCTTCCGACATCTATGCGCACATCGCCGGCGTCGACATCGTGCGCGCGGGCCAGGGCGAATTCTATGTACTGGAAGACAATCTGCGGGTGCCGTCCGGCGTATCCTACATGCTGGAAGACCGCAAGATGATGATGCGGCTGTTCCCGGAACTGTTCGCCCGCAACCGCATCGCGCCCGTCGACCATTACCCGGATATGCTGCTAGACAACTTGCGTTCCGTCGCGCCCATGGGCGTCGATGACCCGACGGTCGTCGTCATGACGCCCGGCATGTACAACTCCGCCTACTTCGAGCACGCTTTCCTGGCCCAGCAGATGGGCGTGGAACTGGTCGAAGGCAAGGATTTGTTTGTCAACGACAATTCCGTCTACATGCGCACCACGCGCGGGCCCAAGCGCGTCGACGTCATTTATCGCCGCGTCGACGACGATTTCCTCGACCCGCTGGCCTTCCGCTCCGATTCCTCGCTGGGCGTGCCGGGCCTGCTGTCCGTCTACCGCGCCGGGCGTGTGACGTTGGCGAACGCCATCGGCACGGGCGTGGCCGACGACAAGTCGATCTACCCTTTCGTGCCCGACATGATCAAGTTCTACCTGTCGCAGGAACCGATCCTCAACAACGTGCCGACGTACCAGTGTCGCAAGGCGGCCGACCTGTCCTACGTGCTGGCGAATTTGCCGAAACTGGTGGTCAAGGAAGTGCATGGCGCGGGCGGCTACGGCATGCTGGTGGGGCCCGCGTCGAGCCTGGCGCAGATCGAGGATTTCCGCCAGCGCCTGCTGGCCAATCCGGACGGCTACATCGCCCAGCCGACCTTGGCCCTGTCCGCCTGCCCCACGTATGTCGAGGCCGGCATCGCGCCGCGCCACATCGATTTGCGTCCGTTCGTGCTGTCCGGCAAGACGATTTCCATGGTACCGGGCGGCTTGACCCGCGTGGCGCTGGGCGAAGGCTCGCTGGTGGTCAATTCCTCGCAGGGAGGCGGCACCAAGGATACCTGGGTACTGGAAGCCACATTATCAGAAGAAAAAGCAGCTTTTGCAGGAGAGAAAACATGCTGAGCCGCACTGCCGATCATTTGTTCTGGATGGCCCGCTACACGGAGCGGGCGGAAAACACGGCGCGCATGCTCGACGTCAACATGCAGACGTCCATGCTGCCCCAGTCCGAGCAGGACGCGGAGCAAGGCTGGCGCGCCACCCTGGGCATTTCCGAGCTGCAAAGCGCGTACGACCACCAATATGGCCACTTTCATACGCGCGACGTGCTCGACTTCATGGTGCGCGACCCGAACAACCCCTCGTCCATCCTGGCCTGCCTGACGGGCGCGCGCGAAAACGCCCGCGCCGTGCGGGGGACGTTGACGACGGAAGTGTGGGAAATCCAGAACGCCACCTGGCTCGACATGCAGAAGCGCCTGAAAAGCAATCTGCTGGAAACGGACCCCAGCGCCTTCTTCGAATGGGTCAAATACCGCTCGCATCTGTCGCGCGGCGTGACCCTGGGCACCATGCTCAAGGACGAAGCCATCCACTTCATTCGCCTGGGCACCTTCCTCGAGCGGGCCGACAACACGGCGCGCATCCTCGACGTGAAGTTCCATGGCGCGCGCGACACCTCGAAAGACATCACCCAGCGCGACTTTTACTACTGGGCCGCCCTGCTGCGCTCCGTGTCCGGCTTCGAGATCTACCGCAAGGTCTACCGCGACGTGATCACGCCGGCGCGCGTGGCGGAATTGCTGATGCTGCGCGGCGACATGCCCAGGTCGCTCCTTGCCTGCATGGATGACGTGGTGGAAAATCTGAAACATATCCGCAACGACGTGTCGGCCGATACGGAGCGGTTCGCCGGCAAGCTGCATGCGGAACTGAAATTCGGCCATATCGACGACATCATGAAGGCGGGCTTGCACCATACCCTGACTGAGTTTCTGGAAAACATCTATGAGCTGGGCAACCGGGTCAGCCGCGACTTCCTCGTTCCCCTGGCGGCCTGATGCAGCTCGCCATCCGCCACGAAACCCGCTACGCCTACAGTGCACCGCTGGCCTATACCATCCAGCAGCTGCACCTGACGCCGCGTATCGAGCCGCAGCAGCGGCCCCTGTCCTGGCAAATCACGACGCCGGGCCAGTGCCACGCCTATACGGATGCCTACGGCAATTTGTCGCACATGCTGACCATTAACGGCAGCCATCAGTCGCTGAGCCTGGTCGCCCAGGGCGTGGTGGAAACCATCTACCCGCACAAGGGACGACTGAACCTGGTCGATACCCTCTCGCCGCTGTTGTTTACCATGCCGACGCCGCTGACGCAGGCCAACCCTGCCATCGTGGAGCTGGCGGCCGCCAGCCTGCCGGACCGCCGCGTGACGGCCGGCACGGGCCATTTGCTGCGCCTGGCCGAGCACATCGTCGGCAAGGTGGCCTATGAAAGCGGCGCCACCATGGTCACCACCACGGCCGGCGACGCCCTGGCGCTGGGACGCGGCGTGTGCCAGGACCACGCGCACCTGTTCCTCGCCTGCTGCCACGCCTGGGGCATCCCGGCCCGTTATGTGTCCGGCTATATCGACCCGGGCACGACGGGCCACGCGGCCAGCCACGCCTGGGTCGACGCCTGGACGGAAGACACGGATTTCGCGGGCTGGGTCAGCATCGACGTCACGCATGCGCGCTTGATGACGGATGCGTATTGCCGCCTGGCCATCGGGCGCGACTACGATTCGGCGGCGCCCGTGCGCGGCGTGCGCCAGGGCGGCGGCACGGAAACGCTGCACGTGGATGTACAGATCGTGCCCGTGTAAATAGGCAGGAATGAGGCTGGCCGGGGCTTGCGGCGGATACTCAAGCCCCGGCTGGTGTAGAATGCTCCCCCTTTGGATTTGATTTACGACGATGACTTATTGCATAGGCATGCGCCTGAACGAAGGCCTGGTCTTCCTGTCCGACTCCCGCACCAACGCCGGCGTGGACCAGGTGGGCACCTTCCGCAAGATGAGCGTGTTCGAGAACCCGGGCGACCGCATGCTGGTCCTGATGACGGCCGGCAACCTGTCGATCTCGCAGGCGATCCGCCAGATCGTCTCCGAACACGTCGATGCGGACGGACGCAGCATCTGGAACGTGGCCAGCATGTACGACGCGGCGCGCATCGTGGGCGAAGCCGTGCGCACCGTGCACCTGCGCGAAGCGAAGGCCCTGGCCGACTGCGGCATCGATTTCAACGTCAGCATCATTGTGGGCGGCCAGATAGGCGCCGAGCGCTGCCGATTGTTCCAGGTGTATTCGGCCGGCAATTTCATCGAATCGCATGATGAAAACACGTATTTCCAGATCGGCGAAGCCAAATACGGCAAGCCCATCATCGACCGGGTCATCAACCCGTTCACGCGCCTCGATGAAGCGGCCAAGTGTGCGCTGATCTCCATGGATTCCACCTTGCGCTCGAACATTTCCGTCGGCTTGCCGCTCGATCTGCTCGTCTACGAGACGGGCAGCCTGGCCGTCACGCGCTTCGTCACCATCGATGAAAAGAACCAGTATTTCCGCATGATCCGAGATACCTGGGGCGAGCAATTGAAACAGGTGTTCGAAGGCATCGTCGATCCCGTGTGGAATGCGGCGCCAGAGACCACGACGAACGTGCTGTCGTCAAGCAACATGCACAGCAAGCCGGTGCGCGTGGCCATCCCCGAGCATGTGAGCCGCGGCGGCCTGACGGTGGCCCCTCTGCAATCCTTGGCGCAGCAGTTCAGCGACGACAAGCAGCATTGACCTGCCGCGCACCGCGTGCGCGCGGTGCTGGACAAGTCGCTTTCCGCGTGCTTTTATGGCAATATGAGTTGATATTTAATTCATACTGATCAGAGAGGCAGGTAGCGCATGGACTTGATTACTTCCGCCGTCGTGGCGGCCATCGAACATGGCGCGCCCGGCCACGCGCCGGAAGCCGTCGCCAGCCACTATCAACGCCTGAAGCTGGCCATCGCCAAGTTCGACAGCGCCGCCGCCATCCTGGCCGCCATCGCCGCGCTGGAGGCCGAACCCGCCAATACCCAGCTGCAACTGGCCCTGTCGGCTGCCCTCTCCACGGCGAAAATACCCGATGACATGGAAACCCTGTTCGCCGCGCAAGGCTTGCTCGATGCGCTGCGTCCGCCCGTAGCCCTGCCGCCGGCAGCGCCTGCGGCGCAAACGGCGCCCGCCCCCGCCGACAAAAGCGCCGTTGTGTCGAACTACGCGGTGGTGAAAGTGTATTTCGCCACGGACCGCCAGCGCGACGTGGGCAAGCCGCCGGCCCAGCGCTTCAGCGGCGAACGCAACGTCATGGGAGGCAATGGCCCGCTCAGCTATGGCAGCTGCGACATCAGCATCCCGCGCGACCACCGCATGGGCCAGCTGGAATCGCCGTCGCTGTGGCGCCTGGAATTTCGCGACGACCCAGCCAAGCACGTGGTGGTGCTGTCGGCCGACGTGCAGGACCACGACAACTTCTTTGCCGCACTGAAAACCCAGATCCGCGCGTCGGCCGGCAAGAGCGCCTTTATCTTCGTGCACGGCTACAACGTGAGTTTCGAGGATGCGGCGCGGCGCACGGGACAAATGGCCTACGACCTCGGTTTCGACGGCGCGCCCGTGTTCTACAGCTGGCCGTCGCGCGGTGAAGTGGCCAGCTACACCATCGATGAAAACAATATCGAATGGAGCACGCCCCACATCACGGCCTTCCTGGGCGACTTTCTCGCCAGCACGGAGGCGGCGCAAGTCTATCTGGTAGGCCACAGCATGGGCAGCCGGGGCCTGGCGCGCGCCGTGGCCGACTTGCTGGCCGCGCAACCGCAGCTGGCGCAAAAGATCACGGAAATCATCCTGTCCGCGCCCGACATCGACGCCGCCATCTTCAAACAGGATATCGCGCCCAAACTGGCCGGCGCGCGCAACCCCGTCACTTTATATGCCTCTTCGCAAGACCTGGCGCTGGCCGCCTCGAAAGCCGTGCACGGCTACGCGCGCGCAGGCGACAGCGGCGCCGGCATGCTGATCGTGGCGGGCGTGGAAACCATCGACGCCACCGGGGTCGACACGAGCTTCATGAAGCACTCCTACTTTGCGGAAAAGCGCTCGGCCCTGTCCGACATGTTTTATCTGATACGCAACCATGCGCGCGCCGACCAGCGCTTTCTCGAGCCCGTCGATACGGCCGCCGGCCGCTATTGGACGTTCAAACCATGACGCCGTTCCATCCGGTGCGGCACGCATGCTAAGATACGGCCCATAGGGTGGCAACGGGCACGGCGATGACGCCGTCAGCCGATCCCCCGCAAGCAGGCTTATCATGTTGACATCATCTTCTACACCGCACGCCGAATCGCTGATCCGCAATACCAACGCCCGCGTCACCAAGACGCGCGTGAAGGTACTCGACTTTTTAATGGCGCAAAGCCGTTCGCTGACCCACCATGAAATCCAGCAAGCGCTGTCGCAGGACAGCGATATCGATTCCGTCACCCTGTACCGGGTGCTGGAATGGCTGACGGAAAATGAACTGGTGCACCGCATCGCGGGCGCCGACCAGGTGTGGCGCTTCAGCGCCGGTGCCGGCCACCAGGCGCACGAACACGCGCACTTTCAGTGCACCAAATGCGCGAACGTTACCTGCTTCAATGAAGTCAAGCTGCCGCCGCCCGTGCTCTTGCCGGAAGGCTTCAGCGGCGGCGAAGTCGATTACCTGATCAAGGGCCTGTGCCCGCGCTGCAAGTAAGACTCTTCTGACATCACTTGAGCAGCAAGGCCAGGTGATGCTCGTCATAAAACAGGTCGCCCACGCGCATCGAGCGCGGCTCCGTGCCATACGCGATAAATCCCAGGGATTCATACAGGCGCAGGGCGGCATTGTTTTCCGCATTCACGCTCAAGTGCACTTGCATGATGGCAGGGTCCGTCTCGGCCAGTTCGATGCAGGCGTTCACCAGACGCCGCGCCACGCCATGGCCCCGCTGCGTCACATCGACGAACACGCCCCATAACACGGCCTTGTGCGACAGCTGGCGCAGCGATTCGCGCCGCAAGCCGGCAAAACCGACGAGACGATCGCCATCGAAGGCGCCAAAGCCGCGCTGCAGGGTGCCGCCGGCGATGCGCTGCACGTGTTCTTCCGGCGTGCGCGCCAGCTCATCCTCGCGTGACGCCGAAAACGAGCTGGGCGAATCGAGGATGGCGCGCAGGCGCAGCGCGCAAAAGGCGGTGGTGTCGGCTGGCGTCAGCAGGCGGATGACGATATCGGGTGCGGGCATGGGAGGACTCGGCAGTTTTTTCCCATTATACCCACGCCCTTCCCTTACGCACGCACGCGGCGCAAGCCCAGCAAGGTCCAGCCGTACACGGCCGCCATCAGCAAGACCATGGCCGCGCCCAGCGCCGCCGTCCAGCTTTCCGGCAGCGACCAGGCCGGATCAAGCTTGCCGGCAGCCATGTAAGCGGCCATCGCCACGCAGATGGCGACGATGGGCCAGCCCAGGCGGCGCCGGAACGCCCGCACGACATCAAGCTTGCCGGTGCGCATGACCTTTGCCGTGACCCAGCCATCGAAGGTATCCGTTACGCCCATGCCGACGGCAAACACCGTCCCCGTCAGCAAGGCTGGCCCCATGCCGCCCAGCGCCACGGCCGCGTAGCCCCAGGCCGCCGCCTGCAAGGCCGTATCGAACACCAGCGCGAACAGCATGCCGACGAGGATGGCGCCCAGCGGCCCGGACGCGCGCCGCAGCCAGCCTGGCAGCAGCCGGCCGCGCACCTCGGCCAGTTGCGCGCCAGCCAGCAAGCTGCGCGCATTCAGCGCGGCTATCACCAGCAGCAAGACGATGGGCAGCCATTCCAGCCAGCCGAACACGCTTTCCGAAGGAGTCAATTGCCTGGATGCCAGGGCGGCAACGGCCACGATGGCCAGCACGCAGACGCCATGCCCTAGGGCAAACAGCGCCCCCATCCACGGCGTCCAGCGCGGGTGGGCCGCCTGGCTACGCAAGGTGAGGCCATCGACGGCAGCCAGGTGGTCCGGTTCCAGGCCATGCCGCATGCCAAGCAGAAAGATCAGCGCCAGGGCGGGCAAGCCCGCTTCCACGCTCATGCGGCCACCCCGACGGGACTATCCGCCTTGACCACGCAGCGGTCCAGGCCCCGGATCAGCATCTCCTGCGGCAAGTCGCGGCCGATAAAAATGATCTTGCTGGCGCGCGGCTCATCGTCGCGCCACGGTGCGCCCAATTCCGAGCCCATCAGCATGTGCACGCCCTGGAACACGGCGCGGCATGGCAAGTCGGCAACATACAAAATGCCCTTGTAGCGCATCAGCTGGGCGCCGAACAGCTGCACCACGGCATCGAGAAAGTTTTCCACCTGCAGCAGATCGAGGGGCTGGGACTGGTGGTAGACGAACGATTGCACGCCGTCCCCATGGCGGTGGCCCAATTCTCCGAGGAAATCCGGCTCCAGTTCGACGATGGCGTTCAGATTGAAACCGCGGATGTTCAGGATGTCGCGCAGCGGAACATTGCCAAAGCGCACTTTCTGTATGCTGGCGCGGCCATTGATGGCGACCAGGCGCTGGCGCAGCGCGGCCAGGTCGTCCTTGCTGACCAGGTCCGTCTTCGACAGCAGGATGCGGTCGGCAAAGCCCACTTGCTCCTGCGCTTCCTTGTGCGCCGTCAATTGCTGCTGCGCATGGCGCGCATCGACCACCGTCAAAATGGCGTCCAGCATGTAGCACTCGCTGACGGAGGGTTCCGCAAAGAAGGTTTGCGCCACGGGACCCGGCGCGGCCAGGCCCGTCGTTTCGAGGATGACGTGATCAAACGTGATGCTTCCCGCCGCGCGCCTGGCGTGCAATTCGCCCAGGATGCGGATCAGGTCGCCCCGCACGCTGCAGCAGATGCAGCCAGTGTTCATTTCCACGATCTGCTCGTCGCTGTCCTGCACCAGCAAGCCATGGTCGATGCTTTCGGCGGCGAATTCATTTTCGATCACGGCGATGCGCACGCCGTGATCGCCCTGCAATATGCGCTTGAGCAAGGTCGTTTTCCCGCTGCCGAGAAAGCCCGTGATGATGGTGACGGGGATCAGTTCTGTCATAGTGTGTTCCTGTTCAAGTTAGTCTTCGAGTTCTTCCATGCGTTGCCATAGTGGAAACGGGTCGGGCAGCTGGCGCCAGGCGGCCATGCCCTGGCGCGTTTCCGTGGTGCTGAGTTGACATTTCTTCAAGTCCGCCTCGATGGCCGCCTGGTCCATGTCCTGGCCGATGAAGACGAGCTCCTGGTAGCGGTCGCCGTACGTTTCGCTCCAGCCCGCCTTCACTTCCGCCAGCGAGGCGGCATCCGTGGGCCAGCGCTCCTTCGGCACGGACGCCCACCACAGTCCCACGGGCTCGATATTCATCAGCTTGCCCGCGCCGGACAGGCTGGCCACCCATTCGGGGCGGCTGGCCAGCCAGAAATATCCCTTGCTGCGCACCACGCCCGGTATCGGTTGCGAGATGAAATCGTGCAGGCGCTGCGCGTGGAACGGTTCCTTCGTCCGGTAGACGAAGCTGCCGATGCCGTAGGTGTCCGTCTCCGGCGTGTGGCTGCCAGCCAACTCCTGCGCCCAGCCCGGCATGGCGGCCGCCTGCTCCAGGTCGAACAAGTGCGTGCCCAGGATGGCGTCGAGCGGCACGACGGACTGGTTGGTTTCGATGATGCGCGCGCCGGGATTGAGGGCTTTTAAAATGGCCAGCACGCGCCGGCGCTCGTCCGCCGCCACCATGTCGACCTTGTTGAGGACGATGACATTGGCAAACTCGATCTGTTCCGTGAGCAGGTTGGCCAGCTGGCGGTCGTCGCCCTCGCCCGCGATCTCGCCGCGCTGCTCCAGGCTGTCTTCGCTATGAAAATCCGCCAGCAGGTTGGCGCAGTCGACGACGGTGACCATGCAGTCGATGCGGGCCACGTCGTTCAGGCTGTCGCCGTGCTCGTCCTCGAAGTCGAAGGTGGCGGCCACGGGCATCGGTTCGCCCACGCCCGTCGATTCGATCAACAGGTAATCGAAGCGGTCTTCGGCAGCCAGGCGCCGCACTTCCAGCAACAGATCGTCGCGCAGGGTGCAGCAGATGCAGCCGTTCGACATTTCCACGAGTTTTTCTTCCGTGCGCGACAGCGCCGCGCCGGCCGCTTCGGCACTATCCTTGACCAACGAAGCGTCGATATTGACTTCGCTCATGTCGTTGACGATGACGGCCACGCGCTTGCCTTCGCGGTTGCGCAGTATGTGGTTGAGCAAGGTGGTCTTGCCGGCGCCGAGAAAGCCGGACAGGACGGTGACGGGGAGTTTGCGCTGGGGCATGGGGAATCCTTCGAATTGGTGGGTGCGTGATGGCGGAAGCAAATGCAGTTCAATTGCATTTGCGAATTATAATGCAACTTACTTGCATTGAGCATGCTAATCGTCACCTGCCATCCTGAACACGCCGCGCAGTCCAGGCCACCTCCTCAAGGTGCTATAGTGGAATCGCACCGGCTCTGCTATCGAAGCAAGCGCCTGGCGACTGAATAGCTAAATTCTCACAGTGCCCAAGGAATCGATGATCTTACGCAGCCATACAACGTTTTTTGCATTAGTTATTTTGATGATGGGCAGTGCGATTGCCGCGGAAATAAAGCACCCGATCAAGCACTATATTTACTTCAATCACCGTGAACCGCACGGGGAAAACATCCGCGCGGATAAGGCATTAAGCGATCCGCGCTTCAGCGGTGCTCAAATCGTGTACACCTGGCGCAGCCTGGAGCCGGAACAGGACCGTTACGATTTTGCGCCGATCCGCCACGACATCAGCTATCTCGACTCGATCGGGAAAAAGCTGTGGATACAATTGCAGGAAAAATCATTCACGCCGCGCCACAATGTGCCGGCATATTTGCTCAGCGATCCTCGCTACCAGGGCGGCATCATCAAGCAAAGCATGCTTTCCGCACCGGAACGCGATCCGCATAAAGCGGTCACCGATGATGAATATGGCTGGTCGCCAAAAATGTGGGAAGCGCCGGTACGCGAGCGTTATCAACGCTTGATCCAGGCGTTGGGCAAGGAATTTGACGGGAAAATCGAGGGCATCAATTTCAGCGAAAGCTCGATCGACATTGGCGTGGAAGACGGCAAGGGAAATACGACGTTCCCCGATGATTTCAAGCCGCAACACTATGTCGATGCCATCAAGGACAACATGCAGGTACTGGCCGCGGCTTTTCCCCACACCACCACCATGGTGTATCTGAATTTTCTGCCCGGTGAATGGCTGCCGTGGACCGACAAGGGCTATATGCGCGGCCTGTTTGCGCAGGCGCAAATGCTGCGTATGGGCGTCGGCGGTCCTGACCTGATGCCGTATCGGAAAAGCCATATGGGCCAGAGTTACGGCTTTATTAAGGACTATCCGGCGAACCTGGTCAAGGGCATGGCCGTACAGGACGGCAACCTGCGCCAAATCAATCCTCGTACCGGGAAAAAGAATTCAGTCGAAGACTTGCTCGACTTTGCCCGCAACTACCTGGACCTCGACTATATTTTCTGGGTGGAAGACGAGCCTTACTTCAGCAATGAAGTGCTGAAAAAACTGCCGGCACATTGACAGGCGGTCGCGCCATCGCGCGCGACCCTGTCTCCATGCGCCTTGCACGGCTGTCATCGCCGCGTCATATGGCGGCGTTACAGTCGCGTCCTTTGAATCTTTCCGAGGGCGGTAATGAAAACAAATTGGGTCATGCTGGCGGCGCTGGCAAGTGCGGGTCTCGTCGGTTGCAACGGCAGTTCGAACACGGCGCCAGCCATTCCCGAGGGCACGACGGTCACCGTGGCATTGCTGGAAACCACCGATATCCACTCGAACGTCTTGAGCTACAACTATTATGCGCTGGCCGAAGACACGAGCCTGGGCCTGGAGCGCACGTCGACCCTGATCCAGGCGGCGCGCGTGGAAAATCCGAACAATGTGCTGCTCGACGATGGCGACGTCATCCAGGGCACCTTGCTGGCCGACCTGCAGGCCGTGGCCGCGCCCGTTCCTTGCAGCGGCACCCTGGCCGTGCACAAGGCCATGAACGCGCTGAAATACGACGCGGGCGGCATGGGCAACCATGAATTCAACTATGGCTTGCCCTACCTGAGCCAGATCACCAACACGGATTTCGGCATACCCGGCGTGGCCAAACCGACGGGCACCTGCGGCGCGCCCGCCTTCCCTTCCGTGCTGAGCAATGTCGTCGGCGTGAGCAGCGGCAAGCCCATCTTCCAGCCTTACGCCCTGCTGCCCCGCGATTTCGCCGCCACGGCGCCCGACGGCAGCAAGCTGACCGTGAAAATCAATGTGGGCGTGCTGAGCTTTGTACCGCCGCAAATCCTCGAATGGGACCAGAAAGTGCTCGCCGGCAAAGTCAGCGTGACGGGCGTGCAGGAAGCGGCCAAGCAATATGTGCCGGAATTGCGCAACAAGGGAGCCGACCTCGTCGTGGCCCTGTCCCATGGCGGCCTGGACACCAGCACCTACAGCCCGAAGATGGAAAACGGCAGCTATCACCTGACCAGCACGGGCATCGACGCCCTGATGATCGGCCACTCGCATTTGATCTTCCCGAAAGGCAAAGAGACGGGCGCGGCCGCGCTGGACGCCTCGTTCGCCGCCTTCCCCGCCAGCGCGAAGATCGACGCCGTCAACGGCTTTGTGAACGGCGTGCCCACCGTCATGGCGCAAAGCTGGGGCCGCCGTCTGGGCATCATCAAGCTGACGATGGTCTATCAGGGCGGCAAGTGGGTGGTGCAGCCGGCCAAGACGACGGTGGAATCGCGCGGCTTCAAGTACACGGACGGCACGACCCTCGTGAAAGCCGACCCGGCCATCGCCCCGCTGGTAGCCACCGAGCATGCGGCCACCATCGCCTACGCCAGGCAGCCGCTGGGCATCAGCACGGATTTCGAGATGTCGGCCTACTTCGCGCTGGTGGGCGACGTCAGCGCCATCCAGCTGGTGAACCAGGCACAGCTCGATTACGTGAAGAACTTCATCGCCACCAGCACGGATGCGACCTTGTCCAGCTACAAGAATATCCCCGTCATCTCGTGCAGCGCGCCATTCAAGGCGGGCCGCAACGGGCCGTCGGACTTCACGGACGTGGCCGCGGGCGCGACGCCGGCCGCGCCGGTTGGCT
Source organism: Janthinobacterium agaricidamnosum (assembly GCF_003667705.1). Lineage (NCBI taxonomy): Bacteria > Pseudomonadati > Pseudomonadota > Betaproteobacteria > Burkholderiales > Oxalobacteraceae > Janthinobacterium > Janthinobacterium agaricidamnosum. The sequence goes on along the minus strand of NZ_CP033019.1, from coordinate 2,679,447 downwards.
TGCAGGTGCGCAATCCGGGCGACCTGTATTTATATAGCAATAACAACTTGCAAGCCGTGAAGATCAAGGGCGCGGACTTGAAGGCCTGGCTGGAAACGTCGGCCAGGCAATTCGCCCAGATCGACCCGAGCGCCACGGCGGAGCAGGACCTGGTGCCGTCGTATGGCACGATCTACAACTATGACGTGTTCTACGCGGAAAACAATGCCCTCACGTATCAGATCGACGTGACGAAAAAACCGGGCAGCCGCATCGTCAACCTCACGTACAAGGGCGCGCCCGTGGCCGATGGCGATGATTTCATCGTCGCCACCAACGATTACCGCGCCGGCGGCGGCGGTGCCGTGCCGGGCATTGACGGCAGCAAGACCATCATCAAGTCGCCCGATGCGAACCAGGCCGTGGTCAGCAACTACCTGGCGTCGCTCAGCACCAAGGGCGGCAAGGTGACCCTGGCGGCCAATGGCAGCGCGCGCAGCTGGAGCTTCGTCAAGACGGCCACGGCCGGCCCCGTCATCCTGCGCTCGGCGCCGGGCCACCTGGCATTGGCGCAGGGCAGCGGCATCGCCAGCGTGGCGGCCGAAGGCGGGCTCGACGCCAGCGGTTTCGCCAAGTACCGCATCGACCTGAGCAAATAAGGTCCATGGGCCGGGACTGCGGCAGTTCCGGCCTGTTTTGATGAAAGGTCATCCAGATGAAACACGCACTCTCCCTTCCCTCCGTCGTGCTGGCTACCGTCCTGGCCGCCTGCCAGTCGTCGCCACCACCCACGGCGGCGGAAATCGAAGCCGTGGCCATGCTCGCGCGCCAGGCGGGCGACCACCAGGCCGAACGCAAGGTACGCAGCTGGGCCGGCAAGGACATGCCCGTCGCCGAGCGCGAACTGGCGCTGATTTACCAGCCCCGCCCCGAGCGCCGCGCCGAGACGCTGAGTCTGTTCGAACAGGCGGCCCGCGCCGGCGACACGGAAGCGGCGTTCGAGCTGGGCCAGATGCTGCGCGCGGCCACGCCGGCCCAAGCGTGGCTGTGGTACCGGCAAGCGGCGCAGCAAGGCCATGCGAAGGCGGCCCTGATGCTGGGCTTGCTGGCGGCGAATGGCGAAGGCGTGCCGCAAGATCCCGTCATAGCGGCGCACTGGCTGGCCAAGTCCAGCGAACTGGGCAATCCACACGCCATGTTCCTGCTGTACAACGCCTACCGCGAAGGCCGCGGCGTGCCGCGCGACCTGGCCAAGGGCCGTGAATTGCTGGAAGAAGCCGCCCACCACGAATACCCGCCCGCCCTCCAGGAACTGGCCATGACGCTGCAGGCGGACGACGCCCTGCGCGCGGGCCACCTGATGAAGGAAGCGACGGAGCACCGGCATAACAACTGGAACAAGTTTTAAGAACTGGGCAAAAGGCCAGTGGCGTGATCGTCGCCTGCCTTTATATACTGGCAACTTGCAAGCGTGCGGGAGCGGCAGCGATGGAGCGCTTATGATGCAAGTACGCCGGCTGAGCTTGCTCGGACGGCGTGGCAAGCCATCCCGTACCAAAAAGTTTACACTGGTTTGCATTTTAGAAATTTTACTCTGGACCAGCCCCGGTGAGTGTGCATTCAGCCCAGCCAGTGTTTGAGTAGCGCCGGTGCGTCCATTGCTCTGCCTAGCCATGAAAGAAAGAGTCCAATGAAAAAGCTGACCACCGCCTTTGGCGCGCCTGTCGTCGACAACCAGAACATCCAGACGGCCGGCCCACGCGGCCCCGCCCTGTTGCAAGATGTCTGGTTCCTGGAAAAGCTGGCCCACTTCGACCGTGAAGTGATTCCCGAGCGCCGCATGCATGCCAAGGGATCGGGCGCGCACGGCACGTTTACCGTCACGCACGACATCACGCGCTACACGCGGGCCAAGATTTTTGGCGCAGTGGGCAAGCAAACGCCGATGTTTGCGCGCTTTTCCACGGTGGCCGGCGAACGGGGTGCGGCCGATGCGGAACGCGATATCCGCGGCTTCGCCCTGAAGTTTTATACGGAAGAAGGTAACTGGGACCTGGTCGGCAACAACACGCCCGTGTTTTTCATGCGCGACCCATTGAAATTTCCCGATCTGAACCACGCCATCAAGCGCGACCCGCGCACGGGCTTGCGCAGCCCCAACAGCAACTGGGATTTCTGGACTTCGCTGCCCGAAGCGCTGCACCAGGTGACGGTGGTGATGAGCGACCGTGGCTTGCCGCGCAGTTTCCGCCACATGCACGGTTTCGGCAGCCATACCTTCAGCTTCCTGAATGCGCAAAACGAGCGTTTCTGGGTCAAGTTCACCTTTAAAACCCAGCAAGGCATTCAAAACCTGACCGACGCGCAAGCCGAGGAACTGGTCGGCAAGGACCGCGAAAGCTCGCACCGCGACCTGTATGAAAGCATCGAAAACAAGGATTTCCCCCGCTGGACCCTGTACGTGCAGATCATGCCGGAAAAAGAGGCAGGCACGTATCACCTCAACCCGTTCGACCTGTCGAAAGTGTGGCCGCACGGCGACTACCCGCTGATCGAAGTGGGCGTGCTGGAACTGAACCGCAATGCGGACAACCATTTCGCGGAAGTGGAACAGGCGGCCTTCAACCCGGCCAACGTGGTACCGGGCATCAGCTTTTCGCCGGACAAGATGCTGCAAGGCCGCCTGTTTTCGTATGGCGACGCGCAGCGCTACCGCCTCGGCGTCAACCACAGCCATATCCCTGTCAACGCGCCGAAATGCCCGTTCCACAGCTACCACCGCGACGGCCAGATGCGCGTCGACGGCAACCAGGGAGGAACGTTGGGCTATGAGCCGAACAGCGAGCAGGAATGGGCCGAGCAGCCGGACTTCCGCGAACCGCCATTGAGCATCGAAGGCGCGGCCGACCACTGGAACCACAGGGTCGACGAGGATTACTATTCGCAGCCGCGCGCCCTGTTCCAGCTGATGACGCCGGCACAGCAGCAGGCGCTGTTCGACAACACGGCGCGCGCCATCTCGGGCGCTTCGGAGCAAGTCAAGCAACGCCACATCGGCAATTGCACGCTGTGCGACCCCGCCTATGGCGCGGGCGTGGCCGAAGCGATCAGCCGCCTGAGCAAGTAAGGCAGGCTGAAAGGAACCCGGAAGGCCTGGCAACAGGCCTTCCGCCGCAACGATCCGCGGCCAGGCCTGCCTACCAGCGCTGGATATCGATCTGGCCAGTGACGCTCGTTTCCACCGGATAGCCCTCGACCTGCGACGGCACGCGCCGCTTGACGGACGAGTCGCGCAAATACACGACGAGCGCGTCCTTGCCCACGGCCGTGTGTCCCACGCTGACGCCTTCCACGCCGTCGATGGCCATCAGCGCCCGCTCGTTGCGCCGCCTTGCCGCTTCCAGGCGGCCCTGGGGCGCGGCCGGGGAGTACTGCCCCATGCCCTGTCCAGGAATCTCATCCGGTAAGTACGGCATGGCAGCGTCTTCGAAGACGGCATATGGCGATGGTACGAATTTACTGTTTGACATGACAACCCTCCTGAGGCATTCCATGATACACCCGGCCATCCGGCGCTGCAGCGCCGTTCGCCGGGCACAACCATGCATGGCTGCGGCCTCTCATACAATCATCATCGTGCAAAAAGCAGCGTTATGCAAGGCGGCACCTGGCAGCGTGCTCAGGTGTACAAATTGATGTCGAGCGCCGCCACCACGCGCCGCATCTGGTTGGCAAACGTGATGTTGTTGCCGCCCGCAAACAGCAGGCCGACGGGATTGCGCTGCTGGTTCCAGGTCCAGATGGACGAACCCGAATCGCCGCCCGCGCTGAACGCCCCGCTCACGCCCGTGATGGCGATCTGGTCCTGGAACAGCGCGATCCTGCCGCCGCCGTAATTGACGTTGATGGTGGCGCCCAGGCCCGTGATGCGGCCCTGCGTCAATTGCGTCGTGCGGCCGGACTTGCCGACCATCATGCCCAACGCGGGGGCCACCAGCGCATTGCTGATACGGAAGTAGGCGGGCACGCCGCCGCGCAGGTAGACCAGTTCGGGCCGCACGCGGTCAGGCCAGGCCCAGCCGGTGGCGCAATCGACGTAATTGACGCCGCCGCTGAAATTGATGGGCACGAAACGCTCGAGCACGGCCACCTGGTCTTGCGGACAACGTCCCCCGTCGATAGGACCAGGCTGCACGATGCAATCGTTGAACACGCCGCCGTTGGAATTGGCCAGCACGTGATTATTGCTCAGGATCATCAATCGGCCGCTGCGCGGTGCGCTGCGGCCCACGGCCAGGCAGCCGATGGTGCCGGCCGTGATGCGGAAATGCCCGACCGACACGCCGCCCGGCGCCGGGCGCAAGCGGAAACGGTGCGGTTGCGCATCGATCACGCCCGTGACGACGATGTTGACGGGCACCTTGTCGCTGGCCACGGCGCGCACGCCCATGGCCCCCACGATGGCGGCCTTGGCGCGGTCGACGGAGGTGGGTTCGGCCACGTACAGGGTCAGGGCCGGCAAGCCCGGCTCGCCGGACGAGCTGTCGCTGGCGCCCTCGCCCAGGCCGATGGACACGCCCTGGATATTGCCGCCGTCGCTGAAGGCATCGGCCGCGCGCACGCCGCCCGCCTGCGAAATGCTTTGGCGCATGCCGTCTTCGATGCTGCGCTTGATTTCCAGCAATTCCATGCTGACGCCGCTCAGGGCGTCGGGTACCTCCGAGACGGACGCGCTCTCGATCGTATGGTCGTCTTCGCCGGGGGCGGCAAACTGGCCGACGGCCTCTTCATCGTCCGCGCTTTGTCCCCTGCCGCTGCCGCCAGGCGGGGCGCTGAAACCATTCTCGTTACCTATCATTATGTTCTCCTCGTGGGTCGTCGCAAGACCAGTGTGGACGTGCCGCGCAGGCCAGTATTGATCTGGATTGAACCGCGCTGACGCATGGCTGCCTTGTCTCAATGGGCGCGGCGAGGATAAAAATAGTTCCCTCGTCAAGGTTGAGCGAGATCAGTCGTGCGGGCAGAGGCAGCGTCGTATACTTGACTGGCAGGCTGGAACTGGGCCTGCACACGGCAGCAACGGTATGGATGGGAAAATAATGACGATTCCTGGTAGGCCACACCAATCCGATGACGACGCGCCTGCGGGCGAGCAAGGCCAGCATGCGGGTTTTGTGCACGGCATGGCGGCCTGGGCGGAAAAACACCGCATCAGTCCCTGGCGTGGCAGTTTTGCCGACTTCATCGAGCAAATCCTGCCCGGCCGCGCGGGCCTGCTGACGCGCAGCGCGCACCAGTATCTGTGGGACATGATGCGCTGGAACGGCCAGACCGACGACAGCGGGCGCTTCCGCTGCCGCCTGTTCGACGACGAGCTGTTCGGCATCGACGAGGCGATCGACCGGGTCGCCGCCTACTTCAAGGCGGCCGCCGCCGGCTCCGAAGTCGGCCGGCGCATGCTGTTGCTGCTGGGCCCGCCATCGGGCGGCAAGTCGACCATGGTGATCCTGCTCAAGCGGGGGCTGGAAGAATACAGCCACAGCAGTGAAGGCGCGCTATATGGCATCGCCGGCTGTCCCGTGCACGAATCGCCGCTGCATCTGGTGCCGCACAGCATGCGCGCCGACTTTCGCGCCAGCTATGATGCCGAACTGCACGGCGAACTGTGTCCCCATTGCCGCGCCCGCCTGGAAGAACAGTACGGGGGCGACTTCCTGCGCATGCCCGTCGAGCGCATCCACCTGTCCGAGGCGGGCCGCTGCGGCATCGGCACGTATGCGCCGCACGATCCCACGACGGCCGACCTGGCCGACCTCGTGGGTTCCGTCGACCTGTCGAAAGTGGCGCAGTACGGCGACGAAGGCGATCCGCGCGCCTGGTCCTGGTCGGGCGCCGTGTATGCGGCCAGCCGCGGCATGCTGGAAATGATCGAAATCCTCAAGGTCAAGCGCGAATTTCTCTACACCCTGGAGCACTTCCCGAACCACCACCGGGCGCTGGCGTCGATGGCCAAGCTGGGATTGCGGCTGAAAAGCGCGCAGCCGGTGGGCGCCCGCTACACGGTCAGTTGCTACTTCGAACGGGCGATCGCCTTCGCGCCGCAGGACGTGACGGCGCGCATGGTGTTTGGCAACTACCTGCTGGCCACGGGCCAGGATGCGATGGCGCTGGAACAGCTGGATGCGGCCAGCCGCCTGGCGCCCGAGCAGGCCACCATTCAGTACAACCTGGGCTTGATGTATGTGAAAAAGAAGGAATACGAGAAGGCCAGCGCGCATGCGCAAAAAGCCTATGCGCTGGGCTTCCCCTTGCCGGGGCTGAAGAACAAGCTGAAGGCGGCGGGCAAGTGGCGCGAGCCGCCGCCGGCGCCGGCCGTCGTTGAAGCGAAGGAAGCACGGAAAACCGAGGAACCGGCCGTGCCGCCGGTCGAAGAACCTAGCGGGGAATGACGGCCGGCCGCTGGGCCACGCTCCAATGCCCCGTCGGCGAGGCGGCCAGCGCGGCAGCCAGGTCGCGCCGCGATTGCGCCTTGTCGGCGGCCTCGCTGATGAACGCCAGTTCGGCCGGCTGCAGCGCGGTGACGGCGAGCAGCATCACTTCGCCATATGGCGTATCGAACGATGGCGCGATGCTGCTTGCGCCCTGGGCCAGCAGCACGCCCACCTGTTCGTCCTCGTCTTCGAGGCCTGCCGGCGCATCGCGCACGTCCAGCACCATCGAGACGCTGCCGTGGCGCTGCACCAGCAAGTCGATGGAGCCATGGTCGGCCACGTTCTGGCTGACCTGGTAGATCAGGTCGAACAGCCAGGAATGCGCCACGTCCTTGCCGTCAAAGGCGGACAGCGGCGCCTCGATGCACACTTCCAGCAGGTGGCCGCGCGGCACAAACACGTCGTCGTCATCCTCGAACGGATCGCTCAAGCCATCGCTGGCGATGATGATGGTATCGGCACGGCGGATCACCCTCCAGGCCTGGCGCAGCGATGGCCAGCGGGGGCCTCCCATGAAGGCCGGGTTGACCAGCGGCGCCAGCACGTCGGTGTCTACGGTGCCCAGGGTGGCATAAAAGGCGTCGCGCGCGGCACAGGCCGCAACCAGCATCTGCGCGCCCGCTTCCTTGCCGACGACGGCGTCGTCCGGTTGCGGTACTTGTGGAATATCGTTGTCAGGCATATCAATACTCATTGAATTAGTCGGCAGGCGGGAAGTCATGGTAGGAACGGGGCAGATAGCCCCAGATGCGCGCCACCCGGTCCCGCACCTCGAAATCGAAGCCGATGCGTTGGAGCTCCGGCACGATCCACACGCCATGGTCGATGATTTTCTTCGGCAGCAGCATGGCCACGTGTTCTTCCGAGTACAGGCTGATGTCGAACCATTCCACGCCCATGAACGGAAACGGCGGGTGGTAATCCCACTCCGTGTCCCAGCGCGACACGTAGCCGGACACGGAACCGTAGCGGTACGACGGCACCCAGTCGGTCCGCCCGCGCATGAAGGCCAGCAGTTCGTTCCACTTGCAGTCGTTGGCGGCGCCGGCCAGGTTGCGCCGCGCGATGTGGCCGCGCAGCTTGCGCTTGATGTCGTCGCCGCCGGCGTCAGCCAGCGGCAGGCTGGCGTGCGCCGCCAGGGCCATCAGCGGGCCACCGGCTTGACTTTCGACGCGGCCAGCACGGCGCGCTGGCGGGCCGTGTCGATATCGTCGGCCGTGGCCAGCGCCACGCCCATGCGGCGGCGGGCGAACGATTCCGGCTTGCCGAACAGGCGCAAATCGGCGCCCGGCACCTTCAAGGCGTCGGCCACGCCTTCAAAGGCGATGCCTTTCGCTTCCAGCTGGCCGTAGATGACGGCCGAGGCACCGGGCGAACGCAGCGCCACGTTGACGGGCAAACCGAGGATGGCTTTCGCGTGCAGCTCGAATTCGCTCTGCACCTGGCTGGCCATCGTGACCATGCCCGTGTCGTGCGGACGGGGGCTCACTTCCGAGAACCACACCATGTCGTCCTTGACGAACAGCTCCACGCCGAACAGGCCCAGGCCGCCCAGGTTGTCCGTCACCTTGCGGGCGATCTCGCGCGAACGCTCAAGTGCCAGCGGCGCCATGCGGGCCGGCTGCCACGATTCCACGTAGTCGCCGTGTACCTGCAAGTGGCCGATCGGCTCGCAGAACTGCGTTTCGATCTGCCCCGAAGCACCGACGGCGCGCACCGTCAGCAGGGTGATTTCGTAGTCGAAGTCGATGAAGCCTTCGACGATGACGCGGCCCGTATCGACCCGGCTGCCGCTGGCCGCATACGCCCATGCGGCGTCCACGTCAGCGGCGCCATCGAGTTTGGACTGGCCCTTGCCCGACGACGACATCACGGGTTTCACCACGCACGGGAAGCCGATCTCCTGGCAAGCGGCCTGCAACTCCTGCAGGCTGCTGGCGAAGCGGTATGGCGACGTGGCCACGCCCAGGGTTTCGGCCGCCAGGGTGCGGATGCCTTCGCGGTTCATCGTCAGCACGGCCGCGCGCGCGTTCGGGATGCAGGTGATCTGCCCGGCAGCTTCCAGCGCCGCCAGGGTGTCGGTGGCGATGGCTTCGATTTCCGGCACGATCAAATCCGGCTTTTCCAGGTCGATCAGGGCGGCCAGCGCCACGCCGTCGCTCATGTCGATCACGTGCGAGCGGTGCGCCACGGGGTGGCCCGGCGCGTTCGGATAGCGGTCGACGGCGATCACTTCCACGCCCAGGCGCTGCAGCGCAATGATCACTTCCTTGCCCAGTTCGCCGGAACCCAGCAGCATGACTTTGATGGCGGTGGAAGACAGCGGTGTGCCGAAGGTGCGCGGGGCGATGGTGTTGCTGGTGCTGATAGTCATGGGCAGGGTCAATCTGGCAATGGAAAGATGGCCGGAACTATAGCAAATGCCGGCCATCTTGGACAGGGTGCGCCGCTGGCGTGCGCCCCCTGCCCCGCGTGGCGGGCTAGCCCGCGTACGCCCGCTTGATCTGCTCGATGTCGATTTTTTTCATGCCCATCATGGCCTTCATCACACGCCCGGCCTTGACGGGATCGGGGTCGCCCAGCAGCTTGATCATCAGGGTGGGCACGATTTGCCACGACACCCCGAACTGGTCCTTGAGCCAGCTGCATTGCTGCGCTTCCGGCGGCCCGCCCCGGGACAGCAGGTTCCAGTAGTGGTCGACTTCATCCTGGGTTTCGCAATTGACCTGGAACGAGATCGCTTCGGAAAACTGGAATTGCGGCCCGCCGTTCAAGCCCGTAAACGTCTGGCCATCGAGCTCAAAGGCCACCGTCAGCACGCTGCCCGGCTCCTGGCCGTGGATTTCCTTGCCTTCCTCGCCATAACGCAGGATCTGGCCGATCTTCGAATTGGGAAATATTTCCATATAAAACCGGGCCGCCGCCTCGGCGTTGCCGTTGAACCATAAACATGGGGTAATCTTTTGTACGCTGTGCATGATGTCTCCCTAGTCCGAAACAGGAACGCCTTCCCTGTGCGGGAAGGACCGCCACCAATATAGTCATTATTGCGCCGCCGGGGCGCGCAATTTGCCTCCCCCTTGCGCGACGTCGTCGCGCGCCAGCATGCCGGCGCTGGCCAGCAGCCGCAGCCGGGCCGAGCGCCATTCCGCCTGGCAACGGATGCGCTCCTGCTGCGCCTCGAGCAGCGCGGACTGCGTGTTCAGCATTTCCAGGATATCGGCCGCGCCCAGGCCGAACTTGCGCCGCACGCTGGCCAGCGCGTCCTGCGCCGCATCCAGCCACGCTTGCGACGCGGCCAGGTTGGCCAGCGCCATGCTGGCCTCCGCATGGGTTTTCACCAGTTCCATCAGGGTCTGCTGCCGCACTTCCTCAGCCTCGGCTTCCCTTTGCCCCGCCTGCGCCTGCGCGCCGCGCACCTTGTAGTGGCGCGCAAAGCCGTCGAACAGGGGGATGTTGAGCGAGATGCCCACCAGCGTTTCGCGCGTGGAAGCCGGCGACAAGCCCTGGTTGGGCCGGCCGTTCTGGTAGAGATTGGCCGTCAGATCGATGCTGGGGCGGCCCTCCGAGCGGGCAATCTCCACCCGTTCGCGCGCCGCCGCCAGCTGCGCCTGCGCCGCCAGGATGGCCGGGTGGCGCGCCTGGGCCAGCGCCAGCCAGGCGTGCAGCTCATCTTGCAACCCCTCGCGCAGGCCCGCCGCCGCGCCGTCCGCGTCGTCGTCCAGGATCACGCCCGCATCGGCCGGCAAGCCCAGCGTGTAGACCAGCACGGCACGGGCCTTGTGGAACTCGCCGTCGGCGCGGCTGGCGCCCAGGGCCGCCTTGGCCAGGGCGCTGGCCGCCTGCAGGGTGTCGCTGTGCGAGCCGAGACCCCGCTGGGCGCGGCGCTGCGTGGCCTGCACCGTTTCATTGGCCAGCGCCTGGTATTCCTGCCGCATGCGCACGCTGGCGCGCGCCGTCTGCGCCTCGAAATACGCGCTGACCGTCGCCGCCAGGGTCTTTTGTAGCACGGCGTCGCGGTTGGCCAGGGCCGCGTCCAGCATGGCTTGCGCGGAACGATGGCCCGCCGCGCGCCCGCCGAAGTCGAACAGGCGCCAGGACAGGCTCAGCGAACCCGTATTGCTGTTCAGGCTGCCGGAAGGCGTGTCCGCGCCCGGATAGGCCGTGCGGTCGTGCACCCGGCTCAGCCCCCCATTCAGGGTGGGCAGATAGGCCGCCCTGGCCTCGCCCACGCCGGCCGCCTGCAGCCGGATACCGGCCCAGGCGCCGTGCACCTGCGCGTTGCGGCACAGGGCCAGGTCGACGGCCGCCGGCAGGGTCAATGGGACTGCGGCTTCATAGGTAGATGGACATGGCGCGGCGTCCAGCATCTGCGCCCGGACTGGCGCGGCGGCCAGGAACAAACCGGCGGCGAAGAAAATGGCGGCGTGCCTAGCGTTCATGCAGCGCCTCCTTCTGGTGCCGCACCAGCGGCGAGAGCACGTATTCGACCACCCTGCGCGTGCCCGTGCGGATTTCCGCGCGCACGGCCATGCCGGCCGACAGCGGCACCAATCTGCCGTCGATGACGATGGCCGGCTGGCGCAAGGTGATCCTGACGGCGTAGACGGGCCCCTTCTTTTCATCCTCGATGGCGTCGCGCGAGACGCTGCTGACGACGGCGGGCACGGTGCCATACTTGGTGTAGTCGAAGGCGTCGATCTTGACGGCGACCGCCTGCCCTGCCTGCACGAAACCCACGTCGCGGTTTTCCAGCATGGCGTCGATTTCCAGCTTGCCCTGGCGCGGCACGATCTGCATCAGCGCCTGCGCGGCCGGGACCACGCCGCCCACCGTGTGCAGTTTCAGTTGCTGCACCGTGCCGTCGACGGGGGCCGTCAGGCGCAGCAGGCTGCCGCGGGCGCCCGCGCGGCGCGCGTCCTGGCCGCTGGCGGCCGCCACTCGCGCCCCTTCCGCCAGCGCGTCGTAGGCGTCTTTCCTCGTCTGCGCCACCAGGGCCGCCCGCTCGCTGCGGGCCGACGCCAGCTGGCCGGCCAGGTCGATGCGCGCCTGTTCCTTCTCCAGCCATGCGTGTTCGGCCACGTCGCGCGTGGCCAGCAGCGCCCGGTAATCGCCGGCCCGCTGGGCCGCCAATGGCAGCGCCTGCGCGTAGCGGGCGATTTCGCCGTCGAGGTGCGCCAGCCTGGCGCGAAAACTCGCGTACTGGCCATCCACGTGCGCTTGCGCGGCGGCGCGCTCCAGGGCCGGGATCGCGTCCGGCGCCGCCAGCTTCGGCATCGTCAGGGTGTCGACGGCGGCGATCAGCGCGCGCGCGCGGGCCACCTGCAGCGCGGCCGCCACGGCGTCGCCGGCCGCCTTGTCGCGCTCGGCGTCGGGCCCCCGGCTGTCGAGTTCCACCAGCAGCTGGCCCGCCTGCACGGCCTGCCCTTCCCGCACATGCAGGGCGCGCACGGCAGCCACGTCGACGGAAGCGATGGTCTTGGTGTTACCGGATGGAATGATCTTGCCCGCCGCATGGACGATGATGTCGACCCGGCCAAAAACGGCCCACAGCACCACGCAGCCGACCAGCAGCATCAGCACCCTGGCAGTCAGGCGCAACGACGGCGACACGGGCCGCTCCTGCAGCGCCAGCGCGGCCGGCAGGAAGGCCGCCTCGTCTTCGCTGAGCACAGGGCCGCCCAGCGTGGCGCGGCTTTGCCAGCTGTGCCGCAGCACCTGGCCATAGCGTTTGAACAGCTCGCCATACGCGGCGAGACGGTGGCCGGCGCTCATGTTGCGTCCCCTGTTGCGCTTCCGTGCGTACCCTGCTGCAGGCTGTACAAATGGGCGTAGATGCCGCCCGGCCGCTTCAGCAGCGCGTCGTGGCTGCCCAGTTCCGCCACCTGCCCCCGCTCCATGACGACGATGCGGTTGGCTTCGCGCACGGCCGACAGGCGGTGGGCGATGATCAGCACGGTGCGTCCCGCGCAAATGCCGCGCATATTGTCCTGGATAATCTTTTCCGACTCGTAGTCGAGCGCGCTGGTCGCTTCGTCAAAAATCAGGATGCGCGGGTCGCCGATCAGGGCGCGGGCGATGGCGATGCGCTGGCGCTGGCCACCCGACAGGCCCGTGCCGTGTTCGCCCACCATGGTGTCGTAGCCTTCCGGCAGTTCGCAGATAAAATCGTGGGCGCCCGCCAGTTTCGCCACGGCGATGACCGCATCGATGGGCAGCGCCGGGTCGCTCAGGGCGATGTTGTCGCGCACGGAGCGGTTGAACAGGATGTTTTCCTGCAGCACCACGCCGATCTGGCGCCGCAGCGAGGCCGTGTCGATGACGGCGATATCCTGCCCGTCGATCAGCACCTTGCCCCGCTCGGGGATGTACAGACGTTGCGCCAGCCGCGTCAGGGTGCTCTTGCCCGAGCCGGAGCGCCCGACGATGCCGATCACCTCGCCGGGCGCGATGGCGATCGTCACCTCGCGCAGCACCTCGGCCGCGTCGGGTCGGTAGCGGAAACCCACCTGCTGGAAGTCGATGGCGCCGGCGATGCGCGGCAGGCGCGCCTTCTGGTTGCCCGCGTTTTGGCTGCCTGCTTCCGTACGGGCGTTGAGGATGTCGCCCAGACGGCTCATGGAGATGCCCACTTGCTGGAAATCGTTCCACAGCTGCGCCAGGCGCAGGATGGGCGAAGCCACCTGCCCCGCCAGCATATTGAAGGCCACCAGCTCGCCCACCGTCATCCTGCCGTCGATGACGAGCGTGGCGCCCCACCACATGATGGCCGCCGTCACCAGTTTACTCACCAGGGTGACGCCGCCGCTGGCCAGCATGCCGATATTGTTCGCCGACAGGCCGGCCGACACATAGCCGGCCAGCTGTTTTTCCCACTGCTGCTGCCAGCGCGGCTCGACGGCCATGGCCTTGACCGTGTCGACGCCGCTGATCGTTTCAACCAGAAAAGACTGGTTTTCCGCGCTGCGGTTGAACTTGTCGTTCAAGCGCCCCCGCAGCACGGGCGTGAGCAGCATCGACAGGACCGCGTAGACGGGGATAGACGCGAGCACGACCACGCTGAGCGCCGCGCTGTACCACAGCATGGCGGCGATGAAGATGAAGGAAAACAGCAGGTCGAGCACCAGGGTCATGGCGTTGCCGGTAAGAAATGAGCGGATGTTTTCCAGTTCATGGATGCGGGCCACGGAATCGCCCACGCGGCGCGCCTGGAAATACGCGATCGGCAAGGCCAGCAGGTGGCGGAACAGCCGCGCGCCCAGTTCCACGTCGATCTTGCTGCTGGTGCGCGCGAAAACATAGGTACGGATGAGGCCCAGCGCCGCCTCGAAGACGATGGCGCAGACCAGGCCGATGGCCACCACGTTCAGGGTCTGCATGGCGTGGTTGACCAGCACCTTGTCCATCACCACCTGGAAAAACAGGGGCGTGGCCAGGCCGATCAGCTGCAGCACGAAGGAAATGAGCAACACTTCGCCCAGCAGCCTGCGGTATTTGACGATGGCGGGGATGAACCAGCTGAAGTCGAAGCGGGCCGTCTCGCCCGCATAGCTGGCCTTGCTGGTAAAAAAGATCAGTTCGCCCGACCAGGCGGCGAGGAAAGCGTCGCGGCCGAGGATCTGCGGCGGCTGGCCCGGATGCTGGATCAGCACCTTGCTCACGGCGCCGTCGCTGCTGTCGACCTTGCCGAGAATAAAGAAACGCCCGTCGTGACCGATGGCGATGGCGGGCAGCGGCGCTTGCGCCAGCCGTTCGGGCGCCTGGCGCACCAGCTTGGCCGTCAAGCCCAGCCCTTTCGCGGCCAGCAGGACGGTTTGGCGCGTGAACACGGCCTGGCCGAAAGCGTGCTTGAGCTGGGCGCCGTCGGCGGCGATGCCGTGCAGGCTGGCCATCAGCAGCAGCGACAGCAGGCCCGTGTCGGGCGCGGGTTCGGTGGACGAAGTGGCGTGGCGATATGGAAGTACGGTCATCGGATCATGTCGGAAATCAATGGCGCAGCCGGGCCGGCACGTGCAAGGCCGGCCCGGCTGCGCGGGGGTGGAACTACGTGCTCAAGCGATCAACGTAAGCGGTCATTGCGCTGCCGCCAGCTGGATCTGCGTCGACGGGTTGCCGTGGCCGGACCAGGGCGCCGATGCGGCCGCGGGCACGGCAAAGCCGGCCATCGCTTGCACCAGATGCGCCGGATCGGCTTGCCAGGCAGCGGATCCGCCCTGGCTGGCCGCGCCAAATTGCTGCGCGGCACGCCAGTTCTGCGCCAGCGCCGGCGCCAGGATGGCTGCCGTGCCGGCAGGCAAGGTCAGCTGGCCGGCCGGCGGCGGCGTCAGGCTAGCCATCGCTTGCACGAGGTTTTGCACATTGCTACCCAACAAGACGCGGCCATCGGCCATGCGGAATTCCTCGATGCGCACGGCCGTATCGGCAAACCAGTTATTCACGGTGATCTTGTCCGTGGTGCCGATGGTGCTCACTTCCAGGTTGGCGCCCACCTGGCGGAACCACAGCTGCTCGGCGCTGATGCCGGCCAGGAAAGACACGACGTCATGGCTGCCCGCCTCCTCCGTCTCAGCGATGATGTCGGCGCCGTCGCCGCGGGCGAAGATATAGGTGTCGTCGCCCGCGAGGCCGGCCAGAGTGTCACCGCCCTTGCCGCCTTGGAAGATATCATTGCCGAAGCCGCCAAAGAGAATGTTCTTGAGCTCATTGCCGATCAGCACATCGTCGAACTTGCTGCCGAACAGCATGCCGAAATTGGACAGCACGTCTACGCCGGGACGCGCGGTCAAGGGACCGCCAACGGGCGCGAAGACGGCCGTCACGCCTGTGCTGGCGCCGCTGTAAGTGACCGAGTTGCCGGCACCGGCGCCATCGAGCACATTGCCGCCGGGGGTATCGACATAAAAGACGTTGTTGTTATAGGCGCTGCCAGTCACCTTCAGGCCGGCAGAGGCGAGGCGCACGTATTCGACATTGTCGGCCACCGTGTAATCGACGCTGGTGTAGACGGTATCGTTGCCGCCGTTGCCCCGCTCGACGATGAAGTCGCCACTGTGGTTGACGTAATACGTGTCGTCGCCGCCCAAGCCTTCGAGCAGGTCGGCGCCGGCCGTGCCGTTGATGACATCGGCGTTCGCCGTGCCGACAAAGTGCTGCCCCGTGGGCTGCGTGGGACCGTTGAAGTGCCAGGCCTGGGCCAGCACGGGCGCCAGGGCAGCGGCCGTGGCGGCCGGCAGGGTCAACTGGCCCAGCGGCGGCGGCGTCAGGTTCGCCATCGCCTGCACCAGCAGCTGCACGTCGGCGCCGCGCATGACGTGGCCGGCGGCCGTGCGGAATTCCTCGATGTTCGGCGCAGCCGCGTTCCAGCTGCGGATGGTGATCTTGTCCGTCGTGCCGATGGTGCTCACTTCCAGATCCGCGCCCACCTGGCGGAACCACAGCTGGTCGATGTTCACGCCGGCCAAAAAGGCGATGCTGTCGTAATTGGCGTCGGCCGAGGGCTCGGCGATGACGTCGGCGCCGTCGCCGCGCGCAAAGACATAGATATCGTCGCCCAGGCCGCCGGTCAGCACGTCGTCCCCCTTGCCGCCTTGCAAGGTATCGTTGCCGAGGCCGCCGGACAGGGTGTTGGCCAGTTCGTTGCCTGACAGCACGTCGTCATGGGCGCTGCCTGTCACGTTGGAAATATTGACCAGCACATCGCTGCCCGGGCGCGCCGTGGCGTCACCGTTGACGGCGATCATGGCGGCCGTCACGCCAGCCTTGGACGCGGCATAGGTGGCCGAAGTGTTCGCGCCGACGCCGCGCAGCACATTGCCGCCGGCGGCATCGACGTGGAAGACGTTCGCGTTGCCGTTGCCCGTCACCGTCAGGCCGGCGGCGCTGACATGCACCTCTTCCACGTTGGCGGCCAGGGTGTGATTGACGGTGGTGTAGACTGTGTCGCGTCCGCCGCCCGCCTGTTCGACGACAGCGTCGCCGCCATGGTTGACGTAATAGATATCGTCGCCGCCCAGGCCGGCCATCACGTCGGCGCCCGCCGTGCCCTTGATGATGTCCGGGTTCGCCGTGCCGGTGAAAGTGCCGTTGGTCGGCTGGTTCGGCCCTTCCGTGCGCCAGTTCTGCGCCAGCGCTGGTGCCAGCGCGGCGGCGATGCCGGCCGGCAAGGTCAGCTGGCCCGCCGGCGGCGGCACCAGGACGGCCATCGCCCGCACCAGGTTTTCCACGTCGCTTCCCAGCAGCACGCGGCCGTTGGCTGTGCGGAATTCATCGATGCGAGGAGGCGAGCCGGCGTTATACCAGCCATTGATGGTGATCCTGTCGGCCGTGCCGATGGTGCTCACTTCAAGGTTCGCGCCCACCTGGCGGAACCACAACTGGTCGGCGCTGACGCCTGCCAGGAAGGAGACGACGTTGCGGCTGCCCGCCTCCACCATCTCGGTGATGTTATCGGCGCCGTCGCCGCGAGCGAAAATGTAGGTATCGTCACCCATCGCGCCGAACAGGCCATCGTCGCCTTTGCCGCCCTGCAAAATGTCATTTCCATAACCGCCGGCAAGGAAATTCCTGAGTTCGTTGCCGGTCAGCACATCATTGAACTTGCTGCCGACGATGCTGGCCACATTCCTCACTACGTCAGCGCCAGGACGCGCCACTAGTGGGCCGTCCGCAGGCGCAAAGACAGCCGTCACTCCCGCGCTTGCGCCGCCGTAGTTGACCACGTTGCCCGTGCTGCCGCCATCAATCACGTGCCCGCCAGGGACATCGACGTAAAAGATGTTGTTGGTCGTGGCGCTGCCCGTCACCGTCAGACCTGCGGCGGTCAGGTGGACGTTCTCGACGTTCTCGGCCACCGTGTAGTTGACGCTGGTGTACACGGTATCGGTGCCGCCGTTGGCCAGCTCGACGACCACGTCGCCGCTATGGTTGACGTAATACGTGTCGTCGCCCGCCAGTCCTTCGAGCACGTCCGCGCCCGTGGTGCCGGTGAGTACATCGGCGTTCGCCGTGCCCACGAAACGCTGCGGGGCCGCCAGGCTGTTCAGATAGGCGTCAATGGCGGACACGCCGGCCGCTTCGGAAGATTGCGCGAAGGCGGCGGATTCAAATTTCTTAGTCATATTGCAGTTTCCTGTCGTTAAACTTAAAAAAATCACGCGTGGATATGCCAGCGCAAGCCGGCATGGAAGACAAAGTCGTGCCGCGTCGAAAGGCAGCTTCGGCATGCACCCTGCAGTGACAGATCAGGCGGGGAAACACTGCCATTTGTCACGCAAATGTCATGAAAGCGGGATGTGGGGAGGGAGTGGCCGTACGGCGTGGGGATGGGACGTCGGCGGCTGGAGCGATGCTAAGTAACTAACCCCCAAGAAATTATTGTGATTTCTGACTTGCAAAACTTCACAAGAATTTCCTGAGGATTACTTAGCGGGCGCCCTCAGAGCTTGCAGGGCGCGCAAGCGGTCCATACTGGCCGCAAACGCCGCGAGCGCATCGTCCAGCGCCAGACCCGGCCGGCTGGCCGCGAAAACGGCCCAGGCTGGCGCGTGGCGCGCCGCCTCATCCCGGCCGTGCTGACCATCGAGCCAGGCGATGACAGCCATGGCTTGTTCCTGATCAAAGTACAACTGCGGCTGGCGCAGGTAATGTTCCAGATAGCGGTGCAGGTAGTCGCGGCTGGCGGGCGTGTCGAAAACGGCCAGCGCCAGGCAATACGCGCTGCCCGCGTAGCAGACCTCGCTGGCCAGCAGCAGGCCGCCCAGCTGGTCCGTGAAGGCGCCCTGCCCGGTCAATGCGGCCAGGTAGGCGCCCGCCGTGCGGCTGCGCCAGTCGAATTGCCCCAGCAGGCGCGCGATGACGGCGGCGTCGGCCTGCGCCAGCCGCGCCGCGCACTCCTGCGCCTGGGGCTGGTGCAAGCCCATGTACAGGGGCCGCACCCAGTCGTCGCGCAGGGCCGCCGTCAGCGCTTCCTGCGGCGGCAGCTGCGCGATGCTGCGCAGCAGGTTTTGGAAGGCGTCTACGCGTCGAGGCCGTAAAACACCGCGACAAGGATGGCGATGTTGTTGCAGGCGCGGGAAAAGGTCGTTGTCGCGTAGGCCACGGCCACAGTGGGTGCGCGGTAGCGCAGGTAGACAAAGCTGAACATGGCGCCCGAACCCAGCGCGACGATGGCGTGCAGCAAGCCGCCGCTGATGAAATGCACGATGGCCCACAGGATGGCGCCGATAAAAATGCTCAGCTGGCGGCTGGCGCCCAGGCGCTTGAGGATTTCCAGCGGCAGCAGCTGGCCGAGAAACGTTTCCAGGATGGGAGAATAGATGACGACCCAGAACACCAGCAGCGGCAGCGACATTTCGCGCTTGAACTTGGACAGGCCCGTGTGCGCGCCCCAGTATTCGGGCGGCAGCAGCCATTTGGTGAGGAACAGGATCGCAAAGCACAGCATGCAGGTGAGCAAGCCCCAGCCGAGACCGGCAAGGGCCAGCTGCAGCACGGGCGGCGCCGGCTTGTCGTCGTCCGGGCTGGATAGATCATGGCTGCTGCGCACTTGCATGAGTAGTCCTGGCGGTGATCCAGCGCTCATTGTAGCGCGGAATACGACTATTGGCGCATGGCTGCCGGCGCGCCGTGCCGCCGTGCCATCGGCGTCAGGCCGCCAGGCGCAAAGGGCCGTTCGCCGGCGGGGCCAATTTAAAAATGCCCACTTCCTGTTCCAGCTGCGCCGCCTGCTGCTGCAATTCGTGCGCGGCGGCCGCCGCCTGCTCGACCAGGGCTGCATTTTGCTGGGTCACGCGGTCCATGTCGACGATGGCGCGGTTGACTTGCTCGATGCCGGCGCCCTGCTCCTGCGTGGCATGGCTGATCTCGGCCATGATGCCCGTCACCCGGCCGATGCCGGCCACCACCTCATGCATGGTGGCGCCCGCCTGCTCGACGAGCACCGTGCCCGTGCCCACCTTGCTGACGGAATCGTCAATCAGGGCCTTGATTTCGCGCGCGGCCGCGCTCGAGCGCTGCGCCAGGTTGCGCACTTCCGTTGCCACCACGGCGAAACCGCGCCCCTGCTCGCCCGCGCGCGCCGCTTCCACGGCCGCGTTCAGGGCCAGGATGTTCGTCTGGAAGGCGATGCTGTCGATCACGCCGATGATGTCGACGATCTTGTTCGACGAGGCATTGATGAGACCCATGGTGTGCACCACTTCGGCCACGGCCTTGCCGCCCTGCTCCGACACCTTCGACGCTTCGCGCGCCAGGTGGTTCGCCTGCTGGGCATTGTCCGCATTCTGGCGCACGGCGGATATCAGTTCTTCCATCGATGACGCCACTTCCTCGAGCGAACCGGCCTGCTGCTCCGTGCGCTGCGACAGGTCGCGGTTGCCGGTAGCGATCTCGGTCGAGGCCGTGGCGATGCTTTCCGTACCGTGGCGCACCTTGCCGACGATGGCGGCCAGGTTGTCGCGCATGGTCTTGATGGCGAACAGCAGGCTGCTGTCGTCGCCGTGGCGCGTATGCACGTCGATGGCCAGTTCCCCGAGCGCGATGCGTCCGGCAATCGAGGCCGCATACGCCGGTTCGCCGCCCAGCTGGCGCAGCAATCCCCGCGTGATGACGGTGGCGACCGCAATACAAATGAGCACGCTGAGCGCGGCCAGCACGCCGATCCAGCGCAGCGACTGGCCGTAGATGGCGCGCGCGGCCACGCTGGCCTGCTCCGATTCGCGCTGCACGTTTTTCAGGACGGCATCGATATCGGACACGATCTGGCGCCGCAGAGGGCTGCACTCCTCGACGAGGAAAGTGCCGTACTGCTCCATCTGTCCCGTGGCGCGGAACTGGCGCGGACGCAGCAATTCCTGCGCCATGGTTTTCAGGCCCGTGCTGACCTTCTCGAATTGCGCATCGCCGGCGAACTGCGGCGCCAGCTTCGCCAGCGCGTCCAGGTACAGCGCTTTCTGGGTGTCGAGGATGGCCAGCTCCTTTTCGGCGGCGGCCTGGTCATGGAAGATATATGCGTTGCGGGCAGCCAGGCCCGTCTGGTCGAGCGCTTCGCGCGCCACGTACAGCGGTTCGAGTTTTTCCAGCTGCACTTTTTCTTGCGCGTCCATGGCGCCGGAGATGGCGCCGATGCGCAGCAGCGCGAAAGCAGCCAGCACCAGCATGAGCAAGACCAGCAGCCCGAAGCCTGCGCTCAGGCGCGCGCCTATCGTCAAACGATTGAATGACATCATTGTTGTTATTGCCCTGTATAAAGTTGATTGTTGCCGGTTACGTCAAGTAATCCACTGGAAGTTACTTGGAACCAGCGATCTGCTCGCCGTCGTGTTGCCTTTCCCGCATGGCGCAGGATGGGTATCTAACTGGCGTTTTTTGGGCAGTCAGCTTTTAATTTCGGGCAATGTAGTTGCGCGGCTGGAAACCCCGCGCAATACAACAGCACACTGAATTATAAGCGAACAGCGTTATGGATGATTCCACGCGCTCGCTTTTAGTGCCTTGATGCAAGTCAAGAACCGCCGCGTCAACCTGCGCCCGGAGTGTCGATAACGGCCATGGTGATGCGCGAGATGCAGCACAGTTTGCCGTCGTCGTCGCTGATGCGGATTTCCCAGACCTGGCTGGCGCGGCCCCGGTGGATGGGCGTGGCGCGCCCCGTCACGTGGCCGCCGCGCACGCCGCGCACGTGGTTGGCGTTGATTTCCTGCCCCACGCTGACCTGCCGGCGGCTGTCGAGGCAGGCATTCGCGGCCATGCTGCCCAGGGTTTCGGCCAGCAGGACGGACGCGCCGCCATGCAGCAGCTTGAAAGGCTGCATGGTGCGGTGGTCGACGGGCATGGTCGCCTCGATCCAGTCGGGGCCGAAGGCCGAGAATTCGATGCCCAGGTGGCGCATGGCCGTGCCCTCGCTGGCGGCGTTGAGGGCGGCCAGGTCGAGCGGTGCGTGCCAGATTTCCATTGTTACCCCTTCAGTGATGAAATAAAGCCATTGTAGGACAGAGCGCCAGCGCGCGCCGCTTCATCTTTCCTTCACCGTGGCACGGGGTAGCCGGGGCATTAACTGGTTATAATTGCCCCATTCTTTCAAAACGAGGTTGTGTATGAAGTGGGCCTTGCTGGGCATTTTTGTGTTTTCTGTTTTACATATTCATTTTCGAGGCAAGGTGCGCCTGCCGTTTCGCCGCCAGATCTTCGATCACTCCTCGTTCATGGCGCCGCTGAACCTGTTCATGCATACCTTTTCCAAGGTGCCGGCCACGCCCTATCTGTCCGTCGATCAATTTCCGGAACTGGCGCCGCTGCAGCAGAACTGGCAAATCATCCGCGATGAAGCGCTGCGCATGCAGGAAATGAAAAAGATCAAGGCGGCCGAAAAGAACAATGACGTGGGCTTCAATTCCTTCTTCAAGTATGGCTGGAAGCGTTTCTACCTGAAATGGTATGACGCGAACCACCCGTCGGCACAGCAGATGTGCCCGCAAACCTATGCGCTGCTGCAATCGATTCCGTCCATCAAGGCGGCCATGTTCGCGGAACTGCCGCAAGGCGGCAAGCTCAACCCGCACCGCGACCCGTTCGCCGGTTCGCTGCGCTACCACCTGGGCCTGCAGACGCCGAACGACGACCGCTGCTTCATCGACGTCGATGGCGAACGCCACAGCTGGCGCGACGGCCAGGCCGTGATGTTCGATGAAACGTATATCCACTGGGCCCGCAACGATGCCGACAGCGACCGCATCATCCTGTTCTGCGACATCGAGCGCCCGATGCGCTACCGCTGGGCGCAAGGCTTGAACCGCTGGCTGGGCCGCACGCTGATGACGGCCGCCGCCTCGCCCAACGAACTGGGCGACCAGGTGGGCGGCGTGAGTAAATTGTTCCAGATTTCCTGGACCATGGGCCAGTACCGCCGCCGCTTCAAGGCGTGGAACAAGACGGCCTACCAGGTCACCCGCGTGGCGCTGGTGGTCGGCATCATCGCGCTGATCTATTTTATTTAAGCGCCTTGCTTGCACCGCATTGGAAAGCCGCCTTCGGGCGGTTTTTTTTATAATGCGATGCCACCGACCCGGAGAATGTTGAAAAATGACCGAACGCGACCGCCAGTACGATATCCAGATCGGCGACGACGCCTGGATCGAATTCATCGATCTTGACGGCCGCTATGACCAGGCGATCGACATCGATGCCTTGCTGGGGGAACTGTGGCAGCTGATCTGCCGGCTGGAAACGCATTGCGTGGCCGGCTGCTGCGGCATGGATGCCTACGATTTTACGCGCGCAGCCATCGATACGGCCTTGCTGGAACTCGATCGCGCGCAGCTGCATGCCGCCTGCGCGCAGGCCAGGGCCGCCGTGACGGCGGTGGCCAGCGATGTCTTGACGAGCGCCACGATGAATCACTTTGCGGATAAACGCGTGTTCTTGCAATTGCTCGATCATCTCGACGCGTGCATCGTCGCACAGGATCGCGCAGGGGCTTGACCTTGCCAAGGCGGGAAGGCCCAAGGTGACGGTATTGCAAGATAACCGAGGAGAATCCCGCATGCCAAAAATCACCGTCCTGCCCCATCCCGAGCTCGCTCCCGACGGCGCCGTCTTCGACGCGCCCGAGCAAATGAGCATCTGCGACGCCTTGCTGCTTCACAAGATAGACATCGAACATGCCTGCGGCCAGGTGGGCGCCTGTTCCACCTGCCACGTGGTCGTGGTGCGGGGTTTCGACTCGCTCAACGCACTGGGCGACAATGAAGAAGACATGCTCGACCAGGCCTGGGGCTTGCAACCCCACTCGCGCCTGTCCTGCCAGGCGCGCGTGTCAAACGAAGACCTGACGGTCGAACTGCCCCGGTACACGCTCAACCACGCCAAGGAATAGTCCCCGGCGCGGCGAGCCGCTTAAACCATGCTTACCACATGATCACGCGCTGCTCGGGCGGCAGGTACATCGGGTCGCCCGGCTTGATGCCGAACGCCTCATAAAAGCCGGGCTGGTTCTTGACCGTGCCCTTGGCGCGGAATTCGCCCGGCGAATGGGGGTCGCTCTTGATCTGGGCGATCGCCGCTTCGGGACGCAGTTTCGCGCGCCATTTCTGCGCAAAGCCGATGTACAGGCGCTGTTCGCCCGTCAAACCGTCGATGACGGGCGACGGCTTGCCGCCCAGCGAACGCTGGTAAGCCTTGTAGGTGATCGACAGGCCGGAATTGTCGCCGATGTTTTCGCCCAGGGTCAGCTCGCCATTGATGTGGTAGCCCGGCACGGGGCTGTAGGCGCCGTACTGCTTGACGAGGCCGGCGGCCAGCGCCTTGAAGGCCGCGCGGTCTTGCGCCGTCCACCAGTTGCGCAGGCGGCCCTTGGCATCGTACTGGCTGCCAGAATCATCGAAGGCATGGCTGATCTCATGGCCGAAGGTGATGCCCAGCAAGCCGTAATTGACGGCGTCTTCCGCTTTCACGTTGAAGAATGGCGGCTGCAAAATGGCGGCCGGGATGGTGATGGCGTTCAGCGCGGGGCTGTAGCTGGCGTTGACGGTTTGCGGCGTCATCGACCATTCGTCGCGGTCGACGGGCTTGCCCAGCTTGGCCAGGTTTTGCTGGCGGCTCCATACGCGCGAGGCGCGCACGTTGGCGATCAGGTCGTTCGGCCGCGTCTGCATGCTGCTGTAGTCGCGCCAGGTATCGGGATACGCGATCTTCGGCTTCAGGGCTGCCAGCTTGAGCTGCGCTTCCTTCTTGGTTTCCGGACCCATCCAGTCGAGCTGCTCGATGCCCTCCTTGAACGAGGCGACGAAATTGTCGAACATGGCCATCACGCGGGGCCGGGTTTCCGGCGGCAGATACATGTCCACGTAGCGCTTGCCGACGGCGTCGCTGATGGCGTTATCCGTGAAGCGCAGCGCCAGCTGCCACTGCGGTTCGCTTTGCGGCACGCCGCGCAGCACCGTGCCGTCGAAGGCGAAACGCTCCTTGACGGTGGCGCTGTCCAGGTAGGAAGCATAGCTTTCGATGATGCGCCAGTTCAGGTAGCTCTTCCACGATGCCAGCGGCACGGCGGCCACGGTCTCGGAAAAACCGCTGAGGAAGCTGGGCTGGCGTACCACGCCCGAGCTTTCCTTTTTCGCCAGGCCGGCGGCGGCAAAGTAGGCTTTCCAGTCGAAGGCGGGCGCCAGTGCCGCGAACTTGTCGAAATCGACGCGGTTGTACGACTTGACGGGATCGCGCATCTGCACGCGCGTCCACTGCACGGCCGCCAGGCGCGTTTCGATGTCGAGGATCTGCGCCGCGTGTTCGGCCGCGGCCTTGTCGCCGCTCATGGCCAGCATGGTCTCGATATGCTTGAGGTACTTGGCGCGCACGGCTTGCAACTTGGCGTCGTCATCCTTCAGGTAGTAATCGCGGTCGGGCAAGCCCAGGCCGGACTGGCTGATGTTGACCGTGTAGCGCTCCGGGTCTTGCGCATCGGGCGCCACATAGGCGGAAAACGGCGTCTGGATGCCATTGCCTTGCAAATAAGCAAACAGCGCCGGCAAGTCCTTCTTGTCCTTGATGGCGGCGACGCGGGCGAGCTCGGCCTTCAGGGGCTTGAAGCCGGCCGCATCGCGCGCCTTGTCGTTCATGAAACTCGTGTACAGGTCGGCGATCTTGTGCGCCTCGCTGCCGGGCTTGCCCGGATTCTTGACGGTGGCATCGATCAGGCCGCGCAGCTGGCCTTGCGCGATTTCACGCAATTCGATATACGTGCCCCAGACGGATTTGTCAGCCGGGATTTCCGTATTGCGGGTCCACACGCCGTTGACGTAGCCGTAGAAATCATCCCTGGGACTGACGGCCGGGTCCAGCGTTTTCAGGTCGATGCCGGAGACGGGTGCAGCAGCAGTTACGGCTTGCTGGGCGTACAGCGATGGCGAAGATAAGGCGAACAAAGCGCAGCAGGCGGCGCTGATAAGCGAACGTTTCACGAAGATTCCTTTAATTGTTTTCACTTCATGTTGGAGAACATGCTGTGTCCAGGCATGCGAGGCAGGATTATAGTCGGCCAACCTTCGTGGAAACAATGTCCGTTGAACAATTCCAGTGATCAGCGGCTCAGGAGCTCAAACAGGTCTGCGCCTTGCTTGGCGCCCTGATTGCGCTGCATGTCGGCCAGCGAACCCGGCGTAGGCGCGCCATCGCCGGCCGCGTGATTGAAATAGTTAAAATCGAGCTTGATTTTGTCTTGCAGGCCGCTCGCGTAATTCTCAGGATACTGTGCCTGTTCCAGCTGCGGCAATGCATTGAAATGCGCCAGCGCCGACTTGAAGAAATTGGTCATCTTGCCGGTGGTATTGTATTCCTGCATGGCTTGCGCCACGACCTGGCTGCGCCACGCCTGCTCTTCATCATAGGCCTGCGTATAGGCGGCGCGCCGCTCGTTGACCGTAAATGTCCCGCTGTCGTCGTGCGTGATGGTGGCCAATTGCTCGCGCGACAAGCCCGCAAACGGATTGGGACCCTTGTTATCGATAAACGCGGCCGCGGCCGCGGCCGACCTGGCCGATGCCGCGTCATTTGGTTGCGGCAGCTGCTGTGCGGCGGCCGCCTTGTGTTCGGCGTCCAGCGGATACAGGATGCTGCTGATATTGTCATTGACCCATGCGCCCAGCGATCGATGATCGTAACCCTCGATAGCGGCGCTGGTCGCCGTCGCGGCCGTCGACAAACGCCCGGCCAGGGTCGAAATCACGACCGCGTCCGCGACGGCGCCGACGCCGGCTGGCGCCTGGGTTGTCTGGGCCTTGTCCGATGCTGCCTTGCCTGATGACACCTTGTTGCCTTCCGCGGCAGACAGTGCCCCTGGTTGGATTCCCGCCGTGCTGATATTGACCATTGTCCGCCCCTGGATCAGTAAATGTTACTATATAAGTAAATATTACTATAGCACAACAAATGTCAAACCTGGGCAAGGGAACGGAGCAGCTTGATGCAGGAATACAGATTCAATATTTTCGGCACGCTGATCGCCATCCGGGGCAATCCGGGAGCATGGCGCGCCTTCTACCTGGGTGCGGAAGGCAAGCGCCGCCCCGCCGATTTCATTATTCCAGACGATATTCAAGGCGACGCGCTATGCGAATACCTGGCCGACCTGTTCCATGAAGAAGCGACGCCACGCAATAACACGGCCAAGCAACTCGCCGCTCCCGCATTCCGGGCCTAAGCTACTTCACCGCTACTTCACCGGCTCGAACGTCACCGTCAAGCCATTGCCCGTGGTCCTGATCTGCGTGGGCACGAATTGCACGCCCGCATAGCGCAATTCGTCGGGCTTGAAGGTGTAGATCGGCGTTTCATGCATGAGCTGGTCGGCCACCAGGCTGGCCACCTTGGCGAACTGGCGCTGCTGCGCCTCGTCCATGCCGTCGATGCTCACCTTGTCCACGCTCGCTTCGCT
This sequence comes from Janthinobacterium agaricidamnosum, assembly GCF_003667705.1. Classification (NCBI taxonomy): domain Bacteria; kingdom Pseudomonadati; phylum Pseudomonadota; class Betaproteobacteria; order Burkholderiales; family Oxalobacteraceae; genus Janthinobacterium; species Janthinobacterium agaricidamnosum. The sequence goes on along the minus strand of NZ_CP033019.1, from coordinate 2,652,555 downwards.
CAGGTAGACGGCGTTGCGCTGCGCGTCGAGCACCAAACGGCCCGACATGGCCAGACTGCCGCGCCAGGTCTGGCGGATGAACGGCGGCATCACGCTGGCGTCCACGCTCAAGGCGACGCGCTCGCGCTCGGGCTGCAAGGACAGCTGCGGGCGGGTCAGCTTGACGTCCAGCACGGACAGTACCCGTTTATCGATGGGAAAGCGGCGCTCGAGGCCTTGCTGCATCTTGCTGAGCGACACATTCACGTCGCGCGGGCCGATCAGGGTGGAACACGAGGCCAGCACGCTGCAGGCAAAGGCGGCGATGGCGGCGGTTTTCAGCAAGGGACGGATGGTGCTCACGTTCATGGATAGTCTCGGTGGAAAGATGGCGTCATCTTACACATGCGTCTGCTTTCACGCAAAAACCGGCGCCCACCTTGCAGCGGGCGCCGGTTTTTCTCATGTTGGCCTGGTCTGGGCCTTGTCAGCGGACGAACAGGGCGATCAGTATGACGATGGGTAATGGAATGCCCAACAGCAGCAAGAGGATGGAACGCATGGCAGACTCCTTGATTTATCTAATAGGTAGGGGTTCAGATGGTGACGTGGCGCAACACACGCTCATGGTCGCGCTGGCGGCCGCCGAACGTTGCCGCCAGGCTAGCCACGAAAGCGCCGAGCAGCAAGGCGACGAACATCCACAGTGCCGTGTGGGCGCCGGCCTTGCGGGCCGTTTCCGCCGCTTGCTGGGCGGCAGCCTTCGCATCGGCGGCAGCTTTCACGGCACGCGCATAGACGGCGTCGACGCGCGCTTCCGCTTCAGCCTGCGTCACGCCCGTGCGGCTGGCCACGACCTGGCCCAGGTAGGCGCGGTCATCGGCGGCCAGGCTGCCCGTGGACAGGCTGGTGGCGAAGATCTTGCCGATTTCCATGCGCTGGTCGGCGACGGTCGCGCCAGGATTCGCCATCGCTGGCGTGCCGGTCGCAGCTGGCGCTGGCGCCGCGCGCAGCAGCATGTCCGAGAAATAATCGAGCGGATTGGCGCCGCCGCCCTCGCCTTGCCTGGCGCTGGCGGCACCTGCTGCACCTGCGCCCGCCCCCACGGTCGGGCCAACTGCCGCCGCCACGCCGCTGCCCGCATCGATGGCGCCGCTCAGCACGGCGCGCGTGCCGCCGGCCAGCACGGCCACGGTGATCAGGGTAGCCACGGCCCAGGCCAGCAAGCCGTGCGCCGTATCGCGGAAATGCACTTCATCCGTGTGAATGGCGCTCCATTTCACGCGCAGACGGCCCGCCATGTAGCCGCCGATGCCGGAGGCGGCCAGTTGCATGAAGGCCAGCCAGGCAATGGTCGACATGCCGATGGCCGTGGCGTTGAACGACCACGGCGATACGGACGACAGGCCCAGGCCCACGCCGAGGATCAGCAGGATGAAGGACAAGGCGGCCGCCGCGGCGGCGCCCGCCAGCACGGCGCCCCAGGACACGCCCGGGTTGTTCAGGTCCGATACGGACAATTGTGTAGCTTGCATGAAATACTCCCTTGGTTGTTGATTTTTTATGCCGTTCAGGCGGCGACGCCCGTCAGCTGTTCCTTGCGCGCGGCCATTTCCTTGCCCAGCGCGTCGAGGTCGACGGCCGTATCGCGTACCTTGGGAAACATGTCGCCCTCTTCTTCCTGGACGTGGTGCTCGATCTGCTCGGACAGGACCTTGACCTTGGCGTCGTACAGGTCGTCGGCGGGGTCCATCGCGGTAATTTGCGCGATGAGTTCCTTGGCGCTCGCGTGCTCGACGAGGGCTTCATCCATCAGGTCACCATCGTGGATGGGACGACGCACGGCCGGGTAGAAGATTTCTTCTTCCAGCTGCGTGTGCACGGTCAATTCCTGGCAGATCTGGTCGGCCAGCTTTTTCTTGGTGGCAAATGAGCGGTTGCTCAAGCCTTCATACTGGGCAAACAGGGCTTTGACGGCCTTGTGGTCCTGCATTAATAAACTGATCGCATTCATGACGCCTCCTCGTTGTTGATGAGGCTAGGATGCGCCACGGCGGCGCCTGCGTATGTGCGACGCCTTACACAATCTTGATATTTGATACACATCAGTGCACGGACACTATTTGATGCCGTGGTGGTTCATCAAGTCGTACAGCGTGGGCCGGCTGACGCCCAGCAGTTCGGCCGCCTTGGCGATATTGCCGTCGGCCCGCGCCAGCGCGCGCACCATGACCTTGTATTCGGCTCCGTCGCGTGCCTGGCGCAGGTTCAGCGATTCGTCCTGGGGCGCCGCCTGGGCGCCGGCGGGCAAGCCCAGGTCGTCGGCGGCGATCTGCGGCCCGTCGCTCATGATGACGGCCCGCTTGATGCAGTTTTCCACTTCGCGCACGTTGCCTGGCCAGCCATAGCTTTCGATCAGCTGCAGCGCGCCGGCGCTGAAATGCAGGTTGCCGCGCCCTTCGCTGGCGCAGAACTTGTTCTTGAAATGATGGGCCAGCAATGCCGCATCGCCAGCCCGCTCGCGCAGCGGCGGTATGCGCAGCACGATCTCGCTAAGGCGGTAAAACAGGTCTTCGCGGAAACGGCCCTGTTCCGCCAGCACCTTTACATCCTGGTGCGTGGCGCAGACAATGCGCACGTCGACGGCGATCTCGGCCCGTCCGCCCACCCGTTCGATGATTCTCTCCTGCAGGAAACGCAGCAGTTTCGCCTGCAGCGCCATCGGCATGTCGCCGATTTCATCGAGAAAGAAAGTGCCGCCGTGGGCCAGCTCGATCTTGCCCAGCGTTTGCCGCGCCGCGCCCGTAAACGCCCCCCGCTCATAACCGAACAGCTCGCTTTCCAGCAGGTTTTCCGGGATGGCCGCACAATTGATGGCGACAAAACGCTGGGCATGGCGGCTCGACAGCGCATGCAAGCCCCGCGCGATCAGTTCCTTGCCGCTGCCCGAGTCGCCCAGCAGCATCACGCTGGCCGACGAGGGCGCCACTTTTTCCACGCTGCGGCACAGTTTGAGCATGCCGGGATCGCGGCTGACGATGCCCGCCAGGGGCGAGTCGGCCTGCGTCTGCAGCATGCGGCGGTTTTCCTGCTGCATCGCGTGCAGGTAGAACGCGCGGGCGATGACCAGGCCCAGCATGTCGGCCTCGAACGGTTTCTGGTGGAAATCGTAGGCGCCCAGCGCGATGGCTTTCAAGGCATGCGCGCGCTCCTGGTTGCCCGACAAAATGATGACTTTCGTGTCCGGCGCCAGCGCGAGGATTTGCTGCAGCGTAGCCAGGCCTTCCGTGGCGCCGTCCGGGTCGGGCGGCAAGCCCAGGTCCATCGTCACGACGGCAGGCTGGTGGCGCCGCACCAGCGCCAGCGCCGCCTCGCGCTCGCCCGCCAGCAAGACCTCATAACCGTCGAAACTCCAGTGCAGCTGCTTTTGCAGGCCGGGATCGTCTTCGATGACTAGCAACTTTTGCTTGGCCATGCGTATCAGCTCCTGTCAGTGAATAGGGCAACGGAAGTCCGGGGTCAGCGCCGACGGCGCTGCCCCCAAAGGCGCATGCAGCGGCAGGATCACGCGAAACGTCGTGCCCACCTGCGGTTCGCTGCGCACTTCCAGGCTGCCGCCCACTTCGCGCAGGTACTCGCGGCTTTCGAACACGCCGATGCCCATGCCCGCCGTCTTGGTCGTGTCGAACGGCTTGAACAAGCGTTCGCGGATGAACTGTTCGCTCATGCCCTGCCCCGTATCGTCGAGCTCGACGACTGCCGTATGCTCTTCGCGCCGCAGCCGCACGTCCACCTTGCCGTCGCTGGCCGTGGCCTCGATGGCGTTCTGGATCAAGTGGCCCAGCACCCGTTCCAGCCGCGCGCGGTTGGCCAGCACCGTCAGTTCGCCATCGACGATTTCCAGCCGGGGCGCCGGCGCCAGGCTCGCCTTGGCGGCCACGGCCTGGCGCAGCAAACCGTCGAGCAGCAGCGGCGCGGGCGCTTCCGGCGCCTCGCCGCGCGCCAGCTTCTGCAGCAGGGTCTTCATTTTCTGCACGGAATGGTCCAAGGTGCCCAGCATGTCTTCCTGAAAGGCGGGATTGGCGCGGTGCTTTTCCGCATTGCTCAGTAACAGGGACAACTGGAACACGAGGTTCTTGAGGTCGTGCACGATGAAAGTCGACATGCGGTTGAACGACTCGAACTGACGCGCCACCGTCAGCGTATCGAGCGATTCGCGGTGCGCCAGGTAGCTGGCGGCCTGGCTGCCGGCAATTTTCAGCACGTCGAGGATTTCCCAGTTCAAGCCGATGTGCGTGCGTGGCCGCGCCAGCGCGACAAAGGCGAACAACTGGCCATGCAGCATCAGGGGCACCAGCAGCCACACGTCGGGCAGCGCCAGCAGCGCGGGCGGCAACAGCAAGCCGCCGTACTGGCGCGGGTTGTGCTCGCAGTCGGGCACGTCGATCACCCATTGCCGCGCCTCCAGAAACTGGCACAGCCTGCCGGACGCCGGCTCGCTCCACGTGCTCGGCGGCCAGTTCCAGCTGGCGGCCGGGGCAAACAGGCCAGGTTCGCGCAGTATCCACAGCGCGCCGGCGCGGCTTTCCACCAGTTTCGCCATGGCCTGTATCGTGCGCTCGCCCAGGGCCGGCCCGTCTTCCGACAAGGCCCGCGTAAACCGCAGCCATTCCTCGCGGTAGTCGAAGATGGCATTGTAAAAATGTTTATTGATAGTCACCTTGAGCTTGGCGCGGAGGCTGCCCGAAAACAGCACGCCCGCCAGCAGCAGGGCCGCGCCGCCCAGGTAAGCCATCTGCATCAAGGAACCCCAGGTGCCGCCGAAGTAGCGCAAATAATAGGCGCTGGCCGCCATGGCCAGTAGGTAAATGGCCGAGCCCAGCAAGGCGGCCGAGCGGTACAGCATCTGGCGCGAGACGGACAAGCCCAGCGCCCAGCCCGGATTGCGCGCCGCCGAGACGGCCAGCAGCGGCGCGCACAGGGCGTCGACGATGCCGCGCGCGGCCCAGATGTCATCGTTGACCGCGCGAAACAGCAAGGCATCGCTGTACAGATAGAAATCGTAGGCAAACAGCCCGCCCACGCCCAGGCACGCAAACTTGATGCCCCACCGTTTCAAGGGCGGCGTGTTGCGGTACCACTGTTCCACCAGCAACATGCCCAGCACGGCCAGCAGCAAACGGCAGACACTGGCGATGATGCGCGCCGGCAAAGGCAGCGCCAGCCAGGAGGAAGCCACGGAGAGCAGCCAGGGCGCCAGCGCCGTGAGAACGATGCCGGCCAGCACGAGGCGCAGGCGGGGCCGCGACGGTTCGATCAGCAGCAGCAAAAACACCAGCCAGGCCAGGGTGCGCAGCAATTCGAGCGCATCGCCGGCCAGCGCGATGCGTTGCCCCAGCAGCACCAGCACCACCGTGCCCGTGGCCCAGACTCCCGTCGCCAGGCACGCGACCAGCAAGGCGCGCACGTTCTGCCGCGCGCGCCAATTGCTGATGAGCAGCAGCGCCAGCACGAAAAAAGCCAGCGATGCCAGACCATGGCTGAGCGCCGCCGCATCGGCCGCCGCCAGCCAGGCCGACTGTGCCCGCATCATCGGCTGCCCTTGCCAAACAGTACCACCTGCACCGTGTCGAGCAAAATCAGCAAGTCGAGGAACAGGCTATTGTTTTTCACATAATACAGATCGTATTGCAGCTTCTTGACGGCATCGTCGACGGAAGCGCCATACTGGTAGCGCACCTGCGCCAGACCCGTGATGCCAGGCTTGATGTTGTGACGAATGTTGTAGTACGGCACCTGCTCCTTCAATTGCTCGACAAAATACGCGCGCTCGGGACGGGGGCCCACGAAACTCATTTCGCCGCGAAACACATTGAGCATCTGCGGCAGTTCGTCGATGCGCAGCTTGCGGATCAGATTGCCCACGCGCGTGATGCGCGCATCGTTGGCCAGGGCCCAGATGGGCTTGCCGTCGCGCTCGGCATCGCAACGCATGCTGCGAAATTTCAGCACCTTGAAAGGCAGGCCATCGCGCCCCACCCGCTCTTGCTGGTAAAACACGGGGCCGCCGTCTTCCAGGCGGATGCACAGGGCCGTCACCAGCATCACGGGCAGCGTGGCCAGGCAGATAACCGCGCTGGCCGCCAGATCGAACAAACGCTTCGACGCGGCGCGGAAAAAACTCTGGTCGAAACCGCCGCCATAGATCAGATAGCTCGGTTGCAAGGAATCGATGCGGATCTGGCATGCTTCGCGTTCGAAAAACGTGGCCGCGTCGATCACCTTGACGCCGCCCAGCGCGCATTCCAGCAATTGCTTGGCAGGAAACGCGCCATTGCGCCGGTCGCTGACGGACACGACGATTTCATGCGCGGCGTGGCGCTGCGCCGTGGCCAGCAGCGACGGTCCGGCCGGCAGCAAGGCCGAGGCCGGCACGCAGCATTGCTCGCCCGCCACATCGATGCAGCCGACCACCGTAAATTGATGGAAGCCGATCTTGCTGGCCGCCAAGTCCATGCATTCGCGCGCCAGCGCCCCGCCGCCCACCAGGATCAGCCGGCCTTCCATCAGCGCCGATTGCGAGGATTTGAATACCACCAGGCGCGCCAGCAGCACGCCAATGGCGCCCAGGCCGAAGATCATCGCACTGCCGCGCCCGAATTGCAGCGTCGGAATGAAGCGTATCAGGACGCTGAGCACGGCAAAACCCAGCGCGAACGAAGGCAGGATGCGCAATAAGGTGTTGCGGATGTCTTCGCGCGAGCGGTGCTGGTACATGCCCAGCGCACTCATGCTCAGGACCATGACCAGCGCAAAGATGGCGGACGACAGGTAAATATCGCCCACGCGCAGCACGCGGCTGCCGTCCGCCAGCCACAGCAAGGACGTCAGGGTGGCCGACAGCAGCAGGAGCAGGATTTCCAGCAACAGCAAGATAAACGCTGTTTTCGAGACATAATGGCTGAAGATGCGGATCATGGTTCCCCCTGCGGCAAAAAGCACCAGGCGGCGCGCAAGGCGGGCCGCTGCTGGTCTTGCCATGATGGCGAACTGTTCCAAGAAGACATTGATGCGCCACAAGCTACAGCCCCAGCGATCTTTCACTGGCAGAATTTATCTCAATACATTACCGAATGAGGGGAAATGGCATATAGTATGCTTCCCCTAAAAGAAGATAAATGTCATGAAATTTGATGTAGCGATTGTCGGCAGTGGCCTGGCGGGTTTATCGGTTGCACTGCATTTAGCTGAGACGCGCACCGTCGCGATCATTTCCAAACGCGCGCTGCTCGATGGCGCCAGCAACTGGGCGCAGGGCGGCATCGCGGCCGTGCTGGACTCCGGCGACAGCCACCAGCAGCACATCGAAGACACCCTGATCGCCGGCGGCGGCCTGTGCGACGAGAGCGCCACGCGCTACATCGTCGAGCACGGCCGCGAAGCGATCGAATGGCTGATCGAGCAAGGCGTGCCGTTCACGCGCGACGCCTCGGCCGAGCTGGGTTTCCACCTGACCCGCGAAGGCGGCCACAGCCAGCGCCGCATCATCCACGCGGCCGACGCCACCGGGCACGCCGTGCAAGTGACCCTGGAAGAAAAGGTGCGCGCCCACCCGAACATCAGCCTGTTCGAACACCATTGCGCGATCGACCTGATCACCTCCGACAAGCTGGGCATGAAACCGACCCAGCGCAATGCGCAACCGCATTGCCACGGCCTGTACGTGCAGGATGAGCAAACGGGCAAGGTGCACACGTTTGCCGCCGAGCACACCGTGCTGGCCACGGGCGGCGCCGGCAAGGTGTATTTATATACCACCAACCCCGACACGGCCAGCGGCGACGGCATCGCCATGGCCTGGCGCGCCGGCTGCCGCGTGTCGAACATGGAATTCATCCAGTTCCACCCGACCTGTTTGTACCACCCATATGCGAAGTCGTTCCTGATCACCGAAGCCATCCGCGGCGAAGGCGGCTTGCTGAAACTGCCGCCTGAAGCGGGCGCGGCTGCCGGCCAGCGCTTCATGCTGGCCCACGACGAGCGGGCCGAACTGGCGCCGCGCGACGTGGTGGCGCGCGCCATCGACTTCGAGATCAAGAAGCGGGGCCTCGACTACGTGCACCTCGATATCAGCCACAAACCGGCCGAATTCCTCATCGAACACTTCCCCACCATTTACGCGCGCTGCCTGGAACTGGGCATCGACATCACCAAGCAGCCGATTCCCATCGTGCCCGCCGCCCACTACACGTGCGGCGGCGTCGTGACGGACCTGTCCGGCCGTGCCGACTTGCCGGGCCTGTATGCGGTCGGCGAGACGGCGTGCACGGGCTTGCATGGCGCGAACCGCCTGGCGAGTAATTCCTTGCTGGAATGCATCGTCATCGGCCGCGCCTGCGCGCAGGATATCGAAAGCAAGGAAAAGCTGGGCACGCCCTACCTGCCCGACTGGGATGAAAGCCGCGTCACGGATGCGGACGAGGAAGTGGTAATTTCCCACAATTGGGACGAGCTGCGCCGCTTCATGTGGAATTACGTGGGCATCGTGCGCACGACCAAGCGTTTGGAGCGGGCCCAGCACCGCATTGCGCTCTTGAAGGAAGAAATCGACGAGTACTACCGCAACTTCCGCATCACGCACGATTTACTGGAATTGCGCAACCTCGTCGACGTGGCCTCGATGATCGTCAACAGCGCCCTGTCCCGCCGCGAAAGCCGTGGCCTGCACTTCAGCCGCGATTATCCGGAAACCTTGCCGAAGGCCATCGCCAGCGTGCTGACGCCGCCGCACCGCTAAGCCACCAGGCCCTTCCATCATGGAACCCATGCAAGGTCCGGGGTCGTACCCTGAGGGTACGACCCCAATCTGTGTCTTGGGGGAACGCCATTTGCTGGAGGCGCCCAGCGCTGCAGGCATCGCGCAATCACCGAAACTGAATGCAAATGTTGAATAAGAGACTTTTTAATGCCATTGCATCCGCGGTGGACCTGGATGACCCTGCAGAACAATCTTCAGCGCAGCGCTTCATGATTGAGGCTATCGGCAGAGTGACTGCCCAATTGCCAGCGGTTGCCAGGTCAGCGGCAGCGGTGGCGAATCGATACATCACCGGTGAAACGTAGGATGTATGTTTTAGGGCGGAACCGGGTAACGACGGCAACCGGCCATAAGCAGACAAAAAACCACGGGAAAGACCATGAAGATCAAACCCTTTCCTATGAAATCCTTGTCGGCCGAGGTGGTAACGTACTACAGGGATCAAGGCCATATCACCGGCCCGTTTAGGATCAGCGCCTGGACCGGCCCCGGGCAGTACACGGTCCCGTAGCGTCAGGCTTGACTGCCTGTCGCCCATCATTTAAGTTGATGCAATGGAAAAACAGACTGAAACGACGCCACTCGATCTGCGTTCTGCCGCATGGGCAAGCCTGACGGATGGTTACGGCGGCGCTGAAAAAATTCCCGCGCTGCTGCAGGACCTGCGGCGGAGCGACGCCGAGGCCCTGGACGATTTGTATGGCCATATTTGTCACCAGGGTTCGATTTATCCGGCTTCGGTCGCCGCATTCCCGCACCTGGTTTCCCTGGCGGCGACGCTGACTTCGCCGGACCTGCGCGCCGGCGTGCTGTCGCTGGCGGCCTCGATTCATGAAAGCGCCGGCTTCGACAAGGAATTGAAGGCATCCCCTTATGCCGCGGCCTTTAATGCCGCAGTCCCGGCCGCGCTCGTCATGGCAACCGCCGACCTGCGGCAGGTCGAAGACACGGTGAGCGGCATCTACCTGCTTAAGGCCGCCGCATCATTCGCCGGATTTGCCGGCGTGGCGCAAGTGCTGGGCGGCTTTGCCAACGAGGAGTTCTGCCTGGCATGTCCTGCCTGCGGCGTAGAGCTCTATGTGTGGCCGGTAGCGCAAGGGCTGTCGGTCGCCGCCGAGGATCCCGTCTTTACGCCAACAGCGAAAACGCTGCTGGTGATTGCCGGCCCTGCCGACAATTCACCCCACCTTGCCGCCTTTGCCTGGTTGCAAGCGCAAACGGACGCTTTGCCATTGCTGGATGACATCGCGTTTCGCTTGCCTTTCCTGTTTGGCAGCGCATGTTGCGCCGGATGCGGTCACGCTTTTTCACTGATGGATGCGCTGCTTAACGATGCAGTGGATTAATCCGGCAGCCTCACTGGAGCGCGCTTATTAAAGTCAGACACAAAACAACAATGTTTGACACAGGAGGCTGAGGTAGACATGGTCTCGGGAAGTTCCGCTTTCGGCCAATAGCGGACAGTTGAATATTTTTAACAGGGCCGTAGCTTTTACAATTTTCCCATGCAAAAATAACCATTTAATCCTCAGTCAGGAAAAACAATGGCATTGGAAACCCTCGCATCAGCGCCGAACGACTTTGACTTTGTCATAGGCGACTGGGCAGTGATTCATAAACGACTCAAACAGCGACTCGCGGACTGCCACGAGTGGGTGGAGTTCGACGGAGCAATGTCGACACAGAAGATTTTAGGTGGCTTTGGCAACCTTGAAGACAATGTTCTACATTTTCCGGAAGGAGAATTTCGAGCAATCGCACTGCGCTCTTATGACCAGTCAACAAAAAAATGGTCAATCTGGTGGCTTGATGGTCGATTTCCTGGTCAAATCGATGTTCCAGTCGTGGGCGAATTTAAAGACGGCGTCGGTACGTTTTTTGCAAAAGATACTTTTGCAAACTTGCCTATCACGGTTCGATTCTTATGGAGTCAGGTAGGGCCGGATGAACTTCGCTGGGAGCAAGCATTCTCGACCGATGACTGCAATACTTGGGAAACCAATTGGACAATGAGCTTTCATCGTCGCCTATCAATTTGACACGATATCCGGAACTATTGGAGGAAATCCGGGCATCGCTGACTTCGGATTTTCGAAAGGCAGCTAAGGGGCGCAACCTGCCAACGACGGCAACCGGCCAAAAGCCGACGTTGCCGCCAAAGATGACAACATATTGAATCGACATTGATGACGCCGCGAGAGATTCAAACCCTGATGAGAAAGTTTTGCTACTTCCGCGTTTCAGCGGCGGACGGATATCACCACCTCATAAAAGAGAACGTACTCGACGTGAATTTGGTGGATTCTTTGATTAGGGAATATGTAGGCACGAAGGACGTCATTGTTTACGCAAGTTCGCACCAGTGCGCCTTAGTCTCGTGCACTGAGGCTTACGAGCTTATCTGCGAATACAGGCGCAACGACGCCTCCGCAACTGTCCAGGTGGTGGCATCTGATTTTTCCGGGCGGGTCATGGTTGAGCCAATAGGTACAGGCGTTGGGGAACATCGCAAGGTGCTATTCTGACCTCCGACAGTATCCGGCCAGAAGCAGACGTATTCACGCTTTCGCATATACTGCACTGAACGAAGTGCCCCGGGAGAGGATGATGACTGAGAATAATGCACGACGACTTGCCTTCGCTGGTGCGTCATTGATCGCAGGTTTGATTTTGTTATGTGCGATGTTGAACTTCACTTTTCCGGAAGAGAGAATCTATAGAAATGGCTTTTGGATCTGCTTAGGCCTACTTTTTCTTTACGTGCGAACCGTGCCGAAAAAAATTTGGGTTCCCGATTGATTGGTTCGACTCAACCGCTCCTGCTCCCGGTGACGACAGCATACGGCCAAAAGCAGACAGGGCTGAAACGGCGAATAAGGAAAAAAATGAGTTACGTTGACGACGCGCTATTAGAATTGGATCGCCTCTATTGGCCTCGTACTATCATGGCGAGCTTATCTGGTTTGTATAGGCAGTACGAGGAACCAGAACGACAGATCAACACAATGAACCAAGGGCTAAAAACATTGCCGTTCATTTCGTATGCAAAAATCGGCTCGTTATTTGGATATGAGAAAGACGCAGTCGCTGCATATAACGACGCGGTTAAGTTGGCTTACTCTTGCATTGGGTGGGAGTTTGTTGGACTGTGCTCTGCCCTAGTCTATGGCGCACCCAAAACACGACGTCCTTGGGATGAGTATGTGCAATCCGGCGAAGAGTGTCTTAATGCGTACTTCCTTTCAAACGAAGCGTTTGATGATTTTGAAGCCTATATTTTGGAGCCGGCCAGGAGTGTGCTAGCCGATTAGCCGTTACTTCGACCCACTGAGGATTATGTCCGGTTTGGGGCGGAACCTGCCAACGACAGCTGCCGGCCAGAAGGAGACCTTCAATGAGCGCCAAAAATACAATACCAAGCCGTCATCAGTCGGTTTTGAAAGCTTGCTCGGTCCCCTTAGACTGGCGGGAAAAACGTAGTGATTCTCGAATAGAACTTGCACTTCAATCTGGAATAAGAATCTATCTTCAAGACTTGAGTGTTGAAGAAATTGTGGATTGTCTTGATAAACACCCTCAACTTGTCCGTGAATGGGAGATTGATATCGAAGACAGACGTGGTTCTGGAGGGTGGTCCTACGGTAAAAATGGCGATATATACGAGCTTGGAGAGGTGGGTAATGGCATGGTTTTTAAAAAAGTAGCTACTTTCGAAAGTAGACTAGAGGTCTGCGCAGTATTTGCTTTACTCTCAATCGCTGTATATTTAAATACTGAAATACCGGCAGCTGACTTGGCGCTGAAGCGTAGACGACTCTATCAGACGTCTTAATCGCGAGGGTCTGCAACGGGGCGGAACCTGCCGACCACAAAAGGCCCGGTCCGGCACAAACGGCCATGCGCCAAGGTCTCGTCCGGGCTGGCAGCGGTGTTTTACGCCAGCAGCACAGTGCTGCGACCGGACGAACCGTGGACGCCAACCAGTGTCATTCCCGTACCTGTACCTGTACCTGTCTCGCAAAAAAGGCAGGCCACGCATCAGTGATCGAACGGCAATAACCTTCCCTGCTCACGGTTCCGGTATCATCGGCGCGATGCCATCCTCCGTGTACGACATCTTGGCAGACGCACCCATACACTCCCCCTGCGGCTCGTCCGCCACATAGCGGCATTCGCTTTCCAGGCTGCCATCTGCGCGCCAGTGCCGGGTCCAGCCCTGGCGCTCGCCATCGACGTATTCGATCAGCTGCTTCGGCTTGCCATCGGCGTACCAAGAGCGCAATGCGCCCTCCTCGCGGCCGCCCTCGTTCCACTGTTTCTGCACGAGCAACACGCCTTGGGGGCTGAAGCGCTGTTCGCTGCGCAGCACGTAATGGCCGCTGTGCGTGCGCCGGCTGGCCACCTTGCCGTCCGGATAATATTCGACGCTTTCGCCGGCAGGCTTGCCATCGACATAACTGCCCGTGCTGCGCACTTTGCCATCTGGAAAATATTCCGTGCCCGGTCCCGTCCTGATGCCGTTGACATACAGGCTGCGGCTTTCCACGGTGCCGTCGGGATAGAACAGCAGCAGCTCGCCGTCCGTCTCGCCCTTGACCCGCGTCATGCGCGTGCGCAGCTTGCCGTGCTCATCGAACGTTTCCACCACACCATCGGCGCGGGCGCCGTTGCGGTAGGTGCGTGACTCGATCAGCTTGCCACTCTGGTGATAAGTCTGCTCCTCGCCCTCCTGCACGCCATTGCGCCACGTGCCGCGCATGGAAACCTGGCCGTCCGGGTAATAGCGGGTCTGCACGCCTTCCTGCACGCCGCGCCCGTCCTGCTCCACCAGCATTTCCAGCTGACCATGCGGGTAATACATGCTGTAGTTGCCCACCAGCTTGCCGCGCAGGTAATCGGGGGCGTCGACCTGGCCCGTCAGCCGCTTCGGCTCGCCTTCGCGCACGTGATAGATCTCGACTTGCCAGGTGCCCGGCGTCTTGCCGGGCGGCAGCGGAACGACCAGCGCATAGCGCGCATGTTCCTTCACTTCGCCGCGCGTCAGATTGTGATTCAGGTACAGGCGCGCCTTGCCGTCGGCACACGCTTGCGGCTCGCAGCCGCCCAGCTTGCTGACTTCGGGCATGGCGAGCGTCGCACCGGGTGCCGGACACGATCTGATGCGCATCAGCAAGGGCGTCGCCTCGCGTATCAACGGCGCCAGTTGCTGCTTCATGGCCGCGTATTGCGCTGCGTCCAGGTGCACGGACAAGGCATCCATGCGCACCTGGCGCCCGCCGCAACCGCTGTCGCTGGCCAGGGTCAGCACATCGCCGCCGGCCGCCGCCGCGATGGCGCTGACGACCTGGCGCTGCTCGATCTCGGCGCTGGCCAGCGCCGGCCACAGCAGCGTGGCGCCAAGCACGTGCTTCACAATGCGCGCCATGCTTGCTCCTTGCGTTCCAGTTCCTGCGATGGCAACGGCTCGCTGCAACCGCCCCGGGCCTTGCCGGCCACATACTGGCATTCGCTTTTCAGGCTGCCATCTTCGCGCCAGCTGCGGCTCCAGCCGTCGCGCCGGTCATTCACGTACTCGATCGATTGCTCGGGCTTGCCGTTCTCGTACCACGAGCGCGACGTGCCCTGCTCGCGCCATTGCGCATCCCAGCGTCGTTCCAGCACCAGCACGCCCTGCGGACTGTAGCGCTGCAGGCTCAGCAGCCCGCCCTTGTCGCCGTACCGCTGGCGGCTTTGCACCTTGCCGTCGGGATAGAACTCCAGCGCTTCCCCGACCGGCAAATCGTCGACCTGCGTCATCCTGGCGTGCACGGCGCCATCGGGGTAGTAATTCGTCGTCAAGCCATTAGACTTGCCATCGTGCATTTCCGAGCGGCTGGAGACTTTTCCATTCGGGAAATACGTGAGCATCTCGCCTTCCATCTTGCCGCTGCGTAAAGTGTAGCTGGTACTGGGCTTGCCATTTTCATCGAAGGTTTGCACTGGCCCGTCCAGGCGCTGGCCGTCGCGGTAGCTGCTCGTCTCGCTCAGCTTGCCCGTCGCGTGATAGCGCTGGTGCTCGCCCTCTGGCATGCCATGGCGCCAATTGCCGCGCAGCTCCAGCGTGCCGTCGGGATAGTACTTGCTGCCGATGCCGTGTTGCCGGCCTTGCCCATCCTGCGCCACCTGTTTCTCGACCTTGCCATTGGGGAAATACGTCACATAGCCGCCCACCAGCTCGCCGGAGGCATAATCGGCGCGGTTGACCTGGCCGGACAGGCGCAACTTGTGGTCGGCGACGCTATAAATATCGACCTTCCATGTGCCTGACAGCTTGCCTTTCGGCAAGGGCAACAGCAGTACGTTGGGCGCTTTTTCCTGCTCGATGGGGTAGAAACCTGCGTGCAGGTACAGCCGCGCCCGGCCATCGGCACAGGCGGCTGGCGTGCAGGCGGCGATCTGGCGCACGATGGGCACGCTTGCATCCTCTGGGCATTTTTTCAGGGTGACGAGCATGGGCGTCTTGCTGCGGATGTGCCGGGCCAGATCGGCTTTCAGCGCGTCGTACGGCGCCTCGTCCAGATTGACCGAGCGGGCATCCATGCGAATCTGCTTGCCGCCGCAGGCCGTCGTGCCGGCAATCGTGAACACATCGCCGCCTTCGCTATCTTGCTCGCTGGCCATGCTGGCCAGCACCTGGCGCTGCACGATGTCCGCCTGCGCCATGCCCGGATACAACAAGCAGGCGCCCAACATGGCGCATAGGATCTTGATTTTCATGCTATTCCTTTAATTTTGCGTCGTGGCGGGCGCGTCGGCAGGCACGAAACTGGCACGGCCATTGCGGTAGCGCACCAGCACGTCAACCTTGCCGTCCTGGAATTGTCCATTTTTCACGGACGGGTTGAAAGTCCAGCTCTTCAGGCTATCCAGGATGACCTTGTTGAGCATGGGCTCCATGAATTGCTCGGCCCGCGCAGCGGTCAGGCTGCCATCGGCAGCGATGGACAGGGTCAGGCGGCTTTCGCCGCTGGCCTGCGCCTCACTCAACACGCGGTAGGCGACGGTGGCCATCGTGTCGCGCTGCACGCTGGCGCCCTGGTCTGGCGGCGCCGGCAAGGCTGCCAACTTCTTTGCCAGCAAGGCACCGTCTGCCAGCGCCTTGTCCCAGCGCTTCGGATAGGCGCCCGGCTGCACCAGGCGCAGCATATTGGCCGCGCGCTCCATGCGGCTGGCAGTGCGCTCGACGCCGTTGTCGGCCGCTTCGCCTTCTTCGGCCGGCATGGCATTCTGCGCCGTATGGCGCTGCGCCGTCACTTGCGCCAGCGCCACCAGGTTGGCGGCATCCTGCTCGCCCCCGCCGCCGCGCAGCAGCGCCGTGGCGGCGATGCCGAGCCAGGCCACGCCATCAGTCGGACGTGCCCACACGGCTTGCTCGAAGTACTGGCGCGCCGCTTGCGGCTCGTTCAGGCTCAGGTGCGTGCGCGCCAACGCCGCCGCGGCCAGGTGGTCGCGCGGATCGGCTTGCAGCAAATCGAGGTAGGTATCGGACAGGCTGGATTGGTAGCCGGGCAGCCAGCCCATGCTTTCCATCATCGAGGTGCGCAGGCGCGTGCGCGTCAGGTCGCCACTGTAGCCCGACGATTTTTCCCGTTCGCTGCGGTACAGCAGTTGCAGGCCCCGCACGACGGCGGCATCGTCGCCCTTGCCCATGGCTTGCGACAGGCTGCGCACGGCACGGCGCACGTCCGACTGCTGCAATGCACCGGCCTTGCGCGCATGCCAATCCAGCTGTTCCAGCCCGGCTACGGGCACCGTCGTGGCTTGTTGCCCGGTCTTCTTTTCCGCATCGTCCGGTACGGCGGTCCAGATCGCAAAACCGATCACGAACAGCACGATCAGGATGACGATGACCACCCAGCCCGTGTCCGACACGGCGGACTGGCCTTGCGCGGCCGGCGCCGGCGCGGCGTTGCCAGGCAAGGTACGCGGACGCCGCGGCGGCGGCGCCTGCCTTGCCTGCGCCGAAGCCTGAGCCTGAGCCTGAGCCTGAGCCTGAGCCTGAGCCTGAGCCGAAGCTTGCGCGGCCGCGCCGATCACCTTGTCGCGCGCGCAGGCCGCGCAACCGTGGCCCGCAAAATGCTGATGTTCGGGATTCACGGCGCACAGTGTCAACTTGCCGCCGCTGCGCTGCGCATAACCGCGCAGCAATTGCGCCCAGTCGGCCGCCGAGGGCCGCTGGGAGTTTGGCGACTGGGAAAACGCGCGGTCGAACATGGCGCGCAGCTCGGGCGGCATCAGCGCGTGGCCGCTGGTGGCGTTCGGCGCCAGCAGCTTGTGGCGCTTCACGCCATACGCGTAATAACCATCGCGGATGCGGCCGGGAATATCGGTGGCCACCTGCGCATTGCCGGGCCGCCCGCTGTACGGGTGGATGCCGAAGTTGAGCAACTGGAAGATGACGACGGCCAGGGCGAAACGGTCTTGCGCCATTTCCGTGCCCGCAGGCATGCCCTTGCGCTGGAATTCCGGCGCCAGGTAGTCGGCCGTGAATTGCTCGGCAGGAAAACGCTCCGCATGGCCCTGGATGCTGAAACCGTCGCAATCGAGCATGGCGATGTACAGCGAATCGCGGTAAAAGCGCAGGTTCACGGGTTTTAAGTCGACCACGTAATGCTGCTGCTGGTGCAGCGCGTCGAGGACGGCGGCCAGATTGGCGGCCAGGGTCAGCTTGGGACCGAGTCCCGTGGGCAAGCCGGCCGCGCGTGCTTGCCGCTCCTGCATGATCTGTTCCAGCTCGGCCGTCTGCGCCATGTCAAGCAGGGGCATGACGAAACCGGCGAAGCCGCCCTGGCCGTCGAACACGGCCGCTTGCGGCCACGCGATCTGCACATAGCGCTTGCCGTTTTCCACTTGATCGGGCAATTCGGGCGACAGTTCCAGCATCGCTTCGAGCTTGCGCCGGTTGGCGGCCCGGTCCAGGTGCGGGTGGTACAGCTTGGCCACCTGCGCGGGCGCGCCGGGCAGCAGATACACGCTGCCCGCCCCGCCGCTTTTAATCAGTTTGCCCAGTACCAGGCTGCGGACTTTATCGAGCCATATCTTGCCGCCCGGACTCAATCCGGGCGTGACTCCCTGCTTCCGGCTCATGCGCGCAAGGCCAGCAGCAGGGTCTTGTCGTCGCCCGTGATCTGGTGCGTGCGCGGGTCGGCCAGGGTGGACGCCAGCGCCGTATTGCCCAGCTCGCTGCTCTCGACCGTGCGCAGATAGCCTTGCACGGCATCCATGAACGGCGCGTACAGCGCTGCATTGTTCTTGCTCATGGCAAAGGGCATGCAGCCATCCGACATCAGCACGACGCCGCGCACGGCTTGCGGAATCGCCAGCAGGCGCAACTGTTCGCGCCAGCGCTCGCCACTGATGAAATATGTTTCATTGGCGTATTCGCCGTTCGCGGGCAGCGAGATCAGTTCGCCACCGTCCATCAGTTGCGCCACGCCCAGGCCGTCGCCCAGGTGGAAGAAGAAGCCGGCATCCGCGCCCATCACCACGCCCACCACCGTGCTGGCGTAGTCGTCCAAGGTGGCATTGGCGGCGCGGGCGATGTCGTCGAGCGCGGCGCGGATCTGCGCCAGGGTGCCCGCCAGCGCGCCGTCATGCAGATCCTGCACGGTGGCGCCCTGCTCCAGCCGTCCGGCCAGCGCCTGCACGGTTTGCGCGGCAACAAACTGCGCGCCCTGCTCGCTGAGCCTGGCCGAGCCGGCGCCATCGCAGACGATGGCCACCAAAACGTCGTTCACGACGGCGTGCGCGTGCGCGTCTTGGCAAGGAATGTCCTTATCCAGGTGCGCCTTGCCCGTGACGGACGCGCCGAACACGCGCCAATGCTGATTTGCTATTGCCATGGATCAACGGGCTTTCACGTACTCACGACAGACCAGCCGTCCGTCGACGCCAGCTGCGCCTGCGCGCCGGGGCGCGACTGCGACACCACCTGCATGCTGGCGCTCAGCCACAGGAACAGCTCGCGGAACTGCAAGCCTTTCAGCTGCTTGACGCCCCGTTCGCCACGGCTGGAAAACTGCCCCAGCGTATCGATGTTCGCATGGTCGCCCACGGCGATGGGGAAGATCGCCACTTTATTCGCCTGTTCAGCCGCGCGCGCCTGCTCGGCGCCGCGCTGCCAGCGGTCCGTCGGCTCGCCGTCCGACATCAAAAACAGCCACGGCCGCGTGTACGCCACGCCCGCCGCGCGGAAGCGCTGCTTTTCCTGCTCGATCTCGGCCAGGGCCAGTTCGACAGCCGCCCCGGTCGGCGTGGTGCCGTTCGCTTCAAGCCGGGGCGCCGTGAAATCCATGGCGTCGCACCAGGTGCTGGCCACCACGGCTTCATCGTGGGCGCCGTATTGAATCACGAGGATGCGCACGCGCTTGGCGGCGATCACATCGGACTTGAGTTCCTGTTCCAGCAAGGCCAGGCCATCGTTGAGCAGCGCGACGGGTTCGCCATCCATGCTGCCGGAGCAGTCGAGCACGAGCACCAGCGGCGTGCGTTGTTCGGTGTTGTCGACCAGGGCGACGTCGGGAATCATTATTGAACTCATGGGCAATCGGTAAATGTGAAATCGGACATAGTGCGAATCTTACATCATGGCCATGATTTACCCGCGCGAGTTTCCTGCAGAACACTATCCAGAAGGACAGGCGTGAACCATTGCGGCACCGATATCTTTGTACTATCTTGATAGTTGCCCAGGACAGAAGGCAGCGAACAGACTTTCCTCACAAAGGTGGGACGAATCGCTGCGCAACACCGCCCTTACCCAGTTCCGCACCTGCGCGCCTGCGGCACATTGATGTAGTCAGGATTGGGGGCAAGCATGGACACAGGTACAGCAACGGCGGATGTGGGGAAACTGATCGCCGCCATGTACGACTCGGCCTGTGGCGCGGGCGACTGGCCGCAGCTCGACAGCGCTGACCTGAGCGGCCAGCAATGGCAGGAACTCTTGCCGCATCTGCAACGCGCCCTGTGCCTGCAGCAGCGCCTGCGCGAAGCGCAACTGGCCAGCCATTGCGCGCTGGCGGCACTCGACGCCATGGGCGCCATCGTGCTGGTGCTCGACGCCAACCTGGGACTGCGTTTCGCCACGCCCGCCGGCCACGCCTTGCATGCGGCGCAACTGGCGCACGCCGCGCCGCCCGACTTGGCGCGCGCCGTGCGCATGGTCATCGGCAGCACCGGCGGCGCAGCGCAATGCCAGTCGCTGCGCCTGGCCCGCAGGCAGCAAGGTCCCCTGGCCCTGACAGTCACACCGCTTGCCGATTGCCAGCCCCCATGCGCGCTGCTGATCGCGCGCGATCCCACCCAAGCGAGCACGTCTGTCACTGCCTTGCGGCAGCTGTTCGACTTGACGCAAGCCGAAGCGCAAGTGGGCAAGGCACTGGCGCAAGGGGCCACCATCGAGGAAATCGCCGCGCGCGGCGGCATCAGCGTCAATACCGTCAAGACGCATCTGCACCACACCTATTTGAAGACCGACACGCGGCGCCAGGGCGAGCTGATCGCGCTGATCCACGGCGCGACGGCGCACCTGACCGTGTTGGATGCATGAGGCCGTGTCATCCGATCGGATGATGTGCGCGGCATCTTGCCTGCCTACACTGGCAAGACCGGGCGCTCCCGCCTTGCCAAGGTCACCACGGCGCACGCGGGCCACCCGGCGCGATTTCCCTGGCATCGACAACAATATCGCCGCGCCGGCAGCGGACGGCACCAAAGTTCAAGGATGGGTAAAAAAATGAAAACATGGATCTTGGCCGGCACCCTGGGCATCTGCGCCCTGCTGGCAAATGCACAAACGCTTCCCGACAGCCAGACCGTCGTCATTCCAGGCGGGCGCATGCAGACGATCGAACTGCCCGCCCACAGGCACTTCATGAGCGCGCAAGAATTTTCTCCGTTCCGCGGCGGCTATGAGCTGTCGAACGGACAAGTGCTGTACCTGCGCAACGCCAGCAGCATCGGCGCCATGATGTATGCGCGCATCGATGACCAGGAAGAACACCGCATCGTCGCCAGCGGCAGCAACAGCTTCGTGGCGCTCGACCGGCAAATGGCCATGCGCATCGACTTGCGCGACAATGGCAGGGTGGGCGGCGAAGTGCTGATGGTGGTGCCGGCCGAAAAACTGGCCAGCGGCGACATCGTGCCCGCCCATGTTCAAAGCATGAGCCTGGCATCGCGCTGATGCAGCAAGCCGCCTTCCGCATGGGTGACAGCCATGAGCAAGCAATATTCTGTGCAACAGCAAAACGCGCTGACCCTGGCCGCCATCAAACAGACGGCGGCCTGGTGGCGCGCCCGCCCCCTGCCCGACGCCTTGCGCCAGTGCGCGGCCAGCCATGGCGTGGCGCTGGACACGGCCATCATGCTCGACCTGCAACTGGCCTTCCCCGACCTCCCCCTCGTCTGCGGCAAGCTGCTGAGCGCCGATGGCCGCTTCATCCATTTCGAAATGGACCTCGACGACGATCTGCGCCCTTTGCCTGGCAGCGTGGCGTGGGATGACATCAGCGCCAGAGTTGACTTGGCCGCACACAAGCGCGGCACGGGCGTGGGCTATGGGGTGTTGTGCAAGAAAGTGCTGCAGGAATTGAATCGCGGCGCGCCCTAGCCGAACCGCTGCCGCCACATGCTATGATCGGCGCCCCGATCATGAGACAGATGGCAACGGCACATGCAACACTCACCCGGCAACAACCCGATCTCGACGCTGCTGCGCGGCGTCCTGCGCCTGCTGGCCTGGCCCCTGCTGGCCCTGGTCAGCGCCGCCTGCACCAGCACCACGCGCCATCCTGCCAGCGAGCCCACGCAAGTCGTCCTGCGCTTTACCTATGACGACGGCAAGCCGATGCGGCATGACGATTACCTGGCCAATGCGCGCCAGCAAACGTACATCAAGCGCTGCAGCAAGATAGGCAGCACCACTGTCTGCGACGTCGGCTCGGATCCACTGTTCACGGGCGGCGACGCCCCGCTGGACGCCAACGGCGAAGTGCGCGTCACCCTGCACTCGACCGGCCCCATCGGCAACAATCCGACCACTCATTGCATCAAGGGCAAAGGCTACGTCTTTGATTCCGGCGACTGGAAGCGCGGTCCCTTCAGCCCCGGCCAGGTGATCGAGATCCGCTACAGGATACGCGAAATGGACATGGCGTGCCCCTGGTCGTCGGGCACGCCGCCGTGGTGGGACAAAAGCTAGTCGTGCCGTGACTTCGGTTGAGGCCGCTTGCCCGGAATGCAGGCAGCCAAGGCACGCCAGCGCACCATTGCCCGTCACTGCGGCCAGCGGGCCTTGGCGCGCGCCTTGATCTTGCTGGCGACTGCCGCCAGGTCGTCATATTTGCCATTGTCGACCCAGGTGGTGTACATGAAGCCATCGACGCCCGTCACGCCGTCTGCTTCGGCCGCATCCAGATTGTCGAGCCATTCGTCCGTCAGCGGCAAGTCGTCGTAATACAGGGCAATCACCTGCTTGAGATTGCGGTCGTGGAAAAATTTCAACGAAGACTGCTGCAGCGGGATGGCCGGCGGGTCAACGTACACATTCCTCTGCGTCCAGTTGACGATGACGGTATTCGGCTCGATGCCGTCGGCAGCCCCCAGCAGACTGCCATTGACCATGAAATACTTGTCGATGGCATTCATGTTGGGATCGAACATGTCGTTCCACACATACAGTTCCACGCCAGGATTGACCTGCTTGACCATCGCTTGCATGGCCGTCATCGTGCCGGCCAGGTAGGCGCCCGCGCTCGCGTACTGGCAGGTCGGGTCCCAGTTCATGATGCGCCACTCGTCGTAATTGATGAAGAACTTCTGGCTGGTGGGATACAGCGCCTTGATTTTTTCGTAGCCCTGCCTTTGCAAGGCCATGAATTGCGGCGGACAAGCGCTGGCGGGCGAGGTCCAGACCGGCATCATGTTCTTCGCCTCTTGGTACCACGACACCAGCAAGTTGCTGCCATCGGGGATGGCGCTGGTGGCGGGAATTGCCAGCGATTCGATGCCAGCCACGTAATCCTTGCCATTCACCGAGGAGTATTGCACCGTGCCATCAGCCGAAGTGACGACTATCGGCAGCCCCGCGCGCGTGATTGTATGCGCGAGGCCAATTTCGCGGATCTGCATGTCGTCTATCCAGGCCTGGCCCGCCTCGTTATTCTTTGCATTGCTCCAGGCGCCAAGGTAGAAACGGATGCTGGTATTGGCGCCGGTATTGAAATCGAAGTTGTAGTTCGTCCAATCCTGGTCAGGCAATACCGTGTTCGGCAAGGCGTTCCAGGCACCATTCGTCGTACCCCGCCCCATCGGATACAAATTCAGGTACAGCGGTACCTTGACGGCATCGTCATAGATCTGCACCTTCAGCGGCGCCTTGTAGTTCGCCGTGCGCAGCCAGAACGACACGCGGTAAGCCGTGTGCGCCTTCAAATTGACAAACCGCCGATGCAAGCGCGTTTGCGTCTTCACGCTGCCGTCAGGCAGCAACACATTCGGCTGCGACAGCCGGATCGCACCCTTGCCCGGCACGTTGCCCGTCTTGAGGTGGTCGGTACCGCCGTCGAAGCTGACCGTGCCGGGGTCCATCAAGTCCCATGGCCCATTGCCGTTGCTGAAATTGTCGTTGGCCAGCCAGCGCACGGCCGGTACCGCCCGCCCCTGGGTGACGACAAACGGCGTCTTTTCCACGGCAAGCGCCTCCGACAGTTCCGGCTGCAATTGCGCAGGGATGTGCGGATGGCCGCCCATCGGTATCAATTCTATTTGCTGCTCCAGCGCCAGTTGCTTGATCGCCGCCAGATTGCCGGCGAAATCGGGCGAATCGCGCGAGTCGGAAATATATGAGTCTTCGCCGCCGATATTGACGACGATGCCGTTATAGCCCAGCGCTGCCGCGTTGACGATCAGCGCCGACAACTTGTTGAAGTCCGCGTTCGCGGTTTTTTTACCCCAAGCAATACCGCCATAAAAATAGATCCAGCGTTTGGTAAAGCAATTCGTTACGCAGACGGGCGCCAGCTGCACCATCACTTGCTGCGACACGCTGGCACCGCCACCCTGGCACGTCACCGTATAGCTAGTGGCCCCCTGCAGCGCCGGCGGCGTGTACGAGCCCGTCAGGGGCAGCGACGGCGACCACGACGCAGCGCACGATTCGGCGCCCAGCGCATCCCAGGCGATCGAGGTGCTCGTTCCCTTGGCCACCACGTCCGGGCTGGCGGACAAGTGCACAGTGGGCGCAGCGATGGCCAGCCCTGTCAGGCAAGTGCCCATGAGTACGGCGATACGGCTGAAAGCGAGCTGGCGCATGGCATTCCTTATCAAAGCAGAATTTTCATTTTAATAAGTTTTTGCATTTTTTGCAATTCCGTCCCGAATAAGACGAACGCATGTAGCGCAGTTACGCTGCCGCCGTCACCCAACGGCAGAGTGTACCCCGGTTTCTGTACCGGGCTGGCAATACACTGCGCGCCAGCCAAAACACCACAAATCTCCCATCACAGGAAAATTAACTTATTTGCAGTTGAAAAATAAATAATTTCATGGCAGCATGGAATTACATTTTCCATACTGCAAGGTTGTGATGGACAAGCAATTGCTGCTGATTTACGCACTGGCGTTCATCATCCCCTTCATCGCCACCCTGGCCTACTCCGTGCGCATCGCCGGCATCCGCACGCGGCGGCTGGCCCTGTTCAGCATTCCAATGCTGCTGTCGCCGCCCCTTAAATTCATTCCAGCGCGCCTTCTGCCGCGCCGTCGAGCATTTCCAGGTACACAGGTCGGTGCCGAAACTGCTGCTGCACGCCGTCTTCAAGGGCGGCTTGTCCTACCTCAAGACCTCCGCCAGCCTGCCCAAGCCCGCCAACGTCACGGGCCTGCGCCAAAAATCGGGCGTCTCCGTCTCCATCGTCATCGCCACGGCCCTGTGGACGGTGGGCGCATCTTTGTCCACCTTACACCGCCGCCCTGTACGCAGGCGTGCTCGACCAGAGCGTGCGAGTCACCTCCAGCACGCTTTCATCGATCATCAACGGCGGCGCCACCATCATGATGGCCATCTTCATCGACCCGCATATCTCGGGCATGACGGATGACGTCATCGAAGGCAAGATCGAAGAGTCGCAATTCGGGTGCGCGGTGGTGTGGCTGGTGGGGGTTCGATTGGCAGGAACGCTGATTGCGCAGTTTTTGCTGGTGCCGTCGACGGTGGTGATTGTGGGTTTCGCGAATAAACTTTAATAAATAAAATAATTAAGAGGCGAAAATGGCGATTAATAGAGTTTTATCTACACATGCAAAAACATGGGGCTGCGAAGAAAATGAGACAATGCCATTACTATTGTTTGTTCAACGAGCTCGGCAGCTACTCCTTCACACCAGTAGCCTTTTATGCCGAGCAGACAGAGCAGCACCATTTACAATTTGCAGAGAAATAAATTACTTAATTAGGCAACAGAAGGAGACCCCTCATAGCTCAACTAGCGCTAACATTCGACTTCTATTGGATGAATTAAGAGAATCACTACGTGAAGATTCAATCGCGACAGAATTAATTGGCGATAGAATGACATATATCAGTGAGTCACTCCTATCGGATAATGATATAAATAATCAACTAGAAGCCGCTCAAATACTCAAAAATAGATTAGCACAGAAACGTTATTTCGATCATTCATCAGAAGCAATAATAAAAATAATAACGTCGGGAGGAAAAGAAAAAGATAAATTAATAAAACTCACAGAAGGATTTATTGCAGGCATACGAGATGCCGGATATCCGGCACAAACAATATATCACCTACTTAACGTATCATTTCTTGATAAAACAAAAACTCCAATGGATGCCAAAAGTCGCCTAGAGAAATTCTTCTCAAATTTCGACTTAAAAAAACATTCCTACACAGTATATTTTGGAATATCAGGAATTGCCAGCGGAGTATCAGAAACTTTTGCATCGATAGGCAGCACCATTCAAAAAAGAACATCGGCTGATGCTGAGAATATTTTGGATAAATTTCCTGCGACAACAAAACGGTTCTTTAATGAACATGAATGGGAGTCAATTGTGTGCTTCGAGAAGGTTCAAGCACTTGACCCTCAATCAGCAAGACAAATATCTGAACGCAGGTTGCGCTTATTAGATGATCTTTTAAAATTTTCGATTCATAGCCAACGTTTCCTTATCGAAAATCCAGCTGTAGTATCAATTGAAGGAAAAGATGGTTCACCTGTTCACTCCAATCGACCCAGACCACCAGTGCTGCGAGTCCCACATGACCCAACAGGGATTGAGAAAGAGACGCTTTTACAGTTCTCTTCTATTTTCCGCATGTCGGAGGCTGGAAGTGTAAATAGGTTTATCCGTGCACTTGAACTACACGGAACGGCTCTTTCTGCACCAGAGGATGAATCTCAATTATTAAATATTTGGATTGCTTTCGAGACGCTATTTGTTCGAAAAGGTGATACATCAAAAATAAAAGAGATAATGGATGCAGTTGAACCATATATAAGTGGACGATGGATATCATACCAATTCGCAGAACTTTGGTCGGAAATAGTGGACTCGCATTTAACTCACTGGAATGAGGCTATTGAAAAATTTCCAGAATTAAATATGGGCGAAAATCATTATGGATTCGCCGCAGCAATATCCATAAAAGAATACGAGGCCCCGATGACGGAATTTTTGAGAAAACTAGACTGCAATCCTCTTCTGAGACAAAGAATATTTTCCTGCATAAAATGGTGTCAATCAGCAGGAAAGATATCAATCCATAATAAAAATATTTCAGACAGAATAAAATATGATATTAATAGAATTTATCGAACAAGAAACCAAATTGTTCACAATGGAAAGAGCACCGATGGATTAGGTGAAATTGTACAATGTGCTCACTATTATCTAGATATAATATTAAATATACTATCCATAATGCTTGGTCGACCGGGTGGGCCACGAACGATTGAACAGGCCAACATAGAAGCACTAGTACAGAGAAATGTATATCTCAAAGACCTTAAAGATATCTCAAAAAATGACACTTGTTGCGATAGAAGCAATTACACAACCTTGCTTTTTGGCCGAACACTTATTGATTAATTTTCAGTATTAACACAGAAATAGAAAATTAGGCATTTAAATACAAAAGCCGCTATCTCCCGACAGCGGCTTTCTCATTCCTACCCAGCAACAGCGCCTTGACCCAAGGTGCCGCGCTGAAAGCTAACTAAATTACCCCACAAACTTCCGTGCATTCCTGAACATGCGCATCCATGGCGAATCCTCGCCCCATGCTTCAGGGTGATACGACTGCTGGACGCTGCGGAACACGCGCTCCGCGTGCGGCATTAACACTGTAAAGCGTCCGTCTGGCGTGGTGACGGAGGTGATGCCTTCCGGCGAGCCGTTCGGGTTGTACGGGTAGGCTTCCGTGGCGGCGCCCTTGTTGTCGACGAAGCGCATGGCTTTCGTGACCTGGGTGATGTCGCCCGTTTGCGAGAAGTCGGCGTAGCCTTCGCCGTGGGCGATGGCGATGCCGGCTTGGGTGCCGGCCATGCCGTTGAAGAAGATCGATGGGGAATCCATCACTTCGACCATGGCAAAGCGGCCTTCGAATTTCTCCGACTTGTTGCGCGTGAACTTGGGCCAGGCGTGGGCGCCGGGGATGATGGATTTCAGGTTGCTCATCATCTGGCAGCCGTTGCAGATGCCGAGGCCGAAGCTGTCCGTGCGGTTGAAGAAGCGCGCGAACTGTTCTGCCAGGCTGGCGTTGAACAGAATCGTTTTTGCCCAGCCTTCGCCCGCGCCCAGCACGTCGCCGTACGAGAAGCCGCCCACGGCGATGACGCCCTGGAAGTCGTCCAGTTTCACGCGGCCCGCAATCAGGTCGCTCATGTGCACGTCGACGGCCGTGAAGCCTGCCTGGTGCATCACGTAGGCCGTCTCGATGTGCGAGTTGACGCCCTGCTCGCGCAGGATGGCGACACGCGGACGCACGCCGGTGGCGATGAATGGCGCGGCGATGTTGTCGTTCTGGTCGAACGTGACGATAGGCGACATGCCCGGGTCTTGCACGTCCAGCAGGCGGTCGTATTCGGCGTCCGCGCAGGCCGGATTGTCGCGCAGGCGGGCGATGCGCCAGCTCGTTTCGCTCCACAGGCGGTGCAGGTCCGCGCGCGGCTGGGTGTAAATCAGCTTGGCGTCGCGCGTGAATTCGATCACGTCGCGGTCGTTCAATTTACCGATGATATGGCTGCAGGCGCCCAAATTAAACGTGCGCAGCACGTCCATGACGAGCGACTTTTCTTCCGCGCGCACCTGGATGACGGCGCCCAGCTCTTCGCTGAACAAGGCACGCAGGG
This sequence comes from Janthinobacterium agaricidamnosum, assembly GCF_003667705.1. Lineage (NCBI taxonomy): Bacteria > Pseudomonadati > Pseudomonadota > Betaproteobacteria > Burkholderiales > Oxalobacteraceae > Janthinobacterium > Janthinobacterium agaricidamnosum. The sequence goes on along the minus strand of NZ_CP033019.1, from coordinate 2,624,345 downwards.
TCAGCTCGTTGCGGCGTTCCGCCACCTGGCCCGTCCAGTTCTTGGCGTCGCCCCAGTCGCTCGAATGCTCGCCTTCCATGGTCAGCATGTCCAGGTTGACGGACATGCCCGTGTGACCGGCGAAGGCCATTTCCGTCAGGGTGGCGTACAGGCCGCCGTCCGAACGGTCATGGTAGGCCAGCAGCTTGTCGTCGCTGTTGAGCTTTTGGACGGCGGCGAAGAAGCCTTTCAGGTCTTCCGCGCTGTCCACGTCCGGCGTTTCATTGCCCAGCTGGCCCATGACTTGCGCCAGGGCGGAGGCGCCCAGGCGGTTCTTGCCGCGACCGAGGTCGATCAGGATCAAGGACGTATCGCCCTGGTCCGTTTTCAGCTGCGGCGTGAGCGACTTGCGCACGTCCGTGACTGGCGCGAACGAGGAAACGATCAGGGACACCGGCGACGTGACGGATTTCGCCGCGCCCGTGTTCTCGTCTTTCCAGGTCGTGCGCATCGACAGCGAATCCTTGCCGACGGGGATGCTGATGCCCAGCGCCGGGCACAGGTCCATGCCGACGGCTTTCACCGTGTCGTACAGGGCCGCGTCCTGGCCAGGCTGGCCGCAGGCGGCCATCCAGTTGGCGGACAGCTTGATGTCGGAAATGTCGGCAATCGCGGCGGCGGCGATGTTGGTGACGGCTTCGCCCACGGCCATGCGGCCGGAAGCTGCCGCGTCGATGACGGCCAGCGGCGTGCGTTCGCCCATGGCCATCGCTTCGCCCAGATAACCTTCAAAGCTCATGGTGGTGACGGCGCAATCGGCCACCGGCACTTGCCACGGTCCCACCATCTGGTCGCGCACGGTCATGCCGCCCACGCTGCGGTCGCCGATGGTGATCAGGAACGATTTGTCGGCCACGGTCGGCAGCAGCAGCACTTTTTGCGCTACGTCCACCAGGTCCATGCCCGTCAGGTCGATGGCCGGGAAATCGTTGGCCACATGGACCACATCGCGCTGCATCTTGGGCGGCTTGCCCAGCAAGACGTCCATCGGCATGTCGACCGGTTCGTTGCCCAGTTCCGGGTCGATCAACTTCAGTTGACGTTCTTCGGTGGCCACGCCCACGGCGGCGAACAGGCAGCGTTCGCGTTCGCACATGGCTTTGAACAGCGGCAGGCTTTCCGGCGCGATGGCCAGAACGTAGCGTTCCTGCGATTCATTGCTCCAGATTTCCTTCGGCGCCATGCCCGATTCTTCCAGCGGGATCTTGCGCAGGTCGAAAATCGCGCCGCGCTTGGCGTCGTTGGTGATTTCCGGGAACGCGTTCGACAAGCCGCCCGCACCCACGTCGTGGATCGAGATGATCGGATTGTCCGCGCCCATTTGCCAGCAGGCGTTGATGACTTCCTGGGCGCGGCGTTCCATTTCAGGATTGCCGCGCTGGACGGAATCGAAGTCCAGGTCGGCCGTGTTGCTGCCGGTGGTCATCGACGAGGCGGCGCTGCCGCCCATGCCGATGCGCATGCCCGGGCCACCCAGCTGCACCAGCAGGCTGCCGACGGGGATGTCGTTCTTGTGCGTGTGCTGCGCCGAGATATTGCCGATGCCGCCCGCGATCATGATCGGCTTGTGGTAGCCGAACACGGCGTCTTTATCTGCGCCGACGTTCTGCTCATACGTGCGGAAGTAGCCGCCCAGGACTGGACGGCCGAATTCGTTCGAGAACGCGGCGCCGCCCAGCGGGCCTTCGATCATGATCTGCAGCGGCGACGCGATGCGTTCCGGTTTGCCGTATTGATCTGCATCCGTACGGCCCGCCAGCGGCGCCGTCACGGAAGCGGCCGTTTCCCAGCTGCGCACGGCGTCCGGCAGCGACAGGTTCGACACGGTGAAACCGGTCAAGCCAGCCTTCGGCTTGGCGCCGCGGCCCGTCGCGCCTTCGTCGCGGATCTCGCCGCCCGCGCCCGTGGAGGCGCCAGGGAATGGGGAGATGGCCGTCGGGTGGTTATGCGTTTCCACCTTCATCAGGGTGTGCGTCAGCTCCGTCGATGCCGCGTATTCGTGGTTCGCACCGCGCGGGTAGAAGCGCGAGACCGTGGCGCCTTCCATGATGGACGAGTTGTCGCTGTAGGCGACGACGGTGCCTTTCGGCTGCAGTTCGTGCGTGTTCTTGATCATGCCGAACAGCGACTTCGGTTGCGCCACGCCGTCGATGGTCCAGTTGGCGTTGAAGATCTTGTGGCGGCAATGCTCGCTATTCGCCTGCGCGAACATCATCAGTTCCACGTCCGTCGGATTGCGGCCGGCCTTGGTGAAGGCGGCATCCAGGTAGTCGATTTCGTCTTCCGACATCGCCAGACCCAGTTCCGTGTTCGCCGTTTCCAGCGCGCGCTTGCCCTGCCCCAGCAAGTCGATCGATTCCAACGGACGCGCTTCCAGCGTGCGGAACAAGTCCTTGGCGTCGTCGGCGCTGCGCAGCACGGATTCCGTCATGCGGTCGTGCAGCAGGTCGGCCACGGCCTGTACTTGCTCGTCCGTCAGTTTGCCGGCGCCGATGGCGCTGCCCAGGATGCCCGATTTCAGGTTGATGCGGAAAGCGATGCCGCGTTCGACGCGCTTGATGTGCGCCATGCCGCAGTTGTGCGCGATGTCGGTGGCTTTCGAAGCCCACGGCGAAATCGTGCCGAAACGGGGGATGACGAAGAATTCTTCGGCAGCGCCTTCCGTATTGTCGGCCTGGGCCGGCTCGCCGTACGTCAGCAAGGCGCCAAGGCGCGTGCTGTCGCCGGCCGTGAGGGGCGCGCTGGCATCGATGAAATGGACATAGCGTGCTTGCACGGCAACGATCGCAGGCGAGACGGCTTGCAGTTGGCTTAACAGACGGTGGCTACGGAAATGGGACAGGGCATTGGAACCCGGCAGTATCAACATGATTGGAAGGTGGTTGATGCAGCGTGGCTGCGGGTTAAAGGTAGGTATGACAATATCTTTCGTACGGCAAATTTCCTTTGCGCGCATTATACCCGTTTTACCCCTGCTTTATTACCGGAACTTATGGCTTTGCGGCCATTTTGCCCCTGAAACCGGCAGTTTTTGCCAACTTGCAACAACAGGATCAGGCAATCACATAGCGGTTCTTCCCCTGGCGCTTGGCCAGGTACAGCGCCTCGTCGGCCAGGCGGTAACTGTGGCTCAGCTCCTTGTCCCGGTCCAGCTCGGCCACGCCCACGCTGATCGACACGAACTGTGCCGCATGGAAAGCCTGGCTGACGGCGGCGACCAGGGCGCCGGCGAAGGCGCGCACGGCCTCGCGGTCGCCCGCGTAGACGATGCCGAATTCCTCGCCGCCCAGGCGTCCGCACAGATGGCTTTGCGCCTTGTCCGCGATGATGGCGGCCGTGCGCATGAGCACCGCGTCGCCCGCGTCGTGGCCCTGCTGGTCGTTGATGATCTTGAAATCGTCGATGTCGATCATCAGGAAATGCAGCATGCCGCCCTGATGCGCACCGTGCATCTGCTGGGCGCGCTGCGTGAACATGCGGCGGTTGTTCAAGCCCGTCAGGCTATCTTGGAAGGCCAGCCGCGTCAATTCCACCTTGGCGTGATAGTTACGCAGGCGCAATAAGCTGAAGCTGACGTTCAGCGCCAGCCCGAACAGCACGCTGACGGCGATCATCAACGGCACCCAGGGCTGGTCGGGCAAGCCAGCGTTGACGGGATACAGGCCGTGGCCCACGTTCCACCACACGCCGGCCACCACGGCCAGGTAGCTGAGACCGCCATTGAAGATGGAAGCGATGGCCAGGGTCATGAAGACACCCACGGGCAAGACCCAGAAGCTGGCGTGGTGGACAGCATCGGCCATGGTGCGCAAGCCGAAGGTCAGTGCCAGCACGGCGCAGGCCCCCGTCATGGTCAGCACGGGCAAGGTGGTGCAGCGGGCGCGCACGGCCAGGCTCGCCAACATGCCCAGCAAGGCCAGCACGGCGTGCGTCAGGTTCGGATGGTAGGCCGGCGGCATCAGCAGCCAGGCCAGGCTGAAGGCGATGATGCCCATCACTTGCGTGATCAGGCCGACCCGGTGCAATTCCGCAAAATACGTATGCTGCTGTTCGCTGTTGCCGCCAAAGGCAAGGGGAACGGCAATGCGCCGCAAGGTAGACAGTTCAGGAACGCGCATGACGGGTATCGACACCAGAGAGGGATAAAGCGCCCGTTAAAGCCTTGCGCATGCCTTGCCGCGACGTGGTGCGGCATGCAACAGGTGTTGCATTTTAGAATACTATCACGGTAGTCAGGGAATGGCCGGAAAAACAGGCGCCCGCACTGTCGCAAGGGGCGCTCGTGTCATGAAATACAACGCCGGACGGCGCTGCACGCGCCTGCCCTTGCGCACGGCACCCGATTGCATGCATTTTGCTGGCAGTGTCGGGCGGCTTTGCAGTATGCTGATAAAAAACAATACTGCCAGGCAGCTACATATAAGAAGAGTTCCCGCAAATGACCGAACAGATGAACGAGAGCTGAACCATGCCAGAAACTAGCGACTTATCTGTCCTGATCGTCGACCCGAACCCCAGCATGCGGGGCAATCTGCACAATATGCTGAACCAGGCCGCCATCACCAAGGTGGAATATGCCGTCAATGCCGGCACGGCCATCCGCTTGCTGATGAAGAAACCGTTCGACATCATCCTGTGCGAATACGACCTTGGCAGCGGCACGGATGGCCAGGATGGCCAGCAATTGCTGGAAGACTTGCGCCACCATAAGCTGATCGGCCTGTGGACGATCTTCATCATGCTGACCTCGGAGGCCATCCACAGCAAGGTGATCAGCGCAGCGGAGCTGACCCCGTCCGACTACATATTAAAACCGTTCACCGTCGACGTGCTGAGCGGCCGCATCGCGCGCGCCATCGAGCGGCGCGCCGTTTTTCTGCCCACGTATCAGCTGATCGACAAGGGCGACCTGCGCGAAGCCGTGAAAAGCTGCCGCGCGGCCGAACTGCAGCACCCGCGCCTGGCGGCCGATTTCGCCCGCCTGCGCGCCGAACTGCACATCAGCCTGGACGAATGGAAGGAAGCGGAACAGCTCTACGCCGACATGCTGGCAACGCGGCCCATGGCCTGGGCGCACCTGGGCCTGGCGCGCACCCTGTTCGAACAGCAGCGCCACGAGGATGCGCAGGAAGCGCTGCTGGAACTGGTGGAGACCTATCCCCGCTTCATGGCCGCCTACGACTTGCTGGCGCAAAACCACGAAGCCATGGGCCAGCAACTGCAGGCCAAGAAAATCCTCGAGGACGCGGTGGCCATCTCGCCGCACATGGTGCGCCGCTTGCGCCACCTGGGCGGCATCGCCTTCGACACGGGCGACATCGGCGCGGCCGAACGGGCCTACAAGCAGGTCGTGACGAAAGCGAAGTACTCCGAATTCCGCGACCCGGAAGACCACGTCAACCTGGTAAAAACGCTGGTGAAAAAGGGCGACGCGCCGCAAGCGAGCGGCGTGCTGCGCGACATGGAGCGCTCCCTGCGGGGCAGCGCCAACGTGGAAGCATGCCGCGCCATCTCGGCCGCCATGCTGCATGAACTGTCGGGCAACGACATCGCCGCCGCCACCGAACTGCAACTGGCCGCCGCCGCCCTGGACGACGCGCGGGGCCTGTCGACGCAGCTGAAGGTGGGCCTCGTGCAAAGCTGCCTGAAGAACAACCTGGAACAGGCCGCGTCCGACGTCATGATGAAACTCGTCAACGAAGCCGACAGCGACGTGACGATGGAAGCGGCCGTCGACGTCTTTGAAAAAGCGGGCCGCCACGACCTGGCGCAAGGCATGGGCCAGCAGATCACGAACCAGGTGCAGGAATTGATGCAGGATGCGGCCAGCAAGGCGGAAAGCGGAGAACTCAAGGGCGCCGTCTTCGTGCTGCGCCAGGCCCTGCGCAAGACGCCGGGCAACCTGCCCGTGCTGTTCGCCTCCGTCGAGGCCATCCTGCGCCAGCTCAACATGCTGGGCTGGGAAGCCCCGCTCGCTGAACAGGCGCAGCACCAGATGCAGGTGATCCGCAAGATCGACCCCAGGCATCCGCAGCTGGAGTCGCTCAAGCAGCAGTATGCGGCTACGCAGCACAAGTATGGTATTGCGACCTGACTCTTGCCTGTGCCCTGCCTGTCAATCGACAACAAGCCTTTCGACAAGGTGGGCCGTCCCTTCGCCGCCGTTTGCGCAATTTGAATACTCTGTTTCAAAATGAAGCCCGCTCACGCATTCGGAGCGGGCGCATCCGTATAGTTCGGCAGTTGTGTGACGTCAGCCGTTAAGCGTACGGCCGCCGTCAACGATGATTTCGGAGCCGACGGTCCAGCGGGACTCGTCGGAAGCGAGGTATAACACCGCCTTGGCCACTTCCTCCGGCGTGCCGAAGCGGCCGAACGGAATCGTTGCGACAATGTCCTTGTTGAGTTGATCGCGGTAGGCATCCGGGATGCCGAGCTTGTCGTACAGCGGCGTTTCGACGGGGCCGGGACTGACGGCGTTGACGCGAATGCCGCGTGCCAGCAGTTCGCCCGACAGCGTTTTCGACAAGTTCAGGAATGCGGCCTTGGTTGCGGCATATACCGATGAATGCGCCGAGCCCACGTGCGCGCTGACCGATGTGTTGAGCACCACCGATGCGGGGTTCGCGAACACTGGCAGCAGCGCCTGGATCAGGAAATAGGGACCCTTGACGTTGATGTCGAACGATCGGTCGAACATTTCCTCCGTCCACGCTTCGATCGGCGTCCAGACGGATACGCCGGCGTTGAGAAAGGCGATATCGAGCTGGCCGTAGTGCGCCTGGACGGCGCGCGCCAACTCCTGTTGGGCGGCGACATTGGCGGAATCGGCGCGTAGCACGAGAACCTCGGCGCCAAGTTCTTTCCTGGCCTTCTCGATCGATTCCGGAGTGACGCCGGTGACGATGACGCGTGCGCCTTCGGCGAGAAACTGCCTGGCTGTTTCGAGGCCGATGCCGCTGGTGCCGCCGGTGATAAGAGTACGTTTTCCTTGCAAGCGGGACATAAAATTCTCCTGTAGGTGATTCAGGGTCAGCCAGCATTGGCTGACCTGCCGTGGGAAGAACTATGCGCCCATGCTTGAAATTCGATAAGATCGTATCTTTGCATATAATTCATGCTCCAATTGCATGAATCGGGGAGAGTAACTTTGGACCGGTTTCTTTTGATGACATGCTTCGCGCGCGCTGTGGAGACGGGGAGCTTCTCCGCTGCCGGCCGCGACCTGGGCCTGGGGCAGCCCAACGTCAGCCGTCATGTGGCGGCATTGGAAGAGCATCTGCAGACGCGGCTGCTGCACCGCTCAACGCGCAAGCTTGCCCTCACGCCCGAAGGGGAACGCTACTATGCGGAAGTGCGGCGCATCCTTGACGCCGTCGACGAGTCCGAATCGTCCTTCAGGGAGAACGTCGATCCGTCCGGATTGCTGCGCGTCGCGTGTCCGACCGCTCTGGCGCATGCATTTGTGTTGCCGCATGTCCCCGCCTTCCTGGAGCGCTATCCCGGCCTGGCGCTCGATCTCCAGATCAATGATCGCTATGTGGGTCTGGTCGATGAAGGAGCGGAACTGGCAATTCGGATCGGCCATCTGGAAGACAGCGCCCTGCGCGCGCGGCGCATCGGCCTGTTCGAGCGCGTGTTTGTCGCCAGCAAGGGCTATCTCGCCAAACGCGGCGTGCCGGTCACGCCCGATGATCTGCGCGGGCACGATTGCGTGATCTACACCCTGCTGTCGTCGGGTGCCACATGGCGCTTCCGCGATACGGAAGTAGCAGTATCGGGAAAGGTACGGGTAAACTCACCCGAGGCCGTGCGCGAACTGGTCAATGCGGGACTCGGTATCGGACATGGGCCGCAGTGGCTGTTCGAGGAAGGACTCAGGAATGGCAATTTGCAGCTGCTCCTGACGGCGCACACTGCCCTGCCCGTCCCGGTTCAAATCGTCTATGTCGCAAACAGGCTGCTGCCAACGCGGGCCATCGTGTTCATGGACTTCATCGCGGAAGCGTTTTCAAAGGTACCGGCACTGAACATCCGCTGAGCAGTCTCTGGTGCGATAACGCCATTCTTGCGCAGTGATGGATGGTGCTGCCAGCGCCAGCCGCATGTGAAATGGATGGTCAACAACTGCTGTGCCAATGTCCGCCGCTTGCCGCCGCAAGCCAGAGCGGTGCCGTGAACACCTGTTCACGGCGCAGGGCAAGGTTCGATCAGCGCGGGAGTTTATACCGTACCAGCAGCGTCGGTCCCTTGCCGCCGGATGGCGTCAGCAGAATCTCGTCACCGGGCTGCATCTCTTCATACATCACCGTGCAACAGGTCGGCATCGAGTGGCCGCGCGCCGGATACACGCCAACGTCCGTGTGCAGGGTCGCAGCGCGTACGTCCACGCTGGACTTGCCGGCCTTTCCTTCTTCTTGCAACTGCTTGCGCAGTGCGGTGACGAAGTCCCCTTTGCTGAGCCTGGCAGGTGCCTGGCTGGCTGGCGGGCGAGTGCTTGCATCGTTTTTCATGGTAGTTTCTTTCAGTGTATACATTTCCGCCACTATATCATTCGCCCCTGGCGCAACGCGACCCGGGGGCGGAACGAGTCCATCGCCCCGGCCGGAGCAGCCGCGGCAGAGCGCCTGCTTCTGCGCGTGATAACGTCACAGTTGGCGACAACAGCCTGGCCCATCTTCTGCCGGGAGCGCTCGATGGGACCGGCGATTTTGCATGCTGATGATGCAGTTGCCATCAGAATCGGCGCGACATGGCGTCTGGCGTCTGGCCCAAGCAGAAGCTTGCGCTGGCCGCTTGACTTTAGCGTACTCCAAGGTGCTGCGACCACCGATAGAATCCGCCGCCACAAACGGCCATTCACGTTGAGGTGACAATGCGTGACTTTTCTCGCTTGATAATTCGTTATGCTCGTGGGCCGCTGGCGGCCAGCAGCGGACATTTAAATACTACTGCGGCACCGCAGCCATGGTGGAAGTTTTCTTAAAATTTTCGCCCAACACTTTGTTCCAGCGAACACCGCAAGGAACACCTGAACCAACCGGGAAGCTGACAATGAAGCTCATCCAGCACGAACTCATCCAAGTCTTGGAAACTGGCGCAATACCTCCCACCTTGGCGGCGCGTCTTCGAAACCCTGATGACCGATTGGCGATGTATGGATTCATCGTTGATCGAAAACCCCAGCAATTCCGGCAATTGTTGCTTCGTCTCTTCGATGAAGAGATTGCATTCCGGAATGCGCTGTGGGACGGAACTGTGAAGGACAATGGGGCGTTTTCCGAATGTATCTACCACTGCGCATTTCTGCTTTACTGCTGCGCAGAGCCAAGCGATACGGTGAATATATGGAGGGCGCAGTACCTTAATCAGGACATTGGTGAGCTAGATGGGTGGTATTTCATCGGCGCTGGGCTTAATGAGACTTTGTCGTACCTCGAACGTACTAATGACCAAACGTCGGCAGCCATCGCCGAATATATCGAGAATTGGTCATCTTACATTTCGCCTGACTCGCTTTCTGAATGGCAGCAAGGTCGCCGAAATTGGATTCTTGATGATGTTAGCTGCTTGGACTGATTAGTTTGTCAGCTCGCCGCCCAAAGCGTGAGCGCGGCTAAATTTACAGGCTGAATGATCGCTTAGACGCTTCCTGAACTTCCGGTTTGGGGCGATAGCGGACGTACACGGCAGTCAGCGACACGACAGTCAGCGACAGGATGACCGGCGGGTTCTTGGCAGGAGTGATGCTATGGCTAAAGCATGCTGCCCGATGGGCTCAAGTCTCTTTTCGCCGCTTACCTGCGCTCCACCCTCGCCACCACCAGCTCGATCAGCTCCGCGATCAAGGGCCGGAACGTGGCGGCATCGCCGCCCCGCCCCAGCATTACGGTGCGCGTGGTCAGGTGCGAGAAGACGGCGTCGAACAGGATCTGCGGCAGATTGGAAAACGAGGTGTCGGGCGCGATGCGGCCCTGGGCGCGCTGCTGCTCCAGCAGGCGCAATATCAATGCGTGCCACACTTGCGGGCCGTGCTCGTACCAGGTCTGGCCCACGGCCGGCACGGCGGCCGCACCCGTGACGACGAGGCGATAAAAGTCTACATGGCGGGGGCTGGTGACGACCGCCACCAGTTCATCGAGGATCAGCTGCAAACCCTGCTCCAGGCCCGCCTGCGACGTATCGAGCTGGCGCAGCGCGATGATGAAGTCGGCGCACAGGTACTCGACCACGGCCACCAGCAGTTCCTGCTTGCTGCCGAAGTAGCGGTAGGCGGTGGCTTTCGAGCCGCCCGCCTCGGCCACGATGGCGTCCATGCTGACGCCGTCGTAGCCGGAGGCGAGGAAGAGGCCCGCCGCCGCCGCCAGCAGCTTGCGCCGCCGCTCCTCGCTTCGGGTACTCGGGGAAGCGGGAACGGTGCGCAACTGGGGCATGAAGCAAACTCTTACTGTGTCTTGGGAAGCGCGTATGCTATCACGTAATCCCCCCGGTCCGGGCTCTGGCGGGCGCCGCCCGCGACCACCACGACGTACTGGCGGCCCGACCTGGGCGACACATACGTCATCGGCGTGCCTTGCGAACCGACGGGCATGCGCGCCTTCCACACTTCACGGCCGGTGGCGATATCCATGGCGCGCAAATAGTAATCCTGCGTGCCCGCATAAAACACCAGGCCGGACGCCGTACTGACGCCGCCGCCCAGGGTCGGCATGCCCAGCGGGATGGGCAGGCTTGCGCGCACGCCGTGAATGACGGCATCGCGCACCGTGCCGGCCGGGCGCTCCCACACTTTCGTGCGCGTTTTCAGGTCAATGGCGGCAAACACGCCCCAGGGCGGGCTTTGGCACGGTATGCCCAGCGGCGAATTGAAGGCCTTGTGGTCGATGACGAACGGCGTGCCATCCATCGGATAGGTGCTGCCCACGCCGTGGCCCGACGTCAGCTTGGCCACGTCCACCGTTTCGCGCGGCACCAGCCTGACCACCTGCGGCATGCGGATATCGTTGACGAACATATAGCCGTTGCCTTCATCGACGGCAGCGCCGCCCCAGTTGAAGCCGCCATAGTAGCCCGGGTAGATCAGCGTCTCTTTTGTGCTCGGCGCCGTGAACTCGCCCTGGTAATTGAGCTTGCGGAAGCTGATGCGGCAAACCAGCTGGTCGAAGAAGGTGGCGCCCCACATGTCGCGTTCCGTCAGCGTTTCCGCGCCGAGGGCCGGCATGCCGGTCGAATATGGCTGCGTTTTGGATACCCAGTCGCCGGCCGCATGCTCTTGCGGCACGGGTTTTTCCACCACGTCCGCAATCGGCTTGCCCGTGCGGCGGTCCAGCATGAAGATCTGGCCCCGTTTGGTCAGCTGCACCAGCGCGGGTATTTTTCCACCCTTGCCGTCCGGGACGTCGTACAGGGCGGGCTGCGCGGCCACGTCGTAATCCCAGATATCGTGGTGAACGGTTTGATACGTCCAGCGCTCGCGGCCCGTGGCCATGTCGAGGGCGACGATGGCCGACGAATACTTCTCCGTCAGCGGCGGACGCTTGCCGCCCCAGAAGTCCGGCTGCTCGTTCCCCGTCGGCAGGTAGACCAGGCCCAGCGCATCGTCGAACGCGGGCGCCGACCACATATTCGGCGTGCTGCGCGTGTAGGTCTGCCCTTCCGGCGGCAGCTTCGTGATGGCCGGATTACCGAGGTCCCACGCCCACACCAGCTCCCCCGTGTCGGCGCTGTAGGCGCGCACGACGCCCGACGGTTCATCGGTCGAGCGGCCATCGAAGACCCAGCCGCCGAGGATGATCAGGTTGCGCGCCACGGTGGGCGCGGACGTATAGGCGTAGTACGGCACGTTCATCTTGACCTTGCCCAGGCCGACGGTGAGGTCGACGGAGCCCTTGTCGCCAAAACCCTCGCACCGCTTGCCCGTCTGCGCGTCGATCTCGATCAGGCGCGCATCCATGGTCACCTGCACGATGCGCTTCGCGCATGCGCCCGCCACCGGCGCGCTGGCCGCCTGCATGCCCTCGAACTGGAACGGCTTTGTCACTTTCACCGGCTCGTAGTAGCCCACGCCGCGGCAGCGGTTCCACGTCTTCGTGTTGGCCGGCTTCGGATCGAAGGTCCAGCGTTCCTTGCCCGTGTCCGCGTCGAGCGCGATGACCTTGCTCGTCGGCGTGCAGGTATAAATGGTGTCGCCGATCTGCAGCGGCGTGTTTTGCGATTCGGATGCCCCTTCGGCCAGCTCGCCCGAGCGGTAGGTCCACGCCACCTGCAGCTGGTCGACGTTGGCCTTGCCGATCTGCGTGTACGGCGCGAAGCGTGTGCCCGACGGTCCATAGCCGTAATGCGCCCAGTTGGCGCTGCCGTCATTGATGGCCGCCACCGCATCCTGCTGCGGCTGCGCCGTGGCCTCCGTCACGCCATGCGGCTTGAACATCGAGGCGAAACCGGCCGCCAGCACGACGGCAAACAGGGCAGCGAAACCGCGCGACTGGCCACTGTGTGAACGCCCCGCCAGCCACGGATGCAGCAAGGCGGCCACCAGGCCGATGACGAGGAAAGGCGCCAGGCGCGGCACCATGGGCCAGAAGGCAAAGCCGATTTCCCACACGGCCCAGATCAGTGTCGCGACGAGCAGCGCGGCGACGACGGCACTGGCCAGCGGTTTGCGGCGCAGATATAGCACGCCGGCGAGGATGAGGCCCAGGCCGGCCGGCAGGTAATACCAGGAACCGCCAATGGTGATGAGTTCGATGCCGCCCGCCGCCAGGGCCAGGCCGGAGAATCCAAGAAAGATGCCGAAAACCGTCAGGGCAAGCCGCTTGCCCCTGAAGACCGCCGGGATCGCCGGCGCTCCTTTATTTACTGAAGTGTCCATTTTTTATCCATGACGCCTCCCCTGCCCAGGCAAGCACGCCGGGGATGGCTGGTTTTTTAAATCTACGTAGTGAAACTGTACTGTACGGTTTCATTTTATGCCGATTTTTGATGCAAGGAAAGAAAAATTGACATGGGTGCTTGATTTTGGGCGGGAATGGGGAACTGGCGGGGTTGTCCGATTACGCGCGTACGCGCTAATCCGACCTACCGCACTAATCAGGCGAACCGGACCGCTGGACAGGCGTAGGTTGGATTAGCGCAAAGCGCGTAATCCAACAAACACAGGCGGGCCGGGTGTTACAGGGATGCCATATCGATGACGAAACGATACCTGACGTCGCTCTTGACCACGCGCTCAAACGCCTCATTGATATCCTGGATGCGGATGATCTCGATGTCGGACACGATATTGTGCTTGCCGCAGAAATCGAGCATTTCCTGGGTTTCCTTGATCGAGCCGATCATGGAGCCGGACAGGCTGCGGCGCGCGCCCACCAGGCCGAAGGCGTTCACGGGCGGCACGGCGCCATCCGGGATGCCGACGATGACCATGTTGCCATCGACTTTCAGCAAGTTGATGTACTGGTTCCAGTCGATGGCCGCGCCCACCGTGCAAATGATCAGATCGAAGGTGCCGGCCAGCTTGCTGAACGTTTCCGCGTCGTTGGTGGCGTAGTAATGGTCGGCGCCCAGGCGCAGGCCGTCTTCGCGCTTCGACAGGGTCTGGCTCAGCACCGTCACTTCGGCGCCCATGGCGTGGGCGATCTTGACGCCCATGTGGCCAAGGCCGCCCATGCCCAGGATGGCGACCTGCTTGCCGGGGCCGGCCTTCCAGTGGTTCAGCGGCGAATACAGGGTGATGCCGGCGCACAGCAGCGGCGCGGCCGCGTCCAGCGGCAGGTTGTCGGGAATCGACAGCACATAGCCTTCCTTGACGACGATGCTGTCCGAGTAGCCGCCCTGCGTGGCCGTCTTGCCGTCCGCTTCCAGGCCGTTGTAGGTCTGGATCAGGCCTGGCATGTACTGCTCCAGATCCACGTTGCGTGTCTTGCAGGTAGTGCAGGAATCGACGAAGCAGCCCACGCCCACGTGGTCGCCCACCTTGAACTTGCTCACATTGGCGCCGACGGCCGTGACGACGCCGGCGATTTCATGGCCGGGCACCATGGGGAAGGCGGCGCCGCCCCATTCGTCGCGCGCCTGGTGGATGTCGGAATGGCATACGCCGCAGTATTTGATCGAGATGGCCACGTCGTCTTCGCGCGGGGCGCGGCGCTCGAACGTGAACGGTTGCAGTGCGGAAGTCGGGCCCAGTGCGGCGTAGCCTTTGGCGATGGTGGTCATAAAAACTCCTGTATCTGTAATGTGTGGCGAGGGGTGACGCGTGCCGTGCATGCGATTGCACAAGTGTGCCCGAGATGCCCGTCCGCCGTTACCGCGATCCTGCAAGACCTTTGCACGATCCTCCAAATCTGCGTAAGATCAGCCCCTGCCCTCCCTCGCCTCACGCATACTGACCTCCATGTCCACGCCACTTACTCCGCAAGATGAAATCGCCGCCCTGATCATCCGCCACGCGCCGCGCACGGGCGACTTCACGACGGCCATCGGCAACCTGACCTTCCACCGCCAGTCGTCCGTCACGGAATCGCTGTTCCATGCGGCGCGCCCCAGCGTGGCCATCATCGCGCAAGGCGCGAAGGACGTCACCCTGGGCAGCGAAACCTTCCACTACAGCCGCATGCAGTATCTGCTGACGTCCGTCGACTTGCCGGTGCAGGTGCGCGTGGTGGAGGCGAGCGTGGAGCAGCCGCACCTGTGCGTGGTGCTGGGCATCGACATCGCCGACGTGGCCGCGCTGCTCGACAGCGAAAGCGCCAGCGGCGCAGCCGGCGCGGCGCAGCAGAAAATCCTGCCCGCCACGCGCGGCATTTCCGTCAGCGACGTGTCGGCCGAACTGCTCGACGCCATGCTGCGCCTCGTGCGCCTGCTCGACAAGCCGGAGGACATCGCCACGCTGGCGCCCTTGATCCGCCGCGAACTGACCTACCGCCTGCTGAACGGTCCCGTCGGCGCGCGCCTGCGCCACATGGCGCTGGCCAGCAGCCAGTCGCACCAAGTGGCGCAAGCCATCGACTGGATCAAGCACCATTACGCGCAGCCGCTGCGCATCGAGCACCTGGCCGGCATGGCGAACATGAGCATGTCCTCGCTGCACCACCACTTCAAGACGATTACGGCCATGACGCCGATGCAGTACCAGAAGCTGCTGCGCCTGCAGGAAGCGCGGCGTTTGATGCTGGTCGAGCAGATCGACGCGGGCACGGCCGGCTACCGGGTCGGCTACGCCAGCGAGTCGCAGTTCAGCCGAGAATACAGCCGCCAGTTCGGCCGCGCACCCATGCGCGACGTGGGCCAAGTGCGCGCGCAGCTGAGCGGCACCAGTGCTGACCTGGCCTATTCCGTCTTGCCGTAACCGCCGCCGCCCGGCGTCTCGATGACGAACACGTCGCCAGGCTGCATGGCGGTCTTGCCGATATGCGCCAGCTGCTCCACCATGCCGTCCGCGCGCTCGACGTAGTTGCTCCCCAGCGCGCCTGGCGCGCCGCCGTCCATGCCGAACGGCGGAACAATGCGGTTGTTCGACAGGATGGCCGCCGTCATCGGTTCCAGAAAGCGCACCCGGCGCACGCCGCCATTGCCGCCGTGCCAGCGCCCCGCGCCGCCGGAACCGGCGCGGATGCCGTAGCTGTCGAGGCACACGGGGAAGCGCCACTCGAGGATTTCCGGGTCCGTCAGGCGCGAATTGGTCATGTTCGTCTGCACCACGTCCGTGCCGTCGAAGCCGGGACCGGCGCCCGAGCCGCCCGATATCGTCTCGTAATACTGATATTTATCGCTGCCGAACGTGAAATTGTTCATCGTGCCCTGCGAGGCGGCCATCGCCCCCAGCGCGCCGTACAGGGCGTTGGTGATGCAGGTCGAGGTTTCCACGTTGCCCGACACAACGGAGGCCGGATACTGCGGATTGAGCATGGAGCCGGACGGAATGATCACGGTCAATGGCTTCAGGCAGCCCGCATTCAGGGGAATCTCGTCGTCGACCAGGGTGCGGAACACGTACAGCACGGCCGCCATGCAGACGGCGGACGGCGCATTGAAATTGTTCGGCAGCTGGACGGACGTCCCCGTAAAGTCGAGGACGGCGCTGCGCTGCGCCACGTCCACCTTGATCGCCACCTGGATGCGCGCGCCGTTATCCAGGTCCAGCGCGTAGCTGCCATCCTTCAAAGTGGTGATGACCCGGCGCACGGCTTCCTCGGCATTGTCCTGCACGTGGCCCATGTAGGCTTGCACGACAGGCAAGCCGAAATGCGCGACCATGTTATGCAGTTCCTCGGCCCCCTTCTGGTTGGCCGCCACCTGGGCGCGCAGATCGGCCAAATTCTGCTGCGGGTTGCGCGCCGGCCAGCTGGCGCCCGCCAGCAGGGCCAGGGTTTCCGCTTCGCGCAGCAAACCGGTGGCGCCGTCGACCAGCTTGAAATTGTCGATCAGGACGCCCTCTTCCTCGATGCGCGTGGAATCGGGCGGCATGGAGCCGGGTGTGGTGCCGCCGATATCGGCATGGTGGCCGCGCGAACCGACATAGAACAGGATGGCCTCGCCCGCTTCGTCAAACACGGGCGAGATCACCGTCACGTCGGGCAAATGCGTGCCGCCGTGATACGGGTCGTTCAGCATGAAGACGTCGCCGGGCCGCATGGCGCCCGCATTGCGCGTCATGACGGTGCGGATGCTCTCGCCCATGGAACCGAGGTGCACGGGCATGTGCGGCGCGTTGGCGATCAGGTGGCCCTGGGCGTCGAAGATGGCGCAGCTGAAATCGAGCCGCTCCTTGATGTTGACGGAATGGGCCGTATTCTGCAGGCGCAGGCCCATCTGCTCGGCGATCGACATGAACTGATTATTGAAAATTTCCAGCATCACAGGGTCGGCATTGGTCCCGATGGCGACACGCTCCGGCACGGCGACGACTCTGCGCAAGATCAAATGGCCGTGCGCCGTCACTTCCGCGCGCCAGCCAGGTTCGATGACGGTGGTGGCGTTGGCGTCGCTGACGATGGCCGGGCCGTCGATAGTATCGCCGGGACGCAGGCTGTCCGCCCCATACAGGCCGCTGTCGCGCCAGGCGCCGGCGCAGTACATGGCCACCGTCTGCACGGGCGCCAGAGCGCCTTCACGGGGCGCATACGCGGGCGCGGCCGGTTCCGGCGCATCGGACGCGCCGATGGCTTCCACGGAAATGGCTTCGACGATCAGGGCGCGCGCCGGCATCAAAAAGGAAAAGCGTTTTTTGTAGGCCGCTTCGAACTGCGCCTGCATGCCGGCGGCCGTGTCGAACAGCACGACGAGGGCCGTATCCGTGCCTTCGTAGCGCAGGTGCACGCGATGCACGAGCGCGATGCGCTCCCCTTCCACGCCCTGGCGCAGCAAGTCGTCGCGCGCCTGCGCGCCCAAGGTCTCGAAATGGCGCGCTAGGTCCACGGCCAGGGCCGCCTCGATGGCCCGTTCGCGCATGGCGCTCTGGTCGGCCAGGCCCATGCCGTAGGCCGACATCACCCCCGCCAGGCTGTGGATGAAGACCGTGCGCATGCCCAGCGCATCGGCCACGAGGCAGGCGTGCTGGCCGCCCGCGCCGCCAAAGCTGGTGAGCGTATAGTCGGTGACGTCGTGACCGCGCTGCACGGAAATCTGCTTGATGGCGTTGGCCATATTGCCCACGGCGATGGTGACATAGCCTTCGGCCACCTGTTCCGGCGTGCTGTCCACCGTGCGCGCCAGCGCTTCGAACTGGGCGCGCACGGTGGCCGCGTCCAGCGCTTCGTTCGCGTCGGGGCCGAAGACGCGGGGGAAGAAGGCGGGCTGCAGCTTGCCCAGCATGACGTTGCAGTCGGTGACGGCCAGCGGGCCGCCGCGCCGGTAGCTGGCGGGGCCGGGATTGGCGCCCGCGCTGTCCGGTCCCACCTTGTAGCGGGCGCCGTCGAAATGCAGGATGGAGCCGCCGCCCGCCGCCACCGTGTGGATGCTCATCATGGGGGCGCGCATGCGCACGCCGGCGATCTGCGTCTCGAACACGCGCTCGAACTCGCCCGCGTAATGCGACACGTCGGTGGACGTGCCGCCCATGTCGAAGCCGATGACCTTGTCGAAGCCGGCCAGCGCGCTGGCGCGCACCATGCCGACGATGCCGCCGGCGGGGCCGGACAAAATGCTGTCCTTGCCCTGGAAGGCGCGCGCATCCGTCAAGCCGCCGTTCGATTGCATGAATTGCAGGTGCACGCCGGGCAGCTCCATCGCCAGCTGGTCGACGTAGCGGCGCAGGATCGGCGACAGGTAGGCGTCAACGACGGTGGTGTCGCCGCGCGCCACCAGTTTCATCATGGGGCTGACCTCGTGCGACACGGACACCTGCGTAAAACCGGCATCGCGCGCCAGCTGCGCCAGCCGCGCCTCGTGCGCATGGTAGCGGTAGCCGTGCATCAGCACGATGGCGATGGCGCGCACGCCACGCGCATGCGCGTGTGCCAGCGCCGTACGCGCGGACGACTCGTCGAGCGGCGTCACCACCTCGCCATGGGCGCCCACACGTTCATCGATCTCGATCACGTCGCCGTACAGCAGTTCCGGCAGGATGATCTGGCGCGCGAACAGCTGCGGACGGTTCTGGTAGGCGATGCGCAAGGCGTCGCGAAAACCGCGCGTGATGGCCAGCACGGTGGGCTCGCCCTTGCGTTCGAGCAGTGCATTGGTCGCCACCGTCGTGCCCATCTTGATGGCGCCCACCTGTTCCACGGGCAGCGGCGCGCCGGACGCAAGGCCCATCAGCTGGCGCATGCCGGCCAGCGCCGCGTCGCGGTACTGGCCCGGATTCTCCGACAGCAGTTTATGCGTGGCGAGGCTGCCGTCAGGACGGCGCGCCACGATGTCCGTAAAGGTGCCGCCCCGGTCGATCCAGAATTGCCAGTCCATCGTCCTGCCCCCGTGCTTATGTGAGATGGCTATTGTAGCCGCCAAACAGGGACGCGTTTCAGGCGTGCGCGCCTTGCCTTTCGCCCGCTTCGGCCTTATGTTGAAGGCATGCTGACTAACGGAACACCCCATGACCCCGATCGACTTTGCCGGTAGCACCCTTGCGCTGTACTCCATCGCCGAACTGCGCGCCATCGAACAAGCGGCCCTGCGCGACCTGCCGCAAGGGCTGCTGATGCAGCGCGCGGGCCAGGCCGCCGCCAGCGCCGCCCTGAAGCTGCTGCACGCCCAGGAGGATGGCGACGAGGCGGGCCACCGGCGCGTGCTGGTGCTGGCCGGCCCCGGCGACAATGGCGGCGACGCGCTGGAAGCGGCCGCGCACCTGGCCGCCAGTGGCACCGAGGTGCTGATATGGCTGGCGCCCGAAGCAGCGGCCACGTCGCCCGAACGCGAACAGGCCCTGAACCGCGCCCGCAACAGTGCCGCGCGCTTCATGGATGCGGCGACGTCCATGGCCTCGGCCGCCGTGGGCGCCGCGCCGTGGCACCTGGTCATCGATGGCCTGTTCGGCATCGGCGCGTCGCGCCCCCTGGAAGGCGAATGCCGCGACATGGCGCAGCTGGTCAACAATCTCGATTGCCCCGTGCTGGCGCTCGACGTGCCCAGCGGCCTGCACGCGGACACGGGCGCCATCGACGGCGTCGCCATCCGCGCCACGCACACGCTCACCTTCATCGGCGACAAGCCGGGCCTGCACACGGCGAATGGCCGCGACTACGCGGGCGAAGTGGAAGTGGCGGCGCTGGCCATCGATCCGTCCCTGCTGCCGGAAGCCAGGGCCCAGCTGGGCGGCCTGCACCTGTTCGCGCGCCAGTTGCAGCCGCGCCGGCAAAATACGCACAAGGGCAGCTACGGCAGCGTGGCCGTCATCGGGGGCGCGCAAGGCATGGCCGGCGCGCCCATCCTGGCGGCCCGCACGGCCCTGCATGCGGGCGCGGGAAGAGTGTATATCGCCTTTCCCGATGCACCGCCCGCCTTCGACAGCGGCCAGCCGGAGCTGATGTGCCGCCGCGCGCAGGACGTGGATTTCTCCGGCCTGCACTTTGCCGCGCTGGTGGCGGGGCCGGGCCTGGGCGACGACGCCGATACGGTGGAACTGCTGCAGCGTGCCATTGACAGCGACAGCCCGCTGCTGCTCGATGCCGATGCGCTGAACCTGATGGCGGCAGAGCCGGAGCTGCAATCGGCGCTGGCCGTGCGCACGGGCGCGGGCGCGACGATTCTGACGCCGCATCCGCTGGAAGCGGCCCGGCTGCTCGACATGACGGTGGCCGAGGTGCAGGCCGACCGCCTGGGCGCGGCGCGCCAGCTGGCGGCGCAGCTGGGCGTGATCGTCGTATTGAAAGGGTCGGGCACGGTGATCGCCGCGCCCGATGGCCAGGTGGTCGTCAACAACACGGGCGGCCCCGCCCTGGCGACGGCCGGCACGGGCGACGTGCTGTCCGGCCTGTGCGGCAGCCTGCTGGCCCAGGGCTGGCCGGAATGGGAAGCGGCGCTCGGCGCCGTCTGGCTGCACGGCGCGGCGGCCGATGCGCTGGTGGCGGCAGGCAGCGGCCCGATCGGCCTGACGGCGGGGGAGTTGATCCCGGCGATACGCAGCTTGATCAATGCCTTGTCGGCATAGGCATGCGGTGTGGTGGCGTTGGATTACGCTGCGCTAATCCAACCTACGGCCCGGAAGTCGGGTAGGTCGGATTAGCGCGCAGCGCGTAATCCGACAATCACCACCAGCAATCACACCAACCTGCCCGCCGCAATCGTGATGGTGCGGCCGCAACGGGCCGCAATTGAACTGTCGTGCGTGACGAGCACCAAGGTCGAACCCCGTTCACGGTTCAACTCGAACATCAGCTGGATCACGGCCTCGCCGGTGGCGGCGTCCAGGCTGCCCGTCGGTTCATCGGCAAACAGCAGCGGCGGCTCCGTCACGAACGCGCGGGCCAGGGCCACGCGCTGCTGCTCGCCGCCGGACAGGTATTTCGGATAGTGTTTCAGGCGGCTGCCCAGGTTGACTCTGCCCAGCATGGCTTGCGCCTTTTCCTTCGCATCGGGGTCGCCCCGCAATTCCAGCGGCAGCATGACGTTTTCCAGCGCCGTCAGGTGGGCCAGCAGCTGGAAGGACTGAAACACGAAACCGAGCTTTTCCTTGCGAAAACCGGCGCGGCCGTCTTCGTCCAGCGCGAAGATATCGGTACCGTCGAGCACCACCTTGCCGTCGCTGGGCGTGTCCAGCCCGGCCAGCAAGCCCAGCAAGGTGGACTTGCCGGACCCGGAGGCGCCGACGATGGCCAGCGTCTCCGCCGTTTGCACGGTAAAATCGACTTGATGCAGGATGGTCAGCTCACCATCGGCATCAGGTACGCGCTTGGCCAGCTGGACCACTTCGATGGCCGGCCGGGCATTTTGGCTGTTTTGACTGTTGAGTGCGGCGGGCCGCTGGGCCGCCGCGTCGGACGGGAGAAAACTGGTGGAAGTCGCTTTAGGGAATTCGGGCATGCTGATCTATCTTAAAAAATTTCGTGAACAAATAAGTGTCAAGGGCGGCAACCGCCTGCGGCGGCGCACGCTGTCCCTGCTTCCTGCGGCAGCCGTGCTGCTGGTATCGAGCATGACGAACGCCTATTCTGCACCAAAAACGCTGCTGGTGCTCGGCGATAGTCTCTCGGCCGAGTATGGGCTGGCACGCGGTACTGGCTGGGTGGCGCTGCTGGAACAGCGGCTGCAAGCGCAAAAGAACGACACGCGCATCGTCAACGCCAGCATCAGCGGCGAGACCACCAGCGGCGGCCGCGCGCGCCTGCCCTCGCTGCTGGCCAAGCACCAGCCCGATGTCGTGCTGATCGAACTGGGCGCCAACGACGGCTTGCGCGGCTTGCCCGTGGCGGCCGCCGAAGCGAACCTGCGCGCCATGGGCGAAGCGGCAAAAAAATCGGGCGCGCAGGTGGTGCTGGTGGGTATGCGCATGCCGCCCAACTATGGCCGCGCTTACGGCGAGCAGTTTTATGGCGTGTACGGCAAGCTGGCCAAGGAATGGAAGGCGCCGCTCGTGCCCTTCATGTTCGAAGGCATCGCCGACCAGCCGCAGCTGTTCCAGGCCGACCGCATGCACCCGAATGCGCAGGCGCACCCGACCATTTTGAAAAATATCTGGCCGCGGCTGGCGCCGTTGCTGGGGGCGAAGTAAGCCGGTTCATAAGCTCACTCAATTTTCACCCCGAAGGCCGAACTGCCGGGGTCGGCCCCTGAGGGTCCGACCCCAGTCTTACGCCGGTGGGTTAAATAAAGTTCCCGACTCACAGACAAAAAAAATAGCCGCTCAAGAGCGGCTATTTTTATGCGTGAAAACTAAATCTTACGGCGCTGGCGCTGGGGCCGCTGGCGCGGTGACCGGTTTGACGATCTTCACCTTGGCCTTGGCTTTCAGGTATTCGACGTAGTCGAACATTTCCTGTTGTGCCAGGATGCCGCTGATCTGGTCTTTCTCTTGCTGGCGGCGCGCCGCATCGACTTGCGCCGGCTGCTGCACCTTGGCGATGCGGTAGATGCCGTAGCCCAGGGCTGGCAAGTCCACGCCCACGTACGCTGGCAGCTTGCTCGTGTCCGCCTTCATGACTTGCGCGATGGCGGCGCGGTTGATGCCGTCGAGCTTGCTGCGCGACACCCATTGCGCTGCGCCGAAACCGCTCGCATCACCCGAGGCTTTCAAGGCGGCCAGCTTGGTCTCGCCCGCTTTCTTGGCCAGCTTTTCCGCTTCTTCCATGGTCACACGCTGACGGATCATCGCTTCGACTTCGGCCAGCGGACGCTTCGAGGCGGGCTTGAATTCCACCACGCGGCCGGCGATCAGCACGTTCGGCGCGACGGTGACGGCTTCCGTGTTGCGCTTGTCTTTCAGCGAGTCGTTCGAGAAGATGGCGGTGAGGAACTTGGCGTTGTTGAACGGCGCCTTGCCCAGTGCCGGCGACGGCGTGCGCGACAGGTTGGCGGCGGTTTCCACTTTCAGCTTCAGCTTGTCGGCCACCGGTTTCAGGCTGTCCGATTGCTCGTAGACCGTGTTGGTGAACGTTTCCGCCATTTCCGAGTATTTCTTGGCAGCAAATTGCTTGCGCAGGTCGGCCGTGATTTCGCCGCGTACTTCGTCCAGCGCACGCACGTGCTGCGGCTTGAGCGAGGTGATCGTCAGGATGTGGTAGCCGAAATCGGAAGCGACGACATCGCTGATTTCGCCTTGCTTGAGCTTGCTTACAGCGCTCAGCAACGGTGCCGGCAAGCCATCCTTGCCGATCACGCCCAGATCGCCGCCCTGTTCGGCGGATGCCGGATCTTCCGACTTGGCTTTCGCCACGGCGGCGAAGCTGGCAGGCGCCTTGCGTACTTCCGCCAGGATCGCTTCGGCCTTGGCCTTGGCGGCGGCCTTGTCGGCGGCCGATGCATCTTTCTTGACGGCGACCAGGATATGGCTGGCCTGGCGCGCCTCTGGCGTCGTGTAGGCTTTCTGGTTCTTCGCGTAGTAGGCAGTCACGTCGGCGTCGCTGACGTCGACTTGCTCGCCCGCAGCGCTGTCGTCGAGCACGACGTATTCGATCTTGGCTTGTTCCGGGATTTCGAAGAACTTGCTGTTCTTGTCATAGAAGGCCTTGATCATGGCGTCCGTCACTTTGACTTCCGGCACGTACTGGGCGATCGGCAACAGCAGTTCCTGCACTTCACGCTCTTCCGAGGTGATGTCGGACAGGCGCTTGGAGACGGTGTTCGGCGCGAAGGCCGTACCTTGCACGGCGCCCGCCAGTTGCTGCAGGGCCAGGTCGCTGCGGCGGCGCGCATCGTACTGCTGTGGGGACATGCCTTGGGCGGCCAGCATGGCCTTGTAGCGTTCCAGGTCGAATTTACCGTCCGGCAAGGTCAAGCCTGGGATTTCCAGCACTTCCTTTTGCAGCACGGCATCGCTGATGACCAGGCGGCTACGGCCCACTTCGGCGGCCACGGCGCGCTCGGCGATCAGGTTGTCGAGGATGCTCTTGCGGGCTTCCGGCGTGTCAAACATTTTCTGGTCGAACTGCTCGCCCATCATCTGGCGGTAGCGGTCGATCTGCTGGCGTTGCGCTTCTTCATATTGCTGCTGCGTAACGACCTGGTCGCCGACCTTGGCGATGGTGTTCGCGCCATCGCCGAAGCTTTGGTAGCCGCTGATACCGACCAGTGCAAAAGACGGGACGATGACCAGCATCAGAAGAAACTGCATCAAGCGTCGATGGGTACGAATAAATTCAAACATGGTCAGCCAATTCGGGATGAGTGGATCACTATAAAAAAAGGCGAACATGCGTTCGCCTTGATTTCTTCGGCGGAATGGACGGGACAGATGTCCACTTCCCCTTTAGATTCAACAACTTGGCGCTGGAACTAAAGCAGGATTCTGACGCCCAAGCCATTATCTCCTGATTCTACAATGCCCATAGCGCTATAGCAAGGGTAAATCAGGGCGCGCGCCCTGCCCTGGCGCCGCCTGAACGGCAAGGCGCCAGGGCAGGCATTAAACCGGGCGCAGCTTAAAGCGGATTTAAATCGAGGTGCGTTTTATTCAAAACGGCAGGAAGGGATTCTAAAAGACGTCGCACCGAGATAATCTGGCGCTGAAAAAGAAAAACCCGCGCTACTTATTCAGCAGCGCGGGCTTCTATATTCTGGCGGAGCGGACGGGACTCGAACCCGCGACCCCCGACGTGACAGGCCGGTATTCTAACCAACTGAACTACCACTCCTTAAGAGCGTATTTTTTTGGCGGAGCGGACGGGACTCGAACCCGCGACCTCCGACGTGACAGGCCGGCATTCTAACCAACTGAACTACCACTCCGAAAAATACACAGTACTGCTTGCATTTGCATTCAAGGCTGCAATTCGCAGAACGTCAACCTTGAAATCGCGGCACCCGAAGGCGCCGCCAAATGTTTCCGGTGATTGTCACCTCACCGAAGTCCGTTAGTTTACAGCATCCTTCAAAGCTTTACCAGCTTTAAATTTTGGAACTTTTGCTGCTTCGATCGTGATCGCTTCTTTGGTACGCGGATTGCGGCCGGTACGTTCAGCGCGTTCGCTGACCGAGAAAGTGCCAAAACCAACCAGCGTTACGCTGTCGTTGTTTTTCAAAGTTTCCGTCACGCCGCCGATAACAGCGTCGAGTGCGCGCGCAGCGGCGGCTTTGGAAATGTCAGCTTTTTCAGCAATGTGGTCGATCAATTCAGTCTTGTTCACTAGCATCCCCAATTACAAAGGTATAAAACGTTTACCGTATCGTTGCGGCACTTTTGGCACCACAGCTGTCCGGCGAAAAAAATGTGCAGGCGTATTAAACAAGCCACACTGTATATGTGTCAAGCGCTTTGGGGGCGCAATTCACGTTTCAATATAAAACAAGCGCTCTAAAAGCGCTTGTTTGGGGAAAACAGGGGTAAAACGTTAGTGTTTTACTACCTCGCCGGCCGCGTCAGGCTTGGCCGCGGCGGCCGTGACAGCCTCCACCGCAGCGACGTCCGCCAACGCTTCAGGCATGCGTTCGAGGGCGATTTCCAGCACTTTGTCGATCCAGCGCACGGGCACGATCTCCAGTTTGTTCTTGACGTTGTCCGGAATATCGGCCAGGTCTTTCACATTCTGCTCTGGAATCAGGACCGTCTTGATGCCGCCGCGATGCGCTGCCAGCAGCTTTTCCTTCAGGCCGCCGATCGGCAACACTTCGCCGCGCAAGGTGATCTCGCCCGTCATCGCCACGTCGGCGCGCACGGGAATGCCCGTGAAGACCGACACCATCGCCACCGTCATGGCCGCGCCAGCCGAAGGACCGTCCTTCGGTGTCGCGCCTTCCGGCACGTGGATGTGGATGTCGCTCTTCTCGAACACGTCCGCCTTGATGCCCAGACGCTGTGCCCGGCTGCGCACCACCGTGCGGGCTGCCTCGATCGACTCTTTCATGACGTCGCCCAGGGTACCCGTGCGGATGATGCCGCCCTTGCCCGGCATCGACACGGCTTCGATGGTCAGCAGATCGCCGCCCACTTCCGTCCATGCCAGACCGACCACCTGGCCCACCTGGTTTTCTTTCTCTGCGACACCGAAATCATAGCGGCGCACGCCGAGGAACTTGTCCAGGTTCTTCGAGTTGACGATGACTTTCTTGTCGGATTTCTTCAGCAGCAGCATCTTGACCACCTTGCGGCAGATCTTCGACACTTCACGCTCGAGCGAACGCACACCGGCTTCCCGCGTGTAGTAGCGGATGATGTCGCGCAAGGCCGACTCGGCCACCGAGATTTCCTCTTCCTTCAAGCCATTGTTCTTGATCTGCTTCGGCAGCAGGTAACGCTGCGCGATGCTGGTCTTTTCATCTTCCGTGTAACCGGACAGACGGATCACTTCCATGCGGTCAAGCAAGGCTGGCGGAATGTTGTACGAGTTCGACGTGGCCACGAACATCACGTCGGAGAGGTCGAAATCGACTTCGATGTAATGGTCGGAGAACGTGTGGTTCTGTTCCGGGTCTAACACTTCCAGCAGGGCCGACGAAGGATCGCCACGGAAATCGGCGCCCATCTTGTCGACTTCATCGAGCAGGAACAAAGGATTGCGCACGCCGACTTTCGACAGCGATTGCAGGATCTTGCCCGGCATCGAGCCGATGTAGGTGCGGCGATGGCCACGGATCTCGGCTTCGTCGCGCACGCCGCCCAGGGCCATGCGCACGAACTTGCGGTTCGTCGCGCGGGCGATGGACTGGCCCAGCGAGGTCTTGCCGACGCCCGGAGGACCGACGAAGCACAGGATAGGCGCTTTGAGCTTGTCGACGCGCTGTTGCACCGCGAGGTATTCCAGGATGCGTTCCTTGACCTTGTCGAGGCCGTAGTGGTCGCCTTCGAGCACTTTTTCCGCATTCGACAAGTCGTTATTGACCTTGGATTTCTTTTTCCAAGGCAAGTTGACGAGGGTGTCGATGTAATTGCGCACAACGGTGGCTTCGGCCGACATCGGCGACATCAGTTTCAGCTTCTTCAGCTCGTTGGTGGCCTTGTCGAGCGCTTCCTTCGGCATCTTGGCCGAAGCGACTTTTTTCTCCAGCTCGTCGAGGTCGGCGCCATCCTCGCCCTCGCCCAGTTCTTTCTGGATCGCCTTGACCTGCTCGTTCAGGTAGTACTCGCGCTGCGACTTTTCCATCTGGCGCTTGACTCTGCCGCGGATGCGTTTTTCCACCTGCAGGATGTCGAGCTCGCCTTCGAGCTGGCCCAGCAGGTGCTCGAGGCGCTTGGCCACGCTGAAAATTTCCAGGATGACCTGTTTTTGCTCCAGTTTCAGGGGCAGATGCGCGGCCACCGTGTCGGCCAGACGGCCGGCATCGTCGATGCCCGACAAGGATGCCAGGATTTCCGGCGGGATCTTTTTGTTCAGTTTGACGTACTGGTCGAACTGCTGCACGATCGCGCGGCGCATGGCTTCGACTTCCGACTCGTCGCCCGGCTCGGACTCGAGCGGCGTCAGGTCGGCGATGAAGTGCGTCGGCGCATCGCTGATGTGGTTGATACGGGCACGCTGCGCGCCTTCGACCAGCACCTTGACGGTGCCATCGGGCAGCTTCAGCATTTGCAGAATATTGGCAACGCAGCCAATTTCATAGATATCCGAAGGAGACGGCTCGTCCTTCGCGGCTGCTTTTTGAGCGGCAAGCATGATGCTCTTGCCCTGCTCCATCGCAGCTTCCAGCGCCTTGATCGACTTTGGACGGCCAACGAACAGCGGTATCACCATATGCGGGAAAACGACGACATCCCGCAACGGCAATAACGGCAGTTGAGTTTGCTCAGTTAATTTGGAAGTTGTCATGGCGTACCTTATAGAAAGCGTGTTTACGATGTTGGCGCTCGCTGCCAAAACACAAGACCGGCGAGAATAAATAATTCTGTGAAACAAACATTTTCTGTCTATTTCGCAAAACACACCCGCATGACGGTAATAAATGCAGTTTTCACAGTAAAAAAGCCACGCGCAGCTAAGCGCCGCGAGTGGCTTTCCGATTGAAGCCTGCACTCATTGATTTAAATTGTACTGCCATGCATTAAGGAATCAAAATCCTTTTTATGCATTTGTCTCGGCAGTAATCAATTTTCTCCGGAGGCCTTGGCAGTCTCTTGATAAATCAACAAAGGTTTGGCGCCACTGGTGATGGTATTTTCGTCGATGACGACCTTCACCACATTTTGTTCGCTCGGCAGTTCGTACATGACGTCCAGCAAAGCATGTTCCAGGATGGAACGCAGGCCACGGGCGCCGGTCTTGCGCGCCAGCGCCTTCTTGGCGATCGCATGCAGGGCGGCCGGACGAATCTCCAGTTCCGCGCCTTCCATCTCGAGCAGCTTCGAATACTGCTTGATCAGCGCATTCTTCGGCTCGACGAGGATCTGGATCAGCGCCTCTTCCGTCAATTCCGCCAGGGTGGCGATGACGGGCAGACGGCCGACCAGTTCCGGGATCAGGCCGAACTTGACCAGATCTTCCGGTTCCGCTTGCAACATCAGTTCGCTGGCCGAGCTTTGCGACTTGCTGCGCACGGTGGCCGAGAAGCCGATGCCGCTCTTTTCGGAACGGTTGGCGATCACTTTCGACAGGCCGTCGAAGGCGCCGCCGCAGATGAACATGATGTTGGTCGTGTCGATCTGCACGAAATCCTGGTTCGGATGCTTGCGGCCGCCTTGTGGCGGCACGGAAGCCATCGTGCCTTCGATGAGTTTCAACAAGGCTTGCTGCACGCCCTCGCCCGACACGTCGCGCGTGATGGACGGATTGTCGGACTTGCGCGAAATCTTGTCGATTTCATCGATGTAGACGATGCCGCGCTGGGCTTTCTCGACGTCATAGTTGCAGCTTTGCAGCAGCTTCTGGATGATGTTTTCCACGTCCTCACCCACGTAACCGGCTTCGGTCAGGGTGGTGGCGTCGGCGATCACGAACGGCACGTTGAGCATGCGCGCCAGGGTCTGTGCCAGCAGGGTCTTGCCCGAGCCGGTAGGACCGACCAGCAAGATGTTGCTCTTGGCCAGTTCGATGTCGTCTTTCTTGCCCAGGTGCTTGAGGCGCTTGTAATGGTTGTACACCGCCACCGACAGGATGCGCTTGGCAGTCTGCTGGCCGATCACGTACTGATCGAGCAAGGCGGCAATTTCTTGCGGCGTCGGCAGGTCGGATTTGGTACCGGTCACCGTCTCGATGCTCGACGTTTCATCACGGATGATGTCGTTGCACAGGTCGATGCACTCGTCGCAAATGAACACGGACGGGCCGGCGATGAGTTTCTTCACCTCGTGCTGGCTTTTGCCGCAGAACGAGCAATACAGTAATTTTTCGCCGCTAGAGGATTTTTTGTCTGACATAAGGCATTTTGGTTGGAACTGCATTAACAATATTGCAAAATCGCAAGCCGGAGTGCGGTAGTTGCCGGAAAGGCAGCTACCCATGGCGCAAGTCAACAACGTGCACAAGCTCCATGCTACCCGAAATAAAAGCGAAACGCCCGAACGTTTGATCGCCCGGGCGTTTACTTACTTGCTTAGCAATACCGGTAGGGGCTCATCAAGCGCGGCTGGTCAACACTTTGTCGATCAAACCATACTCAACGGCCTCGTCGGCGGACATGAAACGGTCGCGGTCGGTGTCCTTGGCGATCTGTTCGATCGTCTGGCCCGTGCGCTCGGCCATGATGCCGTTCAAGCGGGTGCGCAGGTAAAGGATTTCCTTCGCCTGGATCTCGATGTCGGACGCCATGCCTTGCGAACCACCGGACGGCTGGTGAATCATGATGCGCGAGTTCGGCAGCGAGAAACGCTTGCCCTTGGCGCCAGCGGCCAGCAGGAAAGCGCCCATCGAAGCAGCCATGCCCGTGCACAGGGTCGAGACGTCCGGCTTGATGAACTGCATGGTGTCGTAGATGGCCATGCCGGCCGAGACCGAACCACCTGGCGAGTTGATGTAGAGCGAGATTTCCTTTTCCGGATTTTCGCTTTCCAGGAACAGCAGCTGGGCGACAACCAGGTTGGCCATCTGGTCATTGACCGGGCCGACCATGAAAATCAAGCGTTCCTTCAGCAGGCGCGAGTAAATATCATACGAGCGCTCGCCGCGACCGCTTTGTTCCACCACCATCGGCACCAGGCCGAGCATCTCTGTGTCCAGCGCCGGATTACGGTTCATACCTGTCATTTCATTTCCTTGTGAAGCAGTTAGAGGGCGCCGCCCCGGCCTGACGGCCGGGAGCGGCATCCGGATACCAACTGGTTTACGCTTGTGCGTTGCTTCCCATCAGTTCGTCGAAAGCAACTGCTTTCGTCGTGACTTTCGACAGGCCCAACACGTAAGTGACGACGTTTTCTTCCAATACAAGGGCTTCGATCTCACCCAGACGACGACGGTCGCTGTAGTAGTACTTCAGCACTTCGCGCGGGTCTTCGTAGCTTTGGGCGAAATCTTCGATCTGCGCCTTGACTTGCTCAGGCGTTGCCTGCAGGTTGTTGTCGCCCACCAGTTGCGACAGGATCAGGCCCAGGCGTACGCGACGCTCGGCTTTTTCCGCGAACAGTTCTGCTGGGAAAGGCACGTCCTTGACGTTCATGCCGCGCTGCGCCATGTCCTGGCGGGTCATTTCGGCCAGGCGCTCGGAATCCTGAGCGATCAGCGTTTTTGGCACCTCCAGCTCAGCAACTTTGATCAGCGCGTCCATGACGGCTTCCTTGTTGCGTGCTTTTACGCGGCCAGCTACTTCGCGCTGCAGGTTGACTTTGATGTCTTCGCGCATTTTGGCCAGGTCGCCGTCGGCAACGCCCAGCGATTTGGCGAATTCGGCATCGACTTCCGGCAGGTGCGCCCATTCCAGCTTTTGCAGCGTGATGGTGAACGAAGCGGTTTTGCCGGCAACGTCTTTACCGTGGTAGTCCTCTGGGAACGACAACGGGAAAGTCTTCGACTCGCCTACTTTCAGGCCCAGGGTCGCTGCTTCGAATTCCGGCAGCATGCGGCCTTCGCCCAGCACGAAAGCGTAGCCTTCAGCTTTGCCGCCTGGGAATTCAACACCGTCGATCGAGCCGACGAAGTCGACGGTCACGCGGTCGCCGTTGGCAGCGATAGCCTCACCGCCGTCGCCGTGTTCGCCAGCTTCGCCCTTGGTGTGGAAATGCACGCGCTGCTTGCGCAGGATGTCGATGGTCTTGTCGATTTCGGCTTCCGACACGTCGGCTTGCACGGTTTCGATTTCAACGGCCGTCAGGTCGCCGATGGCGACTTCCGGATACACTTCGAACGTGGCGTCGAAAGCCAGCTGGCCTTCGGCGGCTTCTTCTTTCGGCACGATGTTCGGGAAACCGGCCACGCGCAGATTGTTTTCGTTGGCGGCGTCGTTGAACGCGCGGCCGACTTTGTCATTCAGCACTTCGGATTCAATTTGGTAGCCGTATTGTGCTGCGACCATTTTCAACGGCACTTTGCCCGGACGGAAGCCCGGTGCCTTAGCCGTACGGGCTTGCACTTTCAGGCGCTTCTCAACTTCCGTGCGGACGTCCGTCAGCGGGAAGGAGATCGTGATACGACGTTCGAGTTTGCCCAAGGTTTCGACTGCAGTTGCCATGTAAAAAATCGTCCAAAAAATAAACACTGTTGGTGCGAGAAAAGAAGACCCGACCCCTTGCGCCATCACTGGCGCAAGACATGGGTCCAGCTTCACTCGCTCGCATATTCATCTGTAAAAGCACTGAAAACAGGACGATGGACCTGGTCTACCCGGCGGAGGGAAAAACCCGCACCAGGCACCAAACAATCCGCCGCTTCCAGTACTGCGACAGGGCTCCGAGCGTCCAACCCTGCTTCTCAGTAAATGCAGGGCCGGCCATCATTCGGTAAAGCGTGGCATTATAACAAAGGACTTCGGGAAAGTGGCTGGCTTTGCAGCCACGCCACAGAGGATACCGGCGGCGGCGAACGAATCGCTACAGCCTGGATGGCCCTGTCTTTACTCTTGCCCCGGCATTCTTTATTTCGCCAGAGACAGGCTTTCCAGCCTGCTTCGTTCATTAGTATATGCGAACTGGCGCCCCGTCCGAAACAAAGAAATGCGCTCCTGGCGAAGATTTCGGCCAAAAAACCTTTGATTTACCTCAATTTGGCCATTTTTCAGGCAAACCTAAGCCGCACATCCCCTCTCCAAGTGAATTTAAAGGAGAAAACATCATGAGCGATAGCACACCCGGCAGTTCCAGCAACGCCAAAGCCAAGCTGCAAATGGTCCTCAGCCGCCTGCTCGACGGCGTCACGGACGACGATCTGCAAAAAATCCAGACGGAAGTCGATGAAATGGAATTGCGCATGAAGGGCGATGGCCACCACGACCACGACCACCCTACCGTCGCCTGACCCGGCAGTGGCTGCGCCTACCCTGCGAGCCGCTCCACCGGATGCGGACGTGCTGGCCGCCGTGGAAACGGCGCTGGTGACCCACCGCGCCTTTGGCGACAGCGGCTACATCCGCGACCAGCTGGCCGTCGCCTACCGGCGGCGCCTGCACAAGCTGGGCGGCACCCTGCCCGAGGCCGAACGGCTGGCCGGCGCGCTCGATACGGCGCCGCCCGCGCGCCAGCGCCAGTTGCTGGGCGACACGGTGCTGCGCTGCGCCGTCCAGCACGCCATGCGGCAACTGCACTTGGGTGACGAGTACGGACTGCCCCTGCCGCAATGCGCGGCGCTGTTCCAGGCGGCCAGCGAGCACCTGGACGCAGGCCTGCCCGGCGGCCCGCTGGTAGCCCATCTGCCGCCCATGGCACGCTTGCACGAGGGGCGCACCATGGAAGACGCGGACACCGAATGTGACACCTGCATATGGCATGCCTGGCAGGAAGGCACGCCATATGCGCGCGCCTTTCTTGCCGTGATGGACGATAACTACGGCGCGCCGCTGGCCACCCCTACGCCGCAGGAACGGGCGCTGCTGCGCCGCGGGCTAGGCTTGCTGGAAACCCTGCTGCCCCGCCTGACGGCCAGCGCGCTGTCTCACGTGCAATTGATCGCCCTGTTTCCCAAGCTGGGCACGTGGCGCGGCAAGGCGTCCAGCTCGCAATTTCGCGTCAATGGCAGCGTGTTCCTGAACCAGGAGCTGATCGGCAACCCGTGGTGGCTGGCCGAACACTTGCTGCACGAGTCGCTGCACCAGAAACTGTACGACTTCCGCCACGGCCACAGCCTGCTGGCGCCCGACTATGCGCGCGACGACGGCGCCAAGGTCTGCTCGCTGTGGAACGCGCCCGATGATGACGACAATCACTACTGGGATGCCCACCGCACCCTGGCCGCCTTCCACGTGTACGTCCACCTGGCCTTGCTGTGCCTGCTGGCCGAGCGCCAGGAAGCGGCGCTGGCGCCCCGGTACGGCCCCATTGGCCAGCACATGAGCGGCAGCCGGCGCGCCATCGACCGCGCCCGCTACCTGGGCGAACAATTGCACAACACCACCTGGCCGGAACTGGGATTGGCCGGGCGCCAGATGACGCGCTGGCTGCTGGACGTGCTCGACGCACTCGATACGCAACGGCGGCCCAGCGGCGCCACCTTGCACCTGCTGCTCGACCTGTACGAACGCCAGAGCCGCAAGCTCGACACTTTCCTCGCGCGGCAGCCGCCGCCCCGCAGCGACACGCTGGCCGCCCAGGCGCAGCAAGAGGTGGCGATGACGCGCGAGGCGCTGTACCTGCTGGATCAGGAAGCACCGCAGTCAACCCATGCGCAGGAGTACAACTGGCCGCAGGCACGGCAGCGCGTCTTGCAGGCACTTTGGCCGCTGACTGAAGATGATAAATTAATGGAAAGAAGCGGCTACCCGCAGGCGCAGGCACTGATTGCGCAGATGGTGCAACAGTCGAGCCGGCAACTGGGCGCACTCGGCGCACTGGGCTGATGAAACTGGGCTGATGAAATTAGTTCAGGGAAAATTTTGATGGTGCTGCACTTCCGGGCTGGAACAACCCGGATTGGTGCGGATGGGGAGACTCGAACTCCCAAGCCGAAGCACTGGCTTCTAAGACCAGCGTGTCTACCAATTCCACCACATCCGCATTTGTACTACTTTGTGCTACTTGCCACAGGCTGCTGCCCCTGATTTTAACAACTCGTGGGCGATCTGGCTACCGTGGACTGATAGAGCAAGCCCTCGGTAAAGCAAAGGCGGCATTCTACTGGATTTCCCAGAGGAATGCCGCCTTTTTTATGACTGCACCTTGGCGTTGCCTACTAGCCCTCTTTTGCGGTCGCAGGCTCCGGCTTCTTGACCCGGAACCAGGCCGCATACAGGGCCGGCAGGAACAGCAAGGTCAAGGCCGTTGCCAGGATCAATCCCCCCATGATGGCGACCGCCATCGGTCCCCAGAAGACCGAACGCGACAGCGGGATCATGGCCAGCGCCGCGGCGGCGGCCGTCAGCACGATGGGTCGGCAGCGGCGCACGGCCGAGTCGATGATGGCGTCCCATGGCGTCGAACCGTCATTGATGTCTTGCTCGATCTGGTCGACAAGGATCACCGAGTTGCGGATGATCATGCCGAACAGCGCGATGATGCCCAGGTTGGCCACGAAACCAAGTGGCCGCCCCAGCGCCAGCAAGGCAAACGCGGCACCCGCCACGCCCAGCGGCCCCGTCAGGAAGACCAGCAAGGAACGCGAGAAACTGTGCAGTTGCAGCATCAGCAAGGTGAAGATGATGAAAATGGCCAGCGGCAAGTTCGCCGAGATCGACGCTTCCGCCTCGCCGCTGTCGGCCGCCACGCCTTTCACGACGATGCGGTAACCGGTCGGCATTTTGGCGCGCAAGGCATCGAGCTGCGGCGCCAGTTGCGTCGACACGGTGGCGCCCTGGATGCCGTCGATCACATCCGACTGCACGGTAATGGCCCATTCGCGCTTGTCGCGCCAGACGACACCCGGTTCCCACACGAAATGCGCGCGGGCCAGCTGCGAGATGGGCACGGACTTGCCCGTTGCCGTCGGGATATTCGTGTCATTCAGCACGGAAATCGTCGCCCGCTCGGCCAAAGGCTGGCGCACCTGGATATCGATCAGCTTGTTGTCTTCGCGGAACTGGCCAATGACCGTGCCCGACAGAATTGTATTGGCCGCCTGCATCACCGTTTTCGAGGTAACGCCCAGCGCACGCATCTTGTCCTGATCCAGGTCCAGGCGCAGCACTTTCACCGATTCGTTCCAGTTATCGTTCACGCCCAGGGTGTTCGGATTGGCGCGCATAATGTCCTTGACCTGGTCGGCAATGGCCCGCACACCGGCCACCTCCGGCCCCATGACGCGAAATTGCACGGGATATGGCACGGGCGGCCCGTTCGGCAACAGTTTCACCCGGCCCCGCACTTCCGGGAAATCTTTCTTGAAGACGTCGACGATTTGCTGGCGCAAGCGTTCGCGGTCGGCCAGGCTCTTCGGCAAGACCACCACTTGCGACACGTTGGTCTGCGGGAAGATCTGATCGAGCGGCAAGTAGAAACGGGGACTACCGGTTCCCACGTAGCTGGTGACGCTTTCCACGCCGTCGAGCTTGCCAACAAAAGCCTCGAACTTCTTCACCTGTTTCTCGTTAGCAGCAAACGTCGTGCCTTCGGGCGACCACAGTTCCACCATCAGTTCCGGACGGCTGGAATCGGGGAAGAATTGCTTTTCGATAAAGTTAAAACCGTAAATACCCAGTGCAAAGATGGCCAGGGTGGCGGCAATCGTCGTCTTGCGCCACTCCACGCACCAGGTGACGGCGCGGCGGAAGCGGCGGAAGTTCGGCGTATCGAACAATTCATGGTCGTCATGCGCGTGCGGCTTGACCTTGAGCAAGACGTAGCCGATGTAGGGCGTGAAGACGACGGCCACCACCCAGGAAATGATCAGGGCCAGCGCATTGACGGAGAACAAGGAAAACGTGTATTCGCCGGCGGCCGACTTGGCCAGGCCGATGGGCAAGAAGCCCGCCACCGTGATCAGGGTGCCCGTCAGCATGGGCATGGCCGTGGACGTATAGGCGAACGTGGCCGCATCGAAGCGGGACATGCCCTCTTCCATCTTGCGCACCATCAT
This sequence comes from Janthinobacterium agaricidamnosum, assembly GCF_003667705.1. NCBI lineage: Bacteria > Pseudomonadati > Pseudomonadota > Betaproteobacteria > Burkholderiales > Oxalobacteraceae > Janthinobacterium > Janthinobacterium agaricidamnosum. The sequence continues at coordinate 2,588,199 of NZ_CP033019.1, read as the reverse complement.
CTCGACGGCGATGATGGCGTCATCGACCAGCAAACCCAGCGCGATGATCAGCGCGCCCAGCGAGATCTTGTGCAAGTCGATGTCGAGCAGGCGCATGAACAGGAAGGTGACGGCCAGCACCAGCGGAATGGTCAGCGCCACCACCAGGCCCGGGCGCACGTCGATGCGCAGCGGCTTCGTGTGCAAGCCCAGCGCGACAAAGCTGACGGCCAGCACGATCAGAATGGCTTCGATCAGGGTATGCACGAATTCGCCCACGGAAGCGGACACGGCTTCCGGCTGGTTCGACACGCGCTGCAATTCTATGCCAACCGGCAACTCGCTCTTCATGCGCGTCACCGTTGCCTGCAAGGCCTTGCCCATGTCGATGATGTTGCCGCCCTTTTCCATCGACACGCCCAGGCCGATCACTTCCTTGCCATTGAAACGCATCTTGTCCTTGGGCGGATCGACGAATTCACGCTTCACCGTGGCAAAGTCACCGAGGCGGAAGGTGGTGCCGTTGGCGCGCAGCTCCAGGTTTTCCAGGTCCTTGACGGTCAGCATGGCGCCCGTCACGCGCACTTGCAGATTGTCCGTCGGCGTCACCAGCACACCCGTGGCGTTGATGCTGTTTTGCTCGGACAATTGCTGCACGATGGCGTCGAAAGGAATGCCCAGCTGGGCAAATTTCTTGTGCGAAAAGATAATATTAATCTTTTCATCCTGCACGCCGAACAGTTCCACTTTCGACACCTGCCCCACGGCCAGCAGTTCCTGGCGCACCTTGTCCGCGTAATCCTTCATTTCCGCGTACGTAAAACCGTCGCCGGACAGGGCGAAGATGGAGCCGTAGGTGTCGCCGAACTCGTCGTTGAAGAACGGGCCCACGACGCCGGCCGGCAAGGTGCCCTTGATGTCGCCGATCTTTTTGCGCACCTGGTACCAGGCGGCCGCCGTTTCCTTGGGCGGCGCCGATTCGCGCAGCTCCAGCAGGATCAAGGTTTCGCCCGGCTTCGAATAGCTGGTAATCTCGTCGATGTATGGCGTTTCCTGCAGTTTCTTTTCCAGCTTGTCCGTCACCTGCTCGGCCATCTGCAGCGCCGTGGCGCCGGGCCAGTACGCTTGCAAGACCATGGCGCGGAAAGTAAACGGGGGATCTTCATCCTGGCCCAGGTTGGCGTAGCTGAGCATGCCGCCGATCAGCAGCACGGCCATCAGGTAGCGCGTCAGCGGGATGTGTTCGAGGGCCCAGCGCGACAGATTGAAGCCGCCCTTCATTTGGCCGCACCCACGCTGACGGCGGCAGCGGCGACATCCGGCTTGCTGGCCAGTTCGGCGCCGAGGATGGTCACTTTCTGGCCAGGCTTGAGCAGGTTGACGCCGGCCGTGACCACCGTCTGCCCCGCTTTCACGCCCGAGGCCAGCAGCAACTCATTGCCCGCCACGCCGCCCACCGTCACCGGCACGAGCTTCACGGCGCCGTTTTCCACCACCCAGACGGAGCTTTGCGACTTTTCATTGAACAGGGCCGTCAGCGGCACCTTGATCTGCGGCGTGGCCGTCTGCGAAGCGAACTGCACCACGGCCGTCATGCCCAGGCGCACTTGCGGCGCGTCCGGGATGCTGACCTTGGCAGTATAGGTGCGCGTGGCCGCATCGGCCACGGGCGACACTTCGCGGATCTTGCCCGGCAGCGCCTGCTTCGGGTCGGCCCACAGACGCACGACCACATCCTTGACACTGCGCAAGGTTTCCACCTTGTCTTCAGGAATGCCGATCACCACTTCCTTCTCGCCGCTCTTGGCCACCACCACGACGGGCGCGCCAGGCGCCACCAACTGCCCTACTTCCGCATCGATGCGCGTGACGACGCCGTCCGCATCGGCCAGCAGGCTGGCATAACCGGACTGGTTCGCCTGGCCCCGGTACAGGGCTTGCGCCGCTTCCACGTTTGCCTGCGCCGCCTTGTAGGTGGCGTCCTTGCCATCGAGCACGGCCTGGCTGACGAAATTTTTCTCGCGCAAGTCCTGGTAGCGCTTCAATTCCGCGCGCGCCAGGTCGCGGTTCGTTTCCGCGCTCACCAGCGAGGCCTTCGCCTGCGCCTGCGACAGCTGCAAGTCGGCGGGGTCGAGCTGCATCAGCACTTGCCCCTTCTTCACGCTGGCGCCCACGTCGACCTTGCGCGCGACGATCTTGCCGCCCACGCGGAAACCCAGCTGCGATACGACGCGGGGCACGACTTCGCCCGACAGCTCGGCACTCACGTCAACATTGCTACTAGACAACACGATGGCACGGACGGGACGCACGTCTTCCACTTTGACGGCAGGCTTGGAACAGGCCGCCAGGGTAGTCGCAAGGGCCGCGGCGGCAATCAGCCGCAAGGCAGGAAGTGCGGATGCGCCGGTCTCGCGGCGCAGGGTTTTCAGGGCAAACAAGGTATTTTCCTTTACTATGCGGGCTGCAATATTTTTATGCGGAGAAACTTTTTGCCTGTCCTTTGGGCCAAGCCAAACTTTTTCGCACGCGATATCCTTAAATTTGTGACAATATCAGTTTGGTCGTAGCGGAGGACGATTTTCCGCTAATGACTTTCTGGTTATTAATTATAATCGTGCGTAAAAGTTTTTAGTGACTTTTGCGTCATTAATCTTGAGACGTACAACGTCCGACCACATTCCAGCGTTTGCGGGAGTGCCGGACAAACGCAAGACTAGAGAAGTGTGTTCATGCCTGTAGACCATTACGAAAATTTTCCTGTTGCATCATTTTTACTGCCGCGCCGCCTGGTGCCCGCCGTCGAAGCCATCTATGCCTTCGCCCGCAGTGCCGACGACCTGGCCGACGAAGGCGACGCCACACCGGCCGAACGCCTGGCCTTTCTACACGCCTACGAAGAGGCGCTGGGCCGCATCGCCCGCCAGGAAGGCCATGCCGGCGAGAACGCCGCCATGTTCGAACGTCTGGCCGCCGTCATCGCCAAGTTCCAGCTGCCGCTCAAGCCGTTCCACGATTTATTGTCCGCCTTCAAGCAGGATGTGGAAACGACGCGCTACGCCAGCTACGATGACGTGCTCGATTACTGCGCCCGCTCCGCCAACCCCGTGGGGCTGCTGATGCTGCACCTGTACGGTGCGGCCGATGAACAGAATGTACGCGATTCCGATGCCATATGTTCAGCTTTACAACTAATTAATTTCTTGCAAGACGTCGCCATCGACCAGCAAAAAGAGCGCATCTACCTGCCGATGGAAGACTTGAGCCGCTTTGCCGTCTCCGCCGCCGCCTTCGAGCGGCCCGAGGCGCACGGCAAGTGGAGTGCCCTGATGCGCTTCGAAGTGGCCCGCGCGCGCGCGCTGATGCTGTCCGGCGCGCCGCTGGCCCTGCGCTTGCGCGGACGCATCGGCTGGGAACTGCGCCTGGTGGTGCAAGGGGGCTTGCGCATTCTCGAATGCATCGAAGCCGTCAATTACGACGTGTTCCGACGCCGTCCCAAGCTGGAGAAACGCGACTGGCTGATCATTTTCTGGCGCGCCCTGCGCATGTCGCGCAAAAGCCTGCATCAAGAGACACAAGTAAAAACGGCTTTTCCCCCGTCGCCCACTCTGTAAGACGATAGAATAGCGGCTTCGATCTGCAACCCTTGCTCTTTTGACTATGTCTCCCGACGAATACTGCCAACAAAAGGCCGCCCAGAGCGGCTCCAGCTTCTACTACAGCTTCCTGTTCCTGCCGGCCGAGCGCCGCAAGGCCATCACGGCCCTGTACGCCTTCTGCCGCGAAGTCGACGATACGGTCGATGAATGCACGGACGAAGCCGTGGCACGCACCAAGCTGGTCTGGTGGCGCAAGGAAGTCAAGGCCATGTACGAGGGCAACCCCACACATCCCGTGATGCGCGCGCTGCAGCCGCACCTGGACATGTATAAGCTGGAAGAAAAGCATTTGCAGGCCATCATCGACGGCATGGAAATGGACTTGAATCAGACCCGCTACCTCGATTACCAGGCCATGAGCCGCTATTGCTGGCACGTGGCCAGCGTGGTCGGTATCTTGTCGGCCAGCATCTTCGGCGCGACCCGCCCGGAAACCCTGCTGTACGCGGAAAAGCTGGGCCATGCCTTCCAGCTGACCAACATCATCCGTGACGTGGGCGAGGATGCGCGCAAGGGGCGCATCTACCTGCCGATCAGCGAATTGCAGCAATTCAATGTGACGGCGGCCGATTTGCTGAACGCGCGCCACAGCGAAAACTTTGAAAACCTCATGCGCTTCCAGGTGGCGCGCGCGCAAAAAGCCTACGACGAAGCGTTCGCCCTGCTGCCGGCGGAGGACCGCCGCGCCCAGCGCCCGGGCCTGATCATGGCCGCCATCTACCGCACCCTGCTCAACGAAGTCGAGCGCGACGGCTATCACGTGCTGAACCAGCGCATCTCGCTCACGCCGATCCGCAAACTGTGGCTGGCCTGGAAGACCTGGGTTCGTGGCTGACAGTAGCGTGAAGCAACGCTACGCCGTCATCGGCGCCGGCTGGGCCGGCTGTGCGGCAGCCATGGAACTGGCGCGCGCCGGCCATGCCGTGACCGTCTACGAGGCGGCGCGCACCCTGGGCGGGCGCGCGCGCCGGGTCGAACGGGAAAAGACGGTGCTCGACAACGGCCAGCACATCCTGCTGGGCGCGTACACGGAAACCTTGCGCCTGATCAAGCTCGCAGGGCAAGACCCTGCCGAGCTGATCCTCACCCTGCCCCTGCAGATGCGCTATCCGCCCGGCACCAAAGGCATGGATTTTCTCGCGCCGCGCCTGCCGGCGCCGCTGCACCTGGCGTGGGCATTGCTGCGCGCCAAAGGCTTACAACGCGCCGACAAACTGGCCCTGATGCGCTTTTCCACCGCCATGCGGTGGATGGGCTGGCAGCTGTACAACGATTGCACGGTAACCGAATTGCTGCAGCGCTTCGATCAGACGGACACCTTGAACCGCCTGATGTGGCATCCGCTGTGCCTGGCCGCGCTGAACACGCCGCCCGAGCGCGCATCGGCCCGCGTCTTCATCAACGTGCTGCGCGACAGCCTGGGGGCATCGCGCCGCCGCGCGTCCGACATGCTGATCCCGAAGGCGGACCTCTCCACCCTGTTGCCCGACGCGGCCGCCCGCTATGTGGAACAACATGGCGGCGCAGTGCGCACGGGCGCCAAGGTGGCCGCCTTGCACGCCTTGCCCGATGGCCGCTGGCGACTCGATGATGGCGTCGATGATGGCGAACACTATGACGGCGTCATCGTCGCCACCTCATCCGTGCAAGCGGCCAGTCTGCTGCAAGGCGTGCAGGACGCGCGCCTCGATGACGTTATTACCAAAATGCAGGCCTTCACGCCGGAAGCCATCAGCACCTGCTACCTGCAATACGACGCGTCGGTGCGCCTGGACTTGCCGTTTTACGCTCTCGTCGATGCGCCAGAGCAACAGCACTGGGGGCAGTTCGTCTTCGACCGGGGCCAGCTCGACGCGAATCAGGCGGGCTTGCTGGCCGTCGTCATCAGCGCGTCCGGCCCTGCCGCCGAGCAAGGCCATGGTCCGCTGGCGCAGGCGATCGCCGCGCAGCTGGCGCAAGTGCTGCAGCGCCCGGAACTGGCGCAACCGGCCTGGAGCCAGCTGATCACGGAAAAGCGCGCCACCTTTGCCTGCACGCCGGACCTGGCGCGCCCCGGCAATGCCAGCGGCATGCCGGGCCTGCTGCTGGCAGGCGACTACACGGCCAATGACGACCGGACGCAGGACTATCCGGCCACCATCGAAGCGGCCGTGCGCAGCGGCGTGGCGGCGGCCAGGATGGCGAACACGGGCAAGGCGGCAAAACAGACTTGACGGTGCATCCCGCCCTGGTGTCGCTCGCCCCCGCGAAATTGCATTCTGTCGCACCGTGCTGGTGCGCTCGCGTGCGCTTGGGTACAGTCTGATCATCGACAACGGCCATGCCACGGAAAATACCATGCACACCACCTTGCACTTGAAAAACAGCTTGAAAGCCGTGGCGCTGCTCGCTTGTGTGCTGCTCGCCACCGTCATCGTCATTCACGGACAGCAAGTGCCACAAACGCCATTGCTGCTGAGCCAGGCAAGCATGCTGCTGCCGGCGGTGGGCTGAGGCGGCGAAGCGGAGTAACAGGAAGAATATGATGAACAAGCAAGACTATCTCGAGGCACTGCGGCGCGCGCTGGCAGGCTTGCCGCCGGACCTGGTGGCCAAGACCCTCGATTATTACGAACAGACCTTCATCGAAGGCGCGGCGGCCGGCCGCAGCGAGCACGAAATCGCCGACGACCTGGGCGACCCGAAAAAGATCGCCCTCACCTTGCGCAGCAGCACCCACCGCCAGGCGTTCGAGCAAAAGAAAACCCCCGTCAACCTGCTGCGCCTGCTCGTCTCGCTGGTGGGCCTGGCCATCTTCAACCTGTTCATGGTCGTGCCCGCCGCCGTGTACGCGGCGCTGCTGGCCGCCCTGTATGCGGTCGGCCTGAGCTTTTACCTGGCCGGCATCGCCATCACGGCCAGCGGCTTGTCCGGCGCCAACGAACTGGTGCTCGAGGGGCCGCTGCGCCACGTCTTCATTCATGACGACGAGGGCGGCGAAGGCGACGAACGGCGCGAAACGCGCATCACCATCGGCGACAAGGGCATCGAAATCGACCATGTGCCCGGCCCCTTGCAGCGTGAACCGGCTGAAGCGGAGGCGCCCGGCGCTTCGTCGCGCATGATGGAGCGGGCCGAAGCGCTGGCCGGGGGCGGCATCCGCATCTCCACCGACATGGACCGCGATGCGCGCACCACACAAACCGTCTTCGGCGTGGGCATGCTGCTCGGCGGCATCGCCATATTCCTGCTCAGTCTGGTGGTCACGCGCTATACCTTGATCGGTATCAAGCGCTATATCGCCATGAATGTCTCCCTGCTCAAAGGTCACTAGAAAGGCTGCCATGAAACGCTTGCTCAAAGTCGGCCTGTCCATGCTCTTGCTGGCCATGGTCCTGATCGCCATGTCGTATGCGGCGCTGCGCGCCAAGGGGATCAGCAATCCCAGCAGCGCTGCCGGCCGCGCCGTGCGCAGCGACACGCGCCCGATTTCCGCCACTATCAACAGCATCGATCTGGCCGGTCCCATCGACCTGGTGCTGCGCCGCGGCGCCACGCCATCGCTGAAAGTGAGCGGCGAACAACGCCTGCTGTCGAACGTCGACACGACGGCCGACGGCACGACCCTGCATATCGGCCCGAAAGGCATGCTGTTCCACCATCGCCAGCCGCTGCAGGTGGAACTGGTGCTGCCAAGTCTCGTGCGACTGGAAGTGCACGGCAATGGCGACAGCAGGATCACGGGATTTTCCGGCGACAGTTTCATCCTGGAACTTATGGGTTCAGGCGACGTCAGCTTCACGGGCCGCTACAAGCAGGTGCAAGCGACCGTCAACGGCAGTGGCGATCTCGATATCAATGCCGGCAACAGCGACAGCGTCGTGCTGGAAATGGTCGGTTCCGGGCGCATCGCCGCCAGCGGCAACACGAAATTCCTGCGTGCCGACCTGAGCGGCTCAGGCGACATCGATGCCGAACACCTGGCGGCCGACAAGGCCAGCGTCAGTCTCCAAGGCTCGGGCCAGAGCACCGTCTTCGTGCGCGACGCCGCCAACCTGACCCTGCGCGGCAGCGGCGACATCCACGTCCACGGTAATCCGCGCCAGCGCGAGACCCAGAAAAGCGGGTCAGGCGACATCATCTGGCATTAATGATGACGCAGTTCACAATCTACTGCGCGGCGCGATTTGCGGCTGGCGATGCTCGCTGCCTCGGCGGCCCCGTACCAGAGTACAGCTGCGCTTCTCAGCCACAACTCGGGGCCGCTCGCTACGATTGTGAGCTGCGTCGTGGCGTTGAAGCATTTCTTTTTCAGCAATTCTTTTCCAGCCACGCCACGGCCTGCTCGCCGGCCGCCTTGCCTTGCGCCAGGCAGGCCGTCAGCAGGTAGCCGCCCGTCGGCGCTTCCCAGTCCAGCATTTCCCCCGCCACGAAGACGCCTGGCATGGCGCGCAGCATGCTGCCGTCGATGCCCTCGAAGTCCACGCCGCCGGCGCTGCTGATCGCTTCATCGATGGGGCGCGCACGCTTGAGCGTGACAGGCAGCAGCTTGATGGCGGCCGCCAGCCTGGCCTCGTCGGCAAAGTCGGCCGCGCTCAGGCATTCGCGCAGCAAGCCCGATTTCACGCCCTTGATGCCCAGCCGGCTATTCAGGTGGCTGGACATGGAACGGGCGCCGCGCGGGCGCGTCACTTCCTCGAACACGCGTTCATGCGTGTGGTCGGGCGCCAGGTCGAGCCAGATGGTGGCGTGGCCGTCGCGTGCGATCTGCTCGCGCAGCGCGGCCGACAGCGCATAAATCAGGCTGCCTTCGACGCCGCCCGCCGTGATGACGAACTGCCCCTGGCGCTTGATGATCAAGCCGTCGATGTCATGCGCCGTGATGGCCACGGTCGCCAGCGGTTCGCCCGCATGGCGGCTGCTGAAATGTTCGCTCCAGTCCACGTCGAAGCCGCAATTGGCCGGCGCCAGCGCTTCCACGGCCACGCCCTGCCCTTGCAGCAGCGGCACCCAGGCGCCGTCCGAACCAAGCCGCGCCCAGCTGCCGCCGCCCAGCGCGAGGATCACGGCGTCGAAGGCGCACAGGCGTTCGCCGTCCGGCGTGGCAAAGACCAGCTGGCCGTCGCGCCAGCCCGTCCAGCGGTGGCGCATGTGAAACTGCACGCCCGCTTCGCGCAGGCGGTGCAGCCAGGCGCGCAGCAGGGGCGCCGCCTTCATGTCCGTGGGGAAGACGCGGTTCGACGAGCCGACAAAGGTCTCGACGCCCAGGCCGTGCACCCAGTCGCGCACCTTTTGCGGGCCGAACTGGTCCAGCGCCGGTTTCACGCGGTGCGCCTGCCGGGCGTAGCGGGAGACGAAGGCCTGGTAGCCTTCCGCATGCGTGATGTTCATGCCGCCCCGCCCCGCCAGCAGGAATTTGCGGCCGACGGACGGCATGGCGTCGAACAACTCCACCCTCGCCCCCTGGTCGCTGGCCGCCTGGGCGGCCATCAGGCCGGCGGGGCCGCCGCCGATGACGGCGATGTGAAAGGGAGGAAGGCTGGAATCGGTCATGGCAGGCTGAAAGACGGTGAAAACCCCGGCATTTTAGTCGAGATAAGGCCCGGAGATGGCAAGAATGCCGAAAAATGATGCATACTGCGCGCAGAGGCCGCAGCGACCGGCGGCTTGACTTCACGCGACAACGCGACGACAAGAGGAGAAACACATGGGTGCAGGATTCTGGATTTCCCGTTATTTGCTGGCCAGCTCGATCTTATTCATCATCCTGACGGTGGTCGAGTACAGCAAGGGCACGACCAGCCAGACCGACATCCTCAGCGCGCTGGCCTGGTCGCTGGTGGCGTCGGCCATCTTCATCGGCTCGAAATACTGGCGCTACAGGAAGGCCGTCGCCTGCGCCACGTGCAGCGGGGACAAACCGAAAACCAGATCGTCATGAAAAAACGGCCACTTCGATGAAGTGGCCGTCTTGTTTGAGAAATGGGATCAGCCGCCCGTTACGGGCGGGAAGAACGCCACCTCGTCGCCTTCGCCGATCACGGTGTGGGCATCGCACATCACCTGCTTGTGCGCCGTGCGCAGCGCGCGGCCCTGGGCCAGCGCGTACTCCCAGTTGCCGCCGCGGGCGATCAGCAGGTTTCTCACCTCGCCCACCGTCAGCGGCCCGGCCACTTCCAGCACTTCGTGACCCGTGCCCACCAGTTCGCGCACGCTGGCAAAAAATCGCAGATTGATCTTCATCGATACTTCCTTAGTACAGCAATTCGTTAAACGGAATAAAACGCAGCATGTCGCCGCGCGCAATCGACAGCCCCGGCGGGCAATCGATCAAACCGTCGCCCCACACGGTGGACGTCAGCACGCCCGAACTCTGGTTGGCGAACAATTCCAGCTCGCCCTCATCATTCACTTTGGCGCGCAGGAACTCGTTGCGCTTGTCCGCCTTCAGGCGCTCGAACGCGGCCGGCAGCTTGTAGCTGCGCGGCGCCAGGCTGCCCGCCGCGCCCTGCAGGCGCAGGATGAACGGGCGCACGAACAGCAAAAACGTGACGAAACTGGAGACGGGATTGCCGGGCAAGCCGATAAAGAACGCCTCCCGCACTTCGCCAAACGCCAGCGGCTTGCCCGGCTTGACGGCGATCTGCCACATGTTCAGCCGCCCTTCCGCTTCCACGGCCGGCTTGATATGGTCTTCCTCGCCCACGGACACGCCGCCCGAGGTGATGATCAAATCATTGCCCTGCGCCGCCTGGCGCAGCACGGCGCGCGTCGCTTCCAGGCTGTCGGGCACGATGCCCAGGTCCGTGATCTCGCAGCCGAGGTTTTCCAGCAGGCCGCGCAAGGTAAAACGGTTCGAGTTGTAGACGGCGCCCGGCACCAAAGGTTCGCCCGGCATGGCCAGCTCGTCGCCCGTGAAGAACACGGCCACGCGCAGCTTGCGCAGCACCGGCAACTGCGCCAGGCCCACGGAAGCGGCCAGGCCCATTTCCTGGCTGCGCAGGCGCCGGCCCGCGCCGAGGATTTCGCCGCCGGCGCGGATATCCTCGCCCTGACGGCGCACCCATTCCCCGGCTTTCGGCACGTGGTTGACCGTCACCATGCCGTCCGCCGCCGTGCACTGCTCCTGCATCACGACGCAGTCGGCGCCTTCGGGGATCAGCGCGCCCGTAAAAATGCGCGCCGCCGTCCCCGGCTGCAAGGGCTGGCCCACGTGACCGGCCGCGATGCGCTGCGACACGGGCAGGCTGGCCGCGCCGCTGGCGCAATCGCTGGCGCGCACGGCATAGCCATCCATCTGCGTGTTGTCGCGCTCGGGCACGTTCAGGGTCGACGTTTGCGCCGTGGCCAGCACGCGGCCGTTGGCGCGCATGGTGTCGACCAGCTCCACCTCGGTCACCGGGCGCGCCGCGCCCAGCATGAAGGCTTGCGCTTCGGCCACCGACAGCATGGGTTTGCGTACAGTGCTGGCGTCCGTCATCACAAGCCCGTATTGGCGGCGATATACGCCTTCATTTTTTCCACGTCCGTGCCCATCACAACGAACTTTTGCGGCAAGTCCTCGATGTTTTCGAAGCCGGCCGGGCGTTCCGCGTCCACGCCCAGCGCTTCGAGGATGGTTTCGTTGAACTTGGCCGCCAGCGCCGTTTCCAGCACGATCATCGGCACGTTCGGCTCCAGGTGTTCGCGCGCCACCTTGATGCCGTCGGCCGTGTGCGTGTCGATGGTGATACCGTAGTCGTCGGCGACGTCGCGGATGGTGTCGAGGCGGTCCTGGTGCGTGGACTTGCCCGACTTGAAGCCGTATTTGGCCACCAGCTTGAACTCGTCGCCATCGCTGCCAGGTTTGCCGGAGAGGTCAAAGCCGCCGTGCGTTTCCACTTTCGTGAACAGGGCGCGCACGCGCTCGCTGTCGCGGCCCACGAGGTCGTAGACGAAGCGCTCGAAGTTCGACGCTTTCGAGATATCCATCGACGGGCTGCTCGTGTGGTACGTCTCGGCCGACTTGCGCACGCGGTAGACGCCCGTGCGGAAGAATTCGTCGAGCACGTCGTTTTCATTCGTCGCGGCCACCAGTTTCGAGATGGGCAAGCCCATCATGCGGGCGATATGGCCGGCACAGATATTGCCGAAGTTGCCCGACGGCACCGTGAACGACACTTTCTGCTCGTTGCTGGTGGTGGCCGCCAGGTAGCCGCGGAAGTAATACACGACCTGCGCCACGACACGCGCCCAGTTGATGGAATTGACGGTGCCGATCTTCTGTTTCGCCTTGAACGGCAGGTCGTTCGACACGGCTTTCACCATATCCTGGCAGTCGTCGAACACGCCTTCGACGGCGATATTGTAGATGTTCGGGTCTTGCAGGCTGAACATCTGCGCCGTCTGGAAGGCGCTCATTTTCTTGTGCGGCGACAGCATGAAGACGCGGATGCCCTTCTTGCCGCGCATCGCGTATTCGGCCGCGCTGCCCGTGTCGCCGGACGTGGCGCCGAAGATATTGAGTTCGGCGTCGTGCTTGGCCAAGGTGTATTCGAACAGGTTGCCCAGCAGCTGCATGGCCATGTCCTTGAAGGCCAGGGTCGGGCCGTTCGACAGCGCCTGCAGCATCAGCGTGGTCGATCCGCCCTTGACGACGTTTTCTTCGAGTACGCGCAGCGGCGTGATGTCGGCCGCGTTTTCGCCGGCGCGGGCGTTCTTGTAGACTGCCTTGGTATAGGTTTTCGCCGTCAGTGCCTTCAGGTCCGCGGCCGGGATATCGGTGGCGAACTTCTTCAGGATTTCGCAGGCCAGGTCGGCATACGACAATGTGCGCCAGGCATTGAGCTCGGCACCAGTGACTTGCGGGTAGTGTTCAGGGAGATACAGTCCGCCATCGGGGGCCAGGCCGCCCAGAAGGATGTCGGAGAATTGCTGCGGATTCGATGGCGCTTTGTCAGCGCGGGTAGACACGTAATGCATAGATTTGAAGAGTCCAGTTGAGCTGAGTGCGGTTGATCATGAATGGCAGCGGATATTATAGTGCCAGCGGCCGTCCAAGGCGAATCGCGTGGCGCCAGCCTGATCAAGATGTGACAATTGGAGAGCCTGCTTATTATCAAACAAGCCATAATTGTATGAGATCAAGCCAGGCGAACATGACCCGCGTACGCACTGGCGCGCGCCGACGATTTAGGCCACACTGAGCTTTCTGCCCTGCAAAGTGCCAATAATGGAGTCGAAAACCGGCCATGTCGCTGAGTAAAAAACCATATCTGCAAAGCGCCGCGCTGCGCTCCGACGCTGTCGTCGACCTCGATCACTATCCGTTCACCATCCCCGCCATCCGCGACTTCGTGCACATGGATTTCCACCCCGACGTGACGTTTTTCGTGGGCGAGAACGGCAGCGGCAAGTCGACCATGCTCGAAGCGCTGGCCGTGGGGCTGGGCTTCGGCAAGGATGGCGGCACGCGCAACGTGCACATCGCCCTGCCGTCGGACGAGGAATCGGGCTTGCATGCACACTTGCGCCTGAGCAAGAGCTATAAAAAACCCGAGGACAGCTATTTCCTGCGCGCCGAAAGCTTTTTCAACGTCGCCACCTACATGGACGCCATGCCGGAATACCTGGGCAGCTACGGCGGCAAGTCGCTGCACGCGCAGTCGCACGGCGAAGCGTTCATGGCGACCCTGATCAACAAGCTGCGCGGAAAAGGCTTGTATTTGCTGGACGAACCGGAGGCGGCCCTGTCGCCCAGCCGCCAGATGGCGGCTTTATCGGTGATCCACCAGCTGGTGCAGGATGACTCGCAGCTGATCATCGCCACCCACTCGCCGATTCTGCTCGCCTACCCGAACGCGAAAATCCTGATGTTTACAGGCGGCGGCATCCATGAGGTGGCGTATGAAGACACGGAACACTATGCCGTGACGCGCGATTTTTTGAATAACTACCCGCGCAGGCTGGAGCAGTTGTTTGAGGAGGAGTGAGGTGGTGGTTTGCTGCTTTGGTGATGTCGGCTTACTTATTTGGTGATGTCGGCTTACTTATTTGGTGATGTCGGCTTACGCCCTGCGGGCTAAGCCGACCTGCGCCGACCTGCGTTGCTTGCGGCATGGCGTAGGTCGGATTAGCGCTGCGCGCGTAATCCGACGCCACCACCAGCGCATCAGCAAGCGGCGTGGTTGACTGTAATCACGTGGATGGCCAGGCCGCCCAGGGACGTTTCCTTGTACTTGTCCTGCATGTCCGCGCCCGTCTGGCGCATGGTTTCGATGACTTCGTCGAGGCTGACGAAGTGCGTGCCGTCGCCCTTCAACGCCAGCGAGGCGGCCGTGATGGCTTTCACGGCGCCCATGCCGTTGCGTTCGATGCACGGGATCTGCACCAGGCCGCCGATGGGGTCGCAGGTCATGCCCAGGTGGTGTTCGATGCCGATTTCGGCCGCGTTCTCGATCTGTTCATTCGTGCCGCCCAAGGCCGCCACCAGGCCGGCTGCCGCCATGGCGCAGGCCACGCCCACTTCGCCCTGGCAACCCACTTCGGCGCCCGAGATCGAGGCATTGCGTTTGCACAACATGCCGATGGCCGCTGCCGTCAGCATGAAGCGGCGCACGCCGCCGACCGGATCGCTGGGGCGGCAATCCTGCGCGTAGTAGCGCAGCACGGCCGGGATGATGCCGGCGGCGCCGTTGGTCGGGGCAGTGACCACACGGCCGCCGGCCGCGTTTTCCTCGTTGACGGCCATCGCGTACAGGCTGACCAGGTGCACGGCGTCGTGCGGCAAGTCGTTGGCGCGGTTGTCCGACGCCTTCGCTTCCTGCGCCAATCGCCACAGTTTGGCGGCGCGGCGCTTGACGTTCAAGCCGCCCGGCAGGTTGCCCGTCGTTTCCAGGCCGTGCGCGATGCAGTCGCGCATGACGTGCCAGATGCGATCCAGGCCTTCATCGAGTTCCGTCTCGCTGCGCTTGACGCACTCATTGGCGCGCAGCATTTCAGGGATCGACAGGCCGCTTTCCACGCCATGCGCCAGCAACTGCTCCATGGTGTCGAAGGGGAAGACGACGCGGGCGGACGCGGCCGATTCCACGGCAGCTTCCGCCTGGGCTTCGCCTGCCTCGCGGATAAAGCCGCCGCCGATCGAGTAATACACCTTGTCGACGCGGCTGCCGTCAGCCAGTTTCAGCGTAAAACGCATGCCGTTCGGGTGTTCGGGCAAGGATTCGCTCTTGTGCCAGATCAAGCCCGTGGCCGCCGTAAACGGCACCACGTGCGTGCCCAGCAGCGCGATCTCGCCGGCCGCCTCGATGGCGGCCAGCTTGCTGTCGACTTCGTCGGGCACCACGTCTTGCGGCGTTTCGCCCATCAGGCCAAGAATGACGGCCTTGTCCGTGGCATGGCCCACGCCCGTCAGCGCCAGCGAGCCATACAGGGCCGCCTCGACGCCCACTACCTGGTCCAGCGGACCGTATTCGACCAGAAAACGCCGCGCCGCCACCATCGGCCCCACCGTGTGGGAACTCGACGGCCCGATGCCGATCTTGAACAGGTCAAATACGCTCATATCCATGTAGTGTCTCTTTATATTAGTATGTTTTTATGAATGCCGGGACAAGACTCAGGCCGCCTTGGCCGCCTGCCCCGCATCGACATTGGCCAGCATGTCCGTGACCATCTGCTCGACGCCGATCTGCGCCTTCCAGCCCCAGTCGGCGCTGGCCTTGCTGTCGTCCAGGCTTTGCGGCCAGCTGTCGGCGATGGCCTGGCGGCTGTCCGGCTTGTAGCTGATCTTGAAGTCGGGCACCATGCGCACGATGGCTTTCGCCAGCTGCTCGGGGTTGAACGACACGCCGGCCACATTGTAGGACGAGCGGATCTTGATCGATGCCGCCGGCGCGTCCATCAGTTCGATGGTGGCGCGGATGGCGTCGGGCATGTAGATCATCGGCAAGGTGGTGTTCGCATCGAGGAAGCAGTCATAGCGCTCGCCGCGCAAGGCTGCATGGAAGATGGCGATCGCGTAATCGGTGGTGCCGCCGCCCGGAGGCGATTTGTAGCTGATGATGCCAGGGTAGCGGATGCTGCGCACGTCCACGCCATACTTGTTGAAGTAGTATTCGCACAGGCGCTCGCCGGCCAGCTTGCTGATGCCGTACATCGAGGTCGGGTCCATCACCGTCATTTGCGGCGTGTTCACTTGCGGCGTGTTCGGGCCGAAGGCGGCAATCGACGACGGCCAGAAGATGCGCAGCGGCTTGCCCGCTTCGCCCCGCTCGCGCGCCAGTTCCAGGATATTCAGCAAGCCATCCATGTTCAGGCTCCACGCCTTCAGCGGCGCCGCTTCGCCCGTGGCCGACAGCATGGCCGCCAGCTGGTACACCTGGGTGATGTTCTCGTCGGCGATGATCTTCGCCAGGCCGTCCTTGTCCAGCACGTTCAGCTGCGCGTAGCGCCTGGCCTGGTACAGATTGTTCGTGCCGATGTCGCTGGCGATGACGTTGTCCGCGCCGTGCTGCTGCGCCAGCGCGCCCACCAGTTCACTACCGATTTGGCCGTTTGCGCCAATGACTAAGATGCGTTCCATGCTATTTTCCTGAATTCTTGTTAGTTGGTCGTGGTAGTGGCGGTCAGCAGACCGAGTTCCTTGCCGGCCTGCTCGAAGGCGGCCAGCACCTGCACCAGCTGCTCGCGGGTATGCGCGGCGGACAGCTGCACACGGACACGGGCCTGGCCCATCGGCACGACCGGGTAGAAGAAGCCCGTCACCAGCACGCCCAGTTCATACAGGCGGGCGGCGAATTTCTGTGCCACGGGCGCGTCGAACAGCATCACGGGAACCACCGGATGCGTGCCCGGCTTGATGGTAAAGCCGATGCGCTCGATCTCGCTGCGGAAGAAAGCCGTGTTGTCATGCAGGCGGTCGCGCAGTTCCGTCGACTTGGCCAGGCGCTCCAGCACCGACAGCGAAGCGCCGGCGATCGATGGCGCCAGCGTGTTCGAGAACAGATACGGGCGCGATTTCTGGCGCAGGGTGTCGATGACTTCCTTGCGCGCCGAGGTAAAACCGCCCATGGCGCCGCCCAGGGCCTTGCCCAGGGTGCCCGTGATGATGTCGATGCGGCCCATCACATTGTGGTGCTCGTGCGTGCCGCGGCCCGTCGCGCCCATGAAGCCCGAAGCGTGGCATTCGTCGATCATCACCAGCGCGCCGTACTTGTCGGCCAGGTCGCAGATCTTGTCGAGTTGCGCAATCGTGCCGTCCATCGAGAACACGCCGTCCGTGACGATGACCTTGTGGCGCTTGCCGGCGGCAATCGCCGCCTGCAGCTGCACTTCCAGGTCGGCCATGTCGTTGTGCGCATAGCGGTAGCGGCCGGCCTTGCACAGGCGGATGCCGTCGATGATGGAAGCGTGGTTCAGCGCGTCCGAGATGATGGCGTCGTTTTCATCGAACAGGGGCTCGAATACGCCGCCGTTGGCGTCGAAGGCCGCCGCGTACAAAATCGTGTCCTCGGTGCCCAGGAAGGCGGAAATCGCCTGTTCCAGTTCTTTATGTACGGTTTGCGTGCCGCAGATAAAACGCACGGACGACAGGCCGTAGCCGTATTTTTGCGTGGCGGCAATAGACGCTTCCTGCGTCTGCAGGTCGCCGGACAGGCCCAGGTAGTTGTTCGCACACATATTGATCAGGGTACGGCCGTCGTCGCACACCACTTCAGCGCCCTGGCGCGAGGCGATCACGCGCTCGGGCTTGTACAAGCCCTGCTGGCGCAGTTGATCGAGATTCTGTTGCAGACCGCTGAAAAAGGTGTTCTTCGCTTGCTCGCTCATGATATTCCTTGTGTCCCTGATGTATGCGTGTGGTGTGCGTGTGGTTTCAGCCGCCATATGGGAAAAGCCGCCGCTTGACCGGTGCGCGCACAATGCTGTACCGTGAAGCGCTGTTTGAAGTCTACACGTTTCCGTGATTTCCTTCAAAATCCACTATTTCGAACTGAAATTCAATATAGTGGATATTACCCAAGCCTTTTGAACTTTGCAAGCCACCTGCCGATGAAAACCAGCGTTTCGACCAATTCTCCCCCTGAAGTGGGTGCCACCCTGCAACGGCTGCGCCTGGCGCGCGGCCTGACACTCGAGGATTTGTCGCGCATCGCGGGCGTGTCGAAGTCCATGCTGTCGCAGATCGAGCGCGAAAAAGCCAATCCCACCATCGCCATTACGTGGCGCCTGGCCAACGCCCTGGGCGTGCAGATCGGCGAATTGCTGTCGAGCGCGGAAAAAGCCGTGGAAACCATCCGCATCACGGATGCCCACGAAACCCCCACCCTGCCCGGCGACCACGCGGGCTACGTGCTGCGCATCCTGGGGCCGATGGAACTGGCCGGCAAATACGAGTGGTATGAAGTGACCCTGGCGCCCGGTGGCGAACTGGCGTCGCAGCCGCACGACCCGGGCACCACCGAGCATTTGACGGTCATCCACGGCAACCTGGAACTGGAAGTGGGCGCGGCGAAGAAAAAGGTCAAGAATGGCGGCACGGCACGCTATCCGGCGGACCAGCCGCATACGATACGCAACCTGGGCAAGACCGAGGGCAAGGCTTTGCTGGTGGTGATCCATCGATAAGGCACGCCAGCAGTGCGCAATATGTCCATATGGCTATGCTAAGATTTTAGTATAGACAAGATTTCCAGGCCTGGATGTCTTCGCAGAGCGTCGCGGCACATCCCGGCTCGTCCCTCCGCCACACTGCGCGCGGCATCCAGGCCTCCACCGCCTACACGGAGCCACAGCGATGACCATTTCCGACAGCACCACCACCTTCCACAACAAGACAGTCGTCCAGTACGACCCCGACCTGCCGTTCGATGCGTCACCGGGCATCGTCTACCGCCTGTCGCTCGAATACGACGACAAGCGCAAGATGGACGAGCTGATCGCCGGCTTCCTCGACAAAGCCGACAAGGGCGCGCTCGAAGCGCTGATCATCGGCATGTGGGGCGACCCGTACGAATCAGGCGCCGACGAAGTGATGGCCGCGCTGATCGCCCACGCGCCGCAGCTGCCGAAGCTGCGCGCCCTGTTCATCGGCGACATGACTTACGAGGAATGCGAAATCTCGTGGATCGTGCAAGGCAGTTACAAGCCCCTGCTGGACGCCTTCCCGCTGCTGGAAGAATTGCGCATCCGTGGCGGCAATGAACTCGTCATCGAGCCGTTCGCGCACCAGCACCTGCGCCGCTTCACCATCGAAGCGGGCGGCCTCGATCAAAAGATCGCCGAAGCGCTGGCCCAATCGAGCATGCCGCAGCTGGAACACCTGGAGCTGTGGCTGGGCACGGACGACTATGGCTTCTCGGGCGACGTGGACCTGTACCGCAAGGTGCTGGCGCAGCAGACCGTGCCGACCCTGCGCTACCTGGGCTTGCGCGACGCGGAAATCGCCGACGACCTGGCCGTCTGGCTGGCCGAGGAACCGCTGGTGGCGCAGCTCGACACGCTGGACCTGTCGCTGGGCACCATCGGCGACCTGGGCGCCGTGGCCGTGCTCAATCACACGCAGCTGGGCAAGTTGAAGCGCCTGGACCTGTCGCACCATTACATTTCCGAGGAAAACCAGGCGAAACTCAAGGCGCTGCCTTTCGAGGTGGTGCTGGACGACCCGCAGGAAGCGGACGAGGACGACGGCGAAAGCTACCGCTACGTGGCCGTGGGCGAATAAGCGGAGCTTCGCCCTTTGCACACGCAACTCACCCTGCTGGCGACACAGGGCAGCAAGCGCGTGCGCCTGATGCAGGCGGCGCGCGCGCAACTGCGCCTGCCGCCCGCGCAAGTGCTGGAATGGCGCGACTGGCTGGCGCAGCCGGCGCTGCTCGAGGAAGCCTTGCGCCAGCCCGGCTTGCTGAAAATCGAGCCGCCCGGCGACGATCCCGCCGCCCACCGGCTGTTGCTGCAGGCAGGCTGCAGGCTGCTGGAGCGTCCGCCGGTCGCCGCGCCCGAACACGGCGAACTGCTGGCCATGGATGCGTGGTTTGCCGGTTTTACTTCCGCCATGACTGCCCTGGCGGCGCAATTGCTTGAGCTGCCGCACACGCGCGTCTTCAATGCGCCGTCCGACATCAGCCGCATGACGGACAAGCTGGCATGCCAGCGCCACCTGGCCGCGCATGGCGTGCCGATTCCTGCCTTGCTGGGGCCCGTGCAGGGCTACGAGCATCTGCAGGCGCTGCTGCAGCAGCATGACCTGGACCGCGTCTACCTGAAACCGCGCTACGGCTCGTCCGCATCGGGCGTCGTCGCCTACCGTCGAAACAAGGCCGGGCGCCAGCAAGCCACCACGTCGGCCGCCTTGTCGCGGGCGGATGGCGAGACGCGCTTGTTCAACGTCAAGCGCATGGCGCGCTACGAGACCCCCGCCGACATCGCCGCCCTCGTCGATGCGCTGGCCGCGCAGGAACTGTATGCGGAAGCGTGGCTGAACAAGCCGCGCTGCGGCGACAGCCATTACGACCTGAGAGTCGTGACCGTGGCGGGCCAGCCCGCGCACCGCGTGGCGCGCATCGGACAGCAGATGATGACGAATCTGCACCTCGACAACCGGCGCGGCGACGCGTCCGGCCTCTTGAACGCAGCCGACCTGGCCACGCTGGAGGAAACCGCCGCCCTGGCCGCGCGCGCCTTCCCGGCCAGCCACGTGACGGGCTACGACCTGGTCGTGCGCCACGGCCAGGCCCACGTGCTGGAAGCGAACGCCTTCGGCGACCTGCTGCCCGGCCTGCTCTGGCAAGGCATCGATACTTACACGGCACAACTGACCCATGCTTGAAGAAACACCGACCATCCCCGACATGCACGCCATCGTCGGCAGCCACGACATCGTCTTCCTCACGCTCGACACCCTGCGTTACGACGTGGCGCAAGCCCTGTACGAGGCGGGCGAACTGCCCGTGCTGGGGCGCTTTTTACCGCCGGGCGGCTGGGAACGCCGTCACTCGCCCGCCACGTTCACCTATGCGGCGCACCAGGCCTTCTTCGCGGGCTTTCTGCCCACGCCGGCCGCGCCGGGCCGCCATCCGCGCCTGTTCGCTTCAGCCTTCGCCGGCAGCGAGACGACGTCGCCGCACACGTTTGCGTTCGAAGAAGCCGACCTTCCCGCCGCGCTGGCCGCGCGCGGCTACCGCACCATCTGCATCGGCGGCGTGGGTTTCTTTAACAAACAGACGGCGCTGGGCTCCGTGCTGCCGTCGCTGTTCCAGGAAAGCCACTGGAGCGCAGGCATGGGCGTGGCCAGCCGTCATTCGACGCAAAAACAGGTGGCGCTGGCGACCCAGCTGCTGGCGCAAAACGATCAACGCACTTTTTTGTTCATCAATGTCAGCGCGCTGCATACGCCCAACCGCGCCTACCTGCCCGGCTGCCGCGCCGACTGCCTGGACAGCCACGCTGCTGCCCTGCGCTATGTGGACGGGGCGCTGGCGCCGCTGTTCGCCGCCTGCGCCGCGCGCGCGCCCACGTTCGCCATCGTCTGCTCGGACCACGGCAGCGCGTACGGCGAAGATGGCTACCGGGGCCACCGGGTCGCCCACGACAGCGTGTGGAACGTGCCGTATGCGAACTTTTTCATTGATTCTTTACCACCGCATTCCAAGGAAGCCGCACCGTGAACCCATCCGAACAGCCGGGCACCCTGGCGCAGCGCATGCGCCACACGCCCTACCAGGCGTATTCCTATTCGTATCCGCACAAGGCCGCCTACCGCGCCTTGCCGCAGGCCGCGCCCCTGGCACCGCTGTGGGCGCAGCAGGACCGTTCCGCCCTCTTCGCCTACATCCACATCCCGTTCTGCGAGATGCGCTGCGGCTTTTGCAACCTGTTCGCCATGGCCCGCCCAAGCGCCGACATGGTCGAGCGCTACGTGCAGCAAGTGCTGGTGCAGATGCGCGCACTCAACGGCGCACTGGGCGAACGGCGCTTCGCCCGCTTCGCGCTGGGCGGCGGCACGCCCACCTATCTGTCGCCCGCGCAGCTGGGCACCCTGCTGTGCGGCGCGCGCGACATCCTCGGCATCGACCTGCAGCACACGCCGGCCGGCATCGAGGCCTCGCCCGAAACCATCACGGCGGAACGGCTGGCCGTGTGCCGCGCGCATGGCATCGACCGCGTCAGCCTGGGCATCCAGAGCTTTGCCGCAGGCGAAATGCGCGCGCTGGCCCGTCCGCAACAGAACGCCACCGTCCATCACGCCATCGGTCTGATACGCGCGGCCGGTTTTCCCACCCTGAACCTGGATCTGATCTACGGCATCGCGGGGCAAACCGTCGCCAGCCTGCTGGCCTCCATCGACAGCGCGCTGGCCTTCCGGCCCGAGGAGCTCTATCTGTATCCGCTGTATGTGCGCGAACAGACGGGTCTCGGCAAGGTAGCGCGCCGCCAGGGCGCGCAGTCGCTCAACCCCATCATGCTGGCCCGCGATGGCGACAGCCGTCTGGCCCTGTACGCGGCCGCGCGCGACCATTTGCGCGCGCAGGGCTATGAGCAGGTCTCGATGCGCATGTTCCGCGCCCCCCATGCGCCGGAACAGAACGGTCCCTCGTACTGCTGCCAGAACGACGGCATGGTGGGCCTGGGCGCGGGCGCCCGCTCGTACACGGCCAGCCTGCATTATTCAAGCGAGTACGCGGTGGCGCGGCTTGACACCATCAACATCATCGACAACTACCTGGCGCTCGACGAGGCGCGCTTCGCGCAGGCCGAACACGGTTACCAGCTCAATGACGAAGAACAGCGCCGGCGCTATGTGATCCAGTCGCTGCTGACGGAACCGGGCCTGGACCGCGACGCCTACGCGGCGCGCTTCGGCTCCAGCTGCGAAGCAGACTTGCCGCAGCTGGCCGAGCTGCACGCGCTGGAATTAGTGGAAGAAAATGGCCCGCTGCTGCGCCTGAGTGACCGGGGCTACAGCTACGCCGACACCATCGGCCCCTGGCTGGCATCCGATACGGTGCGCGCGCTGATGGCCGAAGGCGGCCAGACGTGCTGACAACGCAGCCTGGCGCTTTGTCCCTGCTGTACCGGGGCACGCTATCGAGCTGCAATTACGCCTGCGGCTACTGCCCGTTCGCCAAGAAGCGCGACAGCCGCGCCGCGCTGGCCCGCGACGCGCGCGAAGTGGCGCGTTTTACCGGCTGGGTGGCGCAGCAGACGCGCCCCATCGGCGTGCTGTTCACGCCTTGGGGCGAGGCGCTGGTGCGGCGCCACTACCGGAGCGCGATGCAAACCCTGGCCAGCCTGCCGCACGTACGGCAAGTGGCGCTGCAGACGAATCTGTCCGGCCCCCTGGACTGGCTGGAGAACATGGACGGGCTGGAAAAGGTCGGCCTGTGGTGCACCTTCCACCCGGACCAGACGACCTTGTCCCGCTTTCTCGCCCGCTGCGCGAAGCTCGATGCCATGGGCGTGCGCTACTCCGTCGGCGTCGTCGCCATGAACGAGCATCTGGACGCCGTCCGCGCCCTGCGCGCGGCGCTGCCCGCCCACGTCTACCTGTGGCTGAACGCCTACGACCGCCGTGGCCCCGGCTACTACAGCGAACAAGACCTGGCCGAACTGGACGCCGTCGACCCGTGGTTCGCGCAAAACCGCCGCCCGTCTCCCTCGCGCAATAAACCGTGCCTGGCGGGCGAGGCGTCGCTGTCCGTCGATGGCGACGGCGAACTGGCGCGCTGCCATTTCGTGCCCGAGCGGCTGGGGAATTTATATGAGGATGACCTGGCCGACATGCTGCAGGAACGCCGCTGCCCGCGCTTCAAGTGCGATTGCTATATCGGCTACGCGCAGCGCAAGGATTTGCCGTTTCAGGCGGTGTTTGGAGAGGGGGTGCTGGCGAGGATTACGGAAGCAGGCCAGCGTAGGTCGGATTAGCGGCGGCACGCCGCGTAATCCGACATCGTGCTGACATGACAGGTGGTGTCGGATTACGCACGGCGATGCCGCGCTAATCCGACCTACCCGGTTTTACTGCGCCGCCACCTTGGCCGGCTCCGCCACTGCCGGCGTCATCTTCAGCGAACGGCTGAGGAAGCCCCAGCGGTCCGCCACTTCTTCGATCTGCTTGGTCGTCGGCTTGCCGGCGCCATGGCCCGCCTTGCTGTCGATGCGGATCAGCACGGGTGCCGGGCCGCCTTGCGCTGCCTGGGCGGCGGCGGCGAACTTGAAGCTGTGGGCAGGCACGACGCGGTCGTCGTGGTCGGCCGTGGTGATCATGGTAGCCGGATAGCAGCCGCCCGCCTTCAGGTTGTGCAGCGGCGAGTATTTCACGAGCGCCTTGAACTGTTCGGCATCGTCCGACGAGCCGTAGTCAGGCACCCAGCCCCAGCCCACGGTGAACTTGTGGAAACGCAACATGTCGAGCACGCCCACCTGCGGAATCGCCGCGGCGAACAGGTCGGGACGCTGCGTCATGGCCGCGCCCACCAGCAGGCCGCCATTGCTGCCGCCGCCGATCGCCAGCTTCGATGGCGAGGTGACCTTGTTGTCCACCAGCCATTGCGCCGCGCCAATAAAGTCGTCGAACACGTTTTGCTTGTTCAGCTTGGTGCCAGCCTGGTGCCACGCTTCGCCGTACTCTCCGCCGCCGCGCAGGTTGGCCATCACGTAGACACCGCCCATTTCTACCCAGGCAAGATTCGCCACGGAGAAGCTCGGCGTGAGCGAAATATTGAAGCCGCCATAGCCGTACAGGTAGGTCGGATTCGTGCCATCGAGCTTCATGCCTTTTTTCGAGACGATGAACATCGGCACCTTGGTACCGTCGCGGCTGGTGAAGAATTGCTGGCGCGTTTCAAAGGCATTCGGGTCGAAATCGACTTTCGGCTGGCGGTACACCGTGCTCTTGCCCGACTTCATGTCGTAGCGATAGATGGTCGCCGGCGTCGTGAAGCTGGTAAACGAGTAGAACGTTTCCGTGTCGCCACGCTTGCCCGCAAAACCACCGGCCGAACCGATGCCCGGCAAGGCCACTTCACGCACCAGCTTGCCGTTCAGATCGACGATCTTGATTTGCGTTTGCGCATCTTTCAAGTAATCGAGCACCAGCTGGTTGTTGATCAGGTTGACGGCGACCAGGGTTTCCGCGCTTTGCGGCACGATCTCTTTCCAGTCGGCAGGCGCAGGTTTGCGCGTATCGATGGCGATCACGCGCGATTTCGGCGCCTTGTTGTCCGTCTTGAAGAAGAAGACGGGGCCATCATTGTCGATGAACGAGTACGATGCGTCGAACTCTTCCAGCAAGCCCACGACCTTGGCATTCTTCTGGCGCAAGTCCTTGTAAAAGACGCGGTTCTTGCGTTCCGTGCCCTGCGTGGCCGTGATGATCAGGTAATTGCCGTCATCGCTGACGGTGCTGCCGCCGAACGCCCATTCCTTCTGGTCGGGACGGTCGAAGACGAGCACGTCGTCGCTTTGCGGCGTGCCGATCTTGTGGAAATACAATTTCTGGAAGTAATTGATATCGGCCAGCTTGGTTGCCTCGTTCGGCGCGTCATAGCGGCTGTAGAAGAAACCGGTGTTGTCCTTGGTCCACGAAGCGCCCGAGAACTTGGCCCACTTGATGTGGTCCGTCAAATCCTTGCCCGATTCGATGTCGCGCACTTTCCACTCGTTCCAGTCGGAACCGGACGCGGACGTGGCGTAGGCCAGATACTTGCCGTTCGGGCTGATCGAGGTGCCGGCCAGCGCCACCGTGCCATCGGTGGACAGGGTGTTCGGGTCCAGCAGCAGGCGCGGTTCGTCCGTCAGCTTTTTCACCGTGTACAGCACGGCCTGGTTCTGCAAGCCGTCGTTGCGGCTGTAGAAGTAGCGGCCGCCCTGCTTCGTTGGCGTAGAGAAACGCTCATAATTCCACAGCTTGGTCAGGCGCTGCTTGATCGCGGCGCGCTCGGGGATGGTGCCCAGGTACGACTGCGTCAGCTTGTTTTGCGCCGTGACCCACTCGCCCGTTTCCGCGCTGTTGGCGTCTTCCAGCCAGCGGTACGGATCAGCGATGGTGGTGCCGAAATAGCTGTCTTGCTGATCGACTTTTTTGCTGACCGGATACGTCACGGGAGCGCCGTCGCCGGCCGGGCACGATGGCATCGCGGCGTTTTGCGCCAGGGCATTGCCACCGAAAGCGGCCAGCAAGCTGAATATGAGGGTTGCACTACGTAATTGCATGGGTTGTTGTCTCATTGTTGGATGTCGAGGAAAGCAAGCCGCACACACACCGCGGCTGCCCATGTTGACTTTCGCCAAGAGAAATCATAGCGCGGATTGCTACTTTTAAAGCACAGTTATCCGATGGATTTGCCGTCTTTTGTTTGGCAAATTCACATGGATTGCCATGATAAATCTCGCTTTCGGCGGAATCGGCAAACTGACGTTCATACAAGAAACATTATCAAAAGCAAAGTCGTTTCATCAAGCTGTCATAAATCTTCTTTACTATCGGCAACATGTTCATGGCCCGTCCAGAGGCCGTGCCGCCACGTCCGCCTATGTACACTCTCGCCCTCCCCTCCGCCACCGCCGCGCCGGCCCCCGCGACGCCATCGAACGTGGCTTACCTGAAGCCCCCATCGGCCAGCATGAGCATCGAAGGGACGGATGCCTTGCACGACATCCTGGCGGGCCGCAAGCTCAGCGCGCTGTTCCAGCCCATCATCCACATGCACAGCGGCGACATCATCGGCTACGAAGGCTTGATACGGGGTCCGTCCGACAGCCCGCTGCACGCGCCGATGAATCTGTTCAAGGTGGCGCGCGCGCACGACCTGACCCTGGAAGTGGAACACCTGTGCCGCCAGGTCGTGCTTGAACGCTTCGCCGAGCTGCAGTTGCCAGGAAAACTGTTTCTCAACGTCAGCCCCGAGTGTTTGTTGCTGCGCAATGCGCGCCATGGCGAAACCCTGGAATACATCGAACACATCGGCATCAACCCGGACCGTGTCATCATCGAGCTGACGGAAAACCAGCCCACCTATGACTACGAGCTGATGCGCGAAGCGGTACTGCATTACCGCAACATGGGTTTTCAGATCGCCATCGACGACCTGGGCGAAGGCTTTTCCAGCCTGCGCCTGTGGTCGGAACTGCGGCCTGAATACGTGAAGATCGACATGCATTTCATCCAGGGCATCAACAACGACCCCGTCAAACTGCAGTTCGTGCGCTCAATCCAGGAAATCGCGGAAAAATCGGGCACCCTGGTGATCGCCGAAGGCATCGAGGCCCAGACGGAATTGCTGGTCTTGCGCGACCTGGGCGTGGCGTTCGGGCAAGGCTACCACCTGGGCCGGCCCAACGCGGTGCCGGCGCGCGCGCTGCCCGCCGAAGTGGTGCAGGCGCTGGGGCGCAATGGCGTGGCCGTGTATCCGCAACGCAGCAGCCTGGAAAAGAACGGCGCCAGCATCCGCAAGCTGCTGAACAAGGTAGCGGCCGTCTCGCCGCAGTTCAATAATAACGAGGTCTACGACATTTTCCTGAAAGAACCAAAGTTGATGATCATCCCCGTCGTCGACGACGGCGTGCCGCTGGGCCTGATCAGCCGCTTCGAAATGATCGACCACTTCGCCCGCCCCTACCAGCGCGAACTGTACGGCAAGAAATCATGCAGCCTGTTCATGGATGCCACGCCCCTGATCGCCGACCACGAGACGAGCTTGCAAGAACTCAGCTACACCATGGTGCAGTCTGATGCTCACCACCTGTTCAACGGCTTCATCATTACCGAACACGGCCGCTATCTCGGCATGGGCACGGGGCACGACCTGATGCGCGAAATCACGCAGATGCAGATCAATGCGGCCCGTTACGCCAACCCGCTGACGCAACTGCCCGGCAACGTCCCCATCAACGAGCATATCGACCGTTTATTGCACAGCGGCAGCCGCTTCTGGGTCTGCTATTGCGACCTCGACCACTTCAAGCCCTTCAACGATGTGTACGGCTACCGCAAGGGCGACGACGTGATCCAGCTGACGGGAGAAATTCTCAGCAGCCATTGCGACCCGAACCGCGACTTCATCGGCCACATCGGCGGCGACGATTTCATGATTCTGTTCCAGAGCGAAGACTGGGAAACGCGCTGCCAGGCCATGCTGGACGACTTCGCGGCCGCCATCCCCGCCTACTACAGCACCAGCGACTGCGAACGGGGCGGCTACATCAGCGAAGACCGGCAAGGCAAAAAAGTGTTTTATTCCTTGATCAGCCTGTCGCTGGGCGCGATCAAGGTCGAGGCGCACCAGTATTACACGCACCATCAGATCGCCACCCAGGCGGCGGAAGCGAAGAAACAGGCGAAGAAAATCCACGGCAACAGCCTGTTCCTGGACCGGCGGCAAGGCGCGGCCGTGGCCCGCATGGACGCCTAGCCAAGGTGCAACGGCGCATCAAATACGCACGAGGTCGGCAAACGCATTGCTGCTGCGCGCATCGGGCACGAATGCCAGGCTGATGCGCGCGCCATCGCGGCGTGCCTGCACGCGGTAGCTGCCCACGGGCACGTCCACGAACAGGCCGCCGTATGCCGTGTCCGGTTCCAGGCCGCCGCCCGTGACGTCTTCCCCGGCGCCGATGAAGACGCGGCCCGAGGCCACAACCAGGTGCACGCTCGCATGCGGCTCGGCAAGTTCCCCGTGCAAAACCACGTCATACGCGCCGTCGCCGCCCACGTTGAAAAACGCCGCCTGCCCCGCATTCACGGCCGCCAGTTCCGCGCTGGGGAGGCTCCACCAGTCGCAGTCATCGTCGAGCTTGTGGCGCAGGACGGCCGGGTCGAACACGCACAAGGTTGCCGTGCCGGTCAGAATGCGGACGGAGGCGCCTGCCGTCATGCGGCCAGCGGCGCCGGCCCCAACAGGGGCTGGCTCTCCACATACTGCGCGCTCGCTTGCGCCTGCCACGGAAAATGGCCATCACGCGACGGCCAGACGATCTGGTACAAGGTAAAATCATCGCCCTGGTAATACCAGCGCGCATAGCCGATGTAGTTGCGGTATTGCTCGACGGGCACGCGCACGAAGGCGCACGGATGGCCTTCGAACAAGGCGTCCGTGGTGGCCGTGAAATCCGTGATGGCGCCGCTGCGCACGGCATCGAGCGCCACGTCGAGTATCTGGTGGGCCATGGCGCGCGGCAAGCCCATGATCAGCAATTCAGGCTGGCCGAAGCTGTGGCCGGCGCCTATCGTGAACGCATAGCCGGGCCCCTCTTCATCGGGACCGATATGGACGCCATGCCAGCCATGCGTGGCGATGTCGTCGATAACTTTTTGCTCGGATGCATCCTCACCTGCCTGCCTTACCATGCTCCACCTTTCACTTTGCCGAAAACCGCGCCGCCTTCGCGGCATGCTCTTGGGCAATTATCGCATGCAGCGCGCATCGCTGCGCGCACGGCGCCGGCGCGTCAGTCGACCGGCGGCAACGGCGGCGAGCGCACCTGATGCCATTGCCGCACGCGCTGCTGCGCCTCCTGCAGCTGCGCCGGCGCCAGCCTGGTGGCAGCCGCTTCCCTGGCCCTGACCGCCCCGCTATCGCCCCCCTCGGCCGCCAGCGCCAGCCACATATAGCCGCAGACGCGATCCTTCTCCACGCCGCGCCCGCCGTTGTACATGCCGCCCAGGTTGTACTGCGCCAGCGCATGGCCCTGGCCCGCCGCGCGCGCATACCAATGCACGGCCAGGCCATCGTCTTGCGGCACGCCATGACCATTCGCATACATGACGCCCAGGTTATTTTGCGCGCTGGCATCGCCCTGCTCGGCAGCCGTGCGGTACCAGCGCACGGCGCACACCTCGTCACGCTCCACGCCCTGGCCGTTGGCATACATCACGCCCAGGTTGAATTGCGCATTCGACGCGCCTTGGGCCGCCGCCTTCGCATACCAGTCCAGTGCCTGGCGCAAGTCGCGGACAACGCCGCGCCCGCCCGCAAACATGCCGCCGAGATTGTATTGCGCCATGCAATGGCCTTGCAGGGCGGCACGCCGGTACCAGACGACGGCGCGCGCCTCGTCCTTGTCCACGCCCTGGCCACGCGCCAGCATCAGGCCCAGGTTGAACTGGGCGTCGGCGTCATCCTGCTCGGCCGCCCGCTGCAGCCAGGCGTAGGCGCGCAGCTGGTCGGGCGCCACGCCCAGCCCTTCCGCATATGCCACGCCGAGTTGCCGCTGCGCCACGGCGAGGCCCTGAGCGGCGGCCTGGCGGAACCATGCCAGCGCCTGGGCATCGCTTTGCGCCACGCCTTGCCCGCGTTTGTAGACGAGCCCCAGGTTCAGCTGCGCCTGGGCATCGCCCTGCAAGGCCGCCTTGCGGAACCAGGCCAGGGCCAGCGCATCGTTTTTTTTCGCTCCCAGGCCTTGCGCATACGCTTCGCCCAGCAAGGATTGCGCACTGGCCACGCCCTGCTCGGAAGCGCGGTAGAACCACGCCAGGGCCAGCTCGTCGCTCTGCAGCACGCCGCGCCCCTTGCGGTACATCTGCCCCAAGTTTTGCTGGGCCGAGGCATCGCCCTGGGCAGCCGCGCGGCGAAACCACAGCACGGCGTCTGCATCGCTCTGCGCCACGCCGCGCCCGTGGTAATACAGGGCACCCAGATGGTTCTGCGCGAAAGCCAGCCCTTGCAGCGCGGCCAGGCGCAGCCAGACATAGGCGCGCGCATCGTCCTGCGCCACGCCTTCGCCCTTCTTGTACATCAATCCCAGATTGAACTGGGCATACGCATTGCCCTGCTCGGCAGCCGTGCGGAACCAGATATATGCTTCGTGGCTATCTCTGGCAGTATGGTGCTTGTCCATGTGCGCCCCCATCCACATTGCGCTTGCCGGCAGCACGCGCAAAACGGCGGCCCAGGGCGGCGAAATCGTGTGTTGCTTAAATTTTAAATTCGATGCGGGGGAAGGACTTGAGCAGGCTCAAAGGAAATAACAAAATTATATCGTTTTGATGAGCCTGCTTAGACAGGCTAAGGCGCTCAGCGGCGCGATGGATGCTTTTGCAGGAATTGCGGCACCTTGCCGGCGGCCAGCTTGTTCAGCGACACCAGCAGGTCGGCATCGACATCGGCGATACCGTAGCTGCTGCGCAAGTGGCGGCCGATATGGATCAGCACTTGCGCCGCCACTTCCGCATCGGACTCGGCCCTGTGGGCGGCGCTCTTGAAGGCGATACCCAGCTGGCTCGACAGCAAGCCCAGCTTGTAGCTGGCCATGCCGGGAAACACGCGGCGCGACAGTTTCAAGGAACACACGAGCGACTGGTGCGCGGGCGTCAGGTTCAGCCTGGCGCTTTCGGCGCGCAGGAATTTTTCATCGAAGCTGGCATTGTGCGCCGACAAGGCGTCGCTGCCGATAAAATCCAGCAATTGCGGCACCACCTCGGCCACGGGCGGCGCCTTGTCCACCATGGCCTGCGTGATGCCCGTCAAGCCTGTGATGAACGCGGGAATGCGCGCATGGCAATTGATCAAGGTCACATAGCGGTCCGTGATCCGCCCGCCCTCGATGCGCAGCGCCGCCACTTCCGTGATGCGGTCGCCCATGTCGGGCGACAAGCCGGTCGTCTCGAAGTCGATCATGACGATCGGTTTGTCAAACACATGCATGGGGCGCTCTTTCGTGGGTGCAACAGTGGGTGTATCGATAAAATGCGCAGGGCAAGGCGCCGCGTCGCAGACAGTACACTAGTACGGCAAGACGCGGCAACGCCGCCATGCACATTTTATCAGCCGAACTTGCGCACGGCGTCCAGCGCGAGGCCCGCACCGATGCTGCCGAACAAATCGCCCTCGACCTTGCGCGCGGCCGGCACCAGGGCGGCGATCTTTTCGCGCAACAAGCGCACGCCGCTCGAGCCGCCCGTAAAGAACACGGTGTCGACGGCGTCCGGCGCCACGCCCGCGTCGCGCAGCAGCCGCAGCACGGTTTCTTCCACGGAGCCGCACAGGTGGCCGATGGCGTCGTCGAATTGCGCACGTTTGAGCAACAGGCTTTGCGCGGGCGACAAACGGTCCAGCTCCAGCTGTACTTCGGCCGCGTCGGACAGGGCGATCTTGCCCTCTTCCACTTTCATGGCCAGCCAGTGGCCGGCGCGCTCGTCGATCAGCGTTTGCAGCCGCTTCACTTTGTCTTGCTCGCGCGCATCGCGGCACACGTCAGCCAGCTGTACCCAGATCTTCTTCGTGTAGGCCAGGTTGATCGTGTGCCAGGTCGCCAGGTTGAAATAATAGCTGGACGGCACTTCGCTATTGTTGTGCAGGCGGCTGCCATAGCCGAGCAAGGGCATGACGGAGGACAGGCTCAGGTATTTATCGAAGTCCGTGCCGCCGATGTGCACGCCGCCCGTGGCGAGGATATCGTCGCGCCGTTCCATCTTTTTCGCCCGTTCCGGCGACAGGCGTACGAGCGAAAAGTCGGAAGTACCGCCGCCGATGTCGGCGATCAGCACCAGCTCTTCCTTGTCGATTTGCGACTCGTAGTCGAAGGCGGCGGCGATCGGCTCGAACTGGAAGGCGACGTCCTTGAAACCGACGGAGCGGGCCACTTCGGCCAGGGTATCCTGCGCCAGCTGGTCGGCCTGCGCATTATCGTCGATAAAGAAGACGGGACGGCCGAACACGGCGGACGTGAATTCGCGGCCGGCGGACTGCTCGGCACGGCGTTTCACTTCGCCGATGAATTGCGCCAGCAACATGCGGAACGGCAAGGCGCGGCCACCCACTTCCGTCTGGCCATCGATGAGGCTCGTGCCCAGCAAGCTTTTCAGCGAGCGCATCAGACGCCCCTCGTAACCGGCCAGATAGCCGGCCAGCGCCGCGCGGCCAAAACTGACTTCCTCGTCTTCCGCATTGAAGAAGACAACGGACGGTAAGGTCGTCTTGCCATCTTCCAGGCCAAGCATGGTGCTCTGCCCGGGACGCGCCCAGCCTACCGTGGAATTTGACGTGCCGAAATCGACGCCGCAAGCATTGGCCATGTCGACCCTTCCCTGAATAAAGGGGCGTTATGTTATCAGAAGGCAGGCCATTGCACCAGAAAAACCCGTTCAGCCCGGTGAACGTCCCAAGCTTGCTTTGCATTCGGTACGGGCCGCGCGCAAAAGCTCCTGTTGGAAAATTGATGCCGGGACCCGACGGGACGCCTCCGCCCCTATGGCAGCGGCCCCTGCGACCATGACCATGGAAGGGCATGCATACCACTTGCCATTCAATCAAATTATTTGCAACATGGATAAGAAAACAGTCTTGCCACATGGAAATATTTTCGCTATGCTCATTTTTCCCGCCCAGGCCGCCACAAGCGGCCGGGCCTGCAGGAATACTTTGAGACAGGTTGCTTGCCAGACCAATATGCGAAAAAAGAATACTGTAGCCCGGACACCCGGCACCACTGCCCGCGCCATACCCGGAGCCGGACGGCGCGTGACCTCGTATGACGTGGCCCTGATGGCCGGCGTGTCGCAATCGGCCGTGTCGCGCTGCTTCAAGCCGGGCGCCAGCGTCTCGCCCGCCACGCATGCCAAGGTCATGCAGGCGGCCATCACCCTCGATTACATCCCCAACGCGGCCGCGCGCAGCCTGATTACGCGCCGCTCGAACCTGGTGGCCGTCATCATTTCCAACCTGGCCAATCTGTACTATCCGCAAGTGTTGTCCGACCTGAGCCAGCAAATCGCCCGCCAGGGCAAGCGTTTATTGCTGTTTACCCTGGAGCGCGAAGCGGACATCGGCAAGGTCTTGAGCGACGTGTGGCAATACCAGGTCGATGGCGCCGTCGTGGCCGCCTGCCTGTCGGACGAGCAGATGGCCGAATTCGGCCGGCGCGACGTGCCGCTGGTGCTGTTCAACCGCAGCCCGCGCGAACACGCCGTGCACGCGGTGCTGTGCGACCAGGGCGAAGCGGCGCGCCTGCTCGTCTCGCGCCTGGCCGAGGCGGGCCACCGCCAGTTCGCCGTCATCGACGGCCCCGGCGACTCGGCCGTCGCGCAGGAGCGCAAGACCGGCGTGCTGGACCGGCTGTTCACACTGGGCTTGCCCGCGCCCATCGTCGTCAGCGGCAACTACGATTACGCCAGCGGCGGCCATGGCTTGCGCAAAGTCATCGACCGCCTGGGACGCGTGCCGGACGCCGTCATTTGCGGCAACGACATCATGGCCATCGGCTGCCTGGACACGGCACGCCACCAGATGGGCATCCAGGTGCCGCTGCAAATGTCCGTGGCCGGCTTCGACGCGCTGGAAGCATCGGGCTGGCTCAGCTACGACATCACCACCCTGCGCCAGCCCGTGCAAAAGATGGCCACCGACGCCGTCGCCATGCTGGGCGAACTGATGGAGCGGCGCGGCGGCATCGCCGAGCGGCGCCGCTATTGTTCCTATCTGGTCGAGGGGAGTACGGCCAGGCTGACCGGCGCGCCTCCCCACTTCGGCATGATGGCCGCCGCCTGAAAAACGCCCATGGCGTTGTTGCCTGCCCCTCGCCGTACTCGCGTACTGTCTTCGGGGCGGCGCCTAGCCCTGGGCGTTTTTCAGACGTTCATAGTTCGCACACAAAACCTTGCACATAAAAAAACCTCGCATCGCTGCGAGGTTTTTTGTTGTGGCATCGGCTGCTCAACCGAAGATCTTGCCCTTGAGCATATTCAAGCCCTGGCTGACCAGGTCATTGCCTTCAGGTACTTGACCGTTCGGCGTCAGCTTGTCGATCAGCTGGGGCAGCAAGGCGGCCAGGCCGCCCGAGGCCGCGTCCGGGGCGACGCCCGCTTTTGCAGCGATCTCGGTGATCGTGTCGGCGCCCAGCGCATCCTTGATCTGATCGCCGGAGACGGGCGCATTGGCGCCGGTGCCGATCCAGCTGGCCACTTGGTCGCCCAGGCCGCTTTCCTGGAATTTCTGCAGCAGGCCGGGCAAACCGCCATGCTGGTTGACCAGGTCCATCACGCTGGCCATCAGTCCCGACGAGGCTTCGCCGTCCGCACCCTTGTTGCCCAAAGCGCTCATCGCCTGTCCTGCAAGTTGATCTAGCAAACTCATCGTATTCTCCTGAACGCTGTCAATTGGTGCCGCATACAGCGGCATCCGGTAAGGCCGGCGCATAGTCGCCGACACACGCAACAATTATACTATACATAATTCAAATGCTATAATTACAATTTAACAGGCGGAACAAAACCAGGCTCGGCCGCAGCCTCACCCACCTCCATCATATTTAGTTCGGCACAACATGCAAGCGTAAATTGACGAGTTACAAAACCGTGTAGAATTAATTTTCCTACTTACTGAGGAGTATCAACACATGAACATCAATAAAGCGGTAGACAAAGCCTACGAAAAAAAGACGTTCAAGGAAATTGCCGATGCCCCCGTCGATGCGCTGCAAGGCGTGAGCGAGAAGGATGCGGAACTGCTCAAGCAGGCGTTCAATATCAAGACCGTGCGCGATCTGGCGAACTTGAAATACTCGAAGTGGGCGCGCGCCATCGTCACCCTGGCCGATACGGAAGAATAAACCGGGCCATGCCGCAGGTATTCCCGTCAGCACGGCCCGCCCCAGCCGGCGGGCTTTTTTACGCCATGGCGGCTGGCAAGCCGGTCGCCGCGCGGAGGCGCGCTTGCCCACGCCGCTGACCCTGCCCGGCATCTGCTGGCCCCTGCAAGCGAGCACGGGCCATCTCGCCGTCACCACGCAGCATATCACCGGGCACTTTCGCGCCGGCGCGGGCTGCGATGCCATCGTGCTGTGCGACCTGCTGCCGGCTGGAAAATTTCGCAATGGCGCGGCGCGCCACTGGTGCCGCACGCACCAGTGCTACTGGGGCGCCAAGGCCGACCTGGCCGACTGGCAGGCGACGCGGCAGATGCGCTGCCGCCAGCACGCCAGCCCCATGGGCTATGTGCTGTATCCGGAACTGTTCGACCCCGGCCGCTTTCACGCCACCACCTTGCGCCTGTCCCCCGATGGCTTGCTGCAACTGCGCGCCCTGGCCAATGACGGCGGCAGCCTGCTGGCGCGCGACGCGGCCGCGCTGGCCATCGATTGCCGCGCCCTGCCCGGCCTGTTCCCGCCCGACATCGTCCAGCTGAACCTCACGCCGCCCGCCGCGCAAGCCTACGCCGCCGCCTTGCAGGCAGGCACGCCGCTGGACTGCAGCGACTGCGCCCGCTGCGGCCATCCGCACCTGGACCTGGGCAGCTTCGCGCTGGCACCGCACCGCCGCCACAGCTGCGGCCATTGCGGCCATGACGCCTCGCACAGCGCAACGGCCATCGTCTCGACACCGCTGTGGCGCTTGCGCCAACACATCGCGCATTGCTTCTGAAGGTGCGCGCGCCCACAGTCAGCGCGGGCGCCTGCGCGTAGACTGGTCCCATCACTACCTCAAGGACCACCCCATGCCACACGCGCGACAGCAGCAAGACGATGACCAGCCAAGCGACGACGGCGACCTGTCCGATCTGCTCAGCGAGTTGCGCATCCTCTTGCCGGGCGCGCAGATGCTGACGGCCTTCCTCATCATCCTGCCCTTCAACGGCGGCTTCGCGAAGATCGTGCAGACGGAAAAGGTCGTCTTCCTGCTGACGTTTTTCCTCTCCATGACCAGTCTGGTACTGCTCAGCGCGCCAGCCATCCAGCACCGCGTGATGCGCCCCCTGCAAGACCGCGAACGCTTCAAGCGCGTGGCCGACCGCATCATGATGTGCGGCGCCTTTTCGCTCGCGCTGGCGTTTATTCTGGGCACCAATCTGGTGATGTCGGAAGTCTTTGGCCACCTGCCCGGCATCGTCGCCAGCATCCTGATGGGCACGCTGATCGTCTGTATGTGGTGGCTGCTGCCCCTGCACTTAAAACGCAGCAAGAAAATATAGGCGTGGCTGGCCGCCGCGGCTATTTTTGCAGAATGGTGATCTTGCCGTCCGCTTCCAGGAACGCGCATTTCATGTCCGGCAAGGGACAATCGGCCTCGCGCAGCGCTTGCTCGACATCGCCGCCCGCCACCCTGCATTTCTTGACGACATCATCGAAAATCACGCCATCGCGGCCCAGCAGCACGGGCGTGCCATCGACCAGCTCGGCGAGCTTGCGGCTGCGCGAGGTGATCCACGCAATCAGCATGTTGAGGCAGATCAGGGTCAAGGCCAGCACCAGGCCGGCGGGAACGGAATCGTCGCCACCGGACAAGGCATTCGATACGGCTTCGCTCAGCAACATGACCACCAGCAAGTCGAACGGCGTGAATTGCCCCACCGTCCGCTTGCCCGTCATGCGCACCATCAGCAGCAAGGCAAGGTAGACGATGACGGCGCGCACCACCAGTTCCCACACCGGCACCTCCAGATCGAACATGGCAATCCTCCCGACAGATGATTGCCTTATTTATACGTCTTTTTGCCCCGCCATGGCCACACCGCTGGCTTGTTCCAGCAAGGTTGCACGGAAGATCCCCACCAGCGGGCGCAAATTCACCTTGTGCCAGGCCAGCCACAATGGCGTGCGGTAGCTGAACCACGGCAGCTCGCGCACGACGACGCCGGCCGGCGCGTGCTGGCGCAGGCTGTGCTGGATCATGGCCATGCCCAGGCCCGCCGCCACCAGACCCAGCGCCGTCAGCGGCTCCGTTGCTTCCATGCGGATATCGGGCGTAAAGCCGGCGCGCGCGCAGGCGGCGATGAAGTTATCGTGTTTCAGCACGCTTTCTTTGTGCAGCACGGCAATCCACTCCTGGCCCGCCAGGTCCTCGGGCGTCAGATCCGCCTTATGCGCCAGCGGATGCGTCTCCGGCAAGGCGAGCAGCATGGGGTCGCTCAGCACCTGCGCGCAATCGAGGTCCGGGTCGTTCGGCAGCGGCGGTTCGCACAGCAGCGCAATATCGAGGCTGCGCTGGCGCAAGCCCTCGATCTGCTCGGCCGAATGCAGGTTATACAGGGCGACGTGCACTTGCGGCCGCGTGGCGCGCAAGGTGCGCAAGCCGTCCGGCAAGACGCCCGCATGCATGGCATTTTCGATGTAGCCGATGCACAAGCCCCCTTCATCACCGCGCCCCAGGCGCTTGGCCAGCGCTTCCAGCCGGTTCCCGTGGGTAATAAAAGCGCGCGCTTCGGCCAGGAAAGTATGGCCGTCGCGCGTCAGGCGGATGCGCTGGGCGCTGCGCTCGAACAAGGTCAGGCCCAGCTTCTCTTCGAGCTGGGCGATTTGCCGGCTCAGCGGCGATTGGGAAATATGCAGGCGCTCGGCGGCCCGTCCCACATGTTCTTCCTCGGCGACGGCGATGAAATATTGCAATTGGCGTATGTCCAACATGTCAGACCTTTCAGGACTCAAGTTGCGCCAATTATGTCTTGGACAGGCTTAACTTGTCCAGCTATTCTGTCTCCATTGACTCACTCATTGAAGGAAAAACACCATGACGATCAAACACTTACTGACAGGCAAACTCGGTTTCGGCACGGCGCCGCTGGGCAATATGTTCCGCAACATTCCCGAGGCAGAAGCGCTGGCCACCGTTGACGCCGCCTGGGAATCAGGCATCCGCTATTTCGATACGGCCCCGTTCTACGGCGCCGGCCTGGCCGAGCTGCGCCTGGGCGCCGCCCTGAAGCAGCGCCGCCGCGACGATTACGTGCTCAGCACCAAGGTCGGCCGCCTCATCCTCGACGAACTGGAAGACCCGGCTGCCCGCGAACTGGGCGAAAAAGGCGGCTTGTTCGAATTCGGCCGCAAGAACAAAATCGTCGACGACTATTCGGCCGACGCCACCCTGCGCTCGATCGAAGACAGCCTCAAGCGCCTGGACACGGACCGCCTCGACATCGTCTGGGTGCATGACATTGCGCAAGACTTCCATGGCGACAACTGGCTGGCGCAATTCGAGATTGCCCGCACGGGCGCCTTCCGCGTGCTGACCCGCTTGCGCGAAGAAGGCGTCATCAAGGCCTGGGGCGTGGGCGTGAACAAGGTGGAACCGCTGGAACTGACCCTGGATTTAAGCGAAGCGCAGCCCGATGCCTTCCTGCTGGCCGGCCGCTACACCCTGCTCGACCATGAACGGGCGCTGCAGCGGATGATGCCGGCCGCGGCAAGCCAGAACGTCGACATCGTCGTGGGCGGCCCCTACAGTTCGGGCATCCTGGCCGGCGGCGCGCACTTCGAATACCAGAAAGCCTCGCCCGCCATCATTGCCAAAGTGGAACGTATCAAGGCCATTGCCGCGCGCCATGGCGTCAGCGTGAAGGCAGCCGCCCTGCAATTTTCCTTGGCCAATCCGGCCGTGGCCGCCGTGATCCCCGGCGCCAGCCGTCCCGAACGCCTGGCCGAAGATCAGCAAGCATTGCACAGCGTCATCCCCGCCGCGTTCTGGCACGACATGCGCGCCGAACAGCTGGTAGCCGCCCATGCTCCGCTGCCAACCGGCTCCAACTAATAGATACAAGGAACGCACCATGGCCCATACCACCACCTCCATCGACATCGCCGCCACACCGGAAAAGGTCTGGCAACTGATCGGCGGCTTCGACTCGCTGCCCGACTGGCTGCCCTACATTCCCAGCAGCACCTTGAGCGACGGGGGCCGCATCCGCCACTTGGCCAATCCGGCCGGCGACGTCATCGTCGAGCAACTGGAAGCGTACGACAACACGGCGCGCAGCTACAGCTATTCCATCCTGCAGGCGCCGTTTCCCGCCAGCGATTATCTGTCCACCCTGCAAGTCGAACCCCTGGCAGGCGGCGCTGGCGCGCGGGTCACCTGGTCGGGCCGCTTCACGCCCGTGGGCGCGAGCGAGCAGGAAGTAACCGACTTGTTCCACGGGATCTACGTGGCGGGACTGGAAGCGCTGCAGCAAACGTTGGCGAAGTAAGACCATTTCCGCCACAGCCAGGTTTTCTTCGCCTGCCCTGTGGCGGAATCGCGCGCATTCCGTGTTATCGTTAACAACAAGCGCCATCGCTGTTGTGTGCAGTGCAGCAGATTTTAGCCGCCGCCCAGCAGAGCTTGCCCGAATCTTTTACAATGTTGTCCTTGGGCAGTTGTTAGTTGTTATAGCCCGAAAATACCGGCCAGCCGTCGACTCTGGTGGCGCATTGCCACTTCCGGCCGGGCCACAGCGCGCCCTCTCCACCCTGTCATTCTTTACCCAAACAACAAGAACATGCACGCCTCCGTAGACCCATTGATTCCGCGCGTCACCGCGCCTTTTGGCGCTGGCTATGCCGACCTGGCCCTGGCCATCGGCGGCCTCGCCATCGGCACGGGCGAATTCGCCTCCATGAGCATCCTGCCCGTGGTGGCCGACGACCTGGGCACGACATTGCCCCAGATGAGCCACATGATCAGCGCCTACGCGCTGGGCGTGGTCATCGGCGCGCCCCTGATCACGATCTTCCTGGCGCGCATGCCGCGCCGGCTGATGCTGATCTGTTTGATGCTGATGTTCGCCGGCGGCAACCTGCTCAGCGCCATCGCCCCCAACTACGGCTTGCTGGTCGTCGCCCGCTTCGTCGCCGGCATCCCGCATGGCGCGTATTTCGGCGTGGCAGCCTTGGTGGCGGCCGCGCTGGCCGAACCGGACCGGCGCGGCCAGGCCGTTGCCCGCGTGCTGATGGGCCTCACGGTCGCAAATATCTTCGGCGTGCCGCTGGCCACCTATATCGGCCAGACCCTGGGCTGGCGCTCGGCCTTTTTGCTGGTCGCCGCGCTGGGTTTGCTGACCATGCTGATGGTGCGCATCTTCGTGCCGATGGTCGCCGCCGGCGATTCCAGCCCGCGCCGCGAACTGGGCGTGTTCCGCCGCCTGCAAGTGTGGCTGACCCTGCTGATGGTGGCCATCGGCTTCGGCGGCATGTTCGCCGTCTACACGTTTATTACGCCAACCTTGCTGGAAATCACGAAAG
The DNA here is from genome assembly GCF_003667705.1 of Janthinobacterium agaricidamnosum. Lineage (NCBI taxonomy): Bacteria > Pseudomonadati > Pseudomonadota > Betaproteobacteria > Burkholderiales > Oxalobacteraceae > Janthinobacterium > Janthinobacterium agaricidamnosum. The sequence goes on along the minus strand of NZ_CP033019.1, from coordinate 2,547,679 downwards.
TCTCGCCCCTCGTCATCTCGATCCTGCTGGCCATCATCGGCGTGGGCATGACGGTGGGTAACCTGATCGGCGGCTGGCTGGCCGACCGCTCACGCCTGTGGACGATCTTCGGCGTGCTGCTGTGGAACGTGGCCGCCCTGGCCGCGTTTACTTATACCAGCAGCAATGTCTGGCTGACGGCGATCAACCTGTTCGCCATCGGCGCCGGCATCGCCGTCGCCCCGGCCGTGCAGACGCGCCTGATGGACGTGGCCGGCGACGCGCAAACCGTGGCCGCCGCCCTCAACCATTCCGCCTTCAACATCGCCAACGCCCTGGGCGCCTGGGCCGGCGGCATCGCCATCGCCATGGGCATGGGCTTGCGCTCGACGGGCTGGGTGGGCGCCATGCTGGCCTGCGGCGGCATCGTCGTGCTCGGCATTTCCGTGCTGGTGGAAAATCGCAGCCGCAATGTGGGCGGTGTGCAGCCGGCTTGATGGTGTGAAATGAGCGGCAGCCCCCTGCGGGCGCCGCGCACATGCAAGCGGCTAGTCTTCGACGGCAAACGCCACCGCCGCCTCGCAATGAATGGCTGTGGTATTAAATAGCGGCAAGTCGATATCGCCGGGCTGGATCAGCAGCGGAATCTCCGTGCAGCCCAAAATCACGCCCTGCGCGCCTTGCCGCCGCAGTTTCTCGATGATCTCCAGGAAAATGTTCCGGCTCGCATCGGTAAAGATATTCTGCACCAGTTCCGTGTAGATGATGTCGTGCAGGATTTCCTGGTCGGCCGCATCGGGCGTCGCCGTCGCGATGCCCTGCTGCTCCAGCGCATCGTGATAAAAGCGGCCCGCCATGGTCTGTTTGACGCCCAGCAAGCCGACCTTGCGCACACCCGACTCCCGCACCCGCTTCGCCGTTTCCTCGACGATGCTGATAAAAGGCAAGCCGATGCGTGGCACGACGGCCGGGGCGAAACGGTGGGCGCCGTTTGCGCACAGCAGGAAGAAATCCGCGCCCATGCCTTGCAGGCGTTGCCCTTCAGCGACGAGGAATTGCTCGATGGCGCGGGAATCGGGCTGCGCCGCGTGCGCGACGAAATCGGCCTGGTCGATGCTGACCAGCATGATGCGCGCGCTATGCGCGGGGCCGAGGCGCGCCACCAGCATTTCATTAAGCAGGCGGTAATATTCCAGGGTGGAAGCCCAGCCGATGCCGCCGATGAGTCCTATCGTCTTGTTTTGCATGTACCTTATTCCCCGCAAGATGAGTTGCGAAAATTATACGGCGGCCATCGCCAGCCATGTTCTGCCCATCAGGCGTCCAGCCACAGGAACAAGGCTTTATCCGGTGTGGCGGATCGATGCCAGTTCGCTTTCAACTCCATCAGGAATCCTGCCAGATCGACGGGATTGACCTCCAGCCCGGCCCATGGCGCGGTCTGCGCCCATGCCGCCGCGATATCGGCCAGATCGTCGGCCGCCATCCGCTCGAACGCCTGCGCAATCGCAGCGCTGAACATGTACAGCTCGCGGCCCGGAAAAGGCACATGCCGGATGGCAGGAGCCGTCGAGAACGTCAGCAATTGCCCCAGCGACACAAAATCCAGTTCGCCGGGCAAAGTGATGCCGGTGACGGGGAAAGAATCGAAGGCATCCTGCCAGCTGGCACATGCGCGCATCTCGGCTTCGGAACAGGCAAAAATATCGATTTTTTTCATAGTACAGTCAGATGCCCCCTCTCAAGCATAGCCCACATCATGCCGGTCCGACGTCGCGCGGCTGTATTCGCCCTCGAACGCGGCCAGGCTCTCCGCCTGCGCCCACAGGCTGGCGATGTAGCGGAATTCATCCTCGAACGGCTGCTCGAAATCGGGTACGTCCGTCGCATACTCGCAATTGCGGCTCAGCATGACCAGCCAGTCGGGATAGCGAAGCGCCGGGTACAGGCGTGTCAGGATGGCGTCGAGCGACGACACGCTTTCCCTGCCCGCCAGATAAGCGGCGCGCAATTCGACGATGAATTTTCCCGCCAGAAACTGGTCACTGAGACACTGCACACCCCGGTAGCGCTCGATGATGGCCTCGCCCAGGGGCAGCACCTCATCGCGGCCCCGGGCGCTGGCCAGCAGCACGACGTCCAGATCGTCGCCTTCCTGGTCCAGGCGCAAACGCTCCACGGCCCAGTCGACACAGCGGTCCGCCGGGCCAAAACCCATGCGCAGTTGAAAAAAGGCGATTTCCAATTCTGTCAGTTGTTCCATGTTTTTCCATTCAATACCGGTGATTGCCATGCCGACACCGGGGGCGCTTCGCTTGCATCCCGTATCGCGGTTTCACGCATTTGTTCCCCGCCTGCCGCTGCCGAGCAAGGCTGACAGCCAGCGCGGCCACCGCTCCCGCACGCCGCCGTTGTCTGCCGAATCGCGCCAGCAGTCGTCATAGGGCCACAGCTCATCATGGGCCTTCGTGCTGCTGACCAGGCATCGCTGCGTCAGCAGCTCAATTCTTTCCGCCAGGGTCAGCACCGGAAACCGGCCGTCATCTGCCGTATCGGCCCCTTTCGTGGCCAGATCATACTTGCCATCCACATTGTAAAGTCGCGTATCGCCGACGACATAGTCGCGGCGGAATGACGTGCGCCATTGCGAATTGCTGCCCCATCCATGCGACAGGTCGTTGACAGGGCGTCCCTTGCGGCGGTCAGCCCAGTACAGCGTCGATGCGTCGGCGATGCCGGGCTTGAAAATTGTCTTGCCAGCGCAGACATCGACGCCGCCACGCGAAAACAGCATGTTGCCGAGCATCACGCACGGCCATCTCCACGCCAAGATCGCGGCGCGCGCATGTGCAGACCCAGCGGGCTGCAGCTCGACTATCTCGTGATAAAAAGGCGAAAATTGTGCCGGCCGCAGCACCGTCATGCCCAGCGCCTCGACGAAAGCCTCATACTCGGCGAGCGACAGCGGTGGTCCGGCCCAGCCTTCGCCATTGCCGCGCCCCTGTTGCAAGGGCAAGACCAGCAGCTGGCCTATGCGGCTGAACGCGTGGAGTACCCACAATTCCTCTTTGCTTGCCGGCGGAACAGGATTTCCTTGCCTTTGCGCAAATGAACGCAGCCAGCCCAGTACCTGCGGATTGTCGCGCAACCAGGGAAGGAGCAGGTCGGCATACACGCCATCACCTGCATAATCGAGCAAGGCATCGTGCAGCGCGCGGGCGCCATCCAGCAAGTCAGGCAGATGCCATTCTTCCTGGATCACGCTGCGCGATGATTGTTGATACGGCATATATCGCTCACTGCGCCTGCAGCATCTTTTGCAGCACCGCATCAAGCTCATAAAAATCCACAGGCTTGGTCAGGTGCAGATCGAAGCCCGCGTCGGACGCCATCTGGCGATCCTTGTCCTGGCCCCAGCCCGTGACGGCCACGAGGATGGCGTTCTGACCGCAGGGCTCGCTGCGCAGCAGCCGCGCCACGTCGTAGCCGTTCATTTCCGGCAAGCCGATGTCGAGCAGGATCACGCGCGGCATAAAAGCTTGCGCGGCCGCCATGCCGGCCGCGCCATCGTAGGCCGTGCGCACCTCATAACCGAGGATGTCGAGCGCCAGCGCCAGGCTTTCGGCCGCGTCGGCGCTGTCGTCGATGACCAGCACCTTGCCCTCGCGCGTGCCGGCCAGCAAGCGTCGGTTGGGCTCGGGCGGCGCCTGCAGGGGCACGGCGGGCAGCGGCAGGCGCAGTTCGAACGTGCTGCCCTGCCCCACGCCATCGCTGCGGGCGCTGATGCTGCCGCCATGCAATTCGGCCAGGCCCCGCACGAGCGACAGGCCAATGCCCAGGCCGCCCTGCGCGCGCGACAGGGCCGGCTCCAGCTGCGAAAACATGTCGAAGACGGTGTCCAGGTGCTTGGGCGCAATGCCGATGCCCGAATCGCGCACGGTAATGTGCACGTCGTTTTCCGTGCAAGCCACTTCCAGCCAGATGACGCCGTTGGCGGGCGTGTACTTGACGGCATTGGTCAGCAGGTTGGCGATCATCTGCCCCAGGCGCGTGGCGTCGGCGTCGAGCCAGATCGGCTGCGGCCATTGCTCCACGTGCACCTTGTGGCCCGACTGCGCCGCCAGCTCCGCCACGCTGTGCAGAGCCGCTTCCACCACGGGCGCCAGCTCCACGCTGGCGCGGCGCAATTCCAGGCGCCCCCGCGTGATGCGTGACACTTCCATCAGATCGTCGACCAGGTGCGTCATGTGCCCCACCTGCCGTCCCAGCACGTCGCGGGCCCAGCGCAGCTGCGGGTCGTCCAGCTGCGCCAGGCGCAGCACTTCCAGCACGTTGCGGATCGGCGCCAGCGGATTGCGCAACTCGTGCGCCAGGGTCGCCAGGAACTCGTCCTTGCGCCGGTCGGCGGCCGCCAGCTGGTCGTTGAGCTCGCCTGCTTCCTTGCGCGCCAGCTGCAGCTGCTGCTCGTATTTGCGGCGGTCGCTGGCGACGAAGACGGCGATCTCGTCATAACGCACGCCCTCGTGCACGCGCCGCACGGCATTGAACAGCATGGGGATGGATTGCCCATGGCGCTGGCGCATGTCGAGCAGGATTTCCGACACGC